>NZ_DATBTU010000068.1:0-4876 GCF_036559085.1 Amnibacterium sp.
GCGGCCGATCGCGGAGGAGGTCAGCCGGCGGCGCCGGTGCTCCACCACTCGTTGAAGCCGGGGCGGCCCGTGCGGCGCTCGAAGAGGCCCATCATCGGCATGGCCATGGCCTCGCCGCAGTAGACGTAGATCCGCTCGCCCTCCACCTCGACGTCGACACCGAGGTGCCGGTAGAGGTCGATCGCGGCGGACATCACGCGGTAGCGCTGGTCGGGCGGGAACTCCACGCCGACGCGGCGCATGTCACGGCCCCGGTCGCGGCTGCCCATGATCTCGCTCACCCGCATGCGTTCCGCCTTCCCGGCGAAACGGTTCGGGAATCCGAGATCGGACGCGGAGCCGGCCTTCGCCGACGTCCATGGCAACACAGGAGCGGAGTGGGGCCTGCGCCGAATGGCGGACCCTCAGGGGCTCCCAAGGTTCCTGATCGGAACCGACCCCATCAGCTCAGCGAGCGCGCTCGATCCGGCAGCCGGTGCACTGGCAGCGGGCCGCGGCCTCGCGAGCCAGGTCGCGCTGCGTGCGCCGGTTCGCCCGGTCCAGCTGCCACTCGGCACCGAAGGCGCGACGGAGGGCGGGACGGGCGGGGGCGAGGAGCGTGAGCGACATGACCGGCTTCTTTCGACTGCGCGAGCGGCCGGCCCTGGGTAGAGGCCTGGATCTCCGCTTGCAGGGACGACGGTACGTGTCCTCCAAATGGAGGACCAGACCCACGATCGGGGTACACACCGGGTCCCCCACCGTGAGGACGACGCCCGGCGCCGCGGCACCCCGAGGTGTCAGTGGGTCAGGCGCGTCTTGGGGACGCCGCGGCGCACCGGCGCCGGGTAATAGGTGTGGTTCAGCTCGCCGCCCTCGTCGCGGTGCGTGAAGCCGCTGCGGAGGAACAGCGTGCGGTCGAACACGAACGAGTCGGGCAGCGGCCCGCGGATCGTGCCGTGGTCCACGGAACCACCGACGCCGCGCAGGTGCACCGTGTGCACCTCGTCCGACGCGTTGCCGGAGTCGACGAACCGGATCAGGGTCTCTTCCATCAAGGAACTCCTCTCGATGCGGGCCGACATGGGTACAGCGGCCGCCCCCGCTGACATCCACGGTACGAAGGACTCGGAGTTCGCCGGAGGGGATTGACAAGCCCCTGGGACGCGCTAGACCCTTGGCCGACCGCTCGTCGAGCACGCGCAGGGAACCGGATCGGCGAGCGCCGCACAGCCGGAACTCCTCGCCGCGTGTCACGGTGCGCCGTCGCGGTCCGCGTCCGCTCCGGACGTACCGTCTGCCCATGAACCGGCGCACCCGCCTCCCCCTGCGACAGATGGTCGTCCTCGGCGCTGCCGCGGCCGTGCTCGTGGCGCTGCTCTGGCCGCATCACGTCGACGGGGCGATCACCTGGCTCGCCTCCGGACCCGAGCTCGGGGCTGCCGGCGGGGCCGGCGGGATCGTCTGGTGGGCGCTCGAGGACCTCGGCAACATCGCCCTGTTCGCGCCCCTCGGCTTCGCCCTCGCCTGGTGGAGCCGGCGGCCGCTCTTCGCGCTGCTCGCCGGCGCGAGCGTGTCCCTGGTCTGCGAGGCGGCGCAGCACTGGATCCCGACGCGTGTTCCCTCGCTGCAGGACGTGCTCTGGAACGTGCTCGGGACCCTCGCCGGCGTGGCGCTGGCGTTCGCGCTCGGCCGCTCCCGGGCAGCAGCGTCGCTCTCGTTCGACGAGGAGCTCAGGCGGCTCGAGCAGTCGACGCCGAAGCTCGGGGCCGACGCGTAGGTGCGCCCGCCCTCAAGCGAGCCGGGTCTGACCGCACTCGGTGCACGCCCAGTAGACGCCGCCGGCGGCCGTGCTCGCCGGCTCCATCCGGTGCAGGCAGACCGGGCAGTTCGGCACTTCGAGCGTCCCGTCCTCGAAGGGATCGCCGGTGCGCGTGGGCTCGACGATGCCGCCGTCGCCCGATCCCTGGTCGCTCGCCATGCCCCCATGGTGCTCCCATCCGACGCGCACGGAGCGCCCAGCGGAGCGGTCACGGCGTGTCGGAACCGCCCCGACGAGGGGCAGCGCTCCGGCGAACTACACCGAAGTAACCCCCGATCAGGGCTCTTCCGCTCCCCCTCCGGCGCGTGGAGGATGGGACGCGTGATGCTTCCGCTCCTGCGCCGAGCGCTGCTCGCGACCGCAGGAGCTGCCGTCGTCGCCGCCACCGCCGCACCCGCAGCGATGCCGGCCGCGCGCCCCGAGCACGTCAGCATCGAGCGCGCCTCCGCCTCGGCGGGCTCCTCGCGCACGCCGCATCCGTACGAGCTCTACCAGCACTCCGCGACGACCAAGCCGGTGCAGTGGCTCGCCTGCCGCGCGATCGCCTACCGGATCAACCCGGCCGGGGAGCCGGCGGGGATGACTCCGGTGATCAGGTCCGTGATGAGCTCGATCGGCAAGCAGACCGGCGTCGGCTTCGTCTACGCGGGCACGACCACGCACACCTTCGACGCGACCACCTTCGACCGCCGCACCCCGACGATCTACTTCGCCTTCACCGGCAAGCACGACGTCGCCGGGCAGCACTTCGCCTGGCCCGGACAGATCGGCGTCGGCGGCCCGGCCGCGGCCTGGTACGTCACCCCGTCCGGCAGCACCTTCGAGGCGATGACCTACGGGCGCGTGCTCCTCTACACGGGCTTCAAGGGCCCGAGGACCGGCCCGGGCAGCACCTGGCAGTCGCTCATCACCCACGAGGTGGGCCACGTGCTCAACCTCGACCACCGCACGTCGGATCGGGACGCGATGTACCCGAGCCTCACCGGCTACTCCCCCGGCAGGTTCTCCGCCGGCGAGGTGGCGGCGATGAAGCGGTCGCTGCGGACGAGCTCCTGCAACTACTCGGCCTTCGCGCTGCTCTGAGCCCCCTGCACCGGGGCTCGCCCAGGTGCCGATGATGACCGAGGGTGGAACCATGCCCGACGGAACCGAGCCGGATCCGGGCGCCGAGCGACGCGAGCCCTCGCGACGCGCGTTCCTGGTCGGTGCCGCCGGCGTGGGCGTCGCGGTCGGCGGCCTCGCGAGCGCGGCGATCCTGCTCGCGCGCGCCGGGGTGCCGGGGGCGGCCCCCTCCCCCTCCGCGTCCACATCCAGGAGCGGACCCGCGCGCCTGGAGACGACGACGGTCGCGCAGCTGCTCGCTGAGCGGCCGTTCCGCATCGCACACCGGGGCGGGTCCGACGACTGGCCGGAGATGTCGGCCTTCGCGTACCGGCGGTCGATGGCGCACGGCTATCGGGCGCTCGAGATGTCGGTGGCCCGGTCGTCCGACGGCGTCTGGTTCGGCTCCCACGACGCGACCCTCGACCGCGTCGCGGGGACCAGCGGGTTCGTCGCCGCCGAGCATCCGTGGGCCGAGATCGAGGGCCTCCGGATCTCCGCCGCGGGAACGCGGAACCCTGGCCAGCCCTCGCGCCCCTTCTTCCGCCTGGCGGACTTCCTCGCGGAGTTCGGGCACGCCGTGGTCTTCCTCGATCCGAAGGCCGCAGCGAGCCACTTCTACCCGGAGCTGCTCGATCTCGTCGGCGGCGCGGTTCCGGATCGTGCGGAGCACGTCGTCGCGAAGAGCCCCGGCGCCAACACCGCCTGGGCGCGGCTGGCCTCAGCGGCGGGCCTGCGCACCTGGGGCTTCTACTACGGCGCGGACATCGACAGCGGCCTGCTGCAGAGCACCGCGGCCCACTGGGACCTGCTCGGCCTCGACGTGACGGCTGCCCCCGCGATGTGGGCGACCGTGGTCGCGATGCAGAAGCCCGTCATCGCGCACGTGCTCCACACCGTCGAGGACAACCGGCAGGCTCTCATGCTCGGGGCCGCGGGCGAGATCGTGGCCGACGTCCTCGCCATCCGTCCCTGACGGCCGGTCAGCCCAGGTTGGCGTCGCAGGTGACGAGCTCGACGCCGGAGCTCGAGCCCGACTCGTTCGAGGCCACCTGCTTGCCGTCCACCTCGATGGAGCAGCCGAGCTTCGCCCTGCCGTCCAGGGCGATCGCCGCGAGCAGGAGCTGCTGCCCTCCGCCGCCCGTGACGGTGAGCTGCTGCGTGCGGCTGTGCGGCAAGGTCACCTGCTGGTCCCGTGCGCCGGCGCTCCTGCCGTCCGCGATGGTCGAGTAGGTGATCGTGGCCGTGCCGCTCCCGGTGACGCGGTAGACCACGGTGTGCTTGCCGGCAGCGAGGCCGGCACCGCTGCTCGCGCCGCCCGATGGCAGCACCGAGGGGAAGTCGGTGATCTGCGGGAGCTCGCCGACGCGGTTGCGGACGAATCCGGCGACCGCGATGGTGGAGACCACGATCGCGACGATCAGCGCGACGGCGCCGAGGATGAGGCCCGCCAGCGCGAACCCGCGGCGGCGGCCCGTCAGCACGAGCCCGATGATCCCGAGCACGATCGCCGCGAGCGCGGGAAGCCCGGCGAAGAAGGACGCGACAGGCAGCACGGCCAGGATCAGCGCGACGACCGCGAGGATCAGCGCGACGAGACCGACCGGGTTGCTGCGGCGAGGGGCCCGCTGAGCGGGTTCGCCGGCGCCGGGCGGTGGGGCGACGGGCGGGATGGGGGCCGTCGTCGGGTGCGCAGGTGCACCCGGGGACGGGTATGCGGTCGCGGAGTTCTCCGGAGGCGGGTACGCGGCAGTCGGGTTCCCCTGAGGCGGGGCGCCGTCAGCAGGGGGCCCCGCCGGCGGCGGGACGGCGCGCAGGGCGTCCACGACACCCGAACGCCGGGCGCGGAGCCTCAGTAGGCTTCAGCCGCAGCCCCCGACGGAGGAGGACCCATGGCCACCGACGAGCCGACGGGTCCGCCCGACGAGCGTCCGAGCCCCGAACCGCGCGACCCCTGGGCAGCGCCGGGCGGCG
>NZ_DATBTU010000069.1:0-40349 GCF_036559085.1 Amnibacterium sp.
CGTACTCGTCCTCGCCTACACGGGCCTGCGATGGGCTGAGGCCATCGGGCTGCGGGTCCGGGACCTGGACATGCTGCGGCGCCGCATCAGTGTCGAGGTCAACGCCGTGGAGGTCGGGAACCGCGTCGAGGTCGGGACTCCGAAGTCCCACAAGCGACGCTCGGTGCCGTTTCCGCAGGCGCTTGCGCCGCTGCTCGCTCGGGCCTGCGAGGGCAAAGGACCCGACAGCCTCGTCTTCGACGGGAAGTACGGCGGCCACCTGCGGCGGGTGCGAAACGACAACGGCTGGTTCGGATACGCCAGCAGGAGAGCCGGACTTGAGCGCCTGACGCCGCACGACCTCCGGCACACGGCAGCCAGCCTCGCGGTGCAGTCCGGAGCCAACGTCAAAGCCGTGCAACGGATGCTCGGACACGCCTCGGCGGCCATGACCCTCGACGTCTACGCCGACCTCTTCGATGACGACCTCGACGCCGTCGCGGGGCGCCTCAATGAGCGGATCGATCCCGCAGTTGTGGGCAAAATGTGGGCAAACGGCCTCACGGGCTCCTAGACGATGCGGGTGAAGCCGCCTCTGACCAGCCCTTTCTCTCGGCGCTAGCGAGCGGTGAGGGTGAGCAGCGACACCTCGGGGCGGCACGCGAAGCGCACCGGCGCGTAGATCGAGGTGCCGAGGCCTGCCGAGACGTTGAGCGTGGCGGCGCGCGGGCCGTGCCGCCACTCGCTGACGCCCTTCACCTGCTGCCGGGGGATGTCGCAGTTCGTGACGAGGGCGCCGAACCCGGGCACGCACACCTGGCCGCCGTGGGTGTGCCCGGCGAGCAGCAGGTCC
This sequence comes from Amnibacterium sp., assembly GCF_036559085.1. Lineage (GTDB taxonomy): Bacteria > Actinomycetota > Actinomycetes > Actinomycetales > Microbacteriaceae > Amnibacterium. The sequence goes on from NZ_DATBTU010000069.1 coordinate 833, forward strand.
GCGCCCCGGTCCGTGAAGTCGTCCAGGATGCGGCGGTAGGGCGCGTGGGCGACGCCGAGCGTGAGCGCGGCACGGGGTTCGAGGGCGCGCAGCCGGGCCACGCCCTCGTCGAGCGCGTCGAGACGGTCGTACTCGCGGTGCGGATCGTCGACGCCGATCAGGTCGATCGGCAGACCCTTGATCGTGAGCCGCGCCGTCCGGTTGTTCAGGTCGGTCCAGCCGAGCTCGCCGAGGAAGTCGTCGAGCGCGGCGGTGTCGAGGCGCCGCGGCATGGGTGTCGACGAGGACGGCCCCGCGAAGTAGCGGAACGGGTTCTTCGGGACCGGTGCCCAGTAGTCGTTCGACCCGTGCACCTGCACCCCGGGCACGCCCCGGAACGGCTCGAGCGCGGCCTTGAGGCCGAGCAGGCCGATCGGATGCCCGAGGTTGTCGCCGGTGTCCACGACGAGGTCCGGCTCGAGCTCGCCGAGCTCCCGCACGAACCGCTGCTTGTGACGCTGCCAGGGCGCCATGTGCAGGTCCGAGAGGTGCAGGACGGTGAGATCGGGGGAGCCGGCGGGGAGCACCGGCAGCGTCGCGCGGCGGATCGTGAAGAGCTCCCGCTCGACGAGCACACCCCAGGCGGCGGTGGCGGCGCCCGCCGCGAGCACCGCCTTCACCGGCCCGCTCACGCCTTGCACTGCTCCTTGGAGCCCTTGACGATGAGGTGGACCGTCTTGTCCTGGGGCGCGGGCTGGCCGCCGGTCGGGCTCTCGAAGCCGACGGTGCAGTCGTTCGGGCCGCCCTTGAAGTAGTTCACCTGCGGGATGAGTCCGACCGCCTCGATCTCACCGACGGCCTCGCCGACCTGGTGCCCCATGACGTCCGGCACCGCCCCGGGCTGTCCCGCCCCGGGCGTCGGGGCAGGGGTCGGGAGCACGGGTGCCGGGCCGGAGCTCGGGAACAGCGTGATCGCCGAGCCGGGCGTCGCCTCGGTGCCGGCAACGGGGTTCGTGCCGGCGGCGAGCCCTGCGGTGACAGCGGACGCCTGGGGCTGCCCGGTCTTCACCGTGAAGCCCGCCTTCTGCAGCGTCGAGGTCGCGTCGCTCATCGACAGCCCCGCCACGTTCGGCACGGAGATCTGCTGGCCGTAGAGGAACTGGGCGTCGGGCGTCGGCCAGGTCGTGTCACCCGGGTACTTCACTGCGTTGGCGCCGGCGATCTCCTGCCAGATGCAGTGGCGGGCCTGGGCAGCCTGGCCCGTCCCCGCACACCCCGGGAAGCTGTAGACGTTGCGGAGATTCGTCCCGCCGTTGACGTTGCCGACCCACACCGCGGTGGTCGTCTTCGTCGTGCCGCCGACCTCCCACGTGTTCGTGGCGTTGTCGGTCGTGCCGGTCTTCACCATGCCGAAGGCTCCGTTCAGCGGGCCCTCGTCCCCGGCCGCGGTGCCACCGCCGCCGAAGACGCCGTGCAGCGTGTAGCCGGCCGCGATCGCGATGTTCTTCGGTACGCCCTGCTTGCAGTCGCTCGCCGGCACGTTGACCTGCTTGCCGGTGCTCGTGACGATCTTGTCGATCGCCACGGGCGAGCAGACGAGACCCTGGTCGGCGATGCCCGCGTAGGCGGTCGCCATGGTGAGCGGGGCCACCGTGTCGGTGCCGAGGATCGAGGAGGGGTTCGTGCCGGTGTCGGTCCCATCGCCCCGGTGCACGTCGAGGGCCTTCGACATCTGCTGGATGTCGCAGAGGTCGAGCTTCTCCGCCATCGAGGCGAACGCGCCGTTCACGCTTCGTGCGGTGGCGCTGTAGACGGTCTGCATGCCGCCCTCACCTGCGGCGTCGTTGCCCACGTGCCAGGAGCCTGCGGGCTTCCCGCAGGCCTTCAGGTCGCCGGCAGGCAGGGTGCGGGCGGTGCCGTTGACGGTCTCGTAGACGCCGTGGCCGTTCTTGAACCAGTCGAGCAGGGTGAAGAGCTTGTACGTCGAGCCGGGCTGGAAGCCGTACGTGGATCCGCCGTAGACGTGGTCGACGTTCCAGTTCAGGGCCGTCGTCGTGTAGCCGGCCTTGGTGGAGCTCTGGCTCTCGTTGAAGGTCTTGCTCTGGACCATCGAGAGGATCTTGCCGGTGCCGACCTGCACCGTCACGGCCGCGCCGCCGAGGTCCGTGCCGGAGGGCGACTTCGCCGGCACGTACCGGCTCATCGTGGCCTTCGCCTTGTTCTCGAGGTCGAGGTCGAGCGTGGTGTAGATCTTCCAGCCCGCGCTCTGCAGGTTGTTGTAGCGCTGGCCCTCGGTCGCGCCGAACGCCGGGTTCTGACGCACGAGGTTGACGACGTAGTTGCAGAAGTAGGCGGCGGCCTTGGCCTGCGCGCAGCCGGTCTGCGTGGGGGTGATCCGCGGCTTCACCGGCGTCTTGATCGCCACGTCGTGGTCGGCCTGTGAGATGAGGTGGTGCTTCAGCTCGGTGTCGAGGATGTAGTCGCGGCGGACGGTGTTGGCCTGAATGTTCGCCTTGTCGTCGATCTTCAGGTCGTTCGGCGCGTTCACGATCGCCATCAGGCTCGCGGCCTGCGCGTTCGTCAGGTCCTTCGCGTGGGTGCGGAAGTAGTACTCGGCGGCCGCCTCGATGCCGTAGATCTGACCGCCGAACCCGGCGATGTTCAGGTAGCCGAGAAGGATGTCGTTCTTCGAGTACTTCTTCTCGAGGCCGATCGCGAGCCGGGCCTCCTTCAGCTTGCGGCTGATGCCACCCGTGCAGTCCGCGTACGCCGCGTCGACCGCAGCCTGCGTCGACAGCAGCTCGGCCTCCTGGATGCAGACGTTCTTCACGTACTGCTGCGTGATCGTCGAGGCACCCTGCTGGCCGCCGTGCCCGATGTCCGACACGAGGGCGCGGAGGATGCCGGTGGGGTCGACCCCGCCGTGGGTGTAGAACCGCACGTCCTCGGCCGCGAGGGTGGCGTTCTTCACCGTGGTCGGCACGTCCTTCCACGGGATGACCACGCGGTTCTGGTTGTAGAAGGACGCGATGCGCACGGCCTTGCCGCCGGAGTTCGCGTAGATCTCCGTCTTCTGCTGCAGCTGCGCGATCTTGAGGTCGTCGGGGAGGTTCTCGAAGAGGCCGATGCCGTTCTTGGCACCGACCCCGGTGAGCGCGATGGCGGGGGCGACGCCGACCGTGATCATGAGTCCGGCGACGACGGCCACCCCGAGCATCCCGAGCAGGGCAGAGGCGACGCCCCGAGGGCGTCCGGAGCGGGCGGACATAGGATCGATGGTACGGACGGGCTTCGACGCGCCTGCGGGGCGCGCCGCAACCCCCAAAACGGAGGTCACCCGATGCCCGCCTGGGAGTACGCCACGACACCGCTGCTGATCCACAACACGACGGCGATCCTGAACACGTGGGGATCGCAGGGGTGGGAGCTCGTGCAGATCGTGCAGGGCCCGGAAGGCGGCCTCGTCGCCTATCTGAAGCGTCCGGCGGAGCAGGCCTGATGGCGATCGCCGACCGACTCGAGGAGCTCGGGCTCGCGCTGCCGCAGGTCGCCTCGCCGGCGGGCGCCTACGTGCCCGCAGTCGTCGCGGGCGACCTGGTGTGGACCGCCGGGCAGCTGCCCTTCGTCGACGGGGAGCTCGCCCGAACCGGCCTGCTCGGCCAGGACGTCTCGGTCGAGGACGCCGCCGACCTCGCCGGCGTCGCGGCGCTGAACGCCCTCGCCGCGGTCGCCTCGGTGCTCGGCGGACTCGATCGGGTCAGCCGTGTCGTGAAGGTGACGGGATTCGTCGCATCCGCGCCCGGCTTCACCGAGCAGCCCCGCGTGATCAACGGCGCTTCCCAGGTGCTGGTCGACGTCTTCGGCGAGCACGGCCGCCACGCTCGCTCGGCGGTCGGCGTGGCCGCCCTGCCGCTCGGCTCGCCGGTCGAGGTGGAGCTCGTCGTCCAGTTCCGGTGAGCCCGGAACGGCGGGCTCCGCTCACCTGCCTCGCGGCTCCTGCTGCAGCGAACATGTCCTGCCGACGTGCTCCGGGAGTGGCGAGGCGGGGTCGCGTCACCCCGGCGCACCGGGATGCGACACCCGGGCTTCGCCACGGCGTGACGTCCTCCCGGCGCGGGTGGGCGGAGCGGGGGCGACTTCCCCGGAACGGCGGGCGACACGCCGTGCGACAGGCCGCGCGGCAATGCTTGCACTGCGCCCCGAACTGGGTACACTCGGATCCGTCGAGTGAAGAGCTTGGCTTGCGGCGCCCTTCGATTCCCCCCAATCGAGCGCTGCTGAGGCGGCACCTGTTCCCCCCAATAGGTGCCGCCCCTTCTTTTTCCGGCGCCGAGGCCGTGACCGCCGGGAAGCCCGGCATCGCTGCCGCTCCTGATCGCACGGGCCGTCCCCTCCTCCACAGGGCTCCCTGACTCGTCGGCTGCAGGGTCGACGCGATCGCCTGAAGCCGCGAGGAACCGGCCCTCGTACCGTGCTCCCGTGGTGGAGCCCTTCGTCCCGATCCGGCGCACCGCGGCCCCGGCGGACGGCACGGAGACGCCCGGACCGATGGCGGTGCGCCCGAAGGTGCCCGACCACGGGGCGCTCGGCGCGCTCGCGCCGTTCGCCGCGGATCCGGCGGTCACCGACCTGCTCGTCGACGGCCTCGGGCGCCTGTGGCTCGACCGGGGCGCCGGACTCGTCGTCTCCCCGCACTGGCGCCCCGTCGACCCCGTCGCGGCCCGGCGGCTGGCCGTCGGGATCGTGGCCTCCGGCGGCCGGCACCTCGACGACGCGACCCCGTGCGTCGACGTCCGGCTGCCCGGCGGCATCCGGGCCCATGCGGTGCTGCCGCCCGTCAGCACCGCCGGGCCGCTGCTCTCCGTGCGGATCGCACGAGCCGAGCCGTGGCGCCTCGCCGACCTCGAGGGCGCCGGGATGCTCACACCCGAGCAGGGCGAGCGGCTGCGGAGCGCCGTGGGCGAGCGGCGCAACCTCCTCATCTGCGGCCCGGCCGGCAGCGGCAAGACCTCACTGCTCGCCGCACTCCTGGCCGAGGTCCCGCCGACGGAGCGGATCGTGACGGTCGAGGACGTCGCCGAGCTCGTGATCGACCACCCGCACGTCGTGGGTCTCGAGGCCCGGCAACCGAACGCGGACGGCGCCGGCGGCGTCGGGCTCGCCCGGCTCGTGCGGGAGGCGCTGCGGATGCGGCCCGACCGCCTCGTCGTCGGGGAGTGCCGGGGCGCGGAGATCGTCGAGCTGCTGGCCGCGATGAACACCGGGCACGACGGGGGAGCGGGAACCCTGCACAGCACCGGTATCGCCGGGGTCGGGGCGCGGCTGGAGGCGCTCGGCGCGCTGGCCGGCCTCGGGCCCGATGCCCTCGGGCGGCAGGTCGTGGCAGCCGTCGACCTCGTCGTCCACCTCGCCCGCGACGGCGGCCGCCGCCGCGTCGACCGCATCGGGCGCTTCGCCGGTCCCGGTCTCGAGATCGTGCCGGCCGGATGAGCCCACCCTGGCGGCGGCGACCGGACCCGGCAGAGGTGCTGGACGACGTGGCCGGCGCGGTCGACCGCCTGGTCGCCCTGGTGCGCGCCGGCGCCGGCCCGGACGCGGCCTGGCGGTACCTCGCCGACTCCGCCGAGACGCCCGAGCTCGCCGTGTTGGCCGCGGCGGCCGCGGACGCCGCACACCGCGGCCGGCCGCTCCTGCCCGCGATCGCGGGCTCGGCCGGCGGCGAGCACTGGACGAGGGTGGCGTTGCTCGCCGATCTCGCCGCCGCGGTCGGGGCGCCGCTGGCCGAGGCGCTGACCCGGGCCGCCGACGGGCAGCGCGCCGCCGCCGAGCTCCACCGGGCGGTCGCCACCTCGGTCGCCGGACCCGCGGCGAGCGCGCGCCTCACGCTCCTGCTGCCGCCCGCGTGCGCCCTGCTCGGCTGGGCCTTCGGCTTCGACGTGCCGGGCGCCGCTACCACCCCGCTCGGCGGCGCCGCGATGGTCCTCGCCGTCGTGCTGCTGCTCGCGGCGCGCCACTGGAGCGCGCGGCTCATCCGCCAGGCCTCGGCCGTACCGTGGGAGCGGGGCGTCGGCCTCGAGCTCGTCGCGCTGTCCGTTCGCGCCGGACGGCCCACCGCTGCCGCGCTCGCCGACGCCGAAGGAGCCGCGGCGGCTGCGGGACTGGCCGTTCCGGGCGACGTCGCCGCGGTCGGCCGGCTGCTGGCGTTCGCCGAGCGCTCGGGCGCCCCGCTCGCTGCGCTGCTGGACGCCGAAGCCGACCGGGTGCGGCGCGCGGCGCTCGCCGAGGCCGGGCGCCGGGCCGCCGCACTGGCCTCCCGCCTGCTCGTCCCGCTCGGTGCGCTCGTGCTGCCAGCGTTCCTGCTGGCCGGCGCCCTTCCCATCGGGCTTGCCGTCCTCTCCTCCACAGCCCTCGTCTGGTGACGAGACCGGTGGTCGGCTGCACGAGGGGCGATCCCATCGCCGACCGGCGCGGGACCATCTGCTGTCCGTGCGCACGTCAATAGAGAAAGAGGTACGAGATGCTCCGGTCCACCCTCGCGACGGTGCTCGCGGCCAGCACGGGTCTCGATCCGCGCGACGAGTCCGGCGCGGTCACCGCGGAGTACGCCATCGCCACGATCGCAGCGGTCGGCTTCGCCGCCCTGCTCGTCGTGGTGCTCCGGTCCGACGAGGTGCGCGGCATGCTCACGGATCTGATCCGCCATGCGCTCGCGCTGCCGGCGTGACACGGAGGACGCCGGCACGGTGACCGCCGAGCTCGCCGTGGCCCTGCCTGCGGTGCTGCTCGTGCTTGCCGCGTGCCTCGGCGCGCTCCGTGTCGGCGTCGAGCAGGCCCGGCTCGACACGGCTGCCGCGGTGGCGAGCCGGAGCGTGGCCCGAGGCGACCCCGTCGATGCCGCGACGGCGAGCGCGGTCGCTGCTGGGGCCGGATCGGTGGCCTTCGATCGCCGGTCCGGCCTGGTCTGCGCGCACACCGGAGCGCCGGCGAGGATCCTGGGGCTCGCCGTGCCGGTGGTCGGCACCGCCTGCGCGCTCGCACCGTGAGCCGCCGGTCGGAGTCCGGCTCGGCGACGGTGCTCGCGGTGGGGATCGTGGTCGCGATGCTCCTCCTGCTCGCCGGGCTCGCGCCGGTCGTCGTGCTGCTCGGCGCCCACCAGCGCGCCGCCGCAGCGGCCGACGCGGCGGCGCTCGCCGCGGCCGACACGGCGCTCGGCGCGCTGCCCGGGATACCCTGCGACCGAGCGGCGGAGACGGCGCGGGCGGATGACGCGCGGATCGTGCGGTGCCGTCAGGCCGGCACGGACGTGCGGGTCGAGGTGGCCGTCTCGGCCCTCGGACTGACGCTTCCAGCGGCCGCTCACGCGGGTCCTCCCGGCCGTCCGTCGGTCGACTTGTTGCGCGGAGGGTCCGACCGCCGTGTGTATGGTGTGCGGGATCGGCGGCCCGCACAGCACTCGAGCCGTTCGAAGAAGGAGGACCGTGCCCGGCACGAAGAAGCTGGTGATCGTCGAGTCGCCCGCGAAGGCGAAGACGATCGCGAAGTACCTCGGGCCCGAGTACGAGGTGCAGGCCTCGGTGGGCCACATCCGTGACCTCATCGAGCCCAAGAACCTGCCCGCGGAGCTGAAGAAGGGCTCGATGGGCAAGTTCTCAGTGGACGTCGAGAACGGATTCGAGCCCTACTACGTCGTCTCCGACCAGAAGAAGAAGACGGTCTCCGACCTGAAGCGGGCGCTGAAGGACGCGGACGAGCTCTACCTCGCCACTGATGAGGACCGCGAGGGCGAGGCCATCGCGTGGCACCTCCTCGAGGTGCTGAAGCCGAAGGTGCCCGTCAAGCGGATGGTCTTCCACGAGATCACCAAGGACGCCATCGCCCACGCCCGAGACAACACGCGGGAGCTGGACACCGCTCTCGTGGACGCGCAGGAGACCCGCCGCATCCTCGACCGGCTCTACGGCTACGAGGTGTCGCCGGTGCTCTGGCGCAAGGTCGGCCCGGGCCTCTCCGCGGGCCGCGTGCAGTCCGCAGCCACCCGCCTGGTCGTCGACCGGGAGCGGGAGCGCCTCGCGTTCGTGCCCGCAGGCTACTGGGACGTCTCCGCCCGCTTCGCCCCAGAGACCGGCCAGGACTTCGCCGCACGGCTCGCCCGGCTCGACGGCCGCCGCATCGCGACCGGCCGCGACTTCGACGACCGCGGACGGCTGAAGGGCGAGGCCCTGCTGCTCGACGGCGAGTCCGCTCGCGGCCTCGTCACGGCGATCGAGCAGGAGCAGCCGCAGGGCATCGTGCTCTCGGTGGAGTCGAAGCCGTACACGCGTCGTCCCGCCGCGCCGTTCACGACCTCCACGCTCCAGCAGGAGGCGGCCCGCAAGCTGCGCTTCTCGGCGAAGCAGACGATGTCCGTCGCGCAGGGGCTGTACGAGAACGGCTACATCACCTACATGCGGACCGACTCGCCGTCGCTGTCGGCGCAGGCGATCCAGGCCGCCCGCTCGCAGGCCGCGCGGCTCTTCGGTGCCGAGACCGTGCCCGACGCGCCCCGCACCTACTCCGGCCGCTCGAAGAACGCGCAGGAGGCCCACGAGGCCATCCGCCCGTCCGGCGACACCTTCCGCACCCCCGACGAGCTCCGCGGCACCCTCGGCACGAACGACCTGCGGCTCTACGAGCTCATCTGGCGGCGCACGGTCGCGTCGCAGATGGTCGACGCCCGCGGCTCGACAGCCACCGTCGTGGTCGGCGTCACCGCCGGCGGCCGCAACGCGGAGTTCACCGCGAGCGGCACCGTCATCACGGTCCGCGGCTTCCTGCTCGCCTACGAGGAGGGCCGCGACGAGGAGCGCAACGCGGACTCCGAGGCCGATGCGAAGCTGCCGCAGCTCGCGACCGGCCAGGCGCTGACGCCCCGCGAGCCCGAGGCCAACGGGCACGAGACGAGCCCACCGCCGCGCTACACGGAAGCGAGCCTGGTGAAGGCCCTCGAGGAGCTCGGCATCGGGCGTCCCTCCACCTACGCGTCGATCCTCTCCACCATCGTCGACCGCGGCTACGTGAGCGCCCGCGGCACCGCCCTCGTGCCGAACTGGATCGCGTTCTCCGTGGTCCGCCTGCTCGAGGACTTCTTCGGGGACCTCGTCGCCTACGACTTCACCGCCGAGATGGAGAACGACCTCGACCGGATCGCCGACGGCGAGCGGGACCGTGTCGACTGGCTGCGCGAGTTCTACTTCGGCGTCGCCGGCCACCCGGGCCTCCGCGGCGTCGTCGACAACCTCGGCGACATCGACGCGAAGTCGATCAACTCCATCCGCCTGTCCGACGACATCACGCTCCGCATCGGCAAGTACGGGCCGTACCTCGAGGTCGTGGAGCCCGGCGAGCCGGCAGTCGACCCCGAGAGCGGTGAGCTGAAGGAGACGAGCACCCCGCGGCGGGTCAACCTGCCGCCGGACCTCGCACCCGACGAGCTCACCGAGGCGAAGGCGCGCGAGCTCGTCTCGGCGCCGCCGCAGGAGGACCGGGTGCTCGGCGCGCACCCGGAGACCGGCCGCACGATCGTCGCGAAGGACGGCCGCTACGGGCCGTACGTCACCGAGCTGATCCCCGAGGACGAGGCCGCGAAGAAGGGTGCGCCGAAGCCGCGCACCGCGTCGCTGTTCAAGTCCATGTCGCCCGACTCGGTCGACCTCCCCACCGCGGTGCAGCTGCTCGACCTGCCGCGCGCGGTCGGCGACGACCCCGAGAGCGGGGAGCCGATCACGGCGCAGAACGGTCGGTACGGGCCCTACCTGAAGAAGGGCACCGACACCCGCACGCTGCCCGACGAGGACAGCATCTTCGCGATCGACCTGCCCAGCGCACTCGAGCTGTTCGCGCAGCCGAAGTACGGCGCGCGGCGGGCGTCGAGCGCGCTGAAGGAGTTCGACGCCGACCCGGTCAGCGGCAAGCCGATCCGGATCAAGGACGGCCGCTTCGGCGCGTACGTCACCGACGGGGAGACGAACGTCACCGTGCCGCGCGGGCAGGACCCGCTGGCCGTGGAGTTCGCGGACGCCGTGCAGATGCTCGCGGACAAGCGGGCGAAGGGGCCGGCGCCGAAGAAGACCACGGCACGCGCCCGCACCGGCTCGACCCCGGCGAAGAAGCGCACCCCGAAGAGCGCGTGAACGGGCTCTTCGTCACCCTCGAGGGCGGCGACGCCGCCGGCAAGACCACGCAGGCGGAGCGGCTCGAGGCCTGGCTGACGGAACGCGGCCGCACCGTGGTGCGCACCCGCGAGCCCGGCGGCACCGATCTCGGGCTCGCGATCCGCGACCTGGTGCTCCACAGGGAGGGCCCGGTCGCCCCGCGCGCCGAGGCGCTGCTCTATGCCGCGGATCGGGCGCATCACGTCGCGACCGTCGTCGAGCCGGCGCTCGCCCGGGGCGACGTCGTGCTGCAGGACCGCTACCTCGACTCCTCCGTCGCCTACCAGGGCGCCGGCCGGGTGCTCGACCCCGAGGAGGTCAAGCGCCTCTCGCTCTGGGCGGTCGGCGGCCTCCTGCCCCGGCTGACCGTGCTGCTCGACCTCGACCCCCGCATCGGGCGGGAGCGCCGGGCCGAGCGCACGCGCTTCGACCGGCTCGAGGCGGAGGACGACGCGTTCCACCAGCGCGTGCGGGAGGCGTTCCTCGCCGCCGCCGCCGCGGAGCCGGGGCGGTTCCTCGTCGTCGACGCGTCGCGGCCCGCCGACGAGGTGCAGGCCGGGATCCGCGTTGCGCTCGAACCGCTGCTGGCCGAGTGATGAGCGGATCGGCGCCGTTCGAGGAGCTCGTCGGGCAGGAGCGGGCGATCGAGACGATCGCCGCCGCGGCCCGCGACGCGCATCGCGGCGCCGACTCGACCGGCGCGATGACGCACGCCTGGCTGATCACCGGGCCACCCGGATCCGGCCGGTCGAACCTCGCCTACGCGTTCGCGACCGCGCTGCTCTCACCGGACGGCGAGACGGATCCGCGGATCGCCGCCCAGGTGGAGGCCCGCACCCATCCCGACCTCGCCGTGCTCGCCTCCGAACGCGTCACCATCACCATCGACGAGGTGCGGCGGCTCGTGACGGCCGCCCAGTACTCACCCTCCGTCGCGCACTACCGGGTGCTCGTCGTCGAGGACGCCGACCGGATGACGGAGCGCACCTCCAACGTGCTCCTCAAGGCTCTCGAGGAGCCCCCGGAGCGCACCGTCTGGATCCTCTGCGCGCCGAGCGAGGCAGACCTGCTGCCCACCATCCGCTCGCGGGTGCGGACCGTGCGGCTGCGGGTGCCGGACCCCGGCGAGGTCGCGGACCTGCTCGTGCGCCGCGACGGCGTCGACCGCGCCCTCGCGCTCCGCGCCGCCGAGGAGGCGCAGAGCCACATCGGCATGGCGCACCGGCTCGCCACCGACGCCGAGGCGCGGCGCCGTCGTGACGAGACCATCTCGATCGTGCTCGACGCGAGCAGCGTGCCGCAGGCCGTGCGCGCGGCGCAGCGGCTGCTCGACGTGGCGAAGGCGGACTCCGCGGCGCTCACGGAGCAGCGCGACGAGGCCGAGCGCGCGTCCGCGCTGCGCTCGATGGGCGTCGAGCCCGGTGGCACCGTGCCACCGGCGCTCCGCAGCACGCTGAAGCAGCTCGAGGAGGATCAGAAGCGGCGGGCCACCCGCGGCCTCCGCGACAGCGTCGACCGCGTGCTCGTCGACCTGCTCTCGGTGTACCGGGACGTGCTCGTTCGCCAGCTGGACGGGGGACTGCCGCCCGTGAACGCCGCGTGGGCGGACCGCGTCGACCGGTTGGCCGCCGCCACCCCGACGACCGCCACCCTTGCGGTCCTCGACGCGATCGGCGACGCCCGGCGCCGCCTGCCCGCCAACGTGACCCCGCTGCTCACGCTCGAGGCGCTCCTCGTGACCACCGTCCTGGCGAGATCGCGGGCATGAGGCGCGCGCGGGCGGCGCTCGCCGCGCTCGCCGTCGCCTCGGCGCTGCTGCTGAGCGGCTGCAGCGGCTTCCCGCTGCCCACGGTGACGTCCACGCCGGCTCCGGTGACCGCGGTCGCGGCTCCGCTGCGCCCGTACTACGGCCAGCGGCTCGTGTGGAAGGACTGCGGGAACGGCTTCCGGTGCACGACCGCCGTCGCGCCGCTCGACTGGAAGGACCCGAGCGGTCCCCGCATCCACCTGGCGCTCACGCAGCACCCGGCGTCGGGTCACCGCATCGGCACGCTGTTCATGAACCCGGGCGGCCCCGGCGTCTCGGGTGTCGACTTCCTGCAGGGCAGCGCATCCGCGTTCTTCGACCAGTCGCTCCTCGACTCGTACGACATCGTGGCGTGGGACCCGCGCGGGGTCGGCCACTCGACGCCCGCCGTCGACTGCTACGGCACGAAGCAGCTCGACGGGTTCCTCTTCGACGATCCGAACCTCCCCGATGGCAGCGCCGCCCTCGCCCGGCACGTGAAGGCCACGGACACCGCGTTCGGCGCCGCCTGCAAGGCGAAGACGGGACCGCTGCTCGCGCACGTCGACACCGAGAGCACCGTGCAGGACCTCGACATGCTGCGCGGCGACGTCGGCTCGCCGAGGCTCGACTACTTCGGGTTCTCCTACGGCACCCTCATCGGGGCGCTCTACGCGGACCGCTACCCGACCCGTGTCGGGCGCATGGCGCTCGACGGCGCCGTCGACCCGGCGAACACCGCGTTCGACGAGAACCTCGCCAACACGAAGGCCTTCGGCGCCGCCCTCCAGACCTATCTCGCGCACTGCATCGCGACCGCCGGGTGCCCGTTCGACCGGATGACCGTCGACGAGGCGACGGCGACGATCGCGACGCTGCTCGTGCGCCTGCGGGAGTCGCCGCTCAGGGCGAAGGACGGCCGGAAGGTGAACTCCGCCGTGCTGCGCACCGCGATCGACGCGGCCCTCTACGACGAGCGCGACTGGCCGGCGCTCACCCAGGCGCTCGCGCAGGTGCTGAAGGGGGACCCGACGACCACGCTCGAGCTCGCCGACTCCTACACGGACCGTACGGCGCACGGCTACGCCGACAACCTGTTCGAGGCGCTGTACGCCGTCGACTGCCTCGATAAGCCCGTCGAGACCGATCCCGCGGTGCTCGCCGAGGAGGGACGCCAGCTGACGGCCGCGGATCCGCTGCGCGCCGCGGACACCGGGGAGAGCCTGGGGGACCAGGTGTGCGCGCACTGGCCGGTGAAGCCGACGGCGGTGCAGCATCGTGTGCACGCCACGGGTTCGCCGCCGATCCTGGTGCTCGGCACCACCGGCGACCCGGCCACGCCGTTCTCGTGGGCGCAGAGCCTCGCGTCGCAGCTGCAGCACGGGGTGCTGATCGGCTGGCGCGGCCAGGGGCACACGGCGTACCGCAACCACGTGCCGTGCGTGAACCAGCGGGTCGACGCCTTCTTCACCGCGGGCACGGTCCCGTCGCCGGTGATGTGCGGATGACCTCCCGCCGTTCTCCCTGCCGTGGCAGGATGCGGCGATGAGCGACGACGGCCTCGGCCTTCGCGAGCAGAAGCGCCGGGCGACGCGACGGGCGCTGCAGGTCGCGCTGCTCCGCGGGGCGCTCGAGCGCGGGCTCGAGAACGCGACGATCGACGACGCCTGCCGTGCGGCGCAGGTGTCGCCGCGCACGTTCTTCAACTACTTCGCATCCAAGGAGGAGGCGATCGCCGGCGCTCCCGGGCCCTTCGAGGTGCCGCAGGAGCAGCTCGACCGGTTCGTCGCGGGGAACCGGGACGTGCTCACCGATCTCGTGGGCATGATCGCCGCGAACATCGACGACACCGATGACGTCGAGGTGCACCGGCTGCGCAAGGAGGTGCTCGAGCGGGAGCCGCAGCTGCTCGGGCTCCGGGTGGCGGAGACGCAGCGGTTCCAGCAGCTCGCCGTGCGCGCAGCGACTCTCCGGCTGCGGGCCGACGCGGACCGCGCAGGCGTCTCGGTGGACGAGCAGGCCGTCGCGCAGCGTGCCGGCCTGGTGGTGCTGATGGCCGGCGCGGTGCTCCGGCACGGCTGGAGCCGGTGGGTCGCAGCGGGCGGCACCTCGTCGCTCGGCGCCTCCGTGCTCGCGAGCCACCGCGAGTTCCGCGACATCGCCGCCGACGTGATCGCCTCCGGCGACCCCGCCGCCCTGGGGGTCTGAGGCCGCGCCATCCGGACCGCCGCCGGCGGATGAACTACACTCGATGGCGCCGTACGCCGCCCTAGCTCAGTCGGCAGAGCGATTCACTCGTAATGAATAGGTCGGGGGTTCGATTCCCCCGGGCGGCTCAACGAAGAAGGACCGTCCCGAAGGGGCGGTCCTTCTTCGTTGCGCGCCCGGGGTCGCAAGAGCGCACCGGAGCGGGTGGAGGCACCTCCGCTAGCCTCCGCGTGGAGGTACCGATGACGGATGAGGGGCTCGGCTGGGGCATCCTGGCGACGGGGTGGATCGCGCAGGTCTTCACCAAGGACCTGCAGGACGCGGGGCTGCGGGTCACCGCGGTCGGCAGCCGCACCGCGGAGCGCGCGGAGACGTTCGCCGCGGAGCACGGCATCCCGCACGCGCACGGCTCCTGGGCGGAGCTCGCCGCGGATCCGACCGTCGACGTGGTCTATGTCGGGACGACGCACCCCGCGCACGCCGAAGCGGCGCGGGTCGCGCTCGAGCACGGCAAGCACGTGCTCGTCGAGAAGCCCTTCACGCTGAACGCCGCGGAGGCCGAGGAGCTCGTCGCGCTCGCCGAGGAGCGCGGCCTCGTGCTGCTCGAGGCGATGTGGACGCGCTTCCTGCCGCACATGGCCGAGATCCACGCGGCGATCGCCGCCGGCGACATCGGGGAGCCGCAGGTGCTCATCGCCGAGCACATCCAGGCCCTGCCGTCCGATCCGTCGCACCGGATGAACGATCCGGAGCTCGGGGGCGGCGCGCTGCTCGACCTCGGCATCTACCCGATCTCCTTCGCCGTCGACCTGTTCGGGCTGCCGACGGCCGTCGACGCGACCGCGACGTTCACGCCGACCGGGGTCGACCAGCGCGTGCAGGGCACCCTCACGCACGAGGGCGGCGCCACGACGCTGTTCGTCGCCGCGTCGAACCTCGGCGGCAGCAACCGCGCGGTGATCCTCGGCACGGGCGGCTCGATCGAGATCGAGCACACCTGGTACACGCCCACCGGCTACACGGTCCTGGACCCGCAGCGGAACATCATCCGCACCTCGCATCCCGAGACGGCGGGCCGCGGCATGCAGTACCAGGCCCTCGAGCTGGAGGAGCTCGTGCGCTCCGGCAGGACCACCAGCGAGCGGATGCCGGCGCAGCAGTCGGTCGGCATCATGCGGGTGCTCGACGCCGTGCGGGAGCGCATCGGCCTCGTGTACCCGCAGGAGCGCCGCGCCGGATAGCACGGCAAGGGGCGGTGGACCGGCTGCCTACACTGACGCGATGCGACGGCGGACGACCAGAGCGATGATCGGCGGTGCGGCGGCGGCCGCCGTGGTCGCCGGATGCTGGGGCGCCGCGCATGCGCTCGGCGCCCCGCAGCCGTCCTCGAGCATCGCCGCCCGTCCCGCGGCGGACGTCGTCACGAGCACGCCGGCCATGCCCGTGCCCACCCCGACGTCGACCGTGACGCCCACCCCGACGCCGAAACCGACGGTGCACGCCGTCGCCCGCACCTGCTCCATCGCCGCCGCCGCGCGGGATCCGCGGCTGCTCGCGTTCCAGGGCGCGGTGCTGAACGCGCGCACCGGCCAGCAGCTCTTTGGCCGCGGCGCGACGAAGGCCTCCCGAACGGCCAGCGTGCTGAAGGTGCTGACCACCGCAGCGGCGCTGCACGTACTCGGCCCCGACTACCGCCTCACCACGAAGGTCGTCGCCGGGAAGGCCCCCGGCGAGATCGTGCTCGTCGGTGGCGGCGACGTCACCCTGTCCCGCACGCCTGCGGGCAGCACGCCCTACTACTCGGGCGCCCCGCACCTCGCGACGCTCGCCGCCCAGGTGAAGGCGGCCTGGGCCAAGGATCCGGCCCACAGGGGACAGCGGATCACCCGCATCGTGCTCGACTCGTCGTACTTCGGCGGCCCGTCATGGCAGCCGTCGTGGGACGTGGCGGAGCGCATCCAGGGCACCACCCCGAAGATGACCGCCCTCATGGTCGACGGGGACCGCGACAACGCCTACGCCACCGTCTCGCACCGCAGCACCGACCCGGTCGGCCGGGCGGGCAGCGCCTTCGCTTCGTACTTCGGCTCGGTGAGCGTGACGCGCGGCGTCGCGCCGTCCGGCGCGAAGGTGCTCGGCGCCGTGCACTCCCAGCCGGTCTCGACGCTCGTGAAGCAGACCCTGATCGTCTCCGACAACACGCTCGCCGAGGCGCTCGCCCGAGTGACCGCCATCGTCTCCGGCGCCGGCAACACCTTCTCCGCCGAGCAGCAGGGCACGGTCGGCGCCCTGCAGTACTACGGAGTCGACACCACGGGCATCCGCGTCGTCGACGGGTCCGGGCTCAGCAACGACAACGCCGTGCCGCCCGACTACCTCACGAAGCTGTTCGTGAAGGTGCTGCACCGCGACGGCGCCCTCGGTGCGCTCTACGACGGGCTGCCGATCGCCGGCCGCACCGGCTCGCTCAGCTACTCCGACCGCTTCCAGGGCGCGGCGGCCCGCGCGGACGGCCAGGTGCACGCGAAGACCGGCTGGATCGACACCGGCTACACGCTCGCCGGCATCATCCACGCGAAGGACGGCACCCCGCTCACCTTCGCGTTCTACGCCCTCGGCCACATCAGCGAGGGCACGAAGTACGCGCTCGACGGGCTGACCGCGGATGCGTGGGAGTGCGGCGCGAAGCTCTCGAACGGCTGATCGGCCTTCCTAGGATGGCGGCATGGCCCGCGCCCTCCTCGTGATCGACGTGCAGAACGACTTCACCGAGGGCGGGGCGCTCGGCGTCGACGGCGGCGCGGCGGTCGCCGCGGGCATCAGCGCGCACCTCGCCCGGCACCGCGGCGACTACGACCTGGTCGTCGCGTCCCGCGACTGGCACGACGGCGACAACGACAACGGCGGCCACTTCGCGGCCGGCGAGCCCGACTTCGTCGGCACCTGGCCGGTGCACTGCGTCGCCGGCACCCCGGGCGCCGACTACCACCCGGACCTCGCGACGGAGGCGATCGACGCCCACGTGCGCAAGGGCCAGGGGCGCCCCGCCTACTCGGCGTTCGAGGGCGTGCTCGAGGCCGGCGAGCCGCTCGCCGCGCTGCTCGCTGAGCGCGGGATCACCGACATCGACGTCGCCGGGATCGCCACCGACTACTGCGTGCGCGCCTCCGCGCTCGACGCGGCCGCGACCGGCGCCCGCGTCCGCGTGCTCACCGACCTCGTCGCCGGCGTCGCTCCCGCCTCCAGCGCAGCCGCGCTCGAGGAGCTGCGCGCCGCCGGGGTGGAGACCGTCCCCGCCGACTGAGCCTCGGGGGAGGCGGTCATCCGCCCGGTTCTAGGATCGACGCGGACGTTCGACCCGCTCCTCCGATCGTCGATCGGGGATGCTGCGGCTCGACGGCGAGCGAGGAGGCACCGATGACGGCAGCGGACGAGGCGAAGGTCCTGGCGGCGACGCCCACCCGGTTGCTGATCGGCGGCGTCTGGCAGGACGCGGCCGAGGGCCGCAAGTTCGACGTGCTCGATCCCTCGACCGGCTCGACCCTCGTCGCCGTGGCGGATGCGGGACCCGAGGACGGCATCCGCGCGATCGACGCCGCGGCGGCGGCGCAGGACGCCTGGGCCGCGACCGCGCCGCGCAAGCGGAGCGACATCCTGCGCCACGCCTGGGAGGCCGTGCAGGAGCGCCGCGACGACATCGCGCTGCTCATGACGCTCGAGATGGGCAAGCCGATCGCCGAGTCGCTCGGCGAGGTCACCTACGGCTCCGAGTTCCTCCGCTGGTTCTCGGAGGAGGCCGTGCGGATCACCGGCCGCTACGGCGTGAACCCCGAGGGCACCGGCCGCACGATCGTGTCCCAGCATCCGGTCGGCCCCTGCTACCTGATCACCCCCTGGAACTTCCCGCTGGCGATGGCGACGAGGAAGATCGCGCCGGCCCTCGCCGCCGGCTGCACCGTCGTGATCAAGCCCGCGGAGCTGACGCCGCTCACGACGCTCTACGTCGCGCAGCTGTTCCAGGAGGCCGGGCTGCCGGACGGCGTGCTGAACGTCGTGCCGACGACGAAGGCCGGCGCGCTCACCGAGCCGATCCTGAACGACCGTCGCCTCCGCAAGCTGAGCTTCACCGGCTCGACGGCGGTGGGCGTGAAGCTGCTCCAGCAGGCGGCGGTCAACGTGCTGCGCACCTCGATGGAGCTCGGCGGCAACGCGCCGTTCGTCGTGTTCGAGGACGCCGACATCGACGCCGCGGTCGAGGGGGCGATGCTCGCGAAGTTCCGCAACATCGGGCAGGCGTGCACGGCGTCCAACCGGTTCCTCGTGCAGGAGTCGGTCGCCGACGAGTTCGCCGAGAAGCTCACCGCCCGCGTCTCGGCGCTGCCGATCGGCCGCGGCACGGACGACGGCGTCCGCATCGGGCCGCTCATCAACGAGGCCGCGGTGAAGAAGGCCGAGGACCTCGTGCAGGACGCCGTGAACCGCGGCGCCGACGTGCGCATCGGCGGCGGCCCGATCGACCGGCCGGGCACCTTCTACTCGCCGACCGTGCTGGACCGGGTCCCCGCCGACAGCGAGATCCTGCGGACCGAGATCTTCGGGCCGGTCGTCGGCATCGCCCGATTCGCCACCGAGGACGACGCGGTGCGGCTCGCGAACAACACCGAGTACGGCCTCGTGTCCTACGTCTACACGAAGGACCTCGCGCGCGGGCAGCGGATGATCGAGCGGCTCGAGACCGGGATGATGGGCCTGAACGCGGGTGTCATCTCGAACGCATCCGCCCCGTTCGGCGGCGTGAAGCAGTCGGGGATCGGCCGCGAGGGCGGCTTCGAGGGCATCCACGAGTACCTCTCCACGAAGTACACGATGACGCCGTCCCCGTTCGCCTGATCGTGGCGACGATGGATGCGCGGGCCACGCGGACCGGCCTCGCCCTGACCGAGCTGGGGTTCGGCACCGCGCCGATCGCCGGGATGCAGTCGCTCGTGTCGGAGGAGCAGGCCGCCGCGACGCTCGACGCGGCCTGGGACGCCGGCTTCCGCTACTTCGACACCGCGCCGCACTACGGACTCGGCCTCGCCGAACGGCGCCTCGGAGCCGCGCTCGCCAGGCGCCCCCGGGACGAGGTCGTGGTCTCCACGAAGGTCGGCCGCCTCCTGGTGCCGAACCCGGGTGGCGAGCACCGGCTCGACGACGACGGCTTCGCGGTGCCGGCCGTCGTGCGGCGGCAGTTCGACTTCAGCCGCGACGGCGTGCTCCGCTCGCTCGAGGAGAGCCTCGAGCGGCTCGGACTCGACCGCGTCGACATCGTCTACCTGCACGACCCCGACGAGCACTGGGAAGCCGCATCCACGACCGGCATCGACACCCTCGTCGAGCTGCGCGACCAGGGCGTCGTGACGGCGATCGGCGTCGGGATGAACCAGTCGGCGATGCTCACCGAGTTCGTCCGGCGCACCGACATCGACCTCGTGCTCGTCGCAGGCCGGTACACGCTGCTCGAGCAGGGCGCGCTCGACGACCTGCTCCCGGCGGCTGCCGAGCGCGGCGTCGACGTCGTCGCCGGAGCGATCTACAACTCAGGGCTGCTCAGCCGGGCGCGACCGGCGGACGACGCGACCTACGACTACGCGCCTGCGCCCGCCGAGGTCCGCGGCCGCGTGACGCGGCTGGCGGAGGCGTGCGAGGCCCACGGCGTCGCGCTCCCCGAGGCCGCGGTGCGCTTCCCGCTGCGGAACCCCCAGGTCGTCTCGGCCCTGGTCGGTCTGCGGAGCCCGGGTGAGGTGGCGGAGGCCGTTCGTCGGGCGGCCGTCCCGGTGCCCGACGACCTCTGGGGCGACCTCGCCGAGGCGGGGCTGCTCGACCCGCGGGAGGTCCGGCGATGACGCGGATCACCGGGATCCGCACCCGCGACGTCCGGTTCCCGACCTCGCTGTCGCAGGACGGCTCGGACGCGATGAACAAGGACGCCGACTACTCGGCCGCCTACGTGGTGCTCGAGACGGACGAGCCGGGTCTCGCCGGGTACGGGTTCACGTTCACGATCGGGCGCGGCAACGACCTCTGCTGCGCGGCCGCGGAGCAGCGCGCCGCACCACTGCTCGGCCGCGACGTGGACGAGCTGGTCGGCGACCTCGGCCGGACCTACCGGGAGCTCGCATCCGACAGCCAGCTGCGGTGGCTCGGGCCCGAGAAGGGCGTCGTGCACCTCGCGATGGCTGCGGTGATGAACGCCGTCTGGGACCTCGCCGCGCGACGGGCAGGCAAGCCGCTCTGGCGGCTGCTCGTCGACATGACGCCCGAGCAGCTCGCGGACGCCGCCGACCTGAAGTACCTCTCCGATGTGCTGACCCGCGACGAGGCGGTCGCGATGCTCGCCGAGCTCGCCCCGACCCGCGAGCAGCGCGTGGCCGAGCTCGAGGCGGCGGGCGGCTACCCCTGCTACACGACGAGCGCCGGATGGCTCGGCTACAGCGACGACAAGCTGCGGCATCTGCTCCGCGAGGCGGTGGACGCGGGCTACCGGCACGTGAAGCTGAAGGTCGGCGCGGACCTCGAGGACGACGTGCGGCGCCTCACCATCGCGCGGGAGGAGATCGGCTGGGACACCGACCTCATGATCGACGCGAACCAGGTGTGGGACGTTCCCGAGGCGATCGCCTGGATGGAGCACCTCGCCCCGTTCAAGCCGCTCTGGATCGAGGAGCCCACCAGCCCCGACGACGTGCTCGGGCACGCCGCCATCCGCCGCGCCGTCGCGCCGGTCGGCGTCGCCACCGGCGAGCACGGCATGAACCGGGTGCTCTTCAAGCAGCTGTTCCAGGCCGAGGCGATCGACTTCTGCCAACTCGACTCCGCCAGGCTCGCGAGCGTGAACGAGATCCTCGCCGTCTACCTGATGGCGAAGCGGTTCGGGGTCCCGGTCTGCCCGCACGCGGGGGGAGTCGGGCTCTGCGAGCTCGTGCAGCACCTGTCGATCTTCGACTTCGTCGCCGTGTCGGGCTCGCTCGAGCACCGTGTCACCGAGTACGTCGACCACCTGCACGAGCACTTCACCGACCCGTGCGTCGTGGTCGACGGCCGATACCTGCTGCCCTCAGCGCCCGGCTACAGCGCCCGCATGCACGAGGGGTCCGTCGCCCGCTTCACCTACCCCGACGGCGAGTACTGGGCCACCGCCCGCCCCTGACCGACCGCCCGCCCGCCCCGAATCGCGCCGTTCCGGAGTTCTTGCGCGACACGCCGTCGCTGAGCGCTCCGGCCCGGCGTGTCGTGCGATTTCTCCGGAACGGCGCGATCATCGGGCGAGCGCGAGAGGGCGTCCCTCCGCGAGCACCCGCCGGATGACGTCGAGTACCCAAGGCCAGCGGTTCACCACCTGGTCGTAGGTGAACCGGAGCACCCGGTGGCCGAACCAGGCCATGAGCGCGTCCCGCTCTCGGTCCGAGCGGAACGCCTCCGCGCCGCTGTGCTGCTTGCCGTCGATCTCGAGCACGAGCCAGCCGTCAACCACGAAGTCGGCGCGGTACTCGCTGGTCACCGGGACCTGGGTGCGGAAGGAAAGCCCTGCTGCGTGGAGCCCGAGCCGGGCGATCGTCTCGGCCGGGCTCTCGCAGGCCGCGTCTGCCAGGTCGACGGCGGAGCGCAGGTGCCGGGGGAGGGCATCCCGAAGCAGCGCGACGTGGGACGGAGGCAGAAGCGGCTCGGCGCGGCCCCGTGAGGAGATCGCCGAGTCGATCGCCGCGGTCAGCCAGGCAGCGGGCACGCAGGTCGCCATCTGCAGAAGCGCATCGGCGGGGTCGACGACGAACCCGAACGGCGCCCGCAGCCGCCCTTCCCAATGCCAGCGGACGCCCTCCTCGTCGCCCGCGAACGCACGCGAGAGCGGATCATCGCTGCGTCGCTGGCGCGTGGCGTGCTCATGGAGGCTGACGTGCAGTCCGACCTCCTGGCGGTCCGGCGTCACGATCCCGAGGTGCGCTGCCGCGTTGACACATCCGAGCAGGCCGCCGACGCGCACCGCACGGAACGCGTCCGGCGGCATGGACCGGGCCGCGTACCAGCCGATCCTCGGCCGCAGCAGCAGCCCCCGGTCCAGGAGATACGCCACCTCGTGCCGGTGGAACCCGGACTCGAGCAGCACGCGGAGCGGGACCAGGCCGCCGTGGCGCCGCAGCACGGCGTCGAGGTGGCGCGGGTCGGGAGCAGGTCGACGGGGAGCCATGGCCCGGAAGGATGCAGCACCGGATGCGACCGGTCCGGGGCGTCTGTCGAAATCCTGCCCCCTGCTGGCCGAGGGTGCCCTGGGGAGGAGAGGACGCCGCGACGGCTCGCCGCCACCCCCCTCCGTCGCGCGGTTACGGAGAAACCGCGCGACACGCCGCCTCCCGCGCGCGATCAGCGGCGTGTCCCTCGAAGACTCCGGAACGGCGCGATCTGGGGGGACGTACCCGGGTCAGACCAGGAGCTGGCTCGCCGCGAGCTCGCGGTAGAGCGGCGATGAGTCGACCAGCTCCTCATGTCGGCCGCGCGCGACCGTGCGGCCGTTGTCGACGACCACGATCTGGTCGGCGTCGACGACGGTCGAGAGCCGGTGCGCGATCACGATGACCGTGCGGCCCACCGAGGCGGTCTGCAGCGACTCCCGCAGCAGCTGCTCGTTGCGACCGTCGAGGTTCGAGGTCGACTCGTCGAGCAGCAGCACCGGGGCGTCCGCGAGCAGCGCCCGGGCGATCGCCAGCCGCTGCCGCTCGCCGCCGGAGAGCAGCACGCCCTCCTCGCCGACGGGCGCGTCGAGGCCCTGCGGATGCCGCAGCACGGCCGACCGCAGGTTCACCGCGTCGAGCGCGGCGAGGCAGTCGGCCTCGGTCGCGAGCGGCGCCGCGAGCACGAGGTTCTCCCGGATGGTGCCGGCGAGGGCCGGTGCGTCCTGCTCGACGTAGCCGAACTGGCCGCGCAGCACCTCGCGGGGGAGGCGGCGGATGTCCACGCCGCCGAGCCGCACCGCGCCGGCGTCCACGTCGTAGAAGCGCTCGAGGAGTGCCAGCATCGTGCTCTTGCCCGCACCGGACGGGCCGACGAGGGCGGTGCGGGTGCCGCGGGGCACCGAGAAGGTCACGTCGTGCAGCACGTCGATGCGGGTGCCGTCCTCACCCGTGTAGGCGAAGGACACCCCCTCGAACGCGACGGCGGGGGCGTCGGGTGCGGCGGTCGCGTTCGCGGGCCCCGTGAGGGTCGTATCCGCGGGGTCCGTCGCCGTCTCGGACGGCAGGTCGAGCACCTCGGTGATGCGGCCGAGCGCGCCCAGCGCCGACGCCACGGAGCTGGCGGCGCCGAACGCCTGGCCGAGCGGCATGACGAGCAGGAACAGGAAGAAGAGGAACGCCGACAGGCTCGCGATCGTGGTGGTCCCGGCGGCGACCTGGTAGCCGCCGACCCCGATCACGACGAGGAAGGCGAGGTTCAGCGTGAGGCTCGCGACCGGGACGACGGGCGCCGAGGCCCTCGCGACCCCGATCCCCGCGGTCCAGGCGTCCTTCGCGACCCCGACGACGGCCTCGGTCTCGCGTTCCGTCGCCCCGGAGGCGCGGATGGTCCGCACCGCCCCGATCGACCGCTCCACCTCGGCGGTCAGCCTGCCGACCGCGTCCTGCTGCCGCCTGCTGGCGCTGCGGATCCGCCGGGCGAGGCCGCCGACGACGAGGATCGCGAACAGGATGATCAGCACGGTCAGCCCGAGCAGCAGCGGATCGAAGAAGAGCATGCCGATCAGCGCGCCGATGAAGGTGACCACGCCGCCCGCCGCGTCGACGAGCCCCTGCGTGAGCACCGCGTAGAGCAGGGTGGTGTCGGTGCCGATCCGGGAGACCAGGTCGCCCGTGCGGCGCTTGTCGAAGTCGGCGACCGGCAGCCGCAGCAGGTGCCGGACGAGGCGCTGCCGCGCGGTCAGCACCACGGAGGTGCCGGTGCGCTGCAGGAGGTAGTGCTGGATCCCGTTCGTCACGGCGGCAAGCAGGACGACGGCGGCCATGATCGCGATGAGGTCGCCGAGCGGCTCGGAGTGCTGCACCCGCTGCACGACCTGCTGCAGCAGCAGCGGCTGCGCCAGTGACGCGAGGGCGCCGACGACGCTGATGGCGATCACGACGCCGAGCACGAAGCGGTGCTCGTAGAGGTAGGGGAGCAGGTCCTTCACCCGCCCCCTCGGCCCCTCCTCCGCGCGAGGGCGGCCGAATCGGCGGGTCGTAGGGGGGGCTGTGGAGGTGGTGGAGGTCATCGCTCGTTCATCGTCGTCCGTACCGCTGCTGCACCGGCCGACGGGTCTCGCGACGCCGCGTCGCCGGATCACCGCTGAGGCGTCCTCCGTCTCCGGCACATCGACGGTAGTTCACGATCGGTGACCGTCCGCGCAGAGCCGGGCATCCGGCCACGGGTCAGAGCTCGTCGTCGCCGATCGCCTCGAGCTCGGCGCGCATGGCGACGAGGGCGCGGGCGTGCCGGTCGAGCCGCAGGTCCTCCTCGCTGACGAGGGGGATCGGCGCGACCGGGCCGGCGGCCCCGTCCGCGTCGGGGCACACCGCGATGGTCATGCACTGCGTCGTGAGCGCCGCCTCACCGCCGGTCACCGGTGCCGACCGCACGTGGGTGGCGACGTGGAGGCTGTGCGGGCCGGTGGAGATCACCCGCGACTCGACCTCGACGAGCGCGCCGATCGCGATCGGCCGGTGGAAGTGGATGCCGCCCGCGTAGACCCCGACCGTGGGCCGGCGCGTCCAGCCCGTCGCGCACGCCTGCGCCGCCTCGTCGATCCAGCGCATGACGGTGCCGCCGTGCACCGATCCGCCCCAGTTCACGTCGGACGGCTGGGCGAGGAACCGCAGCAGCAGCCGCGGCCCGGTCCCGGCGTCGGTGTACGACTCCGCCTCCATCGCCGCCCGGATGCGGGCCCGCGCGGCGATCCGCTGTCGGCCCCGCTCGATGAGGTCCAGCTCGGCGACGGTGCCCGGCGTCCACTGGGGCACCGGCGTCGGCGTCCGTTGGGCGTCGACGGCGACGAAGACGAGCAGGCATCGCGTCGCCCTGGACCACCGGCCGACGGTCGGATCCGCCGTGCTCACGGTGACGAGCACCTGCATGCTGGTCCGGCCGGTCGAGATGATCCGCGCCTCCGCCGCCACGAGGTCGCCGACGCGGATCGGGCGGCCGAAGTGCACGTCGCCGACGTACGCGGTCACGCAGTACGAGCCGCTCCAGGCCGCCGCGCAGGCGAAGCCCGCACGGTCGATCCACTCCAGGACGTGGCCGGCACGGATCGACCTGCCGTCCACGCCGGCCTCGGCCGGCAGCGCGAGGAAGCGGAGCACCGACCTGCCGCGCTCGGTGCCGACCGCGGCGGCGAGGCTCATGCGTACGAGCCGAGCCGCCAGCGCAGCTGGTGCAGCCGGCGGGCGAGCACGCGGGGCACCCGGTCGCCGAAGCGCGCGAAGAGCCGGGCGATCTCGTCGCACTCGTGCCGCCAGCCGGCGGCGTCCACGGTGAGCAGCTCACGCACGTCCGCGTCCGGCAGCTCGAGCCCCGCGAGGTCGAGGTCATGCCGGTAGGGCAGCAGCCCGATGGGGGAGGCGACCGCGTCGACCTCGTGCTCGAGGCGCGCCACGATCCAGTCCAGCACGCGGATGTTGTCGCCGAAGCCGGGCCACAGCCAGTGGCCGTCGTCGCCCTTCCGGAACCAGTTCACCCGGAAGACGCGCGGCGCCTTCGCGCCGAGCCGCTCGCCGATCCGCAGCCAGTGCGCCCAGTGGTCCGCCATGTCGTAGCCGAGGAAGGGCAGCATCGCGAACGGGTCGAAGCGCAGCTCTCCGACCGGCCCCTCGGCGGCGGCGGTCTGCTCGCTCGCGATCGTGGCGCCGAGGAAGACGCCGTCGGCCCAGTCGGCGGCCTCGGTGACGAGCGGCACGTTGTGGGCGCGGCGGCCGCCGAAGACGATCGCGTCGATCGGCACGCCGTCGGGGGAGTCCCAGTCGTCGGCGAGCACGGGGCAGCGCTCCGCGGCGACGGTGAAGCGGGCGTTCGGATGCGCGGCGGGGGTGCCCGACGCCGGCGACCAGGGCTCGCCCCGCCAGTCGATCAGGCCCTCCGGAGGCGTCTTCGACATCCCCTCCCACCAGACGTCCCCGTCCGGGGTGAGGGCGACGTTCGTGAAGATGGTGTCGCCCGCGACCGTCGCCATGGCGGCCGGGTTCGTGCTCACGCCGGTGCCGGGCGCGACGCCGAAGAAGCCCGCCTCCGGGTTGATCGCCCGGAGCCGGCCGTCGGGCCCCTGCCGCAGCCAGGCGATGTCGTCGCCGAGGGTCTCGACACGCCAGCCCGGGCGCTTCGGCCGCATCATCGCGAAGTTGGTCTTGCCGCACGCCGACGGGAAGGCCGCGGCGACGTGGTACGCGCGGCCCGCCGGCGAGGTGAGCTTGATGAGGAGCATGTGCTCGGCCAGCCACCCCTCGTCGCGCGCCATCACCGAGGCGATCCGCAGCGCGAAGCACTTCTTCGCCAGCAGGGCGTTGCCGCCGTAGCCCGAGCCGTAGGACCAGATCTCCCGCGTCTCCGGGAAGTGGGCGATGATCTTCACCGGGTTCGACGGCCAGGCCACATCCGGGACACGGTTCCCGTCGCCGTCGACGAGCGGCATCCCCACCGAGTGCACCGCCGGGACCCACTGCGTGAAGCCGTCGATCTCGGCAAGGGCGACCTCACCCATCCGCGTCATGAGCCGCATCGACAGGACGGCGTAGGGGGAGTCGGTGAGCTGCACGCCGACCCGGGAGATCGCGCCGCCCACCGGGCCCATGGAGAACGGCAGCACGTACATCGTGCGGCCGCGCATCGCGCCGGCGAACCGCTCGGTGAGCTCGAACCGCATGGCGTCCGGGTCGCGCCAGTTGTTGGTGGGGCCGGCGTCCTCCGCCGTCCGCGAGCAGATGAAGGTGCGGTCCTCCAGGCGGGCGACGTCGCCCTCGTCGCTGCGGGCGAGGTAGCTGTTCGGCCGCAGCGCCGGGTTCAGCCGGATGAGGGAGCCGTCGGAGACCATCCGGGTGGCGAGCAGCTCGGCCTCGGCCTCGCTGCCGTCGCACCACACCACCGCGTCCGGACGGGTGAGGGCGGCGATGCCGTCGACCCAGTCCTCGAGCGCCTCGCGGCCTTGGAAGACCATGCCGGGAGCGACTGGAGCGGACAGTGCGGACATGGCGCCTCCTGAGCAAGATGTCGTCGGTTTCCACTCTTGCGCCTGGACGCCGGGTCCTGCAGGGTTTACCCCGGAGAAGATCGTGCGATCTTTCCCGAAGGAGAAGATCGTGGATGCACTGCTCGTCGGCCGGCAGATCCGCGCCAGGCGCCGCGCCGCCGGGCTGACGCTCGACGACCTCGGGGCGAAGGCCGGGGTCGCGCCGAGCCGGCTGTCCCTGTTCGAGAACGGCCGCCGGGAGCCGCGGCTGTCACAGCTCGCGGCCATCGCGTCGGCGCTCGGCGCGGAGTTGCCCGCCCTGCTCGCGGACGAGGCCCCCGACGAGCGCACGGCCCTCGAGGTGGAGCTCGACCGCTTCCAGCGCGCGCCGCTCTACGAGTCGCTCGGCCTGCCCGCGGTCCCGGCCACCCGCACCCTGCCGCAGGACGCGCTCGAGGCCCTGGTCGGCCTGCACCGGGAGCTCCGCCGCCGCGCCGAACGGGCGATCGCGACGCCCGAGGAGGCCCGCCGGGCGAACACCGCGCTGCGGCTCGCCAGCCGGGCGCGCAACAACCACATCCCGGAGATCGAGGCGGCGGCGCAGAGCCTGCTCGCCGTCGTCGGCCACGAGCGCGGCGCGCTGACGCATCGGTCGGTGGGCTTGATGGCGAAGCACCTGGGGTTCGACATCATCCACGTGAACGACCTGCCGCACTCGACCCGCTCGGTCACCGACCTCGAGAACGGCCGGATCTACCTCCCGCCCGCGTCGATCCCCGGCGGCCACGGGCTCCGCGCGCTCGCCCTGCAGGCGATGGGGCACCGCGTGCTCGGCCACCGGGAGCCCCGCGACTACGCCGAGTTCCTCGAGCAGCGGCTCGAGATCAACGCGTTCGCGGCCGCCTGCCTCATGCCGGAGCCCGCGAGCGTCGAGTTCCTCGCCGACGCGAAGCAGCGCCGCGACCTCGCAGTGGAGGACTTCCGCGACGCGTTCGGCGTCACCCACGAGGCGGCGGCACTCCGGCTCACCAACCTCGCGACCGTGCACCTCGACCTGCGGATGCACTTCCTCCGCGTCGGCGGCGACGGCGCGATCTACAAGGCCTACGAGAACGACGACCTGCCGCTGCCCGCCGACGTCGACGGCTCCGTCGAGGGCCGGCTCGTGCACCCCTCATGGGCGGCGCGCGCGGCCTTCGAGCGCACCAACCGCACGACCGAGTTCACCCAGTACACCGACACCCCGGCCGGCACCTTCTGGTGCGCCACGCAGACCGGCACGTCGGCGACCGAGGAGTTCTCGATCACCATCGGGGTGCGGTTCGCGGATGCGAAGTGGTTCCGCGGGCGCGAGACGACCGAGCGCGCGGATGCCCGGATCGCGGGGGCGCACCGCGATGGCCGCGACGCGGAGCTGGCCGCGCAGTGGCGGGGCAAGGCGTGGCCGAGCGCGAAGCTGCACGCCCACGTGCTCTCGCCGCTGCCGACCGGCACCTTCCCCGGCGTCGACGACGCCGAGGTCCACCGATTCCTCGAGTCGCACGCGGGCCGGTAGCCCGCGATGCCGGCTCTCACTGCGCGATCG
This sequence comes from Amnibacterium sp., assembly GCF_036559085.1. GTDB lineage: Bacteria > Actinomycetota > Actinomycetes > Actinomycetales > Microbacteriaceae > Amnibacterium. The sequence continues at coordinate 29,800 of NZ_DATBTU010000069.1, forward strand.
ACGGAGTTCTCGCGCCGAAGGGCCCTGGATCGGCTTGCCCTGTTCTGCAGATGCCGATCTCTCCGTCGTTCGCGCAACCACGGAGTCGAATCATCTCGGGTCAGGAGCTCGACGGCGCCACGTCGCCCGCCGGCGTCCAGCCGACGAGTACGTTCGCGTGGCCGTGTCCCATGCCGTGTTCCGACTTGAGCCGGTTCACGATCTCCACGTGTTCGGGCATACGGGCTTTACGCGATGACCTGCTGCCATTCCGCGATCGAGCGTCCATACTTCATCTCGATCGAGGGGAAGTACGAGGCCGGACCATCGTTGGGCCACTCGTGTGCCAGGACTCTTGCTTCTCGTTCGTCACCACTGACCAGGACCATCACCTTCGAGGAACCACCTGCTGTCCTGTTCGACCATGGTGATCGCCTGTCCTGAGCCGAGACGGCACGTCGCTTTCGTCGTTGTTCGACTGAGGAGTTCTGTGCATCCCCGGAACCTCGAGTAAGCCGCAAGGCTGTCGTGCGCGCTCATCGTGAGCAGGGCTTGTGCCGAACCTGCTCCTATCAGAGCCGCGATGAAGATCGTGAGCGCTACGAGTACGTAGCGACGACGGGCGAATGCAAGCCGCCAGACCACATCGGTGATCACCATCAGCAGGATGAAGCCGGCGATGAAGAGATGGGTGTCTGTCGCAGAGACCGAGCCGATGCTGAGGTCTTGAAGGAGTTCCCAGAGGAAGATGAGCGCCAGGCCGACATACAGCAGTTGTGCGATCCAGGTCTCCCTGGTCACCCGTGAGCCACGCGGTCGTGCCTCCTCGACCATGTTCGAAGAATACGCCGAATATGGATGCTGGTTCTGGCTTCGTCGGGGACAGGAGGCAGAACAGGGAGCGGCAGCGGGGGTGCGGTGGGGGTGACGCCCACTGCGCAATCGACGAGGTTTCCGCGCTCAAGGGCCCTGGATCGGCTTGCGCAGGTCTGTGGATGTCGATTTCTCCGTCGTTCGTGCAGGAGGTCGCCGGCCCGCGCCGGGCCGGGCCGGCCCGGTGACGCCGGTCCGCCTGGGAGGACCTGCGCGCTAGCCTTCGGCATGGCCGGGTTCGGGTCGGGGGTGTTCGGGCTGCGCCGGCTCCTGCTGCTCGTGTGGCCGTCGTCGCCGACCTCGTGGCGCGAGGTGCCCTCGCTGCTCCGGCCTCAGGCGGTGCAGATCACGCGCCTCACGGCCGCCGCGGTCGTGGCCTACGTCGCCGCCGAGCTCGTCGCGCCGGGGACCTTGGACCTCACGGCCCCGCTCACGGCGCTCCTCGTCGTGCAGGCGTCGACCGTCGGCACCCTGCAGATGGGGATCGTGCGGGTCGGTGCGGTGCTCACCGGCGTCGTGGTGGCGATCGGGGTGTCCACCTGGATCGGGCTGACGTGGTGGAGCCTCGCGCTCGCGATCGTGGTGTCGCTCTCGCTGGCGAAGCTGCTGCGACTGGGGGAGCAGTCCCTCGAGACGCCGATCAGCGCGATGCTCATCCTCGCGGTCTCCGCGCACGACCAGGCGGCCCAGGTGCGCATCGTGAACACACTCATCGGCACGGCGGTGGGGATCCTGTTCAGCGTCGTGGTGCCCGTCGCCATCCCGAACCGCACTGCAGCCGACGCCGTGCGCCGGGTCGCGCGCTCGCAGGCGGCGCTGCTCGACGAGGTGGCGTCCACGCTCGGCGACCGGCCGCCCGTGCCCGAGGAGATCGAGGCGTGGGGGGCCTGGGCCGAGCACATCGGGACGGAGGTCGTGGAGGCGTCCCTCGCGATCCGGGCGGTCGAGGAGTCGCGGCGCCTGAATCCGCGGGCGTTCGCCGCCGCCCGGCTCGACCCGCTGCTGCGGACGGCGCTCGCGCGGCTGGACCGCTGCCTCGCCGCCGAGCGCGCCCTGCTCGTGGTGCTCGGCGCACCCCAGCCGGGCGCGGTCGGGGCTTCAGGGCCGAGCGCGGGCGACGTGCGCCGCGCCTTCGCGGTGCTGCTCGACGACATCGCCGGCGCCCTGCGCACCTACGGCGACGCGGCAGGCGCCGCCGACCGGCGTCCGCGCGACCGCGAGGCGGCGCTGGCCCGCACCGTCGAGACGGTGCGGGAGACCAACGCCGTGCTCACCGAGCTGCGGTTGCTCGACGTCGACCCGCGCGACCGGCCCGACCTCTGGATGCTGCACGGCTCGGTCCTCGCCGCGGTGGAGCACATGCTGGCGCAGCTCGACGCGGCCCGCGACGAGGCGTGAGCGTCACCAGCCGTCGCGGAGCACCGCATCGAGCGCGTCGACGAACCGGTCGGCGCTCGCCTCCCCGATGCAGAGCGGCGGCTTCACCTTGAGCACGTTCTGCCGGTCGCCCGTGGGCTGCACGACGACGCCGAGCTCGAGCATCCGGTCGCAGATCAGCCCCGCCTCGGCCGTCGCCGGCTCGAGCGTCTCGCGGTCGCGCACGAGCTCGACGCCCTGGTACAACCCGCGACCGTGCAGGGCGCCGATCATCGGATGCCGTGCCTGCATCCGCTCGAGGCGCTCGCGCAGCCGAGCCCCGATGCGCTGGGCGTGCTCCTGCAGCCCCTCGTCGTGGAGCACCGCGAGCACCTCGACCCCGATCCGGGCTGAGAGCGTGCTGCCGCCGGCGGAGGAGAAGAACGAGCCCTGCGCCGCGAGCGCATCCGCGATCTCCCGCCGTGTGATCACCGCGCCCAGCGGATGACCGTTCCCCATCGCCTTCGCGACCGTGATGACGTCGGGCAGCACGCCCTCGTGCTGCTGGTAGCCCCAGAACACGTCGCCCTGGCGGCCGTAGCCGACCTGCACCTCGTCGTCGATCCACACGCCGCCGTGGCGGCGGACCGCGGCGGACACCGCGGCGAGGTAGCCGGGTGGCACCTCGATGGCCCCGGCGTTGCCGTTGCGCGGCTCGGCGATGAAGGCACCGAGGGGCGTGCCTGCGGCCGCGAGCCGGTCGATCTCCATGACGGCGTCCGCCGCGTAGCGGGCGCCGGCGTCCTCACCGCGGTGGCGGCCCCGATAGGCGTTCGGCGCGTCGACGACGTGCACCCACTCCGGCCGCGTCTCGCCGGCGAGCGGGTTGTCCGAGAGCGCCGTCGACACCGCATCCGAGGCGACGGTCCAGCCGTGGTACGACTCCTGGACGCAGAGCACATCCGGCCGCCCGGTGAACGCGCGGGCGAGACGGAGGGCCAGGTCGACGGCCTCGCTGCCGCTGTTCACGAGCAGCACCGTGTCGAACGGCGCAGGCACCGTCGCGAGCAGCCGCTCGCTCAGGTCGCCCACCGCACCGTAGGAGAACCTCGAGTTCGTGTTCAGCATCGACCACTGATCCGCCGCGGCCGCCGCGATGCGCGGATGGCCGTGGCCGAGCGCGGTGACGTTGTTGACCATGTCGACGAGGTGCCGGCCGTCGGTGTCGATGAGGAACTCGCGCCAGCCTCGCTCGATGCGGGGCGGATCCGCGTAGTAGTGCGACTGCAGCGTCGAGTAGCTGCCCTCCCGGCGGCGCAGCACGCTCGCCCGGGTCTCCTCCTGCGGGGCGGCGGTGATGCCGAGCAACGTGGACGGGTCCGGGCATCGGATCGTCCAGGCCGCCGCCTCGTCGGCGGGGACGTACCGCGGCGGATCCGCGACGAGTCCCTCGCGAGCGACGAGCTGCAGCCAGGCCGTCCCGTCGACCGTGCCGAGCGCATCCCCTGCGGCCACCTCGCGCTCCGCCGAGCCGTCGACGCCGTCGATCCGCAGCTCCAGGCGCTCGCCGACGAGCCGGAGGCCGCCTTCGACGGGCGTGATCCGGCCCGGGAACGGCGCCGTCAGGGCCTGCGGCGAGGCGACCCGCAGCTCGATCCCGAGGGCGACGTCGTGCGGGGCCGTCGCGGAGGGCGCGTGCGACCGCGTGAGGCGTGCCTCGCCGTAGCGGGTCGCGGCCGCTCCGGCGCGTGCGGCGGCAGCCGCGAGCACGCGGACCTCGGTGCCCCGCGGTTCGGCGAGCCAGTCGCCGTCCCGCAGGGCGCGGCTCGACCAGCCGAGGTCGACGACCGCAGGCACGGCCGGCAGCAGCGGCCGCCCGGCGGGCACGGGCTCGGACTCGACCGGGCGGCCGAGCCGCCGGCGGATCGCGGCGGTCGCGACGCGGGTGTCGAACGCGGCGGGCACCGCGAACATCCGCCACTCCCGCTCCCTGGCGCTGTCCGCGTAGTCGTTCTCCGGATCGATGACGACCTGCTGCTCGCCGGACACGACGAGGGTCGCGCCGCGCAGCACGAGCAGCGGCCAGATCGCGGCGATCTCGTCGTCGGTGAGCGGCACGCGCTCGTCGAACGCGGCGATCAGCGGCAGCACGGCGAGCGGGGACCCCGGCCGGTGGTGGAAGACGGCGCTGCAGCTCACGGCGAGCTCCGCGACCCGCCAGCCGACGGCGACGTCCCCGAAGTCGATCACCCCGGTGATCCGCGGGCGCCCGTCGGGGCCGGGCTCGGTCACGACGTTGTCGTCGGTGAGGTCGCCGTGCACGACCTGCAGCGGCAGCAGCTCGCGGAGCGGTGCCAGGGCCGCCCCCGCCGCGGCGGTCGCGGCATCGATCAGGGTTCGCCGTTCGGCGGGCACGAAGTCGCGCAGCTCGGCGACGACGTCCTCCGCATGCCGCAGGTCCCACTGGAGGCGCCGCTCGAAGCCGGCGCCGGCGAGCGGGGCGAGGGCCTCGGACACGCGCCCGGCGACGGCGCCGAGCTCGGCGCGCACCGCATCGGCGAGGTAGGGCCGGTCGATCAGCGGCGCGCCCTCGACGAAGGAGAGCAGCCGGACGATGTGGCGCCGCCCGTCGAGCTCGACCTCGGCCTGCTCCCGGCCGTCCAGCGTGGGCACCGGGGTTGGGCACGCGATGCCGTGCGCGGCGACGGCGCGCATCGCGGCGTTCTGCGCGGCCGTCTCCTCGGGCAGGAACGCGGGGTTGCCGATCTTCAGCAGGAACCGCCCGCGCGGCCCGTCGAGCAGCACGTTCCTGTCCTGCTGGCTGCCGAGCTCGGTCGCCTCGCCGGTCACGCCGAAGAGCCGAGCCGCGAGCTCCCGAGCGGCGTCGAGGGTCACCTGCGGCCGGGGGAGGCCGCCGAAGCCGGGATCCGTCACGCCTCCAGCCTGGCGTATGCCGTGCCGGGGATGTGTGCATCGCTGCTGCAGCGGGGCGGCGATGTCGATGCGCGGGAGTGGGCGTTCGCTGGGAGCATTCCGCAAACACACTGGGTGAACAGTATGCGGGTGCGCGTTTGGTGGTCGAGTATGGGCGGCCGTTCGAACAGGGACGGTTGCCTCGCACGGGACATCGTGCGCGACACAAGGAGAACTCTCATGGCCTGGCTCGGCTCCATCATCCTGCTCATCATCGTGGGCCTCATCGCCGGCTTCATCGCACGAGCCATCGTGCCCGGACGGCAGCACATGAGCATCGGAGCGACGATCCTCCTCGGGATCATCGGTTCGTTCGTCGGGGGCTTCCTCGGCTACCTCCTCTTCCACGCCGACCCGAACGGCGGCCTCCTGCAGCCCTCCGGCATCCTCGGCTCGATCATCGGCTCGATCATCGTGCTGCTGATCTGGATCGCCGTGAAGCGCCGCAGCGGCGCCCGCGCCTGACCCCACCCACACGAGGCGCGGCCTCCTGCTCTCCGTGCGGAGCGCAGGAGGCCGCGCTCATGTGCGGCTGGTGCCCCTGCTCGCGCGGATCCGGAGTTCTCGCGCGACGCGCCGCCCGGATCGCACTCCAGACGGCGTGTCGCCCCGTTTCTCCGGAACGGCGCGATGTGCGAGGGACGGCGATCAGCGCCGGGGAGCCGCCATCGCCGTCAGCCGGGCGATGCGCTCGCGCATCGGCGGGTGCGTGGAGAAGAGCGTGCCGACGTCCTGCGCCCGGAACGGGTTCGCGATCATCAGGTGGCTCGTGCTCTGCAGCTGCGGCTCGGGGGAGAGCGGGTACCGCTGCGTGCCGGCGTCGAGCTTGCGGAGCGCGGACGCGAGGGCGAGCGGATCCCCGGTGAGGGTCGCGCCGTCCTCGTCGGCGTCGTACTCGCGGGTGCGGCTGATCGCCAGCTGCACGACGCTCGCCGCGATCGGCCCGAGGATCAGCATCAGGATGCCGCCGCCGCGGTTGTCGCGACCGTTGCCCCCGAACAGCATCGCGCCGTAGGCCAGGTAGGTGATCACGGAGCTGAGCGCCGCTGCCAGCGACGAGGTGAGGATGTCGCGGTTGTAGACGTGCATGAGCTCGTGCCCGAGCACGCCGCGGAGCTCGCGCTCGTCCAGCAGCTGCAGGATCCCCTCGGTGCAGCACACCGCGGCGTGCTGCGGGTTGCGGCCGGTGGCGAAGGCGTTCGGAGCGAGGGTGGGCGACACGTACAGGGCGGGCATCGGCTGGTCCGCGCGTGCCGAGAGCTCGCGGACGATCCGGTACATCGCCGGCTGCTCCGCCTCGGTGACGGGGCGGGCGCGCATCGCGCGGATGGCGACCGAGGCGCTGAACCAGTAGGAGAAGAGGTTGACCGCGAGGGCGATCACGAGGCCGATCGTGAGGGCCCCGAGGCTGCGGCCGAACAGGAGGTAGCTCGCGCCGAGCACGACGGCGCCGAGGAGCCCGAAGAGCGCCGCGGTCTTCAGGCCGTTGTGGTGCCGGTGGGGCATGGCGTTCCTTCCGGGGCGCGGGATGCGCCCGCGTCCAGTTCAACAAGCGTCGGCGTTCCCCGCTTCCTCCGCCACGTATGAAGCGCCCAAGAGGTCCCCGAGCACGCCGCAGCGCGCTCGGGGGCGCTAGGCGCGGGCGCGCGGGACCAGGCGTTCGAGCTGCGTGACGTGCCGGGGTTCGAGCTCCTCGAGGGAGTGGGCGCCGAGGAGCTTCATCGTGCGGATGATCTGGTCGGCGAGGATCGCGATGGTGCGGTCGACGCCGGCGCGGCCGCCGGCCATGAGGCCGTAGAGGTAGGCGCGGCCGACGAGGGTGAAGGTCGCGCCGAGGGCGATGGAGGCGACGATGTCGGCACCGTTCATGATGCCGGTGTCGACGAGCACGTCGAGGTCGCCGCCGACCTCGCGGACCACGTCGGGCAGCAGGTGGAAGGGGATGGGAGCGCGGTCGAGCTGCCGGCCGCCGTGGTTCGAGAGCACGATGCCGTCGACGCCGAAGTCGGCGAACCGCTTGGCGTCCTCGAGGCTCTGCACGCCCTTGATCGCGAGCTTGCCCGGCCAGAGGTCCCGGATGACCTTGAGGTCCTCGAAGCTGATCGTGGGGTCCATCGCGAGGTCGAGCAGGTCGCCGACGGTGCCGCCGGTGGCGGTGAGGGACGCGAACTCGAGCTTCGGGGTGGTGAGGAAGTCGATCCACCACCACGGCCGCGGCGCCGCGTCGAGCAGGGTGCGGAGCGTGAGCTGGGGCGGGATGGAGAACCCGTTGCGCTTGTCGCGCAAGCGCGCGCCGGCGACCGGGGTGTCGACGGTGAAGAAGAGGGTCTCGTAGCCGGCCGCCGCGGCGCGCTCGACGAGGGCGTAGGAGATGTCCCGCTGCCGCATGACGTAGAGCTGGAACCAGTTCCGGCCGCCCGGGTTCGCCTCCTTCACATGCTCGATCGAGGTGGTGCCGAGCGTCGAGAGGGTGAACGGGATGCCGGCGGCGTTCGCGGCGCCCGCCCCGGCGGTCTCGCCCTCGGTCTGCATGAGCCGCGTGAACCCGGTCGGGGCGATGCCGAACGGCAGCTTCGATTCGGCGCCGAAGACGGTGGCGGTGGTGTCGACGTGCTCGACGTCGCGGAGCACCTCGGGGTGGAACTCGACGTCCTCGAACGCCTGCCGGGCGCGGGCGATCGAGATCTCCGACTCCGCGGATCCGTCCGTGTAGTCGAACGCCGCCGTCGGGGTGCGCCGCTTCGCGATCCGGCGCAGATCCTCGATCGTCAGCGCCGACTCGAGCCGAGCCCGCTTGCGGTCCAGCTGGGGGCGCTTGAACTGCAGGTACTCGAACACGTCGGTCGGCTTCGGAAGCTGTCGCTGCACCATCGGGTCAGTCCTTTCCGCCGGAACGGGCGTGCGCGGGGTAGGAGCGGAGGGGGAAGGAGGAGGCGACCACGCGGCGGAGCGCCTCGAGGTCGCCTCGGACGATGCCGTGGGTGCGCGCCTGGACGAGCAGGTTCCCGATCGCGGTCGCTTCGACGGGGCCGGCGACGACGGGGATGCCGCAGGCCTCGGCCGTCAGGCGGCAGAGCAGCTCGTTCTGCGCGCCGCCGCCGACGAGGTGGAGCGTGCGGATGGCGCGGCCGGTGAGCCGCTCGATGTCCCGCACCGCCTCGGCGTACGCGTTCGCGAGGCTCTGCAGCACGCTGCGGACGAGCTCGGCGGGCGTTGCCGGTGCCCGCACGCCCTGCTCGGCGAGCAGGGTGGCGATACGGCCGGGCATGTCGCCGGGCGGCAGCAGCCGCGGGTCGTTCGTATCGAACACGGGCACATCCGCCGGCACGTCCGCGGCCTGCCGCAGCAGGTGCTCCAGATCCGGCTGCTCGCCGGCCTTCGCCCACGAGCGGATCGACTCGGACAGCAGCCAGAGGCCCATCACGTTCTTCAGGAAGCGGATGCGGCCGTCGACGCCGCCCTCGTTCGTGAAGCCGGCGCGGCGCGCCTCCTCGGTGAGCACCGGCGAAGACAGCTCGGTGCCGACGAGTGACCACGTGCCGCAGGAGATGTAGGCGGCGTCGTCCCCGGTCGACGGCACCCCGACGACGGCCGATGCGGTGTCGTGCGAGCCGACCGTCGTGAACGGGAACTCGTGCCGGATCCCGAACTCCTCGCGCATCATCGGCGACACGGGGCCGAGCACGGTGCCGGGTTCGACGATCGGCGGCAGGAGGTCGAAGCGCAGGCCGAGGCGGGAGAGCAGCTCGGTGTCCCAGGTGTCGCCGCCGGCCGGCACGAGGCCCGTCGTCGAGGCGTTCGTCCGCTCGGCGACCTGTGCGCCTGTCGCCCACCAACCGATCAGGTCCGGGATGAGCAGCAGGCCGTCGGCGAACTCGAGCGCGCCGGAGGCGGCCGATGCCGCGAGCTGGAACACCGTGTTGAAGGGGAGGTGCTGCAGTCCGTTGCGCCGGAAGAGCTCCTCCGGGCCGATCTCGGTGTGCACCGCCCGCACCCCGATCGCCGTGCGGCCGTCGCGGTAGTGGTACGGGTTGCCGATCATCCGGTTCCCGAGCAGCAGGGCGTAGTCGACCGCCCAGGCGTCGACGGCCGCCCCGACCAGCTCGGGCTCCTCGCGGGAGGCGGTGCCGAGGCCGTTCATCGCGGCGGAGTAGAGGGCGAGGACGTCCCAGTGCAGGCCGTCGGGGAGCCGCACGGGGGTGTTCGGGAAGCGCGCGACGGTGCGGAGTCGCAGCTCCCCGTCACCGACCGACCCGAGGATGACCCGCCCGCTCGTCGCGCCGAGGTCGATCGCGGCGACGGCCTTCATGTACCCAGTCATGGGCCCAGCCTCCTCCGTCGCGCGGTACCCGTGGGGTGGCGCTGGGCATACAGCCCCTTCCTGGCTGGGGAGGTGCATGCGCACCGCGCGTGGCCACCGGTGCCGCGCGACGCGATGCGGGCGACCGGATCCGTCATCGCAGGAACGCCGCCGCGACGCCCGCGTCGACGGGGATGTGCAGGCCCGTCGTGTGGCTGAGGTCGGGTCCGGTGAGCACCGCGACCGCGTTCGCGACGTTCTCCGGCAGCACCTCGCGCTTCAGGATGGTGCGCTGCGCGTAGAACCTGCCGAGGTCCTCCTCCGGGATGCCGTAGGTCTTGGCCCGGTTGGCGCCCCAGCCGGAGGCGAAGATGCCGGAGCCGCGCACGACGCCGTCGGGGTTGATGCCGTTCACCTTCACACCGTGCTCCCCGAGCTCGACGGCGAGCAAGCGCACCTGGTGGGCCTGGTCGGCCTTGGTGGCGGAGTAGGCGATGTTGTTCGGGCCGGCGAAGACGGAGTTCTTGCTCGAGATGTAGATCACGTCGCCGCCCATGCCCTGGTCGATGAGCACGCGGGCGGCGGCCTTCGAGACGAGGAAGGAGCCCTTCGCCATGACGTCGTGCTGCAGGTCCCAGTCCGCGACGGTGGTCTCGAGCAGCGGCTTGGACAGCGACAGGCCCGCGTTGTTCACGACGAGGTCGAGGCCGCCGAACGCGAGCACCGTCGCGTCGATCGCCGCCTGCACCTGTGCCTCGTCGGTGACGTTCGCGGCGACGCCGATGGCCACGTCCGTGTTCCCGAGCTCGCCCGCGGCGGCCTGGGCCTTCTCGAGGTCGAGGTCGGCGATGACGACGCAGGCGCCTTCGGCGGCGAGCCGGGTGGCGATGGCCTTGCCGATGCCGCTCGCGGCGCCGGTGACGAGGGCGATGCGGGTCGCGTGCGACTTCGGCTTCGGCAGCCGCTGCAGCTTCGCCTCCTCGAGCGCCCAGTACTCGATCCGGAACTTCTCCGCCTCGTCGATCGGTGCGTAGCGGGAGACGGCCTCGGCACCGCGCATCACGTTGAT
>NZ_DATBTU010000070.1:0-93863 GCF_036559085.1 Amnibacterium sp.
CGAGGCGCGGGCCGGCATCGGGCACCACGTCGCGCTCTCGATCGTCGGGATCGACGGGGTCGACGCCGGCTACTACGCGGGCAAGCTCGCCCAGGAGCGGATGGTGACCGCGGGCGCGGTGCCGTTCAGCCTGCTCCGGGCGACGCAGTTCCACGAGTTCGGGGACCGCTTCCTGCGGATGGCGCGGCTGGGGCCGGTCGCCGTCGTGCCGGCCGGGCTGCTGCGGCCGGTCGCGGCGCGCGAGGTCGCCGAGCGGCTCGTGTGCGCCGCCGAGGACGGCCCGGCCGGGCGGCTCCGGGATCTCGCAGGGCCGCGGGACGAGCGCCTGGCCGGGATGGTGCGCGAGCTCGCCGCTGCGGAGGGCGACCCGGTCCGGCCGATCGAGCTGCGGCTGCCCGGCGCCTTCTGGCGGTCGCTGCGCTCCGGCGTGCTGCGCGGGGGACCCGATGCGGACCGCGGCGAGCAGACCTTCGAGGAGTGGCTGGCCATCCGCCGGGCGTGAGCCGGCCGGTCAGTTCAGGGTCGCGGCCTCGCGCAGCGGTAGCCGCCCACTCCCGGCTGTTGCCACTTTCTGCGACCTTGGCGGCCTCAAGATCGCGAAAAGTGGCAACAGCCAGGGGAGCGCGCCGGCCTCGCGCAGCGGTAGCGGCAGGCGCCCGTACCCTGGAGGCATGGCCGAACCGACCGTCGCTGACGCGCGCCCGCAGGTCCGTCCGGCGACCGAGGGGTGGCAGCAGGCGAAGGACGGCACAGGCCGGCCGCTGCTGCAGTTCGCCTCGCCGAAGCGCGGCAAGCCGCCCGTGCACCTCGCCGACCTCACGCCCGAGGAGCGGAAGGCGAAGCTCGTCGAGCTCGGCATGCCCGCGTTCCGGGCCAAGCAGATCGCGACCCACTACTTCACCCACTACACGTCCGACCCGGCAGAGATGACCGACCTGCCCGCCGCGAACCGCGAGGAGCTCGTCCGCGGGCTGCTGCCGCCGCTCATGACGGAGGTGCGTCGCCTCACCACGGACAAGGGCGACACGATCAAGTTCCTCTGGAAGCTGCACGACGGCGCCCTCGTCGAGTCGGTGCTCATGCGCTACCCGGGCCGCATCACCCTCTGCGTCTCGTCGCAGGCCGGATGCGGGATGAACTGCCCCTTCTGCGCGACCGGTCAGGCGGGCCTGACGCGCAACATGTCGGCGGCGGAGATCGTCGAGCAGGTCGTGCGGGCGAACCGGGCGATCGCGAACGGCGAGCTCGGCGGCAAGCGCCCGGGCGAGACCACGCTCGAGCGGGTCAGCAACATCGTCTTCATGGGGATGGGGGAGCCGCTCGCCAACTACGGGCGGCTGATGAGCGCGGTGCGCACGATGGTCGCCCCGCAGCCCGACGGCCTCGGGATGAGCGCCCGCCACATCACCGTCTCGACCGTCGGCCTCGTGCCCGCGATCCACAAGCTCGCCGCCGAGAAGATCCCGGTGACCTTCGCGCTGTCGCTGCACGCGCCCGACGACGAGCTGCGTGACGAGCTCATCCCGGTCAACTCGCGCTGGAAGGTCGACGAGGCGCTCGACGCCGCCCGCGCCTACTTCGACGCCACCGGCCGCCGCGTCTCCATCGAGTACGCCCTCATCAAGGACATGAACGACCACGGCTGGCGCGCCGACCTGCTCGCCGAGAAGCTCAACGCCCGTGGCCGCGGCTGGGTGCACGTCAACCCGATCCCGCTGAACCCGACGCCCGGCTCCATCTGGACCGCATCCGAGACCGCGGTGCAGCACGAGTTCGTGCGACGCCTCGAGGCCGCGGGCGTGCCGACGACCATCCGCGACACCCGCGGCAAGGAGATCGACGGCGCCTGCGGCCAGCTCGCCGCGGCCGACTGACCCCCTCGCCGCCTTCGTGTCGCGATTCGTGCCGCTCTGACGCCGCCGAAGCGGCAGGAATCGCGACGCGAACAGGGTCGGGAAGCGGCTCAGCCGGCCCAGTCGGGCGACTTCGGGTGCCAGACGCCGAAGCGGTTGCCCTGCGGGTCGATGAGGTGCGCGAACTCGATGCGGCCGTTGTCGATGAACGGTAGCGCGACCGTGGCGCCGAGCGCCTCCGCCTGGGTGATCGCGGCGTGCACGTCCTCGACCTGCACGTAGAAGATCGCCCACGAGCCCGCGCCGATCGCGGTCGTGTCCCAGAGGCCACCCTGGTCGGTCTCGACCATGCGGTAGCCGACGGGCGACGGGGTGCCGATCGACCAGTCGAAGAGCTCGCCGTAGAAGCGCTGCGCGGCCGCCGGATCCGGCGTGCCGATCTCGAAGTAGTTCACCGGGGATGCCATACCCCCGGATCATGCCACCGGCGTCCCGCGGCGTCACGGGCGCCTGCTCAGTCCTCCGCTTCGGCGAGCTCCCACGGCACGTCCCCGATGAGCACCACGGGCTCCTCGGGCGGCAGGTCGAACTCGCCGGGCAGGTCGAAGGCTCCCGTCGTGCTGATCCGGCCGAGGCGGTGCACGGTCAGGTGATGACCGTCGCCCGTCACGGCCGGCTCCTCGCCGATCGGGAGGTCGAGCAGACCGGTGGGCAGCGGCTCGTCGATCAGGTCGTCGCTCATGCCCGCAGGTCTACGCGGCCCGCGAGGAGCGCGGGCGGGCGGACACGCCGGGGCGGGTGCTCCCTCCGGCCGTCCTCAGCGGATCCTCAGCGGAGGGAGGCCGCACGGGCGACCGCGTCGACCGTCCGTGCCACCTCGGCGTCATCCGTGCGCCACGAGCTCACCGAGAAGCGGAGAACCGCCCGGCCCTGCCAGGTGCTCGCGGACGGCATCACGGTGCCCTCGCGGAGCAGCTCGGCGAACACCGCGCGGGTGCGGTCGTCGGTCTCGAAGGCGACGCAGACCTGCGTGAAGACCACGTCGTTCAGCACCGCGGCGCCCGGGATGCGGGCGACGCCGTCGGCGATGCCGCGCGCGGCGCGGTGCAGCCCGTCGACGAGATCCACCACCCCGGATCGGCCGAGCGACGCGAGCGCCGCCCACACCGGCACGCCTCGGGCGCGGCGGGACATCTCGGGCACGTGGTCGTACGGATCCGCGGTCGCCGCCGTCAGCAGGTAGGCGGCGTGCACGCCCATCGCGTCGCGCAGGGCGGGCTCGTCGGCGACGATCGCCACCCCGCAGTCGTAGGGCACGTTGAGCGTCTTGTGCGCGTCGGTCGCCCACGAGTCGGCGCGCTCGAGCCCGTCCATGAGCGTCGCGAAGCGGGGGCTGACGGCGGCCCACAGGCCGAAGGCGCCATCGACGTGCACCCAGGCGCCGGCATCGTGGGCGACGTCGACGGCCGCCGCGAACGGGTCCATCGCGCCGGAGTGCACGTCGCCGGCCTGCAGGCAGACGATGGCGGGGCCCGCCGCCCCGTCGGCGAGGCGTCGTCGCAGGTCCGCGGGGTCGAGCCGACCCTGGTCGTCCGCGGCGACGAGCTCCGCGGTGCCGAGCCCGAGCATCCGGAGCGCGAGGTCGACGGATCCGTGCCGCGCGGCGCCAGCGAGCACCCGGATGCGCGGCCCGCCGCTCAGCCCGTCGGCCGCGTCGTCCCAGCCCGCGGAGGCGAGCACGCGATGCCGTGCGGCGGCGAGCGCGGTGAAGTTCGCCATCGTGGCGCCGGTCGTGAACCCGACCGCGGCTGTCGCCGGCAGGCCGAGCAGGTCGAGCAGCCAGGTTCCGGCGATCTCCTCGGCGGCCACGACGCCGGGCGTCGAGTCGCGCATGCCGGCGTTCTGGTCCCACGCCGAGACGAGCCAGTCGGCGCCGAGGGCCGCGGGCAGCGTGCCGCCCATCACCCAGCCGTAGAAGCGGCCGGATCCGATCGCCATCAGCCCGGGCTCGACCGCCGCGGCGAGCCGGTCCACGACCGCGGCCGGATCGGACGGGGCGTCGGGCAGCACCGCACCGAGCCGCGCGATCGCGTCCTCGGGTGTGCCGCCGGCCGGGACCCGGCGGGTGTCGATGGTGCCGAGCCAGCGCTCCGCTGCAGCGGTCGCGGCGCCGAGCGCGGCCGCGCGATCGACGGCGGCCGCATGGGGGTTCGTGGTGGTCATGGACGCAGCATCCTCCGGATCCGCGTGACGCGCCGGATGATCGCGCGTGGTCGTTGACGCTCGCCCGCGACGGCGCCTAGCGTGCGGCCGTGAGCACCACCCACGCCGTGACCAACCAGGCGCCGCCCCGTCAGGACCTCGACGAGTACGGGTCGCATCCGGCGCTCGTCGAGGCCGTCGAGCGGTACGGCGCCGGCTGGGCGGGGGAGCGGCTCGGCAGGATCGGCGTGCTCGTGGGTGGGGCCGACTTCCAGCGCGACGCGGAGCTCGCGAACGTGCACGGACCCGTGCTCGCGACGCACGATCGCTACGGCAACCGCGTGGACGAGGTGGAGCTCCATCCGGCGTACGGCCGCATCCTCGGCGCGGCGCTCGGGCACGGCGCCCACGCATCCTGCTGGACCGAGTCGCGGGCGGGCGCCCACGTCGCCCGCGCGGCCGCGTTCAGCCTCTTCGCGCAGATCGAGCCGGGGCACGCCTGCCCGGTGAGCATGACCCACGCCGTCGTGCCTGCCCTCCGCGCGACGCCTGCGCTGGCCGACCAGTGGGTGGCGAAGGCGACCGCGTGGGGGTACGAGCCGGGGCTGCGCGATCCGGCCGGGAAGTCCGCGGTGACGTTCGGCATGGCGATGACCGAGAAGCAGGGCGGCTCGGATGTCCGCGCGAACACGACGCGCGCCGCGCGCGCCGACGACGGCACCTACCGCCTGACCGGGCACAAGTGGTTCTGCTCCGCCCCGCAGTCGGATGCGTTCCTCGTGCTCGCGCAGGCGGCCGACGGACTGTCCTGCTTCCTCGTCCCGCGGGTGCTGCCCGGTGGGGAGCGCAACCGCTTCCGCATCCAGCGCCTCAAGGACAAGCTCGGGAACCGAGCCAACGCCTCGAGCGAGATCGAGCTCGAGGCCTGCGTCGGCGCGCTCGTCGGCGAGGAGGGCCGCGGCGTGCGGACGATCCTCGAGATGGTGAACCAGACGCGCCTCGACTGCGTGCTCGGCAGCGCGGCCGGGATGCGGCAGGCCGTCGCCGAGGCGGCGTGGCACGCGCGCCACCGGCGGGCGTTCGGCGCGCTGCTGATCGACCAGCCGGCGATGACGGCCGTGATCGCCGACCTGCAGCTCGAGGCCGAGGCGGCGGTCTGGACCGGCATGCGGCTGGCACACGCTTACGACGCCGACGACGAGGCGTCAGTCGGCTTCCGCCGCCTCGCCACCGCGGTCGCGAAGTACTGGGTCTGCAAGCGCGGCCCGGGACACGCCGCCGAGGCGCTCGAGTGCCTCGGCGGCAACGGCTACACGGAGGCGTTCCCGCTCGCGCGGCGGTACCGGGAGCAGCCGGTGATGGCGATCTGGGAGGGCTCCGGCAACGTGATCGCCCTCGACGTGCTCCGCGCGATCAGCCGGGAGCCCGAGACGCTCGAGGCGTTCGACCGCGAGCTGCAGCTCGCGCGGGGGACCGACGCGGTCTACGACCGGCACGTCGGACGGACGCGCGCACTCGTCGAGCAGGCGCGGAGGGACCCGGATGCGGCACCCGGCATCGCGCGGCGGGTCGTGGAGGCGCTGGCGCTCGCGCTGCAGGCCTCGATCCTGCTCCGCGAGGCGCCCCCAGCCGTGGCCGACGCCTTCGTGGCCGCCCGCCTGGGGGAGGAGCGGGGCGCGGAGTACGGCGCCCTGCCGCCCGGCGTCGACGCCGCCGCGGTGGCCGCCCGCGCCTGAGGGTCGCGCTGGGGAGGTCAGCTCATGAGGTCGCCGTCGCCGCTGCTGCGGGGCTGGAGGGCGGGGGCGGATGCCACGTCGTCGCCGGCGAGGGAGTCGGCCCGCTCGGCCTGCGGTTCCTCGCGGTGCGCGGGCTCGCGCGGATCGACGGACGGGTTCGTGTCGCTCATCCGGCCAGCCTCGTCCGCGTCGCTCGGAGCGGGCGCGAGGCCGGCTGGCCGTCAGCCGAGCGGACGGGAGGTGTGCTCGGGGCGAGCGGGTGTGCGTCCCTACGCGTCCCGGCGACGGACGAGGACGAGCGCCGGGACCAGCGCGGCGAGGATCCAGGCGGCGAGGACGCCGAGGCCGCCCCAGCCGTTCAGCACGACATCGGCGGTGAGCTGCGCGGCCCGACGGCCACCGGGCCCGGTCACCGCCGCCGCGCCGGACGGGGAGGCGTACGCGTACAGCTGCCCGCCCGCGGCGGACGGCAGCACCGCGTTCACGTTCGCGAGCCAGGCCGCCTGGGTGAGGCCGATCGCGACCGCGAGCAGGATCGGCAGGACGAGCAGCAGCCCGATCGCCGCGGAGATGCCGCCCGCGGTGTTGCGGACGAGCGCGCCGATGGAGAAGGCCAGCCCGGAGACCAGGGCGAGGTAGACCGCGGAGCCGAGGATGGGCATCCACACCGCGGAGTCACCCAGGTGCGCGTCCACGCCGTGCCCCGCGAGGATGCCGACGGTCGCCGCGAGCGTGAGCGCCACCGCGATCAGGCCGAGCACGAACATCATCACGACGAGCACCGCCAGCTTCGCGAGCAGGGCGGGCAGGCGGCTCGGCACCGCGGCGAACGTCGAGCGGATCATCCCGGTGCCGTACTCGCCGCTGATCACGAGCACCCCGAGCACCGCGGCGATGAGCTGCGTGAAGGTGGTGCCGGCCGTGACGACGCCGACCAGGTAGGCGTCCTGCGCGGAGGTCGGCAGCGTCGTGCCGTCCCGATTGATGAAGCCCGAGATGAGCAGGCCGAACAGCACCGAGAGCACGACGATGATCGCGCCGCACCACCAGGTCGAGCGGAGGGTGCGCAGCTTGATCCACTCGGAGCGGACGACGTGCAGCGTCGAGAGGTGGGCGCCGTCGAGACGGGACCCTGCAGCGGCGGTGGCGGTCATCGAACGGCTCCCTGGGTCTCGCGGTACTCCACGTCGTCCTGCGTGAGGGTGAGGTACGCCTCCTCGAGCGAGGCGCTGACGGGCGTCAGCTCGTGCAGCGCCACCCCGGCGGCGAGCGCGGCGTCGCCGATCTGCGCGGGCGTGGAGCCGATCACCTCGAGCGCGCCGTCGTCGGTGCGGCGCACCGTGACGCCCGTGCCGGCCACCGCCCGCTCGAGGCCGCCGCCGTCGGGCGTGCGGACGCGGACGACGCCCTGGGTGGCGCCGGCGACGACGTCCGCGATCGGGGCGTCGGCGAGGATCCGGCCGCGGCCGAGCACGATCAGGTGGTCCGCGGTCTGCGCCATCTCGCTCATCAGGTGCGAGGAGAGGAAGACGGTGCGGCCCTCGGCCGCGAGCGACCGCGTGAGGTGGCGCACCCAGAGCACGCCCTCCGGGTCGAGACCGTTCACCGGCTCGTCGAGGATCAGCGTCTTCGGGTCGCCGAGCAGCGCGACGGCGATGCCGAGCCGCTGCCCCATGCCGAGGGAGAACTTGCCGACCCGCTTGTCGGCGACGGCGGTGAGGCCCGTGAGGCCGAGCACCTCGTCGACGCGGTCCCGGCCGATGCCGTGTGTCGCCGCGACGGCCCGCAGGTGGTTCGCGGCGGTACGGCCGGGATGCACGGCCCGCGCCTCGAGCAGCACGCCGACCTCGCGGAGCGGTGCCCGATGCTCGGCGTACCGCTTGCCGTTCACGGTGACGGAGCCGGCGGTCGGCCGGTCGAGGCCGACGATCATCCGCATCGTCGTCGACTTGCCGGCGCCGTTCGGGCCGAGGAAGCCGGTCACGCGGCCCGGCTCGACGACCGCGGTGACGTCGTCGACCGCGGTCTTGTCGCCGTATCGCTTGGTCAGGTGCTCGAGGCGGATCACGAGCGCACCCTAGCGGCGCCGGGTTGCACGATGGGGACCTCGCCGTCGTCGATCGGCGCGGCGAACTGCGCCTCGTACAGGCGCGCGTAGGCCCCGTCGGCCGCGAGCAGCTGCTCGTGGGTGCCCTGCTCGACGATGGAGCCCTGCTCCATCACGAGGATGAGGTCCGCGTCGCGGATGGTGGACAGGCGGTGCGCGATCACGAAGCTCGTGCGGTCGCGCCGCAGCGCCTGCATCGCCTTCTGCACGAGCAGCTCGGTGCGGGTGTCGACCGAGCTCGTCGCCTCGTCGAGGATGAGCACCGCCGGCCGCGCGAGGAACGCCCGCGCGATGGTGATCAGCTGCTTCTCGCCGGCGCTGACGTTGCCGCCCTCGTCGTCGAGCAGCGTGCCGTAGCCGTCGGGCAGCGCATGGACGAAGCGATCGACGTAGGCCGCGCGGGCCGCGTCGAGGATCTCGTCCTCTGTCGCATCCGGCCGCCCGTAGGCGATGTTCTCGCGGATGGTGCCGGCGAACAGCCACGTGTCCTGCAGCACCATGCCCATCCGCTCTCGGAGGCCCGCGCGGGTCATCCGCGTGATGTCCTCGCCGTCGAGCGTGATGCGGCCGCCGTCGAGCTCGTAGAACCGCTCGAGCAGGTTCACGAGCGTCGTCTTGCCTGCACCGGTCGGCCCCACGATGGCGACGGTCGAGCCGGGCTCCGCGGCGAGGGACAGGTCCCGGATGAGGGGCTTCTCGGGGTCGTAGGAGAACGCGACGTGCTCGAACGCGAGCCGCCCTGCGGTGCGCTCGGGCGTGAGGGCGTCCTCGGGATCCGGCGACTGCTCGTCCGCGTCGAGCAGCTCGAAGACCCGCTCGGCGCTCGCGACACCCGACTGCAGCAGGTTCGCCATCGAGCCGAGCTGGCTGAGCGGCTGCGTGTACTGGCGGGAGTACTGGATGAAGGCCTGCACGTCGCCGATCGCGAGCGCGCCGCCCGCGACCATGAGGCCACCGGCGACCGCGATGAAGACGTAGACGAGGTTCCCGATGAACATCGTCGCGGGCATGATGATGCCGGAGACGAACTGCGCGCCGAAGCTCGCCTGGTAGAGCCGCTCGTTCTCCTCGCGGAACCGCTCCTCGACCTCGCGGTGCCTGCCGAACACCTTCACCAGGGCGTGGCCGGTGTAGCCCTCCTCGACCTGCGCGTTCAAGGCGCCGGTGTGCGTCCACTGGGCGACGAACAGCGGCTGCGAGCGCTTCGCGATCACCGTCGTCACGACGATGGTCAGCGGCACCGTGACCAGGGCGATGAGCGCGAGCACCGGCGAGATGATGATCATCATCACGATGACGCCGAGCACGGTGAGCACCGAGTTCACGGCCTGAGAGAGGGTCTGCTGCAGGCTCTGCGAGATGTTGTCGATGTCGTTCGTGACCCGGGAGAGCAGCTCGCCGCGCGGCATCCGGTCGAAGTAGGTGAGCGGCAGGCGGTGGATCTTCGCCTCCACGTCCTCGCGGAGCCGGTACACGGTGCGCTGCGTCACGCCGTTCAGGGCGTAGCCCTGCAGGAACGACAGCACCGACGAGCCGACGTAGAGGGCGAGGACGAACAGCAGCAGCATGCCGAGCGCCTGGAAGTCGATGCCCTGCCCCGGCACGAAGGGGAGCGGGCGCAGCAGGTCGGCCTGCATGTGGTGGCCGCTCGCGTCGAGGCCCTGCAGGACCTGGGCCTTCGAGAGGCCGGCCGGGAACTGCTTGCCCAGGATGCCGGCGAAGATGATGTTCGTCGCCTGGCCGAGCAGCTTCGGGCCGATCACCGCGAGCACCACGGACGAGACGCCGAGCGCCAGCACGGCGATGACGGCGGCGCGGTCGGGGCGCAGGCGGCCGAGCAGCCGCTTCGCGGACGGTCCGAACCGCATCGCCTTCTCGACCGGCATGCCGCCCATGCCACCGAACGGGCCGCCTCCGCCGCCACCCCGGGCGGGCGGACGGGCAGGGGCTGCGCCTCTGGCGGGTGCGGTGGCGCTCATCGGGCCTCCTCCATCGAGAGCTGGCTGGCGACGATCTCGGCGTACTCGGGCGACGACTCGAGCAGCTCGTCATGGGTGCCGTCGGCGACCACGACGCCGTGCTCGAGCACGAGGATGCGGTCCGCGTCGACGATCGTGGAGACGCGCTGGGCCACGACCACGACGGTGGCCCCGGCGACGTCCCGCGCGAGCGCGGCCCGCAGGCGCGCATCCGTCGCGGTGTCGAGCGCGGAGAACGAGTCGTCGAACACGTAGATCTCGGGGCGTTTCACCAGGGCCCTGGCGATCGCGAGCCGCTGCCGCTGGCCGCCGGAGACGTTCGTGCCGCCCTGCGAGATCGGGGCGTCGAGCCCCTCGGGCATCTCGCGGACGAAGTCCGCGGCCTGGGCGGTCTCGAGCGCGGCCCAGAGCTGCTCGTCCGTGGCGTCCGGGTCGCCGTAGCGGAGGTTCGTCGCGATCGTGCCGCTGAAGAGGTAGCCGCGCTGCGGCACGAGGCCGATCCGCGACCAGAGGTCGTCCGGCTCGAGGTCGCGCACGTCGACCCCGTCGATCAGCACCGCACCGTCGGTGACGTCGAAGAGGCGGGGGAGGAGGTTCACGAGCGTGGTCTTGCCGGCGCCGGTGCTGCCGATCAGGGCGGTCGTCCGCCCGGGCTCGGCGACGAAGCTCACGTCCTTCAGCACCGGGGTGTCGGCGCCCGGATAGGCGAAGCCGGCGTGCCGCAGCTCCACGACGCCGCGCCGCTCACGGGACGCCACCGGCTCGACGGGGACGGCGACGGTCGACTCGGTGTCGAGCACCTCGCCGATCCGGTCGGCGGAGACCGCGGCGCGGGGGAGGATCGCGGCGAGGAACGTCGCCATCATCACCGCCATCAGGATCTGCACCAGGTAGGTGAGGAAGGCCGTCAGGGCGCCGATCTTCAGGGATCCGTCCTCGATCCGGAACGCGCCGAACCAGAGCACGGCCACGCTCGAGACGTTGAGGATGAGCAGCACCACCGGGAACATCAGCGCGAACCAGCGCCCCGCACGGACCGCGGTGTCGGTGACGGCGGCGTTCGCGTCGGCGAACCGGTCGGTCTCCTGCCGCTCGCGCACGAAGGCGCGGACGACGCGGATGCCGGTGAGCTGCTCACGCAGCACCCGGTTCACCGTGTCGATGCGGGCCTGCATGAGGCGGAACTGCGGCACCATCCGCGACACGATGAAGAAGACCGAGATCAGCAGGGCGGGCACCGCGACGACGAGGATCCAGGACAGCTGCGCGTCCTGCTGCAGGGCGAAGAACACCCCGCCGATGCTCATGATCGGGGTCGCGATGAGCATCGTGCAGGTGAGCAGCACGAGCATCTGCACCTGCTGCACGTCGTTGGTGGTCCGGGTGATCAGCGACGGCGCGCCGAACCGCGCCACCTCGCGCTCGGAGAAGGCCCCGACGCGGGTGAAGATCGCCAGCCGCACGTCGCGGCCGAAGGCCATCGCGGTGCGCGCGCCGAAGTAGACCGCGACGATCGCGCAGGCGATCTGCACGAGCGTGATGCCGAGCATGATCACGCCGAGCCGCAGGATCGCGTCGGTGTCGCCCTTCACGACGCCGTCGTCGATGATCCGTGCGTTGAGGCTCGGCAGGATCAGGGCCGCGATCGTCTGGGCGGCCTGGAAGATGATGACGCCGGCGAGCAGCGCCCGGTACGGCCTCAGGAATCGGATGAGGATGCGTCGGAGCACCGGCCGCCCCCTTCGGGCTTGAGCACGCCGTGGGCGATGAGCGCGAGCAGCTCGTCGTCGCTGAAGCGATGCGGGATCGTGAACGGAGGGATGCTGCTCGCGAAGGCGACGAGCCGCAGGTGGTGGGCGACGAGGTCGACGGGCATGGAGAGCGCGTCGGCGTCGGGCCCGAGGAGGGCGCAGAAGTGGTCGATCCAGCCCTCGCCGGAGACCTGCACGCCGGGTGGCGGCGGCCCTCCCGTCATCTTGAGGGCGGACATGAGACCGATGACGCCGGCGAACCGCTCGCGGAGCAGGTGGAGCACCGCGCGCAGCTTCTCCTCCACGGGCAGGTCCCGGTCGATGGAGCCGATGGCCGTGCGGAACGGGAGCGGGTCGAAGTAGGCCTCGATCGCGGCGGCGATGAGGCTGTCCTTGTCCTTGAACGCCCGGAAGACCGTGCCCTCGGCGACGCCGCACGCCTCGGCGATCTGCCGGGTCGAGACGTCCCGGCCGTGCTCCTTGAGCAGCGGGATCACCGCTTCGATCATCGCGGCGCGCCGATCGTCTGGCGCCATCGGGCGGGCGCGCTCGCGGGTGGTCTCGCGGACGTCGGTCACGAGCGCCGACGGTAGTGAGTGAGCACTCACTCCGCAAGAGGTACGACGGCGTGGCGGGCAGCGCGACGCGCCGTTCCGCTCATGTGCACCGCCCCGGTTTCCAGGGCACTACACTGGTGAGCGCAGTTGTGTTGTGCAGGTGGGTCGTAGTGCCGGCGAGAGCCGGAATCTCTTGGTTCGGTTTGTTCAGCGGAACGCGATCACGCGGAGTTCGCGTGATCTGAACTGAGAGGAATGAGATCCCCATGGCTACTGGCACCGTCAAGTGGTTCAACAGCGACAAGGGCTTCGGCTTCATCGCTCCCGATGACAACGGCAAGGACCTGTTCGCGCACTTCTCCGCCATCAGCGCGAGCGGCTTCCGCTCGCTCGAGGAGAACCAGCGCGTCGAGTTCGACGTCGCTCAGGGCGACCGCGGCCCGCAGGCCGCGAACATCCGCCCGCTCTGATCTTCAGACACGAAGGGCCCGGCACCGCGAGGTGCCGGGCCCTTCGGCGTTCCCGGTGTCAGGCCGTGAGGACGCGGTGGACGAGGGGGACGCCCGGGCGGTAGGCCAGGTGGATGTAGGACGGCGCGTCCAGGAGCACGAGGTCGGCCCGCGCGCCGACGCGCAGCACGCCGATGTCGTCGCGCTGCAGCGCCGCGGCGCCACCTGAGGTCGCGGCTCGGAGGGCCTCGCGCGGCGTCATCCCCATGTCCCGGACGGCGACGGCGATGCAGAACGGCATCGACGTCGTGAACGAGGAGCCCGGGTTGCAGTCGCTCGCGAGCGCCACCGTGACGCCCGCGTCGAGCAGCCGGCGCGCATCCGGATACGGGGAACGGGTCGAGAACTCGGCGCCGGGGAGCAGCGTGGCGACCGTGCCGCTGCCGGCGAGGGCGTCGACGTCCTCGGGCTCGAGGTGGGTGCAGTGGTCGACGCTGGCCGCGCCGAGCTCGACGCCCAGGCGGACCGCGGGGGAGGGCGCGAGCTGCGCGGCGTGCAGCCGGAGCCCGAGCCCGGCGTCGCGGCCGGCGGCGAGGATCCGCTCGGCCTGCGCCACGGTGAAGGCGCCGCGGTCGCAGAAGACGTCGATCCAGCGGGCGTGCGGAGCGCAGGCCGTGAGCATCGGTCCGACGACCAGGTCCACGTAGGCGTCGGGGTCGTCCGCGTACTCGGGCGGCACGACATGGGCGCCGAGCAGCGTCGTCTCGGGCGTGAGGGTCGCGGCCAGCCGCAGTGCGCGGGCCTCGTCCTCGACGGTGAGGCCGTAGCCGCTCTTGATCTCGACCGTCGTCGTGCCCTGCCGCCGCGCCTCGGCCACCAGCGCGGTCGCGCGGGCGAGCAGCCGCTCGTCGGTGGCGGCGCGGGTCGCGGCCACCGTCGTGCGGATGCCGCCGGCCGTGTACGCGCGGCCGGCCATGCGGGCCTCGAACTCGGCCGAGCGGTCGCCCGCGAAGACGAGGTGGGTGTGGCTGTCGACGAAGCCCGGGATCCCGCAGCGGCCGTCCGCGTGGATCCGCTCGTCGGCGGCCGGCGCGTTCGCCGCACGGCCGAGCCAGGCGATCCGGCCGTCCTCGACCACGACGGCGGCGTCCGGCAGCTCGTCCGGAAGGCCGTCGTCGTCGACGTTCCGCACGAGGAGGCCGATCCGGTCGATCAGCGTGGTGGTCATGCGCGGTCCTCCTGGAGGTCGGCGATCGCATCGGCGAGCAGGCCGCCGACGTCGCCGAGGCGGTGCCGCCCGCCGGTGACGACGTGGGTGCCGCCGACGACCACGTCGGTCACGTCGGCGGCGGATGCGGTGAGGTGCAGCTGGTCGGGCCGTGCTCCCGCGGTGCGCGGGGAGGCGGGGTCGACGGCGACGAGGTCGCAGGGCGCGCCGGCCTCGATCGCGCCGCCGCCCCGCCAGCCGAGCGAGCGGTAGCCGGAGCGGGTCGCGGCGGCGAGGAGTGCGCCGGGGGAGAGGCGGCCGCGCTCGCCCGACGCCAGCCGCTGGTCGGCCTCGAGCCGCTGCAGCTCCTCGAACGGGTCGATGCGGACGTGCTCGTCGGTGCCGAGCGCGAGGGCGACGTGCCGGTCGGCGAGCCGCCGGACGGGGCCGATGCCGTCGGCGAGGTCCGCCTCGGTCGTCGGGCAGATGCAGGCGGTCGCGCGGGCGTCCGCGAGCAGCGCGACATCGGCGTCGGTGAGGTGCGTGGCGTGCACGGCGGTGAACCGATCGGTGACGAGGCCGGCGTCGGCGAGCACCGCGAGGGGCGTGCGCCCGTAGGCCGCGGCGACCTGGGCGTTCTCGGCGGGCTGCTCGGAGACGTGGGCGTGCACGGGCTCGTCCTCGGGGAGCAGCCCGGGGAGGTGCGCGAGCGCATCCGGATCGACGGCGCGGACGGAGTGCGCCGCCGTGCCGATGCGCGCGAGCGGGCCGGGGGCCAAGCGGCGGTGGCGCGCCGCCCAGGTGGCGAGGTCCGGGTCGACGAAGCGACGCTGGGCGGGCGACGCCGGCAGTCGGGTGCCCTCGTCGTCGAGGCCGCCGTGCAGGTAGAGGGTGTCGAGCAGCGTGATGCGGATGCCGGCGTCCGCGGCTGCGGCGAGCACCGCATCCGCCATGGCCGTCGGATCGCGGTAGGCGCCGCCACCGGCGGTGCGGTGGAGGTAGTGGAACTCGCCGACGGCGGTGAAGCCGGCGAGCACCATCTCGGCGAAGACGGCGGTCGCGAGCGGCCGGTAGGACTCCGGGGTGAGGCGCCGGGCGAGGCGGTACATGGCCTCGCGCCAGGTCCAGAAGGAGCCGCCGTCGGCGTGGGTGGTGCCTCGGAGGGCGCGGTGGAACGCGTGCGAGTGGGCGTTCGCGAAGCCGGGGAACGTGAGGCCGGGGAGGCGGAGATCGGCGGCGCCCGCGGGCAGGTCCGGGAGGACCGCGACGATGCTCCCGCCCTCCTCGCGCACCCGGACGCGCTCCGCGATGCCCTCCGGGAGCACCGCCCGCTCGAGCCAGTAGGTGGTCATGCGGTCGCCGTCCCGGAAGCGGGGAAGCCGGCGAGAAGCCGGGCGAGCACCGCGACGCCGACCTCGATGTCGGCGAGGTCCGCCGATTCGCCGGGTGCGTGGGAGACGCCGGTCGGGTTCCGGACGGCGAGCATCGCGGCGGCGACACCGGCGGCCTGCAGCACGCCGGCGTCATGACCGGCGCCGGAGGGGAGCGCCGGCGCCTCGGAACCGGTGACCTCCCGGACCGCGGCGGCGATCCGCCGCGTCTCGGACCGGGCGAAGCGCATCGACGCGGTCCAGCTCTCCTGGACCGGATCGACACCGGCCGCCGCCGCGATCCGGTCGACGACCCGGCGGATGCGGCCCTCATCCGCCCCGCGGACGTCCAGCCAGAGCGACGCGCGCGCGGCGATCGCATTCACGGCGCCGGGCTCGACCTCGACGCGGCCGACGGTCGCCAGCGCCCCCTCCAGGATCGCGGCCTCACGGGCGGCGAGCACCACGGCCGCAGCACCGACCACCGGATCGTCGCGATCCGCCATCGGCGTCGTGCCGGCGTGGTCGGCCTGGCCGACGACGTCGATCCGCCAGCGGCCGTGCGGCCAGATCCCCGTGAGCACCCCGAGCGGTGCGTCCGCAGCGGTCAGTCCTGCCGCGTCAGAGCCGTCGATCGGCAGGTGACCCTGCTCCACGTGCAGCTCCACCGCGGCGGTGATCGAGGCGACCCGCACCGGGTCGGGACCGAGCCCGTCGGGGTCGAGGCCGGCGGCCCGCATCGCGTCGTCGAGCCGCACGCCCTCGCGGTCGGTCAGGGCGCGGGCCCGATCGGGGTCGAGCGCACCGGTCATCAGCCGCGAGCCGAGGCAGGCGATGCCGAACCGGCCGCCCTCCTCGTCGACGAACGCGACCACGGCGACGTTCGACGCGGGCGTCTCACCCGCCTCCTTGAGCGAGCGGATCGCGGCGAAGGCGCTCGCGACGCCCAGCGGCCCGTCGAGGGCGCCGCCGTTCGGGACGCTGTCGAGGTGCGAGCCGACGACCAGGCCGCCGCCCGGCTGCCGCCGCCAGTGCGCCCAGAGGTTGCCGTTGCGGTCCACCTCGGTCTCGAGGCCGAGCGATGCCGCCTCGGCGAGGAACCACCGCCGCATCCCGGCATCCGCGTCGGTCCAGGCGAGGCGGTCGTAGCCGCCCTGCTCGTTCCGGCCGATCGGCGCGAGCGTCTCGAGCAGCCGCCCGATGCGGCTCACGACTCGCGCATGGGGACGCGGACGTCGAGGCGGTCGGCGACCGCATCCGCCTCCGCGTAGCCCGCGTCGACGTGCCGGATCACGCCCATGCCGGGGTCGTTCGTGAGCACGCGCTCGAGCTTCTCGCGGGCGAGGTCGGTGCCGTCGGCGACCGACACCTGCCCGGCATGGATGGAGCGGCCG
The DNA here is from genome assembly GCF_036559085.1 of Amnibacterium sp. Lineage (GTDB taxonomy): Bacteria > Actinomycetota > Actinomycetes > Actinomycetales > Microbacteriaceae > Amnibacterium. The sequence goes on from NZ_DATBTU010000070.1 coordinate 16,606, forward strand.
ATGCCGACGCCGCCGCCGTGGTGGATCGACACCCAGGTCGCGCCGGACGCGGTGTTCACGAGCGCGTTCAGCAGGGGCCAGTCGGCGATGGCGTCGGAGCCGTCCTTCATCGCCTCCGTCTCCCGGTAGGGCGAGGCGACGGAGCCGGCGTCGAGGTGGTCGCGGCCGATCACGATCGGGGCGGCGAGCTCGCCCGAGGCGACCATGTCGTTGAAGCGCACACCGGCCTTGTCGCGCTCGCCGTAGCCGAGCCAGCAGATCCGCGCGGGGAGGCCCTGGAAGTGCACGCGCTCCTCGGCGAGGCGGATCCAGCGGGCGAGCGACTCGTTCTCGGGGAAGAGGTCGAGCACGGCCCGGTCGGTCTTCGCGATGTCTGCGGGGTCGCCGGACAGCGCCGCCCAGCGGAACGGGCCCTTCCCCTCGGCGAAGAGCGGGCGGATGTAGGCGGGCACGAAGCCGGGATAGGCGAACGCATCCGCGTACCCGGCGGTCTTGGCCTCCGTGCGGAGGTTGTTGCCGTAGTCGAAGACCTCGGCGCCGGCGCGCTGGAAGCCGACCATCGCCGCGACGTGGCGGGCCATGGAGTCTCGGGCGCGGGTGGCGAAGCCCTCGGGGTCGCGGGTGCGGGCGTCGTGCCAGTCGGCGAAGTCGATGCCGACGGGGAGGTAGGCGAGGGGGTCGTGGGCGCTCGTCTGGTCGGTCACGATGTCGATCGGGGCACCCTTGGCGAGCAGCTCGGGGACGACGACGGCTGCGTTGCCGAGGAGGCCGATCGAGAGGGCGCGCTTCGCGTCGCGCGCCTCGACCGCCAGGCGGACGGCGTCGTCGAGGTCGCGCGCCTCCACGTCCAGGTAGCCGTGCTCGATCCGCCGGGCGATGCGGCTCGGGTCGACCTCGACGACGATCGCGACGCCGCCGTTCATCGTCACCGCGAGGGGCTGCGCGCCGCCCATCCCGCCGAGGCCGGCGGTGAGGGTGATCGTGCCGGGGAGGGTGCCCCCGAACCGCTTCTCGGCGACGGCCGCGAAGGTCTCGTAGGTGCCCTGCAGGATGCCCTGGGTGCCGATGTAGATCCAGGATCCGGCGGTCATCTGGCCGTACATGGTGAGGCCGAGGTGCTCGAGGCGCCGGAACTCGGTCCAGTTCGCCCAGTCGGGCACGAGGTTCGAGTTCGCGATCAGCACCCGGGGCGCCCACTCGTGCGTCCGCATCACCCCGACGGGCCGGCCGGACTGCACGAGCATCGTCTCGTCGCCCTTCAGCGTCGTCAGGGTGCGGACGAGCGCGTGGTAGCTCGGCCAGTCGCGGGCGGCCTTGCCGGTGCCGCCGTAGACGACGAGGTCCTCCGGATGCTCGGCGACCTCGGGATCGAGGTTGTTCTGCAGCATCCGCAGGGCAGCCTCCTGCGGCCAGCCCTGCGCGGTCAGCGTGCTGCCGCGGGCGGCGCGGATGGGGGTGGGGGTCAGCGTCATCGCGTGCTCCTGGTTCGGGTCAGACGAGGGTGGTGCCCGCGGCCGCGGCGGCGGTGCGGGCGGCGGCGAGCAGGGCGCCGGAGGCGACGAGCGCCACGGTGTCCTCGATGTCGGGGGCGAGGAAGCGGTCGGGGCCGGGGCCGTCCACCGACTCGCGGAGCCGGGCGACGACCGCGCCCGTGACGGCCGCGGCCGGGATCGCCTTCAGGTCGATGGCGCGAGCCGCGGTCATGACCTCGATGGCGACGACACGGCGGGCCCCGTCGACGGCGCGGCGCAGCTTGCGGGCCGCGTTCCAGCCCATCGACACGTGGTCCTCCTGCATCGCGGACGACGGGATGGAGTCGACCGAGGCCGGCACCGCGAGCCGCTTCAGCTCCGAGACGATCGCCGCCTGCGTGTACTGGGCGATCATCAGGCCGGAGTCGACGCCGGGGTCGTCCGCGAGGAACGGATGCAGGCCGGCGTTGCGGTGCTTGTCGAGGAACCGGTCGGTGCGCCGCTCCGACATGCTCGCGAGGTCCGCGAGGGCGATCGCGAGGAAGTCGAGCACGTAGCCGACGGGCGCGCCGTGGAAGTTGCCGTTCGACTCGACCCGGCCGTCGAGGGTGACGACGGGGTTGTCGACGGCGCTCGCGAGCTCCCGCTCGGCGACCGTCCGCGCGTGGCTGATCGTGTCGCGGACCGCGCCGTGCACCTGCGGCGCGCAGCGCAGCGAGTAGGCGTCCTGCACCCGGGTGAAACCGGCGACGCGGTGCGACTCGACGAGCGGCGAGCCGGCGAGCGCGGCGCGGAGGTTCGCCGCCGAGGTCGCCTGGCCCGGATGCGGGCGGAGCGCCTGCAGGTCCGCGGCGAAGACCGCATCCGTGCCGGAGAGGCCCTCGATGCTCATCGCCGCCGCGAGGTCGGCCTGGGGGAGCAGCGCCTCGAGATCCGCGAGGGCGAGCGCGAGCATCCCGAGCATCCCGTCGGTGCCGTTCAGGAGCGCGAGGCCCTCCTTCTCGGCGAGGACGAGCGGGGTGATGCCGGCCGCCTCGAGCGCCTCCTCGGCAGGCATCAGGGTGCCCGCGGCGTCGCGGACCGGCCCCTCGCCCATCGCCGCGAGCGCGCAGTGGGCGAGCGGAGCGAGGTCGCCCGAGCAGCCGAGGCTGCCGTACTCGTGCACGACAGGGCTGATGCCGGCGTTGAGGATCGCCGCGTAGGTCTCGGCGACGACGGGGCGCACACCGGTGCGGCCGGTCGCCAGCGTGGACAGCCGCAGCAGCATCAGCGCGCGGACCACCTCGCGCTCGACCGGCTCGCCGCTGCCGGCGGCGTGGCTGCGGACCAGCGACCGCTGCAGCTGCGCGCGGCGCTCGGGCGGGATCGAGGTGGTGGCCAGCGCCCCGAAGCCGGTGGAGACGCCGTAGTGGGGGAGCGGATCCTCGGCGAGGGCGTCGATCACCGCGCGGCTCTCGGCCATCGCGGTCAGCGCATCCGCGGCGAGCCGGACGGGGGCGTCGTGCCGGGCGACGGCGACGACGTCGTCGATCGAGAGCGGTCCGACGTCGACCAGGACCGGCTGCGGCGCTGCGTGCATGCCCTCATTGAATCCCTGTCGGCGGGCACATTCCGTGTCCGGGGCGCGCGAGTGTTGCCTCCCATCCTCGGCTGTTGCCACTTTCTGCGGTCTTGAGTCGCTCAAGACCGCAGAACGTGGCAACAGCCAGCGGCTTTGTCGGAGGACGGTGCCAGGGTTGCGGCATGCCCAGCGAAGCGTTCTCCGTCCGCCGATCCGACGCCGTCGTGCTCGCGGGGGAGCGGCGCGGCAGGCCAGGCGCGCCTGCGGTCGTGCTCCTCCACGCGAACGTCGCCGACCGGCGCGCATGGCACGGCGTGCTCGACCTGCTCGAGGGCGACGACCTCGACCTCATCGCGTACGACCGCCGCGGCTTCGGCGAGACGCCGCCCGGCGACGAGCCGTTCACCCACCTCGAGGACCTCGTCGCGGTGCTCGACGCCGCAGGCCTCGACCGCGCCGTGATCGTCGGCAACTCGTACGGCGGCGCGCTCGCGCTCGACCTCGCGCTCACCGCGCCCGAGCGGGTGGCCGGGGTGCTGCACGTCGCCGGCGGTGCGAGCGGCATGACGGATGAGGGCGAACCGATCGACTGGGAGCTCGACCCGGCCACGGAGGCCGTCTACGGGCCGCTGCAGCGCGCGGAGGCGGAGGGCGACGTCGAGGCGCAGGTGCGGCTGCTGCAGCACCTCTGGCTCGACGGCCCGGCGCAGCCCGAGGGCCGCGTCGGCGGGGCCGCGCGCGAGCTGGTCGCCGACATGAACCGGCAGATCCTCGCGTGGGCCGCGCCCGACGGCGCCGGCGACGCCGGGCTCGACGTGTGGCACGCCTTCGACCGCATCCGCGTGCCGGTCACGGTGGTGTGGGGCGAGTACGACGTGCCGGCCGACCTGCCGTGGTTCGAGCCGATCGTCGAGCGCATCCCCGGCGCGCGCCGCGTGGTCCTGCCGGGCGTGGCGCACCTCCCGGGCGTCGAGCGCCCCGACCTGATCGCCCCGCTCGTCCGCGAGCAGATGGCCCGGTCATGACGCCCCTCGGGCCCTTCGACCTCGCGAACCAGAACCGCTACTTCAACCCGTGGCCCGAGCTCGCCGGCGAGCCCGGTGCCGTCGTGATGGCCTTCCCGGTGGAGGGCTGGGCCGGATCCGCCGCCGTGGTGCTGCGGCAGCGCGGCGACGAGGTGGACGTGCAGGTCGAGGCGCCGGCCGGGATCGCCGACGACGCGGCCGGGCAGGCGCTCGCGGCGATCTCGCTCGACGTCGACGGCCGCCCCTGGCCCGAGATCGGCGGGCGCACGCCCTGGCTCGGCGAGCTGCAGCGGCGGCACGGGTTCCTGCGGCCGACGATGTTCCACTCGCCCTACGAGGCGGCTGCCGCGTTCGTCATCGGGCATCGCATCTCGATCGTGCAGACCCGGCGCATCCGCGCACGGATGGCGGAGGAGATCGGCGAGACGATCGAGGTGGCGGGAGAGCGCTTCGCCGCGTTCCCCGACCCGGAGTCGATCCTCGGGGTCCGCCACGTCGACGGGGTCGCTGATGCGAAGGTCGAGCGACTGCACGGCGTCGCGCGGGCCGCGCTCGACGGGCTGCTCGACCGGGCGCACCTGCGCTCGATCCCCGAGGCCGAGGCGCTCGCCGAGCTGCAGACCATCGCCGGCATCGGGCCGTTCTTCGCCGACGCGATCCTCTACCGCGGCGTCGGGGTCCCCACCGGGACCACCCACGACCCGATGACGCTCGAGGGCGTGCAACGCGCCTTCGACCTGCCCGCGGTCCCGACGCCGGCCGAAGCCGATCGCCTCACCGGGGCCTGGCAGCCGCTGCGGATGTGGGCGCTCGTCCTGCTCCACCTGGCCGTTCGCGAGGAGCACGGCCGCGAGGGCGTCAGGGCTGGAGCCGCTCCACGGCCCAGCCGTCGCCCGCGCGGCTGAACACCAGGCGGTCGTGCAGCCGCGACGGCCGCCCCTGCCAGAACTCGATGCGGGACGGCGCGACGAGCCAGGCGCCCCAGTGGGGCGGCCTCGGCACGGCTTCGACGTCCGCGAACCGGGCCTCGGTCGCGGCGACGCGCGCCTCGAGGTCCGCACGCGAGGCGATCGGCTGCGACTGGTCGCTCGCCCACGAGGCGAGCTGCGAGCCCCGCGGCCGGCTCGCCCAGTACCGGTCGCTCATCGCCGACGGAGCAGGCGTCGCGAGGCCGTCGACGAGCACCTGCCGCTCGAGGGCGTACCAGGGGAACAGCAGCGACACGTGCCCGTCGGCGGCCAGCGCCCGGCCCTTCCGCGAGGTGCTGTTCGTGACGAACTGGAAGCGGCCGCCGGTCACGTCCTTCAGCAGCACGGTCCGCGAGGTCGGCCCCGACGGTCCGACCGTGGCGAGCACCATCGCGTTCGGGCTCGGCAGCCCGGCCCGCTCGGCGTCGGCCAGCCACCGCGCGAACTGGGCGAACGGATCCGGGTCGAGGTCCTCCTCGGTCAGCGCGCCCTGCTCGTAGTCGTCGTGCTGGGCCAGTGAGTCCACGCCCCATTCTGACCCTCCGCAGGGCGCCTGCTGGGCGTACCATCGGCCGCGGATCCGCCTTCCCGCGCCGCTCGTCGAGCACGACCACCGGCGCGGACGGGAGACGCCCCATCCAGCGCCTCCACTGCTCCGCCTCACGCTGAGCCTCTGCATCCTCCGCTTCCTCTCGAAGGGAACGCTTCCGTGTTCACCGAAGCACACACCATCCTCCCCGCCGCCGACCTCGCCCGGGCCCGCGGCTACTACCACGACACGCTCGGCATGGACCCGAGCGAGCAGCACGACGACGGCTCGCTCGTCTACACGAACGGCGCCACCGCGTTCGAGATCTACGAGACCCCCAACGCCGGGTCCGCCAAGAACACCCAGATGGTCTGGATGACCGACGACCTCGACGCGGAGATGGCGCGGCTTCGCGGCGTCGGGGTGGTGTTCGAGGAGTTCGAGATCCCGGGCATGAAGACCGACCACGGGGTCGTCGAGAGCGACGACATGCGCAGCGCCTGGTTCCGGGACAGCGAGGGCAACATCCTCTGCATCACGCAGCGCCGCTGAGTGCGGCCGGGACGGCGGTGTCGCCACCCGCCGTCCCGGTCCCGCCCGCTGTCGGTGGCCCGGTCCACCATGCGTGCATGCAGTGGTTCCGGGACGACGTGGACAGCACCCTCACCGCCTTCTTCGCGACCCGCAGGCGCGGGTGCGCCGGCCGACGGCTCGCCGCCGTCGATCGGGCCGAGCAGCTGCTGCGGGACTGCGTCGAGGCGGTCGCGGATGCGGTGCTGCCGCCCGAGGCGCGCGTGCTCGTGGAGGCGGAGCGGCAGTTCGGAGCCGACGGGGCCGCGGCGAGGATCGCGTCGCCCGAGACCCTGCTCGCGGTGCTGCCGTCCTACGTCGCGGATGAGCGCTGGCGTCCCGCGCACGCCGACGAGCGCCGCGCCCAGGTGCTCGCGGCGAGCGCGCTGCTGCGCCACCTCGTCGCCGTGCTGCCGCCCGCGGACCGCAGCGAGACCATCCACGCCGCCGCGTCCGCGATCGAGGCGGCGGCCCTCCGGATCCGGTCGGACGCCCGGCTGACCCCATGACGCCCGAGGAGCTGCGCGCCCGGCGGCTCGCCGGGCAGCGGCTCGCACCGCGTGCGGACCGCCCGGTCGCCGGCGTCGTCCGGGCGCTCGGGGCGGTGCAGTCGCAGGACCTGCCCGGCGCGCTCCTGGCGGTCGGGCAGCGCAGCGGCGCGACCGCGGCCGAGGTGCTCGCAGCGCTCGACCGCGGCGAGGTGCTCCGCACCCACGTGCTGCGGCCCACCTGGCACCTGGTGGCACCGGAGGACCTGCGACCGTACGTCGCGGCCACCGGCGTGAACGTCCAGCGGGCGGCGGCTCCGCAGCTCCGGCGCGCGGGCCTCGACGACGCGCGGCTGCGGCGCCTGCACGAGGTGGTGGCCGACCGCCTCCGCGACGGTCCCGCCACCCGCCCCGAGCTGGCCACGGCGCTCGACGCCGCCGGAGTCGCCGTGGACGGCGTGGGGCTCGCGAACGGGATCATCCACGCCGAGTCGGCCGCGGTGCTGTGCAGCGGGCCCGCACGCGAGCGCACGCAGACCTACGCGCTCGTCGAGGACCGCACGCCGCCCGGCCCGCTGCCACCGCGGAAGGCGGTCCTGGCGGACCTCGCCCGGCGCTACCTCACCACGCGCGGCCCGGCGACGCCGGCCGACTTCCGCTGGTGGTCGGGCCTCAACGCCGCCGACGCCCGGCTCGCCGTCGACGCGGTCCGCGACGAGTTCGAGCGGTCCGAGGAGGACGGCCGGGAGCTGCTGTGGCCGCCGGGCGAGGTGCACCCGGCGGAGGGCGTGCTGCTCCTGCCGAACTTCGACGAGTACGTCGTCGCCTACGCCGATCGGGCCGAGCTGCTCGAGGAACGGCACCGGCCGCTGCTCGACAGCCGGCGGAACCCGATCTTCCAGCACGTCGTCGTGGCCGCCGGCGCTGTGGTGGGCACCTGGTCGGTGGCGGCGCGGGCGAGGCGCCTCGAGCTGACGGCTCGCCTGTTCGAGGCGCCGTCCGCGGGTCTGACGGATGCCCTCGAGGCGGCGGCGGTCGCGCGCTACGCGGCGTTCCGCGAGCGAGAGGTCGTGCTCGTCGTGACCTGACGCGGATGTATCAGGCGGGGGCCTCGCACCCTCCTGATCGGCATGACCACCTCGCCGGTCGCGCTGAGCGCGTCGAACGAACGTCCCCGCACCCTCGGCCGCCTGCTGACCTCGGCGCGCTTCTGGGTGGTCCGCTACCTGCCCTGCGAGCTCGCCGGGACCGTCCTCCTGCTGACCGCCGGCCTGCTCACGCTGCAGCGCACCGGCTCGGTCCTCGGCACCGCCGTCGCCGGCACGATCGCCGAGTCGATCGGCTTCTACGCGGTCGCATTCGTGCTGATCCTGCTCGAGCAGCGCCGCGTCGTCCCGGACGGCGGATGGCGCCTGCTCTCCCGCACCGTGGGGCTCGGGGTCGCCGAGTTCGGGCCGGTCGAGCTCCTCGACACCCTCCTGGCGCGCCCTGCACTGCTCTTCGTCGGCGTCACGCTGCTCCCGAACCCCGCCGTCGGGCTCGTCGCCGGCAAGATCGCGGCGGACGTGCTCTTCTACGTCGGTGCAGCCACGGCCTACCGCCTCACCGAGCTCGCGGGGTGGCGCACGCCGCGCGTCCCGGCGGACGCCGACGCGGTGGCGGCCGCCGCGGAGCCCGTCGCCCCGGCCATGCGGGAGCTGCGACGCCGGCAGCTCGCCGAGCGGTACGCGCACACGGACCTCGCCGCCGCCCACGACCGCGCGGGCGGACCCGTGCTCGTCCTCGACACGGGCGTGGTGCGGGAGCGGTACCGAGCGCTGCGCGCCGCGCTGCCGGGGGTGCGCCTGCACTACGCGGTGAAGGCGCTCGACCACCCCGCCGTGCTCGCGGCGGTCGCCGAGGAGGACGGCTGCTTCGACGTCGCCAGCGAGCCGGAGCTGCGCGCGGTGCTCGACGCGGGCGTCTCCGGCGACCAGATCCTCTTCAGCAACCCGATCGCGACCTTCGTCGAGCGGTTCGCCGCGATGTCCGCCGGCGTGCGGACGTTCGTCGTCGACAACCACGTCGAGCTGCTGAAGGCCAGGGACCTGCCGTCGGACTGCGCCGTGCTGATCCGGCTCGCGGTCGACAACCCGGACGCGCACATCGATCTCTCGACCAAGTTCGGCGCCGACCGGCGCACGGCCGAGCGGCTCGTCGCCACCGCGGTCGCGCAGGGCGTGAACGTGGCCGGCTTCTCGTTCCATGTCGGCAGCCAGTCCACGTCGGTCGCGCCCTTCCGGCAGGCGATCGCGGACACGCTCCAGCTGATGGCGCTCCTCGAGACGCGCCACGGCATCCGGTTCACGGTCCTCGACATCGGCGGCGGGTTCCCCGCCTCCTACCGCGACCTCGAGCCGTCCGCCGTCGAGATCGCCGCCGCCATCCGGCCGCTGCTCGAACCGCTCGCCGGCCGTGTCACGGTGCTCGCGGAGCCGGGCCGTTGCATCGTCGCGGACGCGATGACCGCCGTCGCCGCGGTCGTCGGCGTCGCCGACCGTCCGGATGGGCGCTGGTACTACCTGGACGACGGCCTGTACGGCAGCTACTCCAACGTGATGACCGAGGACGTGCATCCCCTCCTGATCGCCGGGCGGGAGCTCGATCAGCCGATGGGCGAGCCGTCCTGGGTCACGCTCGCGGGCCCGACCTGTGACAGCGCGGACGTGATCGCCCGGCGCTACCCGATGCCGGAGCTGCACGTGGGCGACCTGGTGATCGCACCGACGATGGGGGCCTACACGACGGTGACGGCGAGCCGGTTCAACGGCCGTCCGCCCGCCACGATCGTCCCCGCGCGATCCGTTGCGGCGGCGACGGTCCGGTGAGGATGATGGGCGCCATGTCCGCGCCACGCGGCGTGTCGATCCCACAGGCCGGTGACGGCCTGTGGGACCGCGCCGCGCGCGCGTTCTCCGCCTGGTACGACGGGCGGCCGGAGGCGATGGACGAGCTCGTGACGCTCCTGACGCCGGTGCTCTGGCAGATCGCGCGGGCGTCGCGCCTCGACGCGGAGGACGCCGCGGACGCGGTGCAGGCCGCGTGGCTCGCCCTCGTGCGGCGGGCGCACACGATCTCCGACCCGGCGGCGGTGGCGGCGTGGCTCATCACCACCGTCCGCCGCGAGGCCCTGCGGCGCGCCCGGGCGACGCGGGACGTCGTGCTGCCGGACGGGATGCTGGAGGCGGCGCCCGCCGCCGGGCCCGGCCCCGACGAGCAGGTGGTGGCGCACGACGAGCACCGGCGCCTCTGGGCCGCGGTACGCACCCTCACCGAACGCTGCCAGGAGCTGCTGCGCGTCGTCGCGTTCGAGGAGCACCCCGACTACGCGCGGATCTCCGCCCGGCTCGGGATGCCGGTCGGCAGCATCGGGCCCACTCGTGCCCGCTGCCTCGACAAGCTCCGCATCGCGCTCTCGGCAGGTCCGGCATGAGCGACGACGACCTCCTCGCGGACCTGCGGGCGATGTGGCGGGCGATCGACCCGCCACCGCCCGGCCTCGTCGACGACGTGCTGCTGCGGCTCGCGCCCGAGCTCGACGACGACGCGGAGCTGCTCGCCCTCCTCGCCGAGTCCGACGTGCTCGACGGCGTGCGCGCGGTCGGCGGCGACACCCGCACCTTCGCGGGCGACGGCATCGACCTGCTGCTCAGCATCGGCCGCACGCCCGACGGCCGGCGCCGGATCGACGGGTGGATCGCCCCCGCCGCGCGCGGCGCCGTGACCCTCGCTGTCGGCACCTTCCGCGGCGAGGCGCCGGTCGGCGAGACCGGACGGTTCGCGCTCACCTCGGTCCCCGCCGGCGACGCCGTGCTCGACCTCACCGTGCGGATCGCCGGGGCCGTCCGCCGCCTGCGCACGCCCGCGTTCCCGCTCTGATGGAAGGACCACCCATGGCCGAGCACCGCGATGCCCTCGACTGGGCGGCGCAGCAGCAGCTGCCGCTCTCCCGCGCACGCCGGCTCCCTCCCTCGGGACCCGGCCGGGCCGGCGGACCCACCTACTCCACCGGATACCTGCCCGATCGGCTGCTCGTGACCGGGCTCGCGGACCTCCACGACACGATCGACGTGCTGCGGAAGGCGGGATCCGGGCCGGGGGGCTGGACGATCGAGCCCGATCCCGACTTCACCGACGTGGTGCTGGAGGAGCCTGCCCCGACGCGGATGCGCCGTCGTGACCGCCTGCGGACCCCGGAGGGCGTGCTCTCCGTCCGCCGCTACCGGATCGGGCCGCCGGCCGAGGGCGCGGCCGTGCCGGACGCGTGGGCGGTGCTCGAGGCGACGCGCGCCGCCCGGCACGGGCAGCTGCCCGGGGTCGGGCTGGACCACGTGCTCACCCTCACGGGCGTCGATCCGGATCCGTTCCACGGGACCAACCCCTTCCACGGGACCAACCCGTTCCATGGCACGAACCCGTTCGGGGCGTACGGCGGATCGCCGATCGACTCGTATGCCTTCGCCGGCACCGGCGGGCGGCAGCCGGTCGGCTGGACCGGCCCCCGCCCCCTGCGCCGCACGGACGAGGAGCGCGGCGGGCGCCGGCGGCCGGTCGTGGTGACGCTCGACACCGGCTGCGGCGCCCATCCCTGGCTCGACGGCGTCGTCCGCTGCGACCTCGCGTGCGACGGCGTGCCGGTCGGCTCGACCGATCCGGCGACGGATCCGGAGGCGTGGCCGAGCCTGACCGGGCCGAAGGACGGGGCGATCGGCGAGGTGAGCGGGCACGGCACCTTCATCGCGGGGCTGGTGCACCAGGGCTGCCCCGACGCCGATGTGCACGCCTGCCGCGTCGTCGCGCCCGACGGCTCGATCGCCGAGAGCGACCTGCTGGTAGCGATCACCCGGCTCGCGACGCTGGTGACGCGCGACGCGAACGACGAGCCCGGAGGCATGCCGATCGACGTCGTCAACCTCTCGCTCGGCTACTACCACGAGACGCCGCTCGAGGCGGGCTTCGATCCGACGATGGCCGAGCTGCTCGCGGTGCTCGGCGCCAGCGGCACGATCGTGGTGTGCTCGGCGGGCAACGACGCGACCGACCGGCCGATGTTCCCGGCCGCCTTCGGCCCCTGGTCGACGGCCCCGGCGCCGGATGCGGATCCGGTCCCGCTCGTGTCGGTCGGCGCGCTGAACCCCGACGGCAGCACGGTCGCCCTCTTCAGCAACGGGGGCGCCTGGGTGCGGACGTACGCGCCCGGCGCCGCCGTCGTGAGCACCATGCCGACGGGGTTCCAGGGCGGCTACCTGCCGGGCGCAGGGCTGCAGTGGGACGGCCACGAGCGCGCCGCCATCGATCCGGACGACTTCACCGGCGGCTTCGCGGTCTGGAGCGGCACGTCCTTCGCGGCACCCGTGCTCGCCGGCCGCCTCGCCGCGGCGCTCGAGCCGGCGCTCCCGGCCGCGGGGGAGCCGGGCGCCGCCGCGCGGGATCGGGCGTGGCAGGCGCTCGAGGCGCTCACGCCGCTGCGCCACCGGTGACCCGCACCGCCGCCGAGCGGTACGCGGCAGCGCTCGCCGACTCGAACCTCGGCCGCACCGCCTCCGCCCGCCGTCACCTCGCGGCCGCGGCACGGCTGGCCGTCGATCCGGACCTCGCCGCACGGATCGCGGGGACGAGCGCGTACCTCGAGGCGGAGTCGGGGGATCCGGCGACCGCCCTCGGCCGCTGCCGGGAGGCGGCAGAGCGGCCCGGCCTGTCGCCGTACACCAGGGCCGTGCTCGTCGGCCAGGTCGGGCTCATCGAGATGCGGCGCGGCGACGCCGCGGCCGCGCTCGAGCACCTCGGCTGGGCGATCCGGCGCCTGCCGAGCGACCCCGCGGCGCTCGGCCGCCTCGCGCTGAACCGCGGCGACGTGCACCTGCAGGAGGGCGATCTGCGCCACGCGGCGGAGGACTTCCATCGCGCGCAGCGGGCGTTCGCCCGCGCGGGGCTCCCCGTCGACGCGGCGAAGGCGCGGCACAACGAGGGCTACACCGCCTTCCTGCAGGGGGAGCTGCTCCCCGCGCTCGACGCGATGGGCGAGGCGCGGCCGGTCCTCGCGGCCGCGTCCCCGGTGCTCGAGGCCGTCTGCGACCTCGACCGCGCGGAGGTGCTGCTCGCCGCAGGGATGCCGGGCGACGCGGCCGGGCTGCTCGCCGGCGCCGTGCAGGTCGCGGCCGCCCGGCGCCTTCCGCGGCAGCGCGCGGAGGCGGAGCTGGTGCTCGCCCGCACCCTCCGGTTCCGCGATCCGGTGGCCGCGGCGCGGATCGCCCGAGCGTCCGCCGCCCGGTTCCGCCGGCAGGGCAACGAGACGTGGGCGCTCCGCGCCGACGCCGCAGCGCTGCTCGCCGACGTGGCGGCCGGCCGCAGCCCCGATCCTCCGCTGCTCGAGGCGACGGCCGAGCGTCTCCGCCGCTCCGGAGGGAAGGACGACGCCCAGCGACTCACGATCGCGGCGGCCCGGCTCCGCATCCGGCGCGGCGAGACGGACGCGCTCGACCGCATCCGGATCGGCCGCACCGCACCCGTCCCCGTGCGGCTGCGGCTCAGCGAGGCGCGCGTCGAGCTCGCCCTCCGGCGGGGCCGGCCCGCGGACGCGCTCGCCGCGGCGGCGGCGGGGCTCGACCAGCTCACCGCTGCGCAGGCGGTGCTCGGCAGCGTCGACCTGGCCACCAGCCTCGTGCTGCACGCCCGCCCGCTGCTGCAGGCGGGGACGGCCGTCGCGGTGCAGCGGCACGACCCGGCGCTCGTCTACGCCTGGTCGGAGCGCGCGCGCAGCCTCGCCGCCCGCATCCCGCCCCTGAAGCCTCCGCAGGATCCGGCCGTGTCCCACGCCGTGGCGGAGCTGCGACGGCTGCGGGCGATGGGGTCGGCCGATCCGAAGCGGGAGGGCGAGCTCGTCCGGCAGCTGCAGGACCTGGCGTGGCGCGCCCGGGGCGGGCGGACGGCCCCGATCGTGCCGCTCGACGTCGTCCAGGCACGCCTCGCCGTGACCGGAGGCGTCGCCGTCGCCATGACCTGGACCCCGGACCGGGCGGATGCCGTCGTTCTCGGTGCGGGCGATGCCCGCTGCGTCGCACTCGGCGCCTCCGCGCCGCTCGCCGATCTGCTCGACGGCCTGCAGGCCGACCTGGACCTCGCCGCTGCGCGACTGCCCGAGCGCCTGGCCGAGGCGGTGCGAGCCTCCCTGTCGGATCGCCTCGGCCGCCTCGCCGGGCGGCTCGTCGGCCCGTTGGGACTGCCCGCGGAGGGACCGGTCGTGCTCTCCGTCCCGGGCCTGCTCGCCCCGATCCCATGGGCGATGCTGCCGGGCCTCGGCGGCCGCCCGCTCACGGTCGCGACCTCGCTGTCCCGCTGGTCGGCGATGACCCCCGCACCGCTCTCGGCCGCGGCCTTCGTCGCGGGCCCGGACGTGCCGCGCGCCGCCGAGGAGGTGGCCCGCGCGGCGGCACACTGGCCGGGAGCGGTGGCGCTGCAGGGCGACGGCGCGAGCTGCGCGGCCGCGGCGGGCGCCGCGGCGGAGGCGGATGTGCTGCACTGCTCCGCCCATGGCCGCCACAGCCCCGAGCAGCCCCTGCTCTCCGCGGTCGAGCTCGCCGACGGGCCCTGGTTCGGCTACGACGTCGAGCGGCTGCCGCGGGTGCCGGCGGTCGTCGTGCTCTCCGCCTGCGATGTCGGCCGGGCCGGCACACGATGGGGGCAGGAGACCACCGGCCTCGCCCGGGCGTGGCTGCATGCGGGTGCCAGGAGCGTGATCGCTTCCGCATCCGCCGTCGGCGACGACGAGGCCTGCGAGACCCTGGCGGCCCTGCACGCGCACCTGCGGTCGGGTCGGTCGCCGGCCGAGGCCCTGGCACTCGCCGGGCCGCCGACCTCGTTCGTCTGCGCCGGGGTCTGAGCGCGGCGCCGCTCAGACCGTGCCGACACCGAGGACCGCGCTGCCCGGCAGCCGCCCGACGCGATCGTCGCCATCGGTGATGAGGTCCGCGAACGCCCGCGCGGCACGCTCCCGCTGCTCGCCGGTGAGCGCGTCGAAGGCGGGGCGGAGCGGCTGCGACCACCGCGGCGCGGCACGGAACATGCCGGCCGGGTCGGGGATCTCCGCGACGTGCGTCGCGACCTGGACGCGCACGTCCCGCAGCCCGCACCGGGTCAGCAGGTCGCCCACGGCCTCCGGATCCGCCAGGCGGAAGGGCGCGAACTCCCGCTGCGGCGGCGCCATGCCGGGCACCACGGTGCGGAGCGCGCGCATCACGGTCGTCGGCAGGGTGAAGCCCGCCCGATGCCAGACGCCGATGACCACCCGGCCGCCGGGCCGCACGACGCGCGCCATCTCGCGCACGCCGGCGTCCATGTCGGGGAAGAACATCAGGCCGAAGAGCGATCCCGCCGCATCGAAGCTCCCGTCCGCCAGGTCGAGCGCCTGTCCGTCCATCCGGGCGGCGGTCGCATCGACGCCGGTGGCGGCGATCTTCGCGGACAGCAGGTCCACCATCCCGTCCGCGAAGTCGATGGCGAGCACCGTGGCGCCGGCCGCCGCGGCAGCGAGCGTGAACGCGCCGGTGCCGGCCGCGACGTCGAGCACGCGGTCCCCTGACCCGATCCCGAGCAGGGCGACGGCGTCGCCTGCGAACCGCGAGGTGACGGGCGCGAACCAGGTGTCGTACTCGGCCGCGCCGTCCGTCCACCCCTCCGGCAGCTGGTCGGGGGAGAGGGGCTTCGCCGTCATCGCCGTCGGGCCTCCTGCCGCGTCGGCGTCAACCTAGCCGGGGCCCATCCCGCGGTCAACGGGTCGTGCAGGCCCCCTCGGGTAGCCTCGCGACATGGCGTCGGCGACCCGGTTCCTGCTGCTGCAGGTGCGTCCCGAAGCCGTGCCCCGGGAGCAGGAGGCCGCCTCGATGCGCGCCGCGACCGGCCTCGGCGACCGCCTCGACACGCTCCGGGTGGACGTCGATCCGCTGCCGTCCGACGTCTTCGACCGCTACGCCGGCTTCCTCGCCGGCGGCAGCCCGTTCAACGTCTCCGACGCCGAGGCCGGCAAGTCGGATGCGCAGCGCGCGGCGGAGGAGCGCCTCACCACGATCGCGGCCGGCGCCCTCGAGCGCGACCGGCCGGCGTTCTTCACCTGCTACGGGATCGGCCTCGTCACCCGGCTGCTCGGCGGCACGGTCGATCGCACGCATCCCGAGCGGGTCTCCGCCGTCGAGGACCGCCTCACGGGCGCGGGCGTCGCGGATCCGGTCGCCGGGGTGCTGCCCCAGCGCTTCCGGGTGCTGACCGGGCACAAGGAGTCCGCGCCGGAGCCCCCGCCGGGCTCGGTGCTGCTCGCGACGAACGACGTCTCGCCGGTGCAGCTGTACCGGGTGGGGGAGGTGCTGGCGAGCCAGTTCCATCCCGAGCCGACGACGACGGAGTTCACCGCGCGGGCTCGGGCGTACCAGTCCTACGGCTACTTCCCGCCCGAGGAGTTCGACGAGATCGCGGCTGCCGTGCACGGCGCCGAGGTCACGCTGCCGCGGCTGCTGCTCACCCGGTTCGTCGAGCGCGCGGAGCTGCTGGCCGCCTCGCGCTGACCGTCAGCCCGCGGTCGCCTGCGGGGTCGGCGCGGGCGTCGTGGTCGCCGGCGTGGGTGTCGCCGTGGCCGTCGGGGCCGGGGTCGCAGTCGGCGTGAGCGTCGGCTTCGGCGACGGCTTCGCGGTCGCGGTCGGCTTCGCGGACGGGGTCGCGGAGGCGGATGGCCGCGGGCGGCTTGGCGTGGTGGCCTCGGGAGCCGGGTCGACGGGTGCGGGTGCGGGTGCGGCGGCGCTCACCGGCGGGGCGACCGATCGGTGCGGGGACTGCGTCGGCGTGGCCGTCGCGATCGGCATCGGCGCCGTGGGCGGCGCCCCGGCGTGCTCGGCGCTGATCCGCCGGCCCTCCCCGGCCGTCGCGACCGGGCTGCGCAGGGCGGTCCGCTCGGCGGGGGTGGCGGATCCGCCGGCGGTCAGGGCGCAGGCGACGAGCGCGAGCGCCGTCACCACGAGCACCCCCGAGCGCCGACGGCGCGGGCGGCGCGCCGGCGCGGGGTGCGGCGGGACCGATGCAGCCGGAGGCGGTGCCGGCACCAGCGGGGCCTCGAGCGGGATGGTCGGCGGCGGGGCGACGGCCACCGGCAGCGTCTCGGGCTCGGGCGGAGTGGCAGCCGCAGCAGGTGCGGCGAGCCGTCCGAGGTCATCGGCCGCATCGACGGCGCTCGGGCGGTCCTCCGGGCGGAAGGCGGTCATCCGGGCGAGGAGTGCGGCGAGCCCGGGGTCGATGCCGTCCGGGACGGCGGGAGCGGTGAGGGTGCGGCCGACCGCGTCGCTCGCCGAGGTCCCGGGGAACGCCGGCGTGCCGGTGAGTGCCTCGATCAGCAGCAGCCCGAGGGCGTAGACGTCGGCGGCAGGGCCCGCGGGGTCGTTCCAGACCTGCTCCGGACTGACGTAGGCGGCGGTGCCGATGAGGCGCTCGAAGGCGGTGAAGTGCTGCGGGGTGAGCAGTGCGGTGACGCCGACGTCGAGCAGCAGCGGTCGCCCGTCCTCGCGGCGGAGCGCCACGGCGGTGGGACGCAGGAGGCCGTGGACGAGGCCCCGCCCGTGGAGCAAGCCGAGCGCCTCGGCGAGCCGCGCGCCGAGGGCCGCGACGACGGCCTCGCCGAGCGGCTGCTCCGCGACGACCGCGGCCAGGGACCGGCCCTCGACCGGCGCCGTGACGAGCGCGGGCACGGGGTCGGCGCCCACGGCGAGGGGCACGGCGAGCAGGTCGTCCGGCAGGCCGGCCACGGCGTGGAGCATCCGGGGCGCGGCATCCGCCTGGAACACGGCGCGGATGCGCGCGTAGAGCACCGTGACCTGCACCGCGTCGCCGGTGCGGGTGTCGGCGGCGCGGTGCACGACGCCGATGCCGCCACGGCCTGCGATCGCGTCGAGGCGGTAGCGGTCGTCGAGCAGCTCACCGAGCCGCACGCGCGCTCCGGACATCCGGACCCCCCTTCGGACCCGTCCATTCTTCTCGCGGTATGCGTTCGAAGCGGGCAGGCGCGCGGTCAGCGGCCGGTTCCCGGAGGCCAGCCGCGGTGCGCGAGCGCCGGTCCCAGCCGGCGCGGGCGCCTCAGCGGCGCGCGGAGGAGGTGACGGGCGCCGGCCGCAGCTCCGGGAGCACGGCTTCGACGATCGTCTCGGCGCAGCGCACGTAGTAGCGCTCGTCGAAGCTGCCGCCGGACGGCTTCAGCGTGCTGAACGGCGGCGTCGGAACGAACACGGCCCGCGGCACCGAGAAGGCGACGTCGGTCATGACGGCGTTCGCGGCGTCGATGCCGCGGCGGCCGACCCACTCGAGCACGCCGCGCTTGCGCGGCTCCGGGAGGCCGGCGAGCACGATCCGGCCGCGGTCTGGCAGGGTGCGGTTCAGGTAGAGCACGAGCTCGAAGAGCTCCTTGCGCCACCGGAAGGACGACGCTCGGGTCATCTCGGTGAAGCCCGGCGCGAACACGACGAGGTCGTAGCCGCGGCCGCCCTGCGGCTCGAGCAGCTCGATGGTGTCGCGGAGCGGCAGGAACGGCTGCGCGCGGGTCTGCACGACCACGCCGCGGCCGGAGCGCGAGGACAGCGCCATCGCCAGCTGGCCGGGCAGCGCACGGGACTGGGTGCGGGCGCCGTAGCCCGCGGCGAGGCCGGCACCGACGACGAGCACCCGGAGGGACTCGTTGCCGTAGGCGAGGTCGATGAGGTGCTCGGGACGCGTCTCGGACCGGAGGAAGCGGCCGGACAGCATCGCGATGGCGATGCGCAGCGGCACGTTCAGCACCGAGTCGATCAGCGTCATGTCCGGAAGGCTAGGGATCCGCCCGGTTCCGCCGCCAGCGCCGGAGGGGGTGTCGGGCCCGGATCGCCCCCGTTCTGGGTGGAGGCGATGGCCCCTCGGCCGCCGCCGCGGCTCCGAACGCGCGCCGGCGCGTGCATCCGCCCCGATCCGTGTGCCGGGCGTAGGAAATAGTGCCGGGGGTAGGCCGACACGCCGCGGTCCGGCCTACGGCCGGGACGGATGCCTACAGCCGGGACGGGGGGCGGCCGCGAGGACGCCGGTCGCGAACGGAGGAGTGGGTGGACAGCGGAGGACGACGGGCCGCATCCGATCCTCCGTCCGCGACGGAGTCCTCCGTTCGCGACACCGTGCCGGACGTAGGGGAGCGTGCCGGGTGTAGGCCGAGATGCCGCCATCCGGCCCACGCCCGGGTCGGATGCCTACGGGCGGGACACGAGAAGCAAGCGGGGAGCGCGGTCAGCACTCCACGACGTTGACGGCGAGGCCGCCCGTGGAGGTCTCCTTGTACTTCGCGCTCATGTCGACGCCGGTCTGGCGCATCGTCTCGATCACGGTGTCGAGCGAGACGAGGTGGCTGCCGTCGCCGTGCAGCGCCATCCGCGCGGCCGTGACCGCCTTCGACGCCCCGACCGCGTTGCGCTCGATGCACGGGATCTGCACCAGACCGCCGACCGGGTCGCAGGTGAGGCCGAGGTTGTGCTCCATCGCGATCTCGGCCGCGTTCTCCACCTGGGAGGGCGTGCCGCCGAGCACGGCGCAGAGGCCCCCCGCCGCCATCGAGGAGGCGGACCCGACCTCGCCCTGGCAGCCCGACTCGGCGCCGCTGATCGACGCGTTCGCCGCGTAGAGCGACCCGACCGCGGTGGCGGTGAGCAGGAACGTGTGCACGGCCGCACGGTGGGCCTCGGCGGGCATGCCGTCGAGCGCGTACTGCAGCACCGCGGGGATGATCCCGGCCGCGCCGTTCGTCGGCGCGGTCACGACGCGGCCGCCCGCCGCGTTCTCCTCGTTCACCGCGAGGGCGTAGGTGTCGAGCCAGTCGGAGGCGTGCCGGGACCCGGGGCCGGCCGCCTCGAGCTGCGCGGCCACCGCCGGGGCTCGGCGCGGCACGTGCAGGCCGCCAGGCAGCACCCCATGGGTCGTCAGGCCGGCCCGGATGCAGTCGGCCATCGCCGCCCAGATCGTGTCCAGGCCCGCGAGCACCGCGGCCTCGGGACGGAGCGCGCACTCGTTGCCGAGCGCGATCCGGGCGATGTCGTGTCCGGTCGCCGCGCAGAAGGCGAGCAGCTCGGCGCCGCTGACGTACGGGAACGGGAACGCGACCTCGGGCGTGCCGACCGGCGTCCCGCCCTCACGCTCGATGAAGCCGCCACCCACCGAGTAGTAGGTCTCGTCGGCGACGACCTCGCCGTCGGCGTCGAGGGCGATGCAGCGCATCGCGTTCGGATGCCGGGGGAGGCGGGTCAGCGGCGCGAGCTCGACGTCGCCCATCGCCATGGTCACGTCGGCGCCGCCGATCCGCACCGTGCCACCGCTGCCGAGCGCCTGCCAGCAGCCGCGCACCGCGGCCGGGTCGCAGGTCTCCGGCTCGAGGCCGGCGAGGCCCGCGACGACGGCGTCGGGCGTGCCGTGGCCGATGCCCGTCGCGCCGAGCGAGCCGAGGAGGCGGATGCGCACGCGGGCGGCGCCGCCCGCATCCGCGATCCGCCGGCCGAAGTCGTTCGCGGCCCGCATCGGGCCGACGGTGTGGGAGCTCGACGGCCCGATCCCGATCGAGAACAGGTCGAGGGCGGAGCGGTGGATCCCGGCCGGACGGATCGCGTCCGCGCCTGCTGCCGCGGTGCCTCGTCGCATCCGCGGCGTCTCGGAGAGCGCCATGCCGTCAACGGTACGGCGGCGCCCCTGATGGATCCGCGCGAACAGCGGCGATTCCTTGCGAAGCGAGGCGTCCGCCGCAGGAATACGCGGCTCCCATGGGGTGCGCCCTAGCGTGGGAGGCATGCCCGACGCCCTGCACGCACCCGTCGATGCCGACGCCGCCGACCGACTCGCGGAGCGGGGTCTGCGGATGGTGCTGGTCGACCGGACGGACGACGTCGCCCTGCGGCACTGGCGGGAGGCCGTCGCGCGCGGCTTCCTCGATCCGGTGAACACCGACGCCGAGCACGCCGAGGTCGTCGCCGACTTCCACGAGCGGCGTGCGATCGGGATCTACGACGACGGCACCGCCGAGCCGGCTTCGCCGATCGCCACCATCGACGCGTGGCCCGTGCCGGTCTCGCTGCCGGGCGGAGACGTGCCGGCCTGGGCGATCAGCGCGGTGACCGTGGCGCCGACCCACCGGCGCCGGGGGATCGCCCGCGCGATGCTCGGCGCGGAGCTGCGCACCGCCGCGGCGGCAGGGCTCCCGCTCGCCGTGATCACCGTCTCCGAGGCGACGATCTACAGCCGCTACGGCTTCGGCCCGGCGACCTCGGTCGCCGATCTGCGGGTCGACAGCCGGCGGATCCGCTGGACCGGCCCCGACGCCCCGGGTCGCCTCCATCTCGTGAGCCGGGAGCGGATGCTCGCCGACGCCCCGGCGATCTTCGAACGCGCGCGGCTGCGCTCGCCGGGTGGCGTCGGCCTGTCCGGCCTGCTGCTCACCCGCCTGTTCGGGCGGCTCTCCGACGACGCGGCGATGCGCGCCCACCGCTTCGTGCGCTACGACGACGAGGCCGGCGTCGCGCAGGGGTACCTCTCGTACACCGCGATCGAGGCCGAGGACGACTCCTCGGACAGCCGGGTGGACGTGCACCACCTCGCGGCGGCGACCGACGACGCGTACGCCGCGCTCTGGCGGTTCCTGCTCGAGCTCGACCTCATCGGCGAGGTGCGGGCGCCCCTCCGCTCGACCGACGAGCCGCTGCGCTGGCAGGTCGACGACCAGCGGGCGATCCGCACCGCGGCGGTGAACGACCACCTGTGGATCCGCGTGCTCGACCCCGTCGCCGCCCTGTCCGGGCGCACCTACGCCGGCCCTGGCCGAGCGGTGCTCGACGTGGCCGACGACGACGGCTTCGCCGCGGGCCGGTTCCTGCTCGAGGTCGACGCATCCGGATCCTCCTCCGTCAGCCGGGACGCGACGTCGGCCGACGACGTCCCCGAGATCGCGCTCGACGCCGCGGCCCTCGGCTCGCTCCTGCCGGGCGGCGTGCGTGCCGCGACCCTCGCCGCGGCCGGCCGCATCCGCGGGCGCCGCCCCGGCGACGCCGTCGCGGTGGACCGGCTGATGGCCTCGCCCGTGACGCCCTGGCTGAGCGTCTGGTTCTGACCCGCGAACGGGTCGCCACCGTTCGCGGGGCGCCCCTTCTGGGAGTGCCGGGCGGCCGACGGCTCTGGTTCAGTGCGGTGCCATGACGACCACCACCGCCCCGATCCGGATGCGCGACCGCATCCCCGCGCAGACGCTGATCGAGGAAGCGCTCGCCGGTGAGCCGGCCGAGGGCGCCGCCGCCGCCCGCTGCCGCGCCGCGGAGGGCCAGCGGCAGATCGCCGGTGAGCTGGCGCTCCTGCCGGCCGGCTGGATCGTCTTCCACTCGCTGCCGCTGCCCACCGAGGGCGTGCTCGACCACGTGGTCGTCGGCCCCACGGGCGTGTTCCCGGTCGTCGTCGCGCACCACCCGGGCCGCCGGATGACCGTCGCCGGCCGCGTCGTCACCGTCGCCGGCACCCGGCTGCCGACCGTGCTCGGCGCCGAGGCGGACGCCGACCGCGTCGGCCGGCTGCTCGCCGCGCAGCACCTCGGCGTCGTGCCCGTCCAGCCGGTGGTCGTCGCCGGCGCGGGGACGAGGCTGAAGGTCGCGGAGCGGCCTCGCGGCGTGCTCGTCGTCGCCGCGGAGCAGCTCCGCGCCCGCCTGCTCGAGAAGCCCGTCGTGCTCGCCGCCGACGAGGTCGCCTCCGTCGTCCGCCTGCTCGACGCGCCCGAGTACTGGGGCCCGACCGCCGATGCGCAGCCCGACCTGCTGCAGCGCTTCGCCGAGCTCGAGACGCGCACGCAGCCCCGCCGCCTCCGCTTCCTGTCGCGCTGAACGGATCCGTCCCGAAACGTCCTTTCCGTCGGGGGCCGATCGTCGGTTCGATATGACCGTGTCCTATCTGCTCCTCGTCCGCGCCGACCCGGCAGGGCCCGCGCCCGACACGGCGTTCCGCCTGCACGGCCCCGCGGACGCCACCACGCTCCGCGACGGCGGCCGCACCATCACGGACGGCCCCTTCGCGGACCTGGCCGAACCGGTGATCGCCGCCGAGGTGATCGTGGCCGAGGGGCTGGACGGGGCGATCCAGGCCGTGACCGCCCATCCACCGGTCGCGGAGGGCGTGGTCGAGCTGCGCGCGCTGCTCGACGAGGAGGACGACGCGCCGGCGACGCAGCCCGCGCCCACCGGCCGCCGGTACCTGCTGCTGCACGCGCTGCCGGCCGAACGGCCGGCGACACGCGCGCCGACCAAGTCGCTGCCCGAGTGGCTCGCGGATCCGCGCGTCCAGGCCTCGGTGCTCGCCGGTGCCCGCCTCGAGGAGACGAGCGACGACACCGCGGCGAGCGTGCGGATCCACGACGGCGAGACGACCGTCGCGCGCGGGGACGCCGCCGAGCTCACCGACGCGATCGCCGGCTACGACCTCATCGCGGCCGAGCACCTCGACGACGCGATCGCGATCGCCCGCCCGCATCCGACGCTCGGCTTCGGCGTGATCGAGATCCGCCCCCTGGTGTGGACGTGAGCGAGGACGTCGACGCGGCGATCCGGACCGTGTTCCGGGCCGAGTGGGGGAAGGTCGTCGCCGGCCTCATCCGCATCACCGGCGACTGGGCGCTCGCCGAGGACTGCGTGCAGGACGCCTTCGCCGCCGCGGCACGCCGCTGGCCGCTCGACGGCGTGCCGGCGTCGCCGGGCGCCTGGCTCACCACCACGGCCCGGAACCGGGCCCTCGACCGGCTGCGTCGATCGGCCGTCGAGGCCCGCAAGCTCGAGGAGGTGCTCGCGATGCAGCACGACCCGGAGCCGGCAGCGGAGATCGAGGACGACCGGCTTCGGCTCGTCTTCACCTGCTGCCACCCGGCCCTCCCGCTCGAGGCGCGGGTGGCGCTCACGCTCCGCACCCTCTGCGGCCTCACCGTCGCCGAGATCGGCCGGGCGTTCGGCGCCTCCGAGGCGGCGATGGCGAAGCGGCTGGTGCGGGCCAGGGCGAAGATCGATCACGCCGGCATCCCGTACGTGGTGCCCGAGGCGGATGCGCTGCCGGAACGCCTCACCGGGGTGCTCGCGGTGCTCTACCTGCTCTTCACCGAGGGCTACGCGCCGCACGAGGGCGAGGAGGTCGTGCGGCCGCCGCTCAGCGAGGAGGCGATCCGCCTCACCCGGCTCGTCGCGGCCCTGCTCCCGCGGGAGCCCGAGGTGCGCGGCCTGCTCGCACTCGAGCTGCTGCACGACGCCCGGCGGCCGGCCCGCACCGGCGCCGACGGCGTACCGGTGCCGCTCGACGAGCAGGACCGCTCGCGCTGGGACCGGGAGCGGATCGCCGAGGGCAGCGCGCTGCTCGCCGCGCTCGATCCGGCGTCCGACGGCCCGTACACGCTGCAGGCCCGCATCGCGTTCGAGCACGACCGGGCGCCCGCCGACGCGCTGACGGATCGGGCCGCGATCGCGGCGCTCTACGGGCGGCTCGCGCGGCTCACGCCCTCGCCCTTCGTGGAGCTGGCGCGGGCGGTCGCGGTGAGCCTCGCCGACGGGCCGGACGCGGGCCTCGCCCTGCTCGCGCCCCTCGAGCGCGACCGGCGGCTCGGCTACCAGCTCGCGGCGACCCGCGCCGACCTCCTCAGGCGGGCGGGACGCGACGCTGCGGCGCGGGCCGCCTACGACGAGGCCCTCGCGGCGGTGTCGAACGCCGCCGAGCGCGCCTTCCTCGAGCGCCGACGCGCCGAGCTCGGCTGACCGGTCCGAGCGCTCAGACGGGACGGATGAGACCGGCGATCACGGCCGCGGCCTCCTCGGGGGTGAAGGCGAGAGTGGCGTCACCGAGCGCGAGCTCGAACCGCAGCACGGCCGGGTCGGCGGTGGGGGAGGCGCCGCGGAGGCTCCAGATCCCGTCGGCCGCGAGCCGGCGCACGTTGACGTCCACAGTGACCTCGTCGATCTCGAGCAGCACGTGCAGCATCGGCGTCTGCGGCGGATCCGGCACCACCCGCACGCCGGGCGTCCCGGCGAGCGCCGCCGCGATCGCCCGGGTGTGCTCGAGGTACCGCGGCATCCGTGACAGCCGCTCGGCGAGCAGCGAGTGAGCGGATGCGGCGAGCGGCCAGAGCCCGAAGAGGGTGCCGCCCATCCGCCTGCGCCACTCGCGCACCTCCGCGATGACGTCGGCGTCGCCGGCGACGCAGCAGCCGGCGAGCGCACCGATGCCCTTGTAGAACGACACGTAGACGGTGTCGAAGAGCGCGGCGATCTCGGCCGGCGGCACCCCGTATCCGGCCGACGACTCCCACAGCCGGGCGCCGTCGAGGTGCGCCGCCGCGCCGTGGGCGTGCGCCCACGCGACCTGCGCGGCCACGTCGTCGAGATCGGGCTGCGCACCGCCGAGGTCGCGCTGCGGCAGCTCGATCAGCAGCGCGGCAGGCGGCTCGGCCACGGCCTCGAGGTCCGCGGCGACGAGCAGCCGGTGCGCCTCGCCGACCGGCCGCCCGAGCAGCCCCTGCAGGCGCTCGAGCGCCCGCCCCTCGTGCTGCTCGAGGTGGCACATCGGGTGGTGGAGCACGGTGCGCCGCCCCCGCCGCTCCGCGTGCACCCGCAGCACGACCTGCTGCGCCATCACCCCGCTCGGCAGGAAGACGGCGGCCTCCTTGCCCAGCAGCGCTGCGACCTCCGCCTCGAGGTCCGTGACGACGCCGCCGTCGCCGTACCGATCGACGACCGTGTCGGGCGGGATCGTGGCGAGCAGGTCGGCGGCGCGCACCGGCCCGTGGCCGCCCAGGAATCGCGTGCAGGAGGCGCGGAGCTCGTCCGCCTCGGCTTCGGTCAGCATGCCACCAAGTCTTCCCTGGTCGCGGCCGCGCTCCTTCCGCCTGGCCCGCCCAAGCGGTAGACAGACCCCCGACGACGGGAGTACCGATGACGGCGCAGCAGATGGGCCGGGATGCGAAGCGGCATGCCCGGAAGGCGACGAGGAACCCGGTCTTCCGGATCTCCGCGCGCGCCGGTTTCGTCGCCAGCGGCCTCGTCCAGGTGCTCGTCGGCGTGATCGCGATCGAGATCGCGCTGCACCATTCGAAGGCCTCCGCGGACCAGTCCGGCGCGCTCGGCGACCTCGCACACGCCCCCGGGGGCCCGGTCGTGCTGTGGATCGTGACCATCGGCTCGTTCGCGCTCGCCCTCTGGCTCGTCGTGTCGGGCGCGCTCGCGACCGGGAAGGACACGAGGTCCGAGTGGGGCCACCGCATCCGCGACTGGGGCAAGGGCGTCGTCTACCTCGCGATCGGGTTCACCGCGCTCACCTTCGCGAGGGGCGGCACCAGCAGCTCGACGCACAGCACCCAGAAGGGCAGCGCCGACCTCCTCAGGCTGCCCGGCGGCCCCGTCCTGCTCGGGATCGTCGGCCTCGGCGTGGTCGTGCTCGGCGTCTTCCTGATCCACCGCGGCATCGCCAAGAAGTTCGTCGAGTCCATCCGGGTGCCGAGCGGCACCGCCGGCCGCGCGACCGTCGCGCTCGGGCAGGTCGGCTACGCCGCGCGCGGCATCGCCATCGGGGTCGTCGGGGTGCTGTTCGTGGTCGCCGCGTTCACCGCCGACCCGCAGAAGGCGTCCGGTCTCGACGGCGCCCTGAAGACGTTCGCGGCCCTGCCATTCGGCGCGGTGCTGCTCGTGATCATCGGCCTCGGGTGGATCGGCTCCGGCGTCTACACCGTGCTCCGCGCCCGGCTGGCGATCCTCGACTGACGGGTGCCGTGGATTCCAGGAAGCGGGGCAAGAGGCCCTTCCCCTGAGCATCCGCTGGGCACTACGGTCAAACCATCACCCGGTGGTGGTTTTCCGGGTCGATGGTGATCAGGGGCGAGATGCAGGACATCGATGCGGCGATCCGCGAGCGCGCGCAGGACGGCGTGCACCTGCTCATCGACCTCGTCCGGTCGCCGTCCACGATCGGCAGGGAGGCCGGCGCGCAGGAGGTCCTGGCCCTCGCCCTCGGCGAGGCGGGCTTCGCGGTCGAGCGCCTGGAGCTGCCCCTCGACATCGCGGATGATCCACTCGCGGGCGTGCAGCAGATGCCGTACGAGGGGCGCTACGACCTCGTCGCGCGGCGCCGCGGGACACCGGCCGCCGGCGGCCGCCGCAGCCTGCTGCTGAACGGGTACATCGACGTCGTGCCGGTCGAGGACGCGGGGCGCTGGTCGGTGCCGCCGTTCGCCGGCGTGGTGAAGGACGGCTGGATGATCGGCCGCGGGGCGGGCGACATGAAGTGCGGATTCGTCGCGGGGCTGCTCGCGATCGAGGCCCTGGACGCCGTCCGGCCGGGCTGGCTGACCGGCGACCTCACGCTGGTGTCGGTCATCGAGGCCGAGGCCACCGGCAACGGCACGCTGGCGGCGAGCCGCGCCGGCGTGCTCGCCGACGCCGCGCTGCTGCTGGTGCCGACCGACCTCGAGGTCGTGCTCGGCGGCATCGGCATGGTGTGGGTCGACGTGGTCGTGCACGGCCTCGCGGGCCGCGCGGGAGCAGCGGACCCTGCGACCAACCCGATCCTGCTCGCGCCGCTCGTGATCGACGCGCTCGCCGATCTCGAGGACGCCATGAACGCGATGCATGCAGCGGACCCCGACCCGGCGTTCGCGGCGATCGACCGCCCGTACACCGTGAACGTCGGGCGGTTCGAGTCCGGCCTCTGGCCGTCCAGCGCGCCGGAGGCGGGGCGCCTCTGCGTCCGCGTCGGGCATCCGGGGCAGTGGAGCAGCGACGAGGCGGTGGAGCGGATCGGCGCGGCCGTCCGCACCGCGACGTCCGGGCATCCATGGCTCGGCGACAACCCGCCCGAGGTGAAGGCCGCCGGCTTCCGCGCCGAGCGCTACGCGCAGGACCCGGCCGCGCCGATCGTCGCCGCCCTCGCTGCGGCGCACCGCGACGCGCACGGCGAGCCGGCCGCGCTCACGACGATCGCCTCGACCACGGACGCGCGCTACTACGTGAACCGATTCGGCGTGCCGGCGGCCGCCTACGGGCCCCGCGTGCGGAACATCCACGGCGTGGACGAGGCCGTCGAGCTCGAGAGCGTGCTCGCGTCGGCCTCGACGATCGCCCGGCTGCTGCTCACCTGGTTCGACGCCACGTGAGCACGACGTCCGTCCCCGCGGCTCCCGTCGCGGTCCCCGTTCCCGCGGCCTCGGCGCTCCGCCCGCTGATCGCGGAGACCGCCGCGGTCCGCATCGCGGACCGGTTCGTGACCGCGTTCGCGCTCGGCCAGTTCGTCGTCGGGCAGCGCCTGCCGAGCCTCGCGGAGCTCGCCGACAGCCTCGAGGTGAGCCAGAACACGGTGCGGCAGGCCATCGCCCGCCTCGTCGCGCTCGGCTACGTGGAGGTGCGCCGCGGCCGCACCGGCGGCACCTTCGTGGTGCAGCAGTGGGCTGCCTCGTCCGACTCGATGGTGCGCCGCGCGCTCGGCGACAGCTGGGGCACGCTGCAGGAGACCATCGACTGCCGGGCCATCATCGAGCAGGCGATCGCCCACGCCGCCGCCGAGCGGGCCGACGCGGGCGACGAGGCCCGCATCCGCCGCGCCGTCGCCGCCTACGAGCAGGCCGCGGACCGCGACGCCTCGCGCATCGCCGACACGGAGCTGCACCAGGCGATCGCGGCGGCCGCCCACAACGCGCAGCTCGCGGAGCTGTCGCTCCGGCTGCGGCAGCACGTGACCCTCGGCTTCTCCGGCGAGCCGTACTCCGAGGAGATCCGCGCCGCGGCCGTCGAGCAGCACCGCGCGCTCGCCGACGCGGTGCTGCAGCGCCGACCGGAGGACGCCGCCCGGCTCGCCCGCGCGCACTTCGGCCTCACCGAGGGACTGCTGCGCTCCCTCCACGACCGCACCCTGCCGACGACCGACCAGCCCGACCCCACCGAGAACCCGGAGCCCCCATGCCCACCATCGCCGCGAACGGCATCGACATCGCCTACACGCTCGAGGGGGAGGGCGCGGAGACGGTCGTCCTGATCAACGGGCTCGCCGACGAGAAGGAGACCTGGGCCTACCAGACGCCCGCCTTGCTCGAGGCGGGCTACCGCGTGCTCACCTTCGACAACCGGGGCGTCGGCGCCACCGACAAGCCCGCCGGCCCGTACACGTCGGAGCTGCTCGCCGACGACGCGAAGGCCCTCGTCGACGCGCTCGGCATCGAGCGGTTCCACCTCATGGGCGTCTCGATGGGCGGCATGATCGCGCAGGAGTACGCCCTCAAGCACCCGTCCGACCTCGCATCCGTCACCTTCGCCTGCACCTATGCGGCACCCGGCCCCTTCTGCTCGCGGATGTTCGCGATGTGGGCCGACACCGCACCGGTGCTCGGCGTGCCGTTCGTGATGCGCGACGTGACGCTCTGGGCGTTCACCCTCGACTTCTTCCGCACCCGCGAGGACGAGCTCGCCGAGTTCGAGACCGGGATGCGGTACATGACCATGCCGGTCCCGGCCTACCTCGCGCAGCTCGCCGTCATCCAGGCGCACGACACGACCGACCGGCTCGGGGCGATCACCGTGCCGACCCTCGTGCTCGCCGGCGAGCAGGACATCCTCATCCCCACCGCGCTCTCGCACGAGCTCGCCGGCCTGGTGCCGGACGCCGAGTGGCGCACGGTCGCGGGCGGCCACGGCTGCGTCTGGGAGCACCCGGACGACTTCAACGCCGCCTTCCTCGACTTCCTCCGGCGCCACTGACCACCACACCCACGACAAGGAACCGCACCATGACCGCACCCGCGCTCGCCGACGACGGCGAGACGCTCGTCCCCACCAAGAAGCTCGGCGCCCTCGGGGTGCTGATGCCGGGCGTGGCGCAGATCGCGCCCGCCTTCAACCTGTTCTTCACCACCGCGGTCATGGCGTCCCTCGCGGGCCCGTCCGTGCCGCTCGTGTTCCTGATCTCGATGGTCGGGATGCTCGCCACCGCCCTGAGCCTCGCCCAGTTCTCGAGCGTCTACCCGAGCGCCGGGTCGTTCGTCACCTACATCAGCCGCTCGCTCGGGGTCCGCGTCGCCACCGCCGTCGGCGTGATCACGATCCTCGGCTACATGATCACCTTCGCGGGGATCTACATCTTCGCGGGCCAGTACATCGTCGCGAACGTGTTCGGCGTGACCTCGAGCGGCCCCGGCGTGAACCTCCTCACCGTCGTGGTCACGATCGTCTACGGGGCGATCGTCACGGTGCCGGTGATCATCGGACTGCAGTTCGGCGTGCGCGTCACCGTCGTGCTCTACGTGATCGAGGTCGTGGTGCTGCTGACCATCAGCTTCGCCGTCCTCGCGCAGGGCGGGGCGGAGGGGCTGTCCACGGCCCCGTTCTCCTGGCCGACCGGCACGGAGGCGTCGAACATCTTCATCACCTTCGGGCTCGCGGTCGTCGCCTTCGGCGGCTTCGAGGCGTCCGCCCCGCTCGCTGAGGAGACCGCGAACCCGCGGCGCAACGTCCCGATCGGGCTCGTCGGTGCCGTGCTCATCTCCGGCTTCCTGTACGTGATCGGCTCCTACGCGGTCGTCTCCGCGTTCGGCGTCAGCCGCGTCGCCGACTTCGCGAAGGACCCGAACCCGTTCGCGACCGCGACCGTCCGGTTCCTGCACGTGTCGAGCGCGTTCGCGGTGCCGTTCCTCGTCGCGATCTTCCTGATCAGCCTCACCTCGTCGTACATCTCCGCGAACACGCAGACCGCCAGGGTGCTGTTCGCCGGCGCCCGCGGGCGGCTCTGGCCGCGCGCGCTGGATCACACGCATCCGCGCTTCGGGACGCCGTGGGTCGCGGCGATCTGGTTCGTCGCGCCCAGCATCGTGCTCGGCTGCATCATGCAGTTCGCCGACCCGGCGGATGCGGGCAGCGTGCTGCCGACGCTCGGGATCTTCGGCGTCGTCATCATGTACCTCGTGACGAACGTCGCCCTCGTCGTGCAGTTCTTCCGCCTGCGGCGGCGGGGCGTGCGGAAGAACCCGGTGCTCTGGGTCGCGGTGCCGATCCTCGGCGTCCTCGTGCTGCTCATCCCGGTGTGGGGCAACCTGCGGCTCGGGCAGGCGGGCGCGTTCGCGATCATGCCGGAGCTGTCGGTGCTGCTGATCCTGGTCGGGGTCGCCTACACGATCGTGCTCGCCGTCACCCGGCCCGCGGTGCTCGCCGCCGCGCCGGCGCTGCTCGAGGGCGCCGAGGCGATCGAGGGGGACCCGGCGCCGCCGGTGGGCCGCGCCTGATCGGTCAGGCGGCCGGCGAGCCGGTCGCGTTCGGCGTCGCCGTCGGTGCCGCGGTGCTCGGCGCGGATGCGGTGGGCGCCGGGGTGCCGGACGGCGTGGCGGTCGGGGTGTCCGACGGCGTCGGCGCAGCGGTGTCCGTCGCGCTCGGTGACGGCGCCGGGCTCGGCGGCGCGCTCGAGGTGGGCGGGTCCGTCGGGGACGGGGTCGCCGACGACGAGGCGGAGGCCGACGCCGACGCCGACGGCCTGCTGGACGCCGACGCGGACGCGCCGGAACCGGAGCCCGATGCAGCGCTCGAGCCCGAGGAGGCACCGCTCCCGCTGGTCGAGCGGGTCGTTCCCGAGGCGCTGCCGCCGGAAGTTCCGGCAACGGGGGCGGAGCCGGGCACAGCGACGTGGGTCGCCTTCAGCAGCCGCGACGGCGCCGACCCGGCCGAGGGCGGCCCGGGGGCCGGGCTGTCGGCGGACACCGCGTCGCCCGGCGGCACGGCCGCGCCGGATCCCGCCGGGGCTGCGGCGTGGTGGGCGGTCGGGCTGCCGCCGAACAGGAGGGGCGCGGAGAGCAGCGCGCCCACGCCGCCGAGCAGCCCGATGGTCAGCGCAGCGATCGCGGGGACGAGCAGCGGGCGGCGCGCGCGGGCCGGATCGTCGTCCAGGTCGTCGTCGTCCGGGTCGTCACCGAACGGGATGCCGCCGGAGAGCCCTCCGTCGTCGATCGCGACGGCGTCCTCGAACGGGGCGGCGGGGACCTCGGCGACCGCGGGGACGGCCGCGGCGGCGGCGAGCATCGACGGGGCGGGCCGGGGCACGCGGGCCGTCTCCTCGGCGTCGGGTGCGGTCATGGCGCCGGCGAGGTCGCGGAGCGTCGCCGCGACCGCCGAGGCGGACGGCCGATCGGCGGGGTCGAGCGCGGTCATCGCGGTGAGCAGCGCGGCGAGCTCGGGGGAGGCCTCGGGCGGCACCGGCGGCGCGGCGTGCAGGCGCGCGACCGCCGCCTCCGCCGGCGCCCCGGGGAACGCCCGGCAGCCGCTCAGGCACTCCGCCAGCACGAGTCCGGCGCTGTAGACGTCGCTGGCGGGCCCGATCGCCTCGCCACGCACCTGCTCCGGGCTGAGGTAGGCGGCCGTGCCGAGGATGAGGTCCGAGGAGGTGATGCGGGTGCCGTCCACCGCCTGGGCGATGCCGAAGTCGGTCAGCTTCGCGGTGATGCCGGTGCGGTGCCGCTCGCGCTCGTCGACGACGAGGATGTTCGCCGGCTTGACGTCGCGGTGCACGACGCCGCGGCTGTGCAGCACGGCGAGGGCGCCGGCGACGTCCGCGAGGATGCGGCGGGTGCGGTCGACGTCGAGGGCGCCGCTCGTCAGCAGCGTCTTCAGGTCGGACCCCTCGACCAGCTCCATCACGAGGTAGGTGACGGGGGCGTCGCCGGTGGACGCGTCGAGCGCCCCGACGACGGCCGGATGGTCGACGCCGGCGAGCAGGTGCGTCTCGCGTGCGGTGCGCTGGGGATCGATGGCCTCGGCGAGCTCCGAGCGGAACACCTTGACAGCGACGGCGCGGTCGAGCTTCAGGTCGGTGGCACGCCAGACGACGGCCATGCCGCCCCGTCCGAGCACGGCGTCGAGGCGGTACCGGCCCCCGACGACGTCTCCGGCCGTCGATCCGAGTGCGTCCGTCACGGGCACCCGGTCTACCCGACGGCCCTGACCGCGGGATCAGTGCCAGGTGGGCGTGCGGGAGGAGCCGGGCCTAGTTCTTGCCGTGTCCGCCGCCGCCACCGTGTCCGCCGCCCTTACCGTGGCCTCCGCCGTGCCCGCCGCCCTTGCCGTGCCCGCCCTTGCCGTGCGGGTGCTGCGCACCGGCCCCATGCTCCGCCTTCGCCGCGTGGTGCGGCTTCGCGTGGTGCGGGCCGTGGTGCTTCGGCGCGGCCCTGGGGGCCGGGGCGGCATGGTGCGGCGCGGACGTCGGGTGGGTGACGCGCGAGGTGTGCGGCGCGGGGGCCGGCGCGCTCGGCGCATGCGTGCTGATGCTGACGGCCGCCACCGCGCGCAGCGCCGAAGGCGCGGGACCGGGCGTCGTGGAGGGCGTGATCGTCGGATGCGGGAGCGGAACGGCCCGCACTCCCGACGGCGCCTTCACGTCTGCGGCGACCGGCGCGGAGGTGAGCGCTCCGCCGTCGGCGAGCAGGGCCACGCCGGTGCCGAGCACGAGCGCCACGGCGGCCGCAGCGGCGGCGAGGCGCGCCGGAGCGGGTGGCCGGGCGGGCGGCGCCGACGCGATCACGGCCATCCGGCCGGTCGCATCCGCCTCTCCGGTCATGGCGCCGGCGAGGGATCGGAGGCGCGTGGCGACCTCGGCGGCGGCGGGGCGCTGGGCCGGGTCGAGCGCGGTCATCGCGGCGAGCAGCGAGGCGAGCGCGGGGGAGGCGTCCGCGGGGAGGCGAGGGGGCCGGTTCAGCCGGGCGACGGCGGACTCGGCGAGGCCGCCGGGGAACGCGCGGGTGCCGGTGAGCGCCTCGAGCAGCACGAGGCCGAGCGAGTAGACGTCGCTCGCGGTACCGACGCCGTCGCCGCGCACCTGCTCGGGGCTGAGGTACGCGGCGGTGCCGAGGATCGCGTCGGTCGCGGTGAGGCGGGTGCCGTCGAGCGCGGCCACGATCCCGAAGTCGGTGAGCTTCGCCGCGACGGGTCCGGGGCGGTCGACCACGAGGATGTTCCCGGGCTTCACGTCGCGGTGCACGAGGCGCCGGCCGTGCAGCGCCGCGAGCGCGTCGGCGACGTCCGCCGCGATCTCGCGCACCGCATCGGCGGGCAGGGGGCCGTCGGCGAGCAGCGCACCGAGGTCGCCGCCCTCGACCAGCTCGAGCACGAGGTAGGGCTGATCGCCCTCCGCGCCGCCGCTGCCCAGCACTTCGACGATCGCGGGATGCGTGAGCCCCTGGCAGGCGGCCGTCTCGCGGGCGGCGCGCTCGGGGTCGAGGCCCGCGGCGATCCCGTCACGGAAGAGCTTGACCGCCACCTCCGAGCCGGTGTCGAGGTCGGTGGCGCGCCAGACGTCCGCCATGCCGCCACGGCCGAGGAGGTCGCCGATGCGGTATCGGTCGTCGAACGTCGTCCCCGCCGGGAACCGAGCCGCGGGCATGCGGACCACCTTCCGTCCCAGGCGCCGCGCCGGCGGGTGCACCGGGCGCGCAAGGGACGCCCCGATTCAATCGGGGTGCCGCCGCACGTGGACTGGACGCCACCTGATGATCGGTCGGGAATGCGGGCGTGCGGCTCACCCGATCCGGGCCAGCCGGGCGACGGGTCACTTCGGGCAGAACGGGCGTCCGATGACGCCCGCATCCGCCCGAAACCGCCCCGAGCAGGCGGGCTGTCAGGGCGCGAGGCCGGTGATGAGGCGGCGGACGCCGGCGACGGCCGACTCCGCCGGGCCCAGGATCCCCGTCTCGGGCAGCGGCGACTCGCCGGGCGCACGATGCTCGCGGACCGCGGCGGCGAGGTCACGGAGGCCGGTGACGACGGGCTCGGCGACCCCGTCCAGCTGCTCGTCGCTGACCCGCCGATCGAGGATCGACGCGTCCCGGACGTCGTCGGCGATCCGCTCCAGCTGCGTGACCATCGGGTACCACGCGGATGCGGCCCGGGCCCGCGGGGTGGGTTCGGCGAGCGCGCTCTGCAGCTCCGACCGGACGTCGGCGAGGGCGCTGTAGGCGTGGCGCCGGGCCGGCGCGACGACGGGCGGGGGATCGGTGAGCGCGACGGCCGCGTAGTCGGCGAGCCCGTCGAGCGCCGCGGCCGCCTTGCCCTCGATGTCGAGCCGCCAGGTCTCCGGCCAGGGCAGGTACCCGACGAGCAGCACGACGACGGCGCCGAGCACCGTGTCGAGCAGGCGCCCGAGCGCGGCACCCGCGGTGGGCGCGCCGCCGAACTCGACGAGCAGCAGCACCAGCGGCGTGAGGAAGGTCGACAGCATCCCGAAGTTACGGCTCGCGCCGAACGGGAACAGCAGCGCGAAGAGCGCCACCGGGATCAGCAGGAGCGGTCCGCGCGGCACGACGAGCAGCACGCCGGCGCCGATCAGCACGCCCAGCAGGGTGCCGAGGGTGCGCTGCAGGCCGCGCGCGAACACGGAGCC
The DNA here is from genome assembly GCF_036559085.1 of Amnibacterium sp. Classification (GTDB taxonomy): domain Bacteria; phylum Actinomycetota; class Actinomycetes; order Actinomycetales; family Microbacteriaceae; genus Amnibacterium. The sequence continues at coordinate 51,689 of NZ_DATBTU010000070.1, forward strand.
GAAGTCGGGCTTCAGCACGACCGCAGTGGTGAGCAGCAGCCAGTAGGGGCGGTCGAGCGGCAGCAGCAGCGTCACGAGCTCGGCCGCCGCGAGCGTGAGGCCGAGGCGTGCCGCGAAGAGCCAGGTCCGGCGACCGGTGAGGGCCTCGGCCAGGTCGTCGCGGAGGCGCTTGCGGGCGGAGCCCGGGATGCGGGCGTCGCCCTCGCCGCCGGCCTTCTCCAGCTGCTCCATCGCTTTGGCGAGGGCGCTGCCGGTGCGCCCCGTCCGGGCGGGCGGGGCGGCGTGCAGGCGACGGCGCCGACGCCGACGTGCCACGCGGTCCCGCAGAGCCCGGATCTCGGGGATCGCCGCAGCGACCTCCCCGGCGTCGCCCCGCGCCGCATCCGCCGCGACGGCGGCGAGCTGCGTCACGGCGGCGAGCACACCGGTGAGCCGTCTCAGGTCCCGCCGGCGACCCGGCGCTCTCGCGCGCGCCGACGCGATGACGTCGTAGGCGTTGCCCACCGCGATCGAGATGCGCCGCCGAGCCGTCCGCACCTCGTCCGCGTCGCGCGATCCCTCCGCGCTGAGCATGGTCAGCAGCGCGATGAGCTCGGAGAGCACCGCAGCCACGGCGAGCGGCGGCCGGTCCTCGACGGGCACGACGAGCGTCTGCACGAACGACAGCAGCATCGACCAGGCGGCACCGGCGACGATCCCGGCGACGAGGACCGCCAGCGGCGCGGCGTGGGCGGGCCCCGCGGCGATGGCGAGGTAGACGAGCAACTGCAGCCCACCGAAGGAGAACTCCGCGCTGATCCCCGACAGCAGCGCCGAGAGCACGCCGAACGCGGCGGCGACCGGCACGGCGGTGAGGCTGTCGGTGAGCAGCAGTCGCCCAGCGAGCAGGCCGACGAGGGCGCAGCCGAGCCCGATCAGGGCGCGCCGGAAGCGCCGGCCGAACGGCCCGCCCGCGTCGCCGAACGCGCCGAGCAGGGCGCCCATCGCCGCGAAGGACCCGATCCCGCCCTGGCCGGCGAGCATCCCGGCGGCCAGCGGCACCGTGACCGACACCGCCACGCGCACCATGTCGGGCCAGGGCACCGGCGCCTGCTTGGGCGCGACCACGCGCACCAGCCAGTCGGGCGCGAGCGGCTCGAACCGGTGCACCGTCGCGTCGAGCAGGCGCGGAGCCAGGTCCCGTCTCGCCATCCGCGCCTCCCGTCCGGCCCGCTGGAGCGATCCGACGCTAGGAGCGGCGGGTGAGGAGGCGCTGGACGGATCCGCGGGGTCAGCCGCGGCGCTCGGGGTCCGCCAGGCGCACGAGGCGGGCGGTGCTGCTCTCGTCGAGCTCGACGAGGTCGCCGCGGGAGCGCAGGAAGTCGGAGAACGAGCGGAACCCGAGCGCGCGCTCGGAGAAGGACGGATCCATCCGCTTCATCTGCGTCTTCACCGCCGAGTTGTGCAGCCAGTCGGCGTCGTCCTTCTCCTGGCCGAGCCGCAGGGCCCGCTGCAGCAGGTCGGTCGCGGCACCCTGCGGGTCCTCGTCGATGTCGTCGTCGTCGTTCTGCTCGGCCGACTCGGGGGACTCCGGCAGCGTCTCGTCGGCCGAGGGCGTGCGCTTGCTCGAGCGGCGGCCGGAGCGGCGCCCGCGGCGCTGGTCGCCCCCGCCCTCCTCCGACGGCGCGGGCACGGGGACGCCCGGCAGGGCGTCGTAGGTGACGAGCTCGTCGCACGCGGCGCCGAGCGAGCGGCTCGTGGAGCCGGCGACCCCGATGCCCACCACGTAGCGGCCGAGCCGCTTGCAGCGCTGCGCGAGTGCGATGTAGTCGGAGTCACCGGCGACGATCACGACGTGGGTGAGGTCGGGCAGCCGGAACATGTCCTCCACCGCGTCGACCGCGAGGCGGATGTCCGCGCCGTTCTTCGCGTAGGCGGCCGCCGGGAACAGCTGCACGAGGTCGACGGCGCGACCCACGAGCTGGTCCCTGTACGCCGCGTTGACGGCCGCGGACCAGTCCGCGTAGGCGCGGGTGAGCACGAGCGTGCCGAACGACGAGGCGAAGTCGATGATCGCGCCGAGGTCGACGGTGGCCTGCTGGAGCCGCTGGTCGAACTCGGCCTCGGCGGCGCCCCCGGTGTCCGCGGCCCTCGCCCGGTCCCGGTGATAGCTGTTGCGTCCGTGCACCTGGTCGTAGCGCCCGATGACGATGTTGTCGAAGTCGATGTAGACGGCGACGCGTGCGGCGGCCGGTTCGGCCATGGGAGCTCCTGAGGCAGCGGGCGGATGGGACGGGACCAGTCTGCCGGAGCACCGGCGACGTCCCCGGACGCTGAACGCCCGCCGAGAACCGGGGAGGGTGGGAATACCGCGCCGGACGGCACGGGTTCGCCGTCGCTGGGACCTGCCACCGGGCCGGCCCGGAGCCACCGTCCCGAAAGGCCCTGCCGTGAGCGATGTCCCCACCGGTGCGATCACGATCGAACCCGCCCGCGCCTGGCGCGCCCTCGCGGTGCTGCTCGTGGGCATCTCGATGTCGCTGCTCGACGCGACGATCGTCAACGTCGCGCTGCCCACCATCCGGACGAGCCTGAACGCGTCGGAGTCGACGCTCTCGTGGGTGATCTCGGGCTACTCGCTCGCCTTCGGGCTCGCCCTCATCCCGGCCGGCCGCATCGGCGACCGGTTGGGCCACAAGTGGGTGTTCTTCAGCGGGCTCGCGCTCTTCACCGCCGCGAGCGTCGCCTGCGGCCTCGCGCAGAACGACATGCAGCTGATCGTCGCCCGCGTCGTGCAGGGGCTCGCCGGCGGCATCTACCTGCCCGCGGTGACCGCCTACATCCAGATCCTCTTCACCGGCCGGGTGCGCGGCAGGGCGTTCGCCATCCTCGGCGCCGTGATCGGCGTCGCCTCAGCCCTCGGCCCGCTCGTCGGCGGGCTCCTCATCCAGGCCTTCGGCGAGGAGAACGGCTGGCGCCTGGTGTTCGCGGTGAACCTGCCGATCGGCATCGTGGCGCTGATCGCGACGGTGTTCCTCGTGCCGAACAACGTGGGGGAGCGGGACACCCGCGGCGGCGTCGACCTCGTCGGGCTCCTGCTCGTCGCCGCGGGCCTCACCGCGATCCTCGTGCCGCTGATCGAGGGCCAGGACCAGGGCTGGCCGGCCTGGACGTTCGTCTCGCTCGCCGCCGGCGTCGTGCTCATCGTGCTGTTCGGGCTCTGGGAGATCCGCACCGCGAAGCGCGGCAGGTCCGTGCTCGTGCCGCCGCACCTCTACAGCCACCTCGCGTTCACCGCCGGCACGGTGCTCGCGCTCGTCTACTTCGCCGCGTTCGTCAGCATCTTCTTCTCGATCTCGCTGCTCTGGCAGGCGGGCCTCGGGCACACCGCGCTCGAGTCCGGGCTCGTCTCCATCCCGTTCGCGATCGGCAGCATCATCGGCGCCTCCCAGAGCGGCCGGCTGGCCGCCTCGATCGGTCGCCGGGTGCTCGTGATCGGCGCGGGCCTCGTCGCCCTCGGCCTGATCGCGGTCTGGCTCGTGCTGCTCCTCGTGCCGACGCCCGACCTCACGAACTGGGAGCTGCTCGGGCCCCTGCTCGTCGCCGGCCTCGGCAGCGGGCTCTTCATCGCCCCGAACGCGCAGTTCATCGTCGCCACCGTCGACCCGTCGGAGGCGGGCGCGGCGAGCGGCGTCATCTCGACGATGCAGCGGATCGGCTCGGCGATCGGCATCGCCGTGATCGGCTCGATCTTCTTCGGCACCCTGCACATCCCGACCGGGCACAGGCCCACGCCGGACGAGCTGGCGAACGCCTTCGGCACCGCGGCCGCGTCGGCGCTCGGGATGAGCGCGGTGTTCGCCGTCGTCGCGTTCCTGCTCGTCTTCACCCTGCCGAAGAGCGTGTCGATGCGCGGCGCCGGGCGCGCGCAGGCGCCGGAGCGGGAGCCGGAGCGGTCGCCCGCCTGAGTCAGGCGGACTGGCGGGCCTCCTGCCGCTCGCCGCGGTCGCCGGTGAGCTCCTCCTGGATGTCCTCGAGGCTGCGGTTCGCCGTCTCCGGCACCTTCCGGGCGAAGAACAGGAAGGCGACGACCCCGATCCCGGTGTAGAGGAAGAACGTCCCCTGCTGGGTGATCGCGTGCGTGACGGTCAGGAACGTGCCCGCGACGACGAAGTTCGCGAGCCAGTTCACGACCGTCGAGACGGACATGGCCTTGCTCTTGATCCCGATCGGGAAGATCTCCGAGATCATCAGCCAGAACACCGGCCCGAGCCCGATCGCGAAGCTCGCCATGAACAGCAGCAGGGCGACCAGCGCCAGCCAGGGCGCGCCGTGCTGGACGGCGGGGACCAGGAAGTAGAGCCCGAGCAGGGCGAGCGCGACCGTCAGGCCCGCGGTGCCGGTGAGCAGGAGCGGGCGCCGGCCGACGCGGTCGACCAGCAGCACGGCGAGCACCGTGAAGACCACGTTCGTGACGCCGACGAACACCGTCTGCGCCACCGAGCCGTTGTTCGTCAGCCCGGTGCTCTTCAGGATGGTCGGCGCGTAGTAGATGACGGTGTTCACGCCGACGAGCTGCTGGAAGGCGGCGAGCGCCACGCCGATCAGCAGCAGCGGCCGGACCGTGCGCGACAGCAGGTCGCGCAGCCGCGTGTTCTTCTCCTGCTTGCTGACGTCCTCGATCTCCTGCAGCTCGCCGTCGACGTCCGCGTCGTCGTCGTTGCTGCGCAGGCGCTCGAGCACGCCCCTGGCCTCGTCGTTCCGGCCGCGCTGAACCAGCCAGCGGGGCGTGTGCGGGACGGTCAGCATGCCGATCGCCAGCGCGAGGCCGGGGATCGCGGCGAGGCCGAGCATCCACCGCCAGGTGCCGGGCACGTTCTGGAACGCGAAGTCGACGAGGTAGGAGAGAAGGATGCCGGAGGTCACGGCGAGCTGGTTGAAGGACACGAGGCCGCCGCGGGCCTTCGGCGGGGCCACCTCGGAGATGTAGAGCGGCGACACGAAGGAGGCCGCCCCGACCGCGAGCCCGAGCAGGAACCGGAAGCCCATCAGCATCGGGACGGAGAACGACAGCGCGCAGCCGATGGCGCCGATCACGTAGACGGAGCCGGACACCACCTTCGTCCACTTCCGGCTGAACCGGTCGGCGGTCCAGCCGGAGATGATCGCCCCGAGCATCGCGCCGAGCAGCAGCACGGCGATGATCCACTCCTGCTCGGTGCTGTTCGCGTGCAGGTCCTTCTGGATGTAGAGGATCGCGCCCGAGACGACGCCGGTGTCGTAGCCGAAGAGCAGGCCGCCGATCGCCGCCACCGCGGACGCCCGCCAGAGCAGCCCGTTCCCGTTCGTCCGCATCTCCTGCACGAAGCCCATGCCGACCTCCCCGTCGAGCCGTCCGGATCCCGGACCGGGGAAGATCGTTGCACTCGCGCAAGGAAGTCGGCCGAGCCTCTGCTGGGCGTCACCCGACAGCCGTGACGGTCACCAGGTCTGGCGGAGACGCTCCTTCGGCAGCACCCGCTCGGGGTCGACGCCGTGCTCGATCAGCTCCACCTCGGTGTCGATGTCCGCGCACAGGTAGCCGAGCAGCTGCACCGGCCGCATGGCGAGCCTGGGGAGCAGCCCCTGCATCCGGCGCCCGAGCCGGCCGGCCTCGGCGAGCTCCGCGGCGAGCGCGTGGCGCAACGCCTCGGTCCGGTAGACCGCGAGCAGCGGATGCCGGTTGCCGCCGTAGTCCATGGCGACCCAGCCGTCGACGGGCGCCTGCGGCCGCACCTCCTTCATGAGCTCGGCGAGCGCGTCGTCCACCCTCGGCTGGTCGGCCGCGAGCACCGCGGTGAGCTGCTCCGGCGTGTCCGCCAGCGCCCGGAGGCCCGCGTCGACCGCGACCTGCGTGCCGCCGTAGCGGGGTTCCTCGAGCACCCGGGGCACGTCGCGGGCCCAGCGCCGCTCGGGGCCGACGATCACGCGCGCCGCGGCGCCCTCGGTCGCGGCGAGCGCCGCGTCGAGCAACCGCCGGCCGCGCACCTCGATGGCGCACTTGTCGATGCCGCCGAGGCGCACGGAGCGCCCGCCGGCGAGGATGATCGCGTTCCACTGCATCATGGCCGCCCACCTGCTTCCCATGTCGAGCGGTGGCCGCGCCCACGGCCTCCCCGCCGCTCCGTTGCGCCGGGTGAACCGCTCGCGACCATCGGAGCACGTGCTCCCGCCCCGGCGGAAGGGGGTTGCGCTGTGAATCCCGAGGTCAGCAGGTCCCCGGCCCGGCCCGATCGAGGCCGGCCCGGGCGGCGTCGGCAGGGGTGTCGACGTCGGCGGCGAGGCCGACGGCCAGCGGCACGCGGATGAGTCGCAGGCCCGCGAGCACCCGGCGCAGCGGCGCGCCCGCGCCGCTGCGCGGCACGCCGTCGACCGCGGCGGCGAGTGGTCCGCGCCGGTAGACCGCAAGGAGCGGCTGGTCCCGTCCGTCCGGATCCACCCCGATCCAGCCGTCCGCCGGCGCCGCCTCGTCGACCGCGGCGAGCACCGCGGGCAGCGCGCGCTCCACGGCCGGCAGGTCCGCGGCGAGCACGACGACCAGGGCCTCGCCCTCGCCGGGGACGCGCAGGGCGGCCGCGAGCGCAGCGACCGGGCCGCCGTACCGGGGGGATTCGGTGGCGCGGAGCACGCCCGGGGGCGCCGGCAGCTCCGGGCCGGCCACGAGGATGCGGCGGGACGCGTGCTCGACGCTGCGCAGCGCGCGGTCGAGCAGGGTGTCGCCGGCCGGCCCCAGCGCCGTCTTGTCGATGCCGCCGAGCCGTGTGGCCCGTCCGCCCGCGAGCACCACGGCGTCGTAAGCCGGCACCGTCACGGCCGGACGGGGCAGGCGAGGTCCAGGTCGACCGGGTCGAGCCCGTGCCACTGCGACAGCGCGACGCGGCCGCCGCCCGTGAGGGTCGCGTGCGTGCAGTTCTCGGCGGCGCCCTGCTCGGTGGTGGCGCCGGCGAGCCAGGTCGGCAGGGCCCACAGGGGGCTGGAGCCCGGCACCCGGCCGATGAGGGCCGCCCAGTCCTGTCGGTTCGCGTAGAGGCCGACGCGATCGCCGGCCGCCTGGAACGCGGCGGTCATGCCCTCGAGCACCGCGCGGTTCGCGGCGCGAGTGCCGGTCCAGGTGTTCGCGGCCTCGACGTCCAGCCACCAGCGGCGCCCGGTGCCGCTCGGGACGCGGTCGAGGTCGGCGGCGGCCAGGCTCCAGCCGTAGGCGTAGGCGCACGCCGGTCCCGGGCTCCCCGCGGCGCACGGGCCGTAGGGGTCCGCGCTGCCGAGCACGTCCGCCCGGGGCCAGCGGGCGGACGCCGTGCCCGGATCCGCGGTGTTGACGTAGAGCTCCGTGCTGCCGGCGCCCGCCGACGCGGCAGCCCAGGCGAGCTCCACCTCGAGGCAGCCGTTCGTCTCGGTCGCGACCCCGTCGTTCACACCGACGACGGCGAAGTCCGTCGCGTTCGGCAGCGCGAGCGGCTGCCCGGGGAAGACGGGGCACTGCGGGAACGACACGTCGGCACCGTGGACGGCCGGTGCGGGGGCAGCGCTCGGCCCGGCGAGCGCCGCGATCGCAGCACCCGCCGTCACCACGATCGCGAGGGCCCGCCCGAGCATCCGACCAGTCTGCAAGGCGGGCCGCCCCGCCGCGACCCGCCCCGCCGCGGCGCCCGCGATCGTCGGACGGCACCGCCGAAACATGGTTGTAACGGCGATGACATGCGCGGGGGGTGCCATCAGGGCCAGGATGACGCCGGGCACGACGAGAGGCGGACGACATGGCGGCGGTCACGGCGGTCGGGACGACCCCGGCGGATGCGGAGCGATCGAAGCTCCAGCGGCACTTCGGGCGCTTCGACATCCTCTTCTTCCTCATCTGCACGATCGTCGGCGTCGACACCATCGCCTCGGTCGCCTCGAGCGGCGGCGAGGCCTTCACCTGGATGCTGCTGCTCGCGGTCGTGTTCTTCGTGCCGCAGGCGATGCTCTTCGCCGAGCTGGGCACGGCGTTCCCGCAGGAGGGCGGCCCGTACATGTGGACGCGCCTCGCGTTCGGGCACCTCGCGGGCGCGATCAACAACTTCATGTACTGGGTGACGAACCCGGTGTGGCTCGGCGGGACGCTCGCGATCTCGGCCGTCGCCGCCCTGCAGGTGTTCTTCAACGACGGGAACCCGTTCCCGACGGTGTGGGTCTACGTGATCTCACTCGCCTTCATCTGGGTCGCGGTGCTCGCGGCGGTGCTCTCGTTCCACATCGGGAAATGGATCACCACCGCCGGCGCCTTCGCCCGGTTCCTGCTGCTCGGCCTGTTCACGATCTCCGTGGTCGTCTACGGCCTGGAGCACGGCGTGCACGGACTCGGCGCGGGCGACTTCGTGCCGACGGCCGGCGGCTTCGTCGCCCTGGTCGGCGTGCTGCTGTTCAACTACGTGGGCTTCGAGTTGCCGAACAGCGCAGGCGAGGAGATGAAGGACGCCGCGGGCGACGTGCCCTTCGCGATCCTCCGTTCGGCGATCTCGTCGTTCCTGCTCTACGCCGTGCCGATCCTCGGCATCCTGCTCGTGCTGCCGGTCTCGCAGGTGACGAACTTCGGCGGCCTGGTCGACGCCCTGAAGACGGTGTTCACCGTGTACGGCGGATCGGTCAGCCACGGGACCGCGACCCTCACGGGCTTCGGCGCGGTGCTCGGCGGCCTCGGTGCCATCCTGTTCGTGATCTGCGTGCTCACGTCGGGGGTCACCTGGATCATGGGCTCGGACCGCGCGCTCGCGGTGTCCGGCTACGACGGCGCCGCCCCCCGCTTCCTCGGCGTGCTGAACGCCCGGCTCGGCACCCCGGTGCGGGTGAACATCTTCAGCGGCATCGTCTCCACGCTGGTGCTCGTGCTCGCGCAGCTGATCACGCAGGGCGACGCGGCGAAGTTCTTCGGCGCGGTGCTCGGCGTCACGATCTCGACGACGCTGATCAGCTATCTGCTGATCTTCCCGTCGCTCTGGAGGCTGCGGTCGAAGTCGCCCGAGGTGCCGAGGCCGTACCGGATGCCGTGGCACCGGTTCCTCACGATCGTCCTGATGGTGCTGCTCGCCTTCACGGTCGTGCAGCTCGTCGCCCCCGGCGCACCGTTCGACTGGTTCGGATCGGATGTGCGCCCGGCCGGCTGGAAGGCCTCGGAGTCGTGGCTCTACCTCGCGACCGAGTTCCTGCCGCTCGTGGTCTTCATCGGTGTCGGGGTGCTGTTCTGGCGCCTCGGCAAGCCGACCCGCATCGCGAACGCGGCGGCCGGCGGGACCCCGGCCCGGTCGGAGCGCGAGCCCGCCCTCGACTGAGGAGCGGGCTCGCGCGCTGCCGCGGGGGGCGGTCTAGAGGACCGGGCCGTCGCTGTCGGCGGTCTGCCGGGTCACGCGCTCACCGGAGGCGGCGTCGACGCCCGTGCGGGACGTCGTCACCGTGCGGCGGCCGCGGAGGGCGAGGACCAGCCCCACGACGAACACGACCGCGCCGGCCACCATCAGGATGTAGCCGACGGTGGTGAGGCTGATGAAGCCGACCGAGACGTGCACGGCGAACGCGAGGATCGCGCCGATCACGAACAGGACTGCGCCGGTTCCGATACTCATGGATCTGTCTCCTTCGTCACAGGTGGTTCCGCACGACGATGTGCGGAAGCCCGCGTCCGGATGGACGCGGGCGGGGGGTCAGACGCGTCGGCCGGTGAGGGCTCGAACGATGAACAGGATGATCGCGATCACGAGCAGGATCCCGCCGATCCACAGCAGGAAGCTCAGGGCGTGGGCGACGCCGCCCGTGATGAGCAGCACGATGGCCACGACGGCGACGATGATGAGCAGGGCGTTCATTGGAGTCCTCGATCTCTGACTGGTGTTACATCCACCGACGAAACAGGAGGCTCCGCGGCACCGGCAGTTCTACTGCGCCTGACTGGACGCTCCCGGGGTATCTCCGGGGAGTTTTCAGAAAACGGGGCCAGCGGGGACCGAGGCTCCCGCGAAGGGAGTACGGATGGTTCTGCAACGGGAGGACGGTGGGGCCATGAACTGGGTGCTGCTGCTCGTGCAGCTGCCGTCCGACCCCTCGCGGCACCGGGTGGCGGTCTGGCGTGAGCTGCGCCGGGGCGGCGCGGTGCCGGTCGGTGCCGGCACGTGGGCGCTGCCGGCGTCGCCGGCGTTCCAGCCCGCGATCGATCGCGCGCGCTCGCTCTGCGACCGCGGCGGCGGCACCTTCGCGATCCTCGACTCCGTGCCCCGCGATGCGGAGTCCGAGCAGGTGCTGCGCGGGGCGTTCGTCAGCGCACGGCTCGAGGAGTGGAGCGAGTTCGGGCGCGACTGCGGCAAGTTCGAGCAGGAGATCGCCGACGAGGTCGCGAAGGGCACGCTCACCTTCAGCGAGCTCGAGGAGGAGGAGCAGAGCCTCGACCGGCTCCGGCGCTGGTACCGCGACCTCCGCAAGCGGGACGTGCTGCTGCTGCCGGAGGCCCGCGACGCCGAGCGCCGGCTCCGTGCCTGCGAGACGCTGCTGAACGACTTCGCCGAGCAGGTCTACGAAGCGGTCCGCGGCACCGACACCTGGTCCGGGGAGTTCCGCGCCATCCGCCCGGGCGACGTCGCCTGATGTGCTGACCGGATCGGCGCGCTGGCAGGATCGCTGCATGGACCCCGCCGCGCTCGCCGACCGGTTCGCCGCCCTCACGACCGCCCACGTGGCCGACGGCTGCCTCCGCGCGCAGGTGCCGGTGCGCTGCGGGCCCTCCGGGCTGCAGGCGGTCGTCGCCGGCTCCCGGGTCGCGGGCCGCGTGGCGCCGGCCCGGCACGCGGGCAGCGTCGACGTGTTCCTCGAGGCCTTCGAGCGCGCCGCCCCTGGCGACGTGCTCGTCGTGGACAACGGCGGGCGCCTCGACGAGAGCTGCGTCGGCGATCTCGTCACGCTGGAGGCGCAGGCCGCGGGCTTCGGCGGCATCGTCATCTGGGGCCTGCACCGCGACACCGCGGAGATCCGCCGGATCGGGCTGCCCGTGTTCAGCCTCGGCCGCATCCCGACCGGCCCGATCGACCATCCCGTCGCGACCCCGCGGACGATCAGCCCCGCGCAGGCGGGGGAGTGGACCGTCGACGCGGGCGATGTCGTGCTCGGCGACGACGACGGGGTGCTGTTCGTGCCCGTCGACCGTCTCGAGGAGGTGCTCGGCCACGCCGAGCGCATCCGCGACACCGAGACGGCGCAGGCGGACCGCATCCGCGGCGGCGTCTCCCTCCGCGACCAGGTGCGGCTGCGGGACTACCTCGCCCGCCGCGCCGGCGACCCCGAGTACACCTTCCGCCGGCACCTCCGCGAGGTCGGCGGCGAGATCGAGGTGTGATGGCCGAGCCCCTGCGCATCTCCGTCGTGCTGCCGGTCCGCGACGACGCCCAGGCGCTGCGCCGGTGCCTCGTCGCGCTGTCGTCGCTGAGCGACGGGCCGGACGAGGTCCTCGTCGTCGACAACGGGTCGAGCGACGCCACCGGCATGATCGCGCGCGAGGCCGGCGCCCGCGTCGTCCGCCAGCCCGTGCCGGGCATCGCGAAGGCGGCGGCCACCGGTTACGACGCGGCCACGGGCGACGTGATCGTGCGCTTCGACGCGGACGGGGTGCCGCCGGTCGACTGGATCGCGCGCATCCGCGCCGCCTTCACGGACGACCCCCGGCTCGCCGGGCTGACCGGGCCCGGGGTGTTCACCTCGCTGCCGATGCCGGTGCGGCTGCTCGCCGGCCTCGGCTACCACGGCGCCTACTTCGGGCTCATCGGCGCGATGCTCGGCCGCACCCCGCTCTACGGCTCGAACCTCGCGGTGCGGCGGACGGCCTGGCTCGCCGTCCGCGACCGGTTCCACCGCGACGACCCGATGGTCCACGACGACCTCTGCCTGACGGTCCACCTCGGCGACCGGCGCCTCCGCTTCGATCCGCGGATGGTCGTGGCCGTCTCGGCCCGCGCGGTCACGCCGGCGCGGCTGCGGGCCGCGGGCGCGAAGACGCGGCACACCGTGCGGATGCATCCGGAGGCGCTGCGCGCCACCCGCACCGGCCGGCTGGTCTCGCCGCTGCTCGGCGGCGGACGGATCGGCGCCCTGGTGCCGCCATGGGAGGAGGACGCATGACCGAGGCGGCCCACGTCGTGATCATCGGCGGTGGGCACAACGGGCTCACCGCCGCCGCCTACCTCGCGCGGGCGGGCCGCGGCGTGATCGTGCTCGAGCGCGCCGGCACGGTCGGCGGCGCGGCGGTGTCCGCGGCCCCTTTCGCCGGGGTCGAGGCGCGGCTGTCGCGCTACTCGTACCTCGTGAGCCTGCTGCCGGCGCGCATCCGCGAGGACCTTGGGCTGCGGCTCACCCTGCGGCGCCGCCGCTACGCCTCCTACACGCCGCTGCCCGGCAGCGACACCGGGCTGCTCGTGGACACCGGCGACCGGGCTGCCACCGCCGCCTCGTTCGCGGCGGTCGGCGCCGCCGAGGACGCGCGCGCCTACGACCGGTGGCTCGAGGACACGGCGGCGCTCGCCGCCGCGGTGTGGCCGACGATGCAGGGCCCGCTGCCGAGCGAGGCGGCGGTGCGGGAGCGGGTGCCGGACCGGGTCTGGCACGACCTCGTCGCGAGGCCGATCGGCGCGACCCTCCGCGAGCGCTTCCGCTCCGACCTCGTCGCCGGCATGGTCGCCACCGACGGCCTGATCGGCACGTTCGCGGCGCTCGACGAGCCCTCGCTGCAGCAGAACCTCTGCCTGCTCTACCACGTGATCGGCGGCGGCACGGGGGACTGGGACGTGCCGGTCGGCGGGATGGGCGCGGTCACCGGCGCGCTCGCCGACGCCGCGCGGGCGGCCGGGGCGCGGATCGTCACCGGCGCCGAGGTGACCGGGCTCGATCCGGACGGGCACGTCACCGCTGCCACGGCCGAGGGGGAGCGCGCCTTCGCAGGCGAGGTGGTGCTCGCGAACGTCGCGCCCGCGGTGCTCGAGCGGCTGCTCGGCCGGCCCGGCGGCCCGCTGCCGGAGGGTGCCCAGATCAAGGCGAACCTGCTGCTCACCAGGCTGCCGCGCCTCCGCGACCCCGGCGTGGCGCCCGGGGCGGCGTTCGCCGGGACCTTCCACGTGCACGAGGCCGCGTCGGAGCTGGACGCCGCGCACGCCGCGGCGTCCGCGGGACGCCTCGCGGATCCGCTGCCGCTCGAGACCTACTGCCACTCGCTCACCGACGGCAGCATCCTCGGCCCCGATCTCGTCGCCGCGGGCGTGCAGACCCTCACCGTCTTCGGGCTGCAGGCGCCGCACCGGCTCGGCCTCGACCGGGCCGCCGCCGAGGCGGCGGTGCTCGCGTCGCTCGACGACGTGCTCGCCGAGCCGATCGAGCCGCTGCTGCTGCCCGACGCCGACGGCCGGCCCTGCATCGAGGTGCGGACGACCGCGGACCTCGAGGACTCCCTCGGCATGCCGGGCGGCCACATCTTCCACGGCCCGCTCACCGCGCCCTGGCTGCCCGACGATGCGGCGACGGCGACCGCGGCCGAGCGCTGGGGCGTCGCGACGGCGGATCCGCGGATCCTGCTGTGCGGATCCGGGTCGCGCCGCGGTGGCGCCGTGTCCGGCCTCGGCGGGTACGCCGCCGCGCGGGCGGTGCTGGAGGGCTGAGCGGCCCCTACGCGGTGCGGAGCGCTGCGGCGGCAGGGCAGTCGAACGGGTCCGCCGCGCCGAGCCCGACCCGGTGGATGTAGCGGACGACGATCGCCCACGAGCCCGGCAGCGTCGCCTCGGTGTAGGGCACGCCGAGCTCGGCGCAGTAGCCCTTCACGATCGGGCGGGCGCGGTGCAGGTTGATGCTCGGCATGCTCGGGAAGAGGTGGTGCTCGATCTGGTAGTTGAGGCCGCCCATGCCGAGGGTGACCGGCCAGCCGCCCGTGATGTTGCGGGAGGTGAGCACCTGGCGGCGCAGGTAGTCGACCCGCTGCGACTCGTCGATGAGCGGCATGCCCTTGTGGTTCGGCGCGAACGCCGCGCCCATGGTGAAGCCGAAGACCATCACCTGCACGGCGAGGAACGCGATGCCGACGACCGGGCCGGCGGCCCAGATCACGAGCGCCGCGAAGCCGATCAGTCGGACGGCGATGAGGGCGAGCTCGAGGACGCGGTGCTTGACCTCGCCGCGGGCGGTGAGCATCCGCACGCTCTTCACGTGCAGGTCGAGGCCGGTGAGCGTCAGCACGGGGAAGAAGAACCAGCCCTGCTTGCGCATGAGCACGGCCGCCAGCCCGGTCCGCGCGGCCGCGTCGCGGGGCGTGAACACGAGCGCGTTCGCGTCCATGTCCATGTCCTTGCCCTCCGTGTTCGGGTTCGCATGGTGGCGCGAGTGCTTGTGCATCCACCAGCCGTAGCTGAGCCCGACGACGAGGTTCGCCATGACGCGCGACACCCACTCGTTGCGCTTGCCGGAGGTGAACATCTGCCGGTGCGCGCCGTCGTGGGCGAGGAAGCCGACCTGGGTGAACAGCAGGCCGAAGAGACCCGCGACGAGCAGCTGCCACCAGGTGTGGCCGAGCGTCACGAGGAGCACGGTGGCGACGGCGAAGGCTGTGGCGAGCAGGGCGACCCGGATCGCGTAGAAGCCGGGGCGGCGCTCGAGGAGGCCGGCGGCCTTCACGCGGCGCGTCAGCTCGGTGTAGTCGCTCGCGTGGCCCGCGACCGCGCCCCCGGCAGCGACACGTCGCGGCCTCGTGGTGCGGATGGGACGGGACACGACGGTGGTCATGCTGCAACGCTAGTTGGCGGCCCCCGTCCGGCGCGTCCCTCCGCGGAGCCGTTCCTCGCGGCCGGCCCGTACTACCGGGGTAGGGGGTCGTTCAACGCGCCGTTCCGGAGTTCCTGCGCGACACGCCGCATCCGACGCCCCAAGGCCGGCGTGTCGTGCGATCTCTCCGGAACGGCGCGATCGCGGGTCAGTCGCCGGCGACGACCAGCCCGGACTCGTAGGCGGCAACGACCGCCTGCGCGCGGTCGCGCAGCCCGAGCTTGCCGAGCACCCGCGAGACGTGGGTCTTCACGGTCTGCTCGGCGATGACGAGGGTCGTCGCGATCTCCTGGTTGCTGCGCCCCCTGGCCACCTCGACGAGCACCTCCCGCTCGCGCTGGGTGAGGCCGTCGAGGGTCGATCCCGACGCGGCGGCCGCGGGTTCCGGCGCTGCGGCGAGCCGCTCGATCAGCCGGCGGGTGACGCCGGGGGCGAGCAGCGCGTCGCCGCGGGCCACGACCCGCACGGCGGCCACGAGCTCGTCCGGCGGCGCGTCCTTCGTGAGGAAGCCGCTCGCGCCGGCCCGGATGGCGTCGAGCACGTAGTCGTCGACGTCGAACGTCGTCAGCACCACGACGCGGGTGCCGGGGCACTCGGCGACGATGCGCCGGGTCGCCGAGATGCCGTCGAGCACCGGCATCCGCACGTCCATGAGCACGACGTCGGGCGCCGTCGCGAGGGCGATCGCGATCGCCTCGGCACCGTTCTCGGCCTCGCCGACCACCTCGACGTCGGGCTGCGCGCCGAGCAGCGCGGCGAACCCGGCGCGCACCATCGCCTGGTCGTCGGCGACCAGCACCCGGATCATGCCGTCACCGCCGTGTGACGCAGCGGCAGGGCGGCGCGGATGCGGAACCCGCCGTCGTCGGAGGGGCCGGCCTCGACCGTCCCGCCGACGCTCGTGGCGCGCTCGCGCATGCCGACGAGACCGTGGCCCTCGCCGCGGTCGCCGGCCCCGACGACCACGGGCGACGGCGCCGCGGTGTTCTCGATCTCGATGCGGAGCAGGTCGCCGTCGCGGTGCGCGGCCACGAGCACGGCGGCGCCCGGCGCGTGCCGGATCGCGTTGGAGAGGGCCTCCTGCACGATGCGGTAGGCGACGAGCCCGGTCACGTCCCCGACGGCGGCGGCCTCGGCCGGCTGCAGCGGCTCGAAGCGCACCCGCATGCCGGCCCGCTCGGCCTCGGCCACCAGCCCCGCCACGTCGGCGACGTCGGGCTGAGGCGCGCGTGGCGACGTGTCCTCGCCGGCGCGCAGCACCGCGAGGAGCCCGCGCATCTCGTCGAGCGCCTGCCGCGACTTGTCCCCGATCTCCTCGAGCTCGGCGATCGCGGCCGGCCCGAACTCGGGGTGCCGGAACCGGGCGGTGGAGGACTGCACGGTGATGATCGACATGCTGTGCGCGATCACGTCGTGCAGCTCGCGGGCGATCCGGGCGCGCTCCTCCATGACGACGCGGCGCGAGGCCTCGGTCGCGCTGATCCGCCGCTCGGTGATGAGCTGAGCGCGGATGCTGCCCCACTCCGCGGTGACGAGGGCGACGATCACGGACGCGCCGCTGATGCCGCCGAAGGTGACGACGCTGGCGCTCGTCGCGTCGGAGGCGTGGGGAAGGAGCGCCGCCGCGAGGATCGCGGGCGCCCCTGTCGCGAGCAGCCAGTAGAGCAGCGCCGCCGGCCACGGCACCTTCAGGGCCACGACGACGAGCACGAGGGTCTCGGTGACGATGAGCACCGGCCACCACGGCCACACGGCGGAGCCGGTGCTCGCCGCCTGCAGTCCGAGCACGGCGGCGACCGACAGCGGGGCGGCGAGGTGCGGTCGCACCACGGCGAGCGGCAGCGAGCCGGCGTGCAGCAGCGCGAGGACGAACGCGAGGAGCAGGGGCACGTCGTGCCCGACCGCGGCCAGCGGGGTCTCGATCAGCACGAGGGTCATGCCCGCCGCCACCGCGGCCACGACCAGCGCCCGGTCGTATCGGATGCGGGCGGCGAACGCGGCCACAGGGGTGACGACTGCGGTCACCCGGCGGCGCACCCCGGAGGGCGCCGTGCTGGAGGCGCTCACGATCCCTCCATCCGACCTGTCAACGATACGCGGCCGCATCGCGCGCCACGCGCACCCGGCGGACTCCCAGCCGCCGTCGCCGTCCGTTCACCCGCAGGCGACTGCCGATTCACCCGGGGCGGGTCGACTCGGCCTCGTGCGAACCCCACGGACGGCGCTGAAGCGCCTGGTCAGACCACTCGCCGCAGCGGCGGCGCTCGTCACCGCCGCAACGGCGATCACCCTCGGCGCGGCGGGCGGCGCCGCCGCCGAACCCGCCCACCACGGAGCCACCCCGCCGATCAAGCACGTGTGGCTGATCATCCTCGAGAACAAGTCCTACGAGGCCTCGTTCACCGGCCTGAACCAGAACTCGTACCTCTGGAAGACGCTGCCGACCTACGGTGCGCTGCTGCGCCAGTACTACGGCACCGGTCACTTCAGCCAGGACAACTACCTGTCGATGGTCAGCGGCCAGGGCGCCTCACCCGGACCCCAGGCCGACTGCCCGCTCTACAACCCGACCGGCCCACTGCAGAAGGTGGCCGACGGGCAGTACAAGATCCTGCAGGACACCAAGAACGCCGACGGGACCTATTCCAACGGCTCGAAGCAGCCCGGCTGCGTGTTCGGCTCGCAGGTGCCCACCCTGTTCAACCAGCTCGACGCGGCGAAGGTGAGCTGGAAGGGCTACATGCAGGACATGGGCAACGACCCGTCCCGTGAGCAGACCACCTGCGGCGCCCCCGTCGGCGGCGTGAGCGCCACCACCCCTGACCCCGGTGCTGCCGAGGGGCCGTACGCGTCGCCCGCCTCGCTGCAGAACCCGTCGACCACGGTCGACGACCAGTACGTGCCGAAGCACAACCCGTTCCCCTGGTTCGGCTCCCTGCTGAGCAACGGCGACTGCGCGAAGAAGGTGGTGCCGCTGGCCGAGAACCTGCTGCACGACCTGAGGAGCGAGAGGACGACCCCGGCGTTCTCCTGGATCTCCCCGAACAACTGCAGCGACGCCCACGACGCCACCTGCAAGGGCGACAACCTCTCCGGCGGCTCGAACGCGCTCACCGGCGCCAAGAAGACGCCGGCGAACACGCAGGGCGGCCTGTACGCGTCGGACCTCTTCCTCCAGCAGGTCGTGCCCGCGATCATGCGGAGCAAGGCCTACCAGGACGGCGGGATGATCGACATCACGTTCGACGAGGGCTTCCCGCCGTACAAGATCTACGGCAACTCCATCGCCGACCAGCGGTACGCGGCTGACTCGGGCCTCGGCACCGTCACCGGCGCCGCGAACACGACGAACAACGGCGCCTCGGTCGAGTCGCAGGCGAACACGGCGCAGTCCGTGGTGGCCTGCTGCAACGAGCTGCCGGGACCGAACACCACCCAGCCGGGCTTCCAGGCGTTCAACCAGGACACGACCCCCGGCGGCGGGATCACCGGATCCGTGCTGATCAGCCCGTACATCACCCCGGGCTCCGTCACCGACCAGCCGTACAACCACTACAGCTGGCTGCGGTCGATGGAGGACCTGTTCGGCATCCACCGCGGTGGCACCGACGGCATGGGGCACCTCGGCTACGCCGCGGCGGACGGCCTGCGCCCGTTCGGCCCCGACGTGTTCAACAACCCGTCGGGCCGGGTGCTGAAGCCCCGCCCCTCCGGTACCGGCGGGGTCTACGCGGCCGTCGCCGGCGTGCACGAGCTCGACCGCCCGGTGTCCTACGAGCCGATCGACAGGTGACCGCATCCGCTCGCCGCGGCCCCGGGAGCATCCGCTCCCGGGGCCGCGGCCTCATCCTCCCCGCCGTCGTCGCGCTGCTCGTCGCCGGGCTGACCGGCTGCACGCAGGCCGCGCCGGCGGCCCCCGCCGCGGAGCACGCTCCCGGCGCCGGGTCCTACCCGGTGGCCACCGCGGGCGCGAACGTCCGGGCGCTGCAGGAGGTGTCGACCGGCGGCTACCGGCTCGTCGCGGCCGGCGACCCGGTCCGCGTGCACCTCGGCGGCACGACCGCCCTGATCACGGTCGCGGGGCCCGACGTCGCCGTGCCGGTCCCGAAGCCGGGGGAGCCCATCAGCGCCGCCACGGCGCCCGGGGTGCTCACGGTCACCGTCGTGGTGTCGACGGGCGCGGTCCATGCCTCGGCCTCGACCTTCCTCGGCCTCGATCAGAAGGCGCTGCCGATCCGGCTCACCCCCGACGCGTCTGCGATCGAGGCGACCCCGGGGCATCCGGCGACACTGCACCTGCGGTCCCGGTTCGGGACCGGGCACACCACGCTCACCTGGCAGCCGACAGGCAAGCCCCTGATCACGTGGGACTTCACGGTCGAGATCGACTAGCGGCGCGATCGGCCGGACGGTCGCGGCTGCCCGCCTCGGGCTGGTGCCGCGCGAGCAGCAGCACCCCGCCGATCGCGACGATCCCCGCGGCGACGAACACCGCGAACGCGGTGGGCGGAGCCGACGCGGCCTCCCCGAGCACCGCGATGCCGATCGTCACCGCCACGAGCGGATCGACGACCGTCAGCGCCGCGACCACGAGGTCGGGGGAGCCGGCCGCGTAGGCCGCCTGCACGAGCCCGAGCCCGATCGTGCCGGCGAGCAGCAGCGCGAGGACGGCGCCGAGCGTCAGCCAGTCGACTGGCTGGAACCCGGAGCCGCTCTGCACCACGTGCTGGAGCCGGCCGATCACGAGCTTGGCGAGCGTCGCGACGAAGCCGAACAGCAGCGCGGCGGTCAGGGCCGATCGCAGCGCCGACGGCCGGCCGCGGAGCACGAGCAGCAGGGCCCCGGCGACCAGCAGGACGCCGCCGAGCACGGCGAGCACGATCCCGGTCTGGAGCGCACGCGGCGACCCCGATGATGTGGTGAGCGACGCCGTGACGACGAACGTCGTGACGCCGGCGAGGCAGATGACGATGGCGAGCTTCGCCCGGCCCGGGATGCGTGCCCGGTTCATCCGGGTGTCGAGCAGCACGGTGATGACGAGCGCCAGCGCGCCGATCGGCTGCACGACCGCGATCGGGGCGAACAGCAGGCTGACGAGCTGGAGCGCGACGGCGATGCCGAGGATCGTCGAGCCGCCGAGCCAGCGCGGGGTCGACAGCAGCGCGATCAGGCGTTCGAGGACGTTCCGGCTCCCGCCGGGGTCCGCCTGCTCCTCGACCCGGGTCGCGCCCTGGTTCTGCAGCTGCGCGCCGAGCGCGAGGAGGACGGCCGCGACGACCGCGACCGGGATGCCGAGGACGGCGACCACGCCGGGTCAGGCGCGCTCGTCGTCCTCGTCGCCCGGCAACGGGCCGAAGCCCTCGCCGGTGTCCTCGCGGCCGCTCTCGTCGGCGGAGCCGGGCTCCCCGGCCAGCAGCGCGGCGTCGTTCTCCGCCTCCTCGGGGTGGGGCTGCAGGTTGTTGTTCGGGATGGGCTTCGGGTCGCTCATGTCAGTCGCTCCTCGCGTCTCAGGCGGCCAGGGACCTGGCCGGGGCACCGCAGATCGGGCAGCGCCAGCCGACGATCGTCTGGGTCATCCGCATCCCGTCCGCGGGGCAGACGGGAACGAGCGTGGGGAGGGTCGGCGCGTCTTCGGGCATGAAGGCATGCTGCATGCCGCACCTGACATCCGACCGGGCGACCGTTTCGAAGGCGCCGAGACGAGGCTGTCAGCGGGCCAAGCCTCCGCTCGGCCGCAAACGGGGGATCCCGGTCGCCGGCGGAGGACGACGAGGCCCTTCCCAGCCTCCCCTCGCCACGAGGTCGTCCATCCGGGGAAAGCCCCGGGCGTAGGCACTGGTGCCGCGCGTAGGCCAAGTGGCGGCGTGTCGGCCTCCACCCGGGACCATCCCCTACGGCCGGCTCGCGGGGGAGGGCGCCTCGCAGCGCTGTCGGCGGCCGACCCTAGCCTTCGTCGCATGCGCCTGCTGCACACCTCGGACTGGCACATCGGCCGCACGTTCCACACCCACAGCACGCTCGAGCACCTCGGGGTGGTGCTCGAGGCGCTCGTGCGCGCGGTCGAGCAGCAGCGGATCGACGTGGTGCTGATCGCCGGGGACGTCTTCGACTCCTCCACGCCGTCGACCGCCGCGATCGAGCTGTTCCAGAGCGCGCTGGCCGGCATCCGGCACGCGGGCGCGCAGATCGTCCTGACGAGCGGCAACCACGACTCGGTCACCCGGCTCGGCATGCATGCCGACTGGCTCGGGCAGGCGGGCATCCACCTCGTCACCCGCACGGACCGGATCGGCTCGCCGGTGCTGCTCGCCGATCAGCACGGCCCCGTCGCGATCTACGGCATCCCGTACCTCGAGCCGGCCCTGTTCGCCCAGGAGCGGCCGGGGGTGCGCGTCCGCACCCATGAGCAGGCGCTCGCGGCCGCGATGGCCGAGGTGTGCGCGGACCTCGCGGAGCGGGGCGGCCGCTCGGTCGTGCTCGCGCACTGCTTCGCCGCCGGGGTGCCCGCCGGCGACGTCGAGCGCGACCTCAGCCGCGGCGGCCTCGACCTGGTCCCGGCGTCGGTGTTCGACGGCCCCGACTACGTCGCCCTCGGCCACATCCACGGCCGGGCCGAGCTCAGCCCGCGCGTCCGCTACTCGGGGGCGCCGCTGCACTACTCCTTCGGCGAGGCCGGCAAGCGACGCGGCGGCTGGATCGTCGACCTCGGCCCCGACGGGCTCGCGGACGTCGCCTGGCTCGACCTGCCGGTGCCGCGGCCGCTCGCGGTGCTCACCGGGCCGCTCGAGACGCTGCTCACCGACGAGGCGCTCGACGCCTCGGCCGACGCCTGGGTGAAGGCGGTCGTCACCGACCAGGTGCGGCCGACCGACGGCATGCGCCGTCTGCAGCGGCGGTTCCCGCACTGCGTCGCCTTCGAGTGGCGGCCCGACACGGTCGCCGACGCCGGCAGCGCCTCCTACGCGGAGCGGGTGCGCGGGAGATCGGATGTCGACCTGGTCGCCGACTTCCTCGCCCTCACCCGCAACGGCGCGGGACCCACCGAGTTCGAGCGCGACCTCGTGACGCGCCTGCTCGCGGGTGCCGCATGAGGATCCTCGGCCTGAAGGTCGCGGGCTTCGGGCCCTACCGCAGCGAGCAGACCATCGACTTCCGGCGCTTCGACGACGACGGCATCTTCCTCATCGCCGGCCGCACCGGCGCGGGCAAGTCGAGCATCCTCGACGCCGTCTGCTTCGCCCTCTACGGCGACGTGCCCCGGTACGAGAAGCGCGAGAGCCAGGTGCGCAGCCAGCACTGCGGGCCGGCCGACCCGAGCGAGGTGGAGCTCGAGTTCCAGGTGCGGCACGTGGTCTACCGGATCCGCCGCACGCCCCGGTACGAGCGGTTGAAGCGCTCAGGCAGCGGCACGACCACCGCCGAGCCCGAGGCCGAGCTCGCGATCCTCGAGGCGGACGGCCCGCGGATCGTCGCCACGCGGCCGAAGGAGGTCGGCATCGCCCTCGCCGAGCTGCTGCCGATCAGCCGCGACCAGTTCCTGCAGGTCGTGCTGCTCGCGCAGAACCGGTTCCAGGAGTTCCTCCTCGCACCCACCGACAAGCGCCGCGAGCTGCTGCGCACCCTCTTCGGCACCGACCGGTTCCAGCGGCTCGAGCGCGACCTGCTCGAGACGCGCAGCCGCTCCGCCGCCGAGCTCGAGGCCACCGCGAGGGATGTGGCGGCGCGGGCCGACGCGGTCGCCGAGCAGACCGGCGCGGAGCGGCCGGCCGAGCCCGACGCGGCGTGGTTCGCCGGCGCTGCCGACGAGGCGGAGGCGGCGGCCGAGACGGCGGAGGCCGACGCGGCAGTCGCCCGCGCGCGCGCCGAGGCGGCCGAGCGCATGCTCGCCGGCGCCCTCGCCACCCAGGAGCTGCAGGCCCGCCGCGACGCCGCCCGGCTCCGGCTCGCCGAGCTCGCGGCCGACGACGAACGGATCGCGGCGCTCCGGTCCCGGCTCGCCGCGGCCCGGCGCGCCGACGCCGTGCACCCGCGGATCGCCGCGCAGGAGCGCGCGGCCGCCGACCTCGCCACCGCCACCGCACGGCAGTCGCAGGCGGCGGAGGCGCTGCTGCAGCACCCGGCGCCGGACGGGCTGACGACCGAGGAGCGCATCGAGGCCCTGCTCACCGCCAGGGGCGCGCTCAGCCACCCGCTGGCCGTCGAGGGCACGCTCCCCGCCCAGCGGCAGGCGCTCGCCGCGGCGCGGACCGACGCCGCAGCGGCCGCCGCCGCGATCCAGGAGCTCGAGACCCGGCTGGCGACGCTGCCCGAACGGATCGCCGCCCTCGACACCGAGCTCGCCGCCCTCGCCCTGGCCGCCGCGGACGCGGACCCGGCCACCGCGCGGGCCGCGGAGCTCACCGCGGCCCTCACCGCGGCGCAGGAGGCCACCCGGCTGGCCGAGCGCACGGGCGGGGCGCGACGGGCGGAGGCGGCTGCGGCCGCCGACGCCGCCGCAGCCGCCGCCCGGCTCGACGCCGCCCTCACCGGGCGGATCGCCGGGCAGGCGGTCGAGCTCGCCGCTGCCCTCGTGCCCGGTGACCCGTGCCCGGTGTGCGGGTCGCTCGAGCACCCCGCCCCGGTGCGGAGCGATGCGCCGGCCGTCACGGCCGCCGAGGTCGCTGCGGCCCGCAGCGCGTCGAGCGCGGCGCAGGCCGCCCTGACCGCCGCCGCCGCGACCGCGGCCGAGGCCGAGCGCCGGCTCGCCGCCGCCGAGGCCGCCGCAGGCGGCCGCGACGTGTCGGCGCTCGAGGAGCAGCTCGCTGCGGCACGGGAACGCATCCGCGTCGCGCTGGCCGCCCCCGAGGCGCGGACCGGTCTGAGCTCGGAGCGCGCTGCGGCGGCCGACGATGCCGCGGCCGGGGCCCAGCGCCTCGTGCAGGCCCGGGAGCACCGCGCCGCCGCGGAGGCGGGCGCCGCCGCCCTCGAGTCCGCGCTCGCGCGGGACGTCGCGGTCGTCGCCGAAGGCCGGGGCGACGCCCCGTCCGTCGCAGCCCGTGCCGCACGCCTCGAGGACGAGCTCGCCGCCGTCCGCGACGCCGCTGCCGCCGACGCCGCCGTGCGCCGCGCCGAGGCGGCGCTCGAGGAGACCACCGAGGCGCTCCGGCTGTCGCTCGCGGACCAGGGCTTCACCGACGCGGCCGAGGCGGCCGCCGCGCGGCTGGACGGCACGGCCGAGGCCGCAGCCGACGCCGCGGTGCGCGCGCACGAGCAGGGCGCCGCGACCGCCCGCGAGGTGCTCGCCGAACCCACGCTGGCCGCCCTGCCCGAGGAGCCGGTCGATCCGCAGCCGGAACGGGACGCCAGGGACGCCGCCGCGGCCGCGTTCGAGACGGCGGTGGCGACCGCCGGCGCCCTCGGCGGCCGCGCCCGCGCCGTCCGGAGCGGGGCGTCCGCCGCGATCGCGCTGCTCGAGACGTCCGCCGAGGCGGGGGAGCGGTACCGGCAGGTGCGCGACCTCGCGGCCACGGTGCACGGCGACGAGCCGAACACCCGCCGCATGCGGCTCGAGACCTACGTGCTCGCGGCGCAGCTCGAGCAGATCATCGCGGCTGCGAACCTGCGGCTCGAGCGGATGACCGCAGGCCGGTACGCGCTCGACCTGGACGACGAGCGGCAGCACCGCAACGTGGAGACCGGCCTCGGCATCGGGGTCCGCGACGCCCACACCGGTCTCGTCCGGCAGGCGGCCTCGCTGTCGGGAGGCGAGATGTTCCTCGCCTCCCTCGCGCTCGCGCTCGGACTCGCCGAGGTCGTGTCCGCGCAGGCAGGCGGCATCCGCCTCGACACGCTCTTCGTCGACGAGGGCTTCGGGTCGCTCGACGCCGAGACCCTCGATACGGCCATGGCCGCCCTCGACGACCTGCGCACCGGTGGCCGCACGATCGGCCTCATCAGCCACGTCGAGTCGATGCAGGAGCGGATCCCCGCCCGGCTCGCCGTCGAGGTGCTCCCCACCGGCGACAGCCGGGTGGTGCAGCCCGCCGCGTGACGGGCGGCGGCCTCACTGGTGCAGCGCCGGGATGATCAGGTAGATGCCGTAGAGCGCGACGGCGGCGGCGAGCACGAACAGCACGACCGCGCCGACGGTCGCGGCTCGGGGCCGCTGCGGGCCCTCCACATCGTCCATCTCCTCGTCCCGCGCGGCGCCGGCCGCGGCGGCGCCGCGCGGCGGGGTCGCGAGCAGCCGGATGCCGGTCGCGAACAGGGCCACGACCAGGCAGGCCGAGACGATGGACGCGAAGAAGACCGTCACGAAGGAGAGCCAGTCGATCGTCATGCTGCCGCCCCCCGTCGGTCGCGCTTCTTCGGGCGGTGCACGGCGGCGCCGGCGGCGGCCACCTCGCGCTCGAGGCTGCTGGCGTCGATCCGCTCCGGCCGGGCGCGGAGGAAGACCGCGATCATGAAGCCGACGCCGAGCACCGTGTCGATCACGATTCCCGCCGGCCCCAGCTTCACGAGCAGGGCAGCGACCGCGCCGACGACGGCGGCCGACGGCAGGGTGAACACCCAGCCGGTGACGATCCGCCTGGCGGTCGCCCAGCGGACCACGGAGCCGCGCCGCCCGAGGCCGGAGCCGATCACCGAACCGGACGCGACATGCGTCGTCGAGAGGGCGAAGCCGAGGTGGCTCGACGCGAGGATCGTCGAGGCCGTGCTCACCTCGGCGGCGAAGCCCTGGGCGGGCTTCACGGCGGTCAGGCCGGTGCCGAGCGTCTTGATGATGCGCCAGCCGCCCGTGTAGGTGCCGATGGCGATGGCGATCGCGCAGGCGGTGATCACCCAGACCTGCGGCGGCGTGTTCGGCGGCTGCAGGCCGGCGGCGACGAGCGTCAACGTGATGACGCCCATCGTCTTCTGGGCGTCGTTCGTGCCGTGCGCGAGGGCGACGAGCGAGGAGGAGAACACCTGCCCGACGCGGAAGACGCGACGCCCGTCGGGGCGCCCGTCGTGGCGCCTCGTGATCGAGTAGGCGATGCGCGTGGCGAGGAACGCGACGATCCCGGCGGTGAACGGCGCGAGCACGGCGGGGATGATCACCTTGCCGAACAGCGTCGCGTAGTCGATGGAGTCGAACCCGGCACCGACGATGGCGGCGCCCACGAGGCCGCCGAAGAGCGCGTGGCTCGACGAGGACGGCAGCCCGAAGTACCACGTCGTGATGTTCCACACGATCGCCCCGATCAGCCCGGCGAAGACGATGGCGGGCCCCACCACGACGCCGCCCGAGCCCTCCTTGATGAGGCCGCCCGAGATGGTCTGCGCGACGGTCGTCGAGAGGAACGCGCCGACGAGGTTGAGCACGGCGGCGACCGCGACGGCGACCTTCGGCCGCATCGCGCCGGTGGCGATGGGTGTCGCCATCGCGTTCGCGGTGTCATGGAAGCCGTTGGTGAAGTCGAAGACGAGCGCGAGCGCGACGACGAGGACGACGAGGGCGGCGGTCGCGGCGGTCACTGCGCTCCCGCTCTTCGCGTTTCAGACACCCGAGGATGCTAGGGGCTCGCCGCCGGGCGCACCCAGAGGACGTGCGCGAGGCGGCTACCGGTCCTCTGTGACGGCGGCCGTCTGCCGCGCGATCTCGAGCTCCTCGTTCGTCGGCACGACGAGCACCGCGACCGGCGCGCCGTCGGGGGAGATGCGCCGGGCCTCGTGCGAGGGCACCTCGTTCCGGTCCGGATCCACCTGCAGGCCGAGGTGCTCGAGGCCCGCGAGGGTGCGGCGCCGCAGCAGCGAGTTGTTCTCACCGACGCCCGCGGTGAAGACGAGGGCGTCGAGGCCGCCGAGCTGCGCGAGGTAGGCGCCGATGTACTTGCGGATGCGGTGCCGGTAGACCGCGAGCGCCGCCTCCGCCGCCGCGTCGCCGTCCGCCGCCGCGGCCTGCACGTCGCGCATGTCGCCCCTGCCGGTGAGGCCCTTCAGCCCGCTGTCGCGGTTCAGCATCCGCTCGAGCTCCTCGAAGCCGAAGCCGGCCTGCCGGTGCAGGTGGAACAGCGCGGCCGGATCGATGTCGCCGGAGCGTGTGCCCATCACGAGGCCCTCGAGCGGGGTCATGCCCATCGACGTCTCGATCGACCTGCCGCCGTCGACGGCGCAGGCCGACGCCCCGTTGCCGAGGTGCAGCACGATCACCTTCGAGCGCTCGAGCGGGATGCCGAGGAACTCGGCGGCCGCGCGGGACACGTACCGGTGGCTCGTGCCGTGGAACCCGTACCGGCGCACGCCGTACCGGCTCGCGAGGTCGACCGGGATCGCGTAGGTCGCGGCCTCGGCCGGGATCGTGCGATGGAACGCGGTGTCGAACACGGCGACATGCGGAATGTCGGGCAGCACCGCTCGGGCTGCGCGGATGCCCTCCAGGTTCGCCGGGTTGTGCAGCGGCGCCAGCGCGGAGAGCTCGTCGATCGCCGCCTCGACGTCGTCGTCGATGAGTGCGGGGCCGTCGAACCGCTCGCCGCCGTGCACGACGCGGTGCCCGCATGCGGTCGGCTCCGGCCGCCCCTCGATCGCGTCGAGGGCCCGGCGCACCGCGGCCTCGTGGTCGGGGACGTCGCTGCCCTCCTCGCCGATCCGCTCGACGATGCCGGCGACGTGCACCTCCCCGCTGTCCGGGTCGACGAGCTGGTACTTCAGGGACGAGGATCCGGCGTTCAGGACGAACACGCTGCCGCTCACGGCTGCTCCCTCCGCGCGGCCGGCGCCGCCTGGGCCTGGATGGCGGTGATCGCGATCGTGTTGACGATGTCCCGGACGAGGGCGCCGCGGGAGAGGTCGTTGATCGGCTTGTTCAGGCCCTGCAGCACCGGCCCGATCGCGAGCGCGTTCGAGGACCGTTGCACGGCCTTGTACGTGTTGTTGCCGGTGTTGAGGTCCGGGAAGACGAAGACGGTCGCGCGGCCGGCGACGGGGGAGCCCGGCATCTTCGCCGCGGCGACGGCCGGATCCGCCGCGGCGTCGTACTGGATGGGCCCCTCGACGAGCAGCTGCGGCGCCCGCTCCCGCACGAGCGCCGTCGCGGCCCGCACCTTGTCCACATCCGCCCCGGTGCCGGAGCTGCCGGTGGAGTAGGAGAGCATCGCCACCCGCGGCTCGATGCCGAACTGCTTGGCGGTCTGCGCGGCGGAGATCGCGATGTCGGCGAGCTGGCCGCTCGTCGGATCCGGGATGACGGCGCAGTCGCCGTAGACGAGCACCCGGTCGGCGAGCGCCATGAGGAACACGCTCGAGACGACGGAGACGCCCGGCGCGGTCCGGATGAGCTCGAACGCGGGGCGGATGGTGTGCGCGGTCGTGTGCGCGGCGCCGGACACCATCCCGTCGGCGAGGCCCTCGTGCACCATCAGGGTCCCGAAGTAGGAGACGTCGGTGACGGTGTCGCGGGCGAGCTCGAGGGAGACGGCCTTGTGCGCGCGCTCCCGCGCGTAGACCTCGGCGAAGCGCTCGCGGAGCGGCTCGGCGAACGGGTCGACCACGTGCGCCGCACCGATGTCGACGCCGAGCGCGAGGGCCCTGCTGCGCACCGCGACCTCCTTGCCGAGGATCGTGAGCTCCGCGATGTCGCGGGCGAGCACCATGCCGGCGGCCTCGAGCACGCGGTCGTCGTCGCCCTCGGGCAGCACGATGTGCCGCTTGTCCGCACGCGCCCTGGCGAGCAGCCCGTACTCGAACATCAGCGGCGTGACGACGCTCGACGCGTGCACGTCGAGCGCGGCGAGCAGCCGGTCGACGTCGACGTGCGCGTCGAACAGGGCGAGCGCATCCGCGGTCTTCCGCGGCGACTCCGCCGCGAGCAGGCCGCGGGCGGCCGAGACGGCGGTGACGGTCTCGTAGGTGCCGAGGTCGGTGCGCGCGATCGGCAGGGTCGTGAGGCCCTCGATGAGGCGCGCGGCGTTCGGCGGCGGGGTCAGCCCGCCGGTGAGCAGCACGCCGGTGAGCGACGGGAAGGTCGCGGAGGCGTGCGCGAGCAGCACGCCGACGATCGTGTCGGTCCGGTCCCCGGGGGTGACGACCAGGGCGCCGGGCACGAGCCGCGGCAGGAGGTTCTCGAGCGTCATGGCCGCCACGACCGTGGCGTCGACGTTGCGGTCGAGCAGCGCCGGGTCGCCGAGCAGCAGGGTCGCCTGCGCCGCGGCCAGCACCGTGCGGAGGGTCGGCGCGACGAGGGCGGCGTCCTCCGGGATCGCGAACACCGGCACGTCGTCGCCGACGTGGCGCGCGAGCAGCGCCGGCATCGCGTCGCGCTCGGCCGGATCGGCCCGGTTCACGATCACCGCCGCGAGGTCGGCGTGCTCGCTGCGGAACTCCCCGAGGGCGATCTCGGCGACCTGCTCGACCTCGTCCGCCGTGCGGCCGCCCTGCCCCGAGGACCGCCGGCCACCGAGCACGAGCACGACGGCCGCGCCGAGGTTCGCCGCCACCCGGGCGTTGAACCGCAGCTCTGTCGGGGTGCCGACGTCGGTGTAGTCGCTGCCGACGACGAGCACCGCGTCCCAGGTGTCGGCGACGGCCCGGAACCGCTCGATGATCCGGGCGAGCGCCGCATCCGGATCGTGGTGGACGTCCTCGTAGGTCGTGCCGACGACCGCCGCGGGGTCCACGTCGACGGTCGCGTGCCGCAGCAGCAGGTCGAGCACGTAGTCGCCCTCGGTCGACCGGCTCACCGGCCGGAAGACGCCGACCCGCCCGATCCGCCGGCCGAGCGCCTCGAGCAGCCCGACCGCGACGGCGGACTTGCCGGTGTGGCCCTCCGCGGAGGCGAGGTAGATCGTCTGCGGCATGGTCCGGATGCTAGGACCTGCGCCTTGCGCTTCGCGCTACCGTTCGGCCATGCCCACCGCACTCGTCACCGGGACGTCCACCGGCATCGGCCTCGCCACCGCCGTCGGGCTCGCCACCGCCGGCCATCGGGTGGTCGCCACGATGCGCGACCCCCGCCGAGCGGATGCGCTGCTCGCCGCGGCCGAGGCTGCCGGCGTCGAGGTCGAGGTCGCCGCGCTCGACGTCACGGACGCGGCAGCGTCGGCGGAGCTCGTCGCCCGGCTCGGGACGATCGACGTGCTCGTGAACAACGCGGGGCAGGGCTCGCTCGGCACCCTGGAGCAGCTCGACGACGCGGCGCTGCAGGCGCAGCTCGACGTGAACTACCTCGCGGTCGCCCGGCTGACCCGCCTCGTGCTCCCCGGGATGCGGGCGGCGGGATCGGGCCGCATCGTCACCGTCACGAGCGTCGGCGGGGCCGTCGGCCAGCCGTTCGCGGATGCGTACTGCGCCGCGAAGTTCGCCGTCGAGGGGCTGATGCAGTCCCTCGCCCCGGTCGCCGCCCGCTTCGGGGTGACGGTGTCGATCGTGGAGCCCGCCGCGGTGGGCAGCGCCTTCGTCGCGAACGTCGCCGGGCGCGACCGCGCAGCCTCGGACGATCCGTACGCGCCGCTGCTCGCGGCCTACCTCGAGCGCACGTCGGCGGCCTTCGCCGCGGCGCAGACGCCGGAGGGCGCCGCAGGGGTGATCGTCGAGGCGGCCACCACGAGCGCTCCGCGGTTCCGCTGGCAGACCTCGGATGCGGCGGTCGCCTTCGCCGGCCTGTCGCTCGCCGACCTCGACGGCTCCCGCGTGCTCAACCAGACGGCCGGCTGGCTCGGCACCCCGTGACCGAGACGCTCGAGCCGCTGCTGCGCCGGGCGATCACGATCGCCGCCGACGCGCGGGCGCACGGCAACCATCCGTTCGGTGCGCTGCTCGCGGACGCGAGCGGGCGTGTGCTGCTCGAGGCGGAGAACACGGTGGTGACCGACCGCGACATCACCGGGCACGCAGAGACGAACCTGGTGCGCCTCGCCTGGCGCGAGCTGCCGCCCGAGCGGCTCGCGGCGACGACCCTCGTCACGAGCTGCGAGCCGTGCGCGATGTGCGCCGGCGCGATCTACTGGGCCGGCATCGGCGCGGTCGCCTTCGCGCTCGCGGAGTCGTCGCTGAAGGCGCTCACCTTCGACGACCCGGGCAACCCGACCCTCGACCTGCCGTCCCGCACCGTGCTCGGCGCGGGGCAGCGGCGGATCGCCGTCACCGGCCCCGCGCTCGAGGACGAGGCACGCGCACCGCACGTGGGGTTCTGGCGGGCCGCCATCCGCTGAGCCGCACCGCTGGACATCGCCCAAGCGGATCGCGAGCGGCCGCAGGGAGCGTTCCCGGCTCCGGTACCGTCGATCCGACACGACGGTTCAGGAGGCGCGATGCCCGACAGCCCCATGTCGGCGTCGCCATACGAGGTGCTGGGGATCCCGGCGGCGGCGTCCGACGAGGACCTGCGGCGCGCGTACCGGCGACTGCTGCGCGAGACGCACCCCGACACCGGGGGCGATCCGCAGCGCTTCATCGCCGTGCAGGCCGCCTGGGAGCGGATCGGCAGCCCCGACGCCCGCCGCCGCTACGACGCGGGGCACGTCGCCGCCGAGGAGGGGCCGGCCTGGGCGCCGCCCCGGGCGGACGGCCCGCAGCACCACCGGCCCACGGCCCGCGCCTACGGGCATCCGGGCGGCTGGCGGCGCGAGCGCTACCTGCAGCTGCTGGGGGAGTGGGTCGGGCGCGGCGTCGCGATCCCGGACCCCTACGACCCGGTGCTCGTGCGGCGCGCACCCCGCGAGATCCGCCACCTGCTCGCCGACGCGCTCGCCGAGGAGGCGACGGCACGCCGCCTCGCGACCCTCGGCATCGGCTACACCGTGTGGCACGACGTGGCGGCGGGCAGCTCCGACGACAAGGTCGACCACCTCGTGCTCGGACCGACCGGCCTCTTCGCCATCCAGTCCGAGGACTTCGGCGGCCCCGTCGGGGTGCGCCGGGGGGAGCTCACCGGCGACGCGCTCGCGGGGGAGCGGCCGATGCACGAGCTCGCCCAGCGGGCTCGGGCGATCGCCCGGGCCGCGCGGGTGCGGTTCACGGGGCTGCTGCTCGTGCTCCCGGACGAGGCGCTCACCACGCCGGCCGAGTCGCTCGGCTCCTCCCGCGGCGCGGAGCTGGTCGTGCTGCAGGCCTCGACGCTGCTCACCGCCCTCCGCGACGGGCTGCCCGACGGCCGCGCCGTCGGCGGCACCGAGATCTTCGAGGTGCGCACCCGGCTGCAAGCCGCGGTCCGCTTCGCCTGACGCCCCAGGAATCGCGCCGTTCCGGAGTTCCTGCGCGACACGCCGCCGATCGCTCCCCGGACGCGGCGTGTCGCCTGATTTCTCCGGAACGGCGCGATGGGAGAAGCAGTCAGCCGGCGGCGCGCCAGTCGTCGCTCGTGATGTGGGAGCCGGCCTGCGGGCCCATCTGCAGCATGCCGCCGTCGACGGGCCAGGAGGCGCCGGTCACGTAGCTCGCAGCCGGCGAGGCGAGAAAGGCCACGACCGCAGCGATCTCCTGCGCGGCGCCCGGCCGGCCGAGCGGCACGCCGGGACGGTGCACCTCGTGCGGGTCCTGGTCCTCCATGCCGGTCATCGGGGTCGCGATCTCCCCAGGCGCGACGGCGTTCGCGGTGATGCCGTGCTGCCCGAGCTCGAGCGCGATCGTCTTGATCAGGCCGCCGAGGCCGTGTTTCGCGGCGTCGTAGCCGGCGGAGCCGACCCGCGGCTGGTGCTCGTGGACGCTCGTGATCGCGATGATCCGCCCGCCGTTCCCGGCCGCGACCATCCGGCGAGCGGCCCGCTGGATCACGACGAAGGCCCCGTCGAGGTCGGTCGCCACGGTGTTGCGCCACTGGTCGAGCGTCATGTCGAGGAAGGGGGCGTTGTCGCCCGTGCCGGCGTTGTTCACGAACACGTCGACGCCGCCGAGCTCGTCCGCGAGATGGTCGACGACGTCGCCGGCGTGCTCGAGGTCGCGCACGTCGAGCTGCACCACGACGGCGTTCCGGCCGAGCGCCCGCACCTCGTCCGCGGTGCCCTCGGCGCCCTCGCGCTCCTCGTCGCCGAAGTAGGTGATGCCGACGTCGAGGCCGGCCTCGGCGAGCGCCACGGCGGTCGCCTTGCCGATGCCCGAGTCGGATCCGGTGACGATCGCGGTCCTGGGGGTGAGTGCCATACCCGGATGCTCGGCGATCTCCCTCCGCGCGTCGGGTGAGATCCCTCCGAGCGTCCCTAGGATCGATGGCCGTGCCTGAGCGTGACCGGACCGACCTGACCGACCCGACCTGGTGGCGCGACGCCGTCGTCTACCAGGTGTACCCACGCAGCTTCGCCGACGGGAACGGCGACGGGATCGGCGACTTCGCCGGCTTGATCGACCGCATCCCGTACCTCGAGCGCCTCGGCGTGGATGCGATCTGGCTGTCGCCGTTCTACCCGTCGGCGCTCGCCGACGGCGGCTACGACGTGGACGACTACCGGGACGTGGATCCGCGGATCGGCACCCTCCAGCAGTTCGACGAGGTCGTCGCGGCATCGCACGCCGCGGGCGTCCGCGTGATCGTCGACATCGTGCCGAACCACTCGTCCGACCGGCACGAGTGGTTCCGGGCGGCGCTCGCCGCCGGACCGGGCTCCCCGGAGCGCGACCGCTACGTCTTCCGCGACGGCCTCGGCGAGCACGGCGAGCTGCCGCCGTCGGACTGGGTGTCGCACTTCGGCGGCAGCGCCTGGACGCGCGTGCCGGACGGCCAGTGGTACCTGCACCTCTTCGCGCCCGAGCAGCCGGACTGGAACTGGGAGCACGAGGAGGTGCGGGAGGACTTCCACCGCACGCTCCGCTTCTGGTCGGACCGTGGCGTCGACGGCTTCCGCGTCGACGTCGCCCACGCGCTCGCGAAGGACCTCGGCGAGCCGCTGCGCAGCCACCCGCACGTGAACTCGATGGACATCGAGATCGACGGCACGAACCCGCTGTTCGACCGCGACGACGTGCACGAGATCTACCGCGGCTGGCGCCGGGTGTTCGAGGAGTACGACCCGCCCCGCACCGCCGTCGCCGAGGCCTGGGTGCCGGTGGAGCGCCGGGTCCTCTACGCGAAGCCCGACGAGCTGGGGCAGGCGTTCGAGTTCGACCTCGTCAAGGCGGACTGGGATGCGGCCCAGTTCCGCGAGGTGATCGTCGACAGCCTCGAGCGGGCGACCGCGGCCGGCGCCTCCTCGACGTGGACGTTCTCGAACCACGACGTCGTGCGGCACGCGAGCCGGTTCGGGCTGCCCGCGGGCACCGACCTGAACGCCTGGCTGCTCTCCGACGGCGCCGAGCCGGTCGAGGACGTCGCGCTCGGCGCCCGCCGCGCCCGCGCCGCCGTGCTGCTGCTGCTCGCGCTGCCCGGATCCGCCTACGTGTACCAGGGCGAGGAGCTCGGCCTCCGCGAGGTCGCGGACCTCGCCCGCGACGACCTCGAGGACCCGATCTGGCTGCGTTCGCAGCACACCGAGAAGGGCCGCGACGGCTGCCGCGTGCCGCTGCCGTGGACCGCGGAGGGTCCGTCGTTCGGCTTCGGCACGGGCGGGGCGCACCTGCCGCAGCCGGCCTGGTTCGCCGAGCACGCGGCATCCGTCGAGGACGGCGACGCCGGCTCGATGCTCGAGCTCTACCGGGCGGCGCTCGCGCTGCGCCACACGCTGCACACGGGGCCGGCGCTGCAGTGGCAGGACTCCGCCGCCGAGGTGCTCCACTTCGAGCGGTCGGGTGGATGGCACGTCGTCGTGAACCTCGGCACCGAGGCAGCACCCCTGCCCGCCGGCGAGGTGCTGCTCGCGAGCGCGCCGCTCGAGGACGGCCTGCTGCCGTCGGACGCGGCCGCCTGGGTGCGCGTCAGCGGGTGATCTCGAAGGAGGTGGCCGTGATCGGGTCGATGGGCTCGACGTCGACATCGGCCACCTCCGCCCACCGCGGGCCCTGCTCGAGCCAGTCGCTGAAGCGCTGCATCGCGGCCTCGTCGCCCTGCGCCGTGATCTCGACGGCGCCGTCGGTGCGGTTCCGCACCCGGCCCACCAGCCCGAGCCGCTCCGCCTCGCCCTGGGCCGCCCACCGGAAGCCCACGCCCTGCACCTGCCCCGTCACCGTGAAGCGCCGCGCGACCGCCATGCACCGATCGAACCACCGCAGCCAGGGAGAATGGCCCGCATGGCCCTGATCCGCTGCGAGTTCTTCTCCGATGTGCTGGGTCAGTCCACCGAGGCGACGGTGCTGCTGCCGCAGGCGACGACGAGGCAGGTGGGGATGGGCGGCGTCGCCGGCGGATCCGCGCATCCGGTCCTCTACCTGCTGCACGGCCGGTCGGACGACCACACGGCATGGACGAGGCGCACCTCCATCGAGCGGTACCTCGCCGCGACGGACCTCGCGGTCGTGATGCCGACCGGACACCGGGGCTTCTACACCGATCAGGCGGCCGGATACGACTACTGGACGTTCCTCACCGAGGAGCTGCCCGCGGTGATGCGCTCCTTCTTCCCGATCTCCGATCGCCGCGAGGACACCTTCGCCGCAGGACTGTCGATGGGCGGATACGGCGCCCTGAAGTGGGCGCTCCGTCGCCCTCAGGACCTGGCGGCGGCCGCGAGCCTGTCCGGCAAGCTCGACGTGCTCGACGCGGACTGGACCGCCCGGGAGTGGCGGACCACGTTCGGCGACCCGGAGTCGGCGACGGAGGCCGGCGACGAGCTGTTCGCCCTCGCCGAGGCGCTCGAGCCGGGGGAGTGCCCGCCGCTCTACCAGTGGTGCGGCACCGAGGACGAGCTGCTGTCCGAGAACCGCCGGTTCGCCGAGCACGCGCGCACGCTCGGCCTGCCGATCGTGGTGGAGGAGGGGCCGGGGCACCACGACTGGGAGGCCTGGGATCGGATGATCCAGCGGGTGCTGACGTGGCTGCCGCTGCCCTCCCGGACCGCCGCATGAGCGACGGGGACGACCTGCAGCGCTTCGTCGAGGCGCAGGACGAGGACGGCACGTACGACCGCGCGCTCGCGGAGCTGCGGGCCGGCGCGAAGCGGCGCCACTGGATGTGGTTCGTGCTGCCGCAGATCGCGGGGCTCGGGTCCAGCCCCACCGCGCGCCACTACGCCATCCGCTCGCTCGACGAGGCGCGCGCCTACCTCGCGCACCCGGTGCTCGGGCCGCGCCTGAGGGAGACCGCCGCGGTGGTGCGGGACGCGCCCGCGGCCGACGCGGAGGCCCTGCTCGGACCGATCGACGCGCAGAAGCTCCGCTCCTCGATGACGCTCTTCGCCCGCGCGGCGCCCGGCGAGCCGGTGTTCCAGGACGTGCTGGACCGCTGGTTCGGCGGCGTCGCCGACGCGGCCACCGACGAGCGGATCTGAGCGTGCGCCGCCATCCGCTGATCACCGCGATCCTCGTCGTCGGGCTCGTCTGCGCACTCGTCGCGGGCCTCGGCCTCGGGTTCGACGCCCTTCACGCCGCGCATCCGGCAGCGCTGCCGTCGCCGTCCCGCAGCACGACGGCCGAGCAGTCCGAGAAGGCGTGGCCGAAGCCGGCACCCATCGCCTGGCACGCCTGCTCCGGCTCCGACCTGCACGGCCTCGAGTGCGCGACGGTCGACGTGCCGCGGGACTGGGACTCGCCGAAGGACGGGAAGCGCGTCCACCTCGCGATCTCGCGGCTGCGCCACACCGAGCAGCCGTACGAGGGCCCCATGCTCGTCAACCCGGGAGGCCCCGGCGCCAGCGGCCTCGGGCTCGCACGGCTCGGCCCCCGGGTGCCCGGTGGGGCGGGCCTCCGATACGACTGGATCGGCTTCGACCCGCGCGGCGTCGGCGCCTCGACGCCGCGGCTCAGCTGCGACCCGGGCTACGAGAACGGCCCACGACCGCTCTACGCCCCGCCGACCACGGGCACCGTCGCCACCTGGCTGCAGCGGAGCGCCGCCTACGCCTCCGCCTGCGCGGACCGGGCCGGCGCCCTGCTCGACCACATGACGACCGAGGACGCCGCGAAGGACATGGAGTACCTCCGGCTCGCCCTCGGGGCCCCCCGGATCAGCTTCTACGGCTACTCCTACGGCACGTACCTCGGGCAGGTGTTCGCGACGCTGTTCCCGTCCGAGGTCGACCGGATGGTGCTCGACTCGAACGTCGACCCGCGGCGCGTCTGGTACGGCGCGAACCTCGACCAGGACGTCGCGTTCCAGACCACGATCGAGCGCTTCTTCGCGTGGGTGGCGCAGCACGACGACGTCTACCACCTGGGCTCGACGACCGTGGCGGTGGAGCAGCAGTACGGCCGGATCGCGCAGGCCCTCGCGGCGTCACCGGCGGCCGGCGTCCTCGGCCCGGACGAGCTCGCCGACACGGTGCTCGAGGCGGGCTACTACGCGGCCGAGTACCCCGGCATCGCCGGCGACCTGGCGAGGCTCGTGGCGGGGGATCCGAGCCGGATGATCGACGAGTGGCGCGCCGTCGACTCGCCGCAGGACGACAACGGCTACGCGGTCTACCTCGCGGTCGAGTGCACCGACACCTCGTGGCCCACCGGCTTCCAGACCTGGCAGCGGGACTCGGCCAGGACCGACGCCAAGGCCTCGTTCCAGACGTGGCCGAACACCTGGTTCAACATGCCGTGCCGCACCTGGCCGGCGAAGCCGCACACGCGCGTGACCATCGACGGAACGGATGCGCCGCCGACCCTGCTCGTCGATCAGACGCTCGACGCGGCGACGCCGTACGAGGGCAGCCTCGA
Organism: Amnibacterium sp.; assembly: GCF_036559085.1. Classification (GTDB taxonomy): domain Bacteria; phylum Actinomycetota; class Actinomycetes; order Actinomycetales; family Microbacteriaceae; genus Amnibacterium. The sequence goes on from NZ_DATBTU010000070.1 coordinate 89,204, forward strand.
GGTGCGGTCCCTGTTCCCGAGGGCGCGGCTGCTCGCCGAGCCGGGCGGCGTCACCCATGCGGACTCGCTGTCCGGCAACCACTGCGTGGACGCGACGATCGCCCGGTACCTCGACGACGGCTCGCTTCCGGCGCGCGCGGCCGGACGCACCGCGGACGCCACCTGCGCCCCCTCGCCGCTGCCCGCGGCCGGCTGAGCCGTTCCGGCTCCGACGGCTCTGGGAGCGGGCGTCAAAAGGGGTGAACCCAGTTCCGGATCGGCATCGATCGGCCTAGCGTCGGATGCGACGAGACCGGCATCTCGCCGACACCGCGGCATCGGCCGGTCGGAAGGAGCGACGACGATGACGGCAGGACTGCGGGCGCGGCTGACGGAAACGGTGCGGCAGCAGGGACGGTGGAGCACCGTCTACCTCGACCTCTCGAACGACCGGGAGAACCCGGAGGGTCTGCAGGAGTCGCGGCGACGCGCGGTCCGCGATCGGCTGCACGAGCTCGGTGCGTCCGACGCCGCAGCAGCCGGCGTGTCGGACCGGCTCACCGAGCCGACGGGGCTGCCGAGCCCGCTCTGCCGGTACCTGCTGGCGAAGGACGACCAGGTCGTGATCGACGAGACGATCCCCGGCGTGCAGGCGGGGGAGGAGCTTATCGAGGTCGGTCCGGTGCCGCTGATCGCGCCGCTCATCCGCTCGGGCGTGGAGGACTTCACGTACCTGACCGTGCAGGTGTCCCGGGACGGCGGGGACATCGCCGTGCACCGCACCGGCGCCTTCTTCCCCGAGTCGCGCAGCACCATGCAGGGGCGCACCGACACGCTGCACAAGGTGAAGGGCGGCGGCTGGGCGCACCTGAACCAGCAGGAGCACGTCGAGGAGATCTGGAAGCAGACCCAGACGGAGCTGTCCGCGGAGGTCGACCGGCTGGTGCTCGAGCACCGCCCCCGCCTCCTCGTCGTCGCGGGCGACATCAAGGCGCGCGGGCTGCTGCTCGACGCGCTCGCCGAGCGCAGCCGCGGCATCGCCGTCGAGCTGGCGAAGGACACGCGCTCCGGCGGGGCGGATCCTTCGGCGCTCACCGAGTTCACCGAGCAGCAGATCGGAGAGCTGCTGCGGCGCGACGAGGAGTCGCTCCTCGACCTGCTGCGCACGCGGCTCGGGCAGCCTCGCAGCGCCGCGGGCACCGGCGTCGCGGCGGTCGTCGAGGCGCTCCGGCAGGCGCAGGTCGACACGGTCCTGCTCGACACCGACCGCCTCGGGGGCGAGACCCTCGTCGCGCTCGACGACGTGCCCTGGATCGCGACCGACGAGTCGGATGCGATCGCGGCCGGCATCGTCGGCCGGGTGCCCGCCGCGGAGGCGATCATCCGCGCCGCACTGGCCACCGACGCCACCGTGCTCTCGGCTCGCGCCGGCGACCTCGGCGGCGACCCGGTCGCCGCGCTGCTGCGCTGGCCGGCGGACGTGCCCGCGACGGCCTGACGCCGGCCGACGCGGAGAACCGGGCGGCCTCGGCGTGGTGACGACGCGACGTCCGGGCCCGGTCCTGCGGCGGCTGCTCGGGGCACCGGTGCTCCTCTACCGCGCGGGGCTCGGCCCGCTCCTCGGCGATCGGTTCCTGATGCTGACCCACGTCGGCCGACGGAGCGGTCGGGTGTACCGCACCGTCGTGGAGGTGGTCGACCGGCGGCCCGGCGAGGACGCCTACGTGGTCATGGCAGGGTTCGGCCGGTCGACCGGCTGGCTGCACAACCTGCAAGCGGGCGGCGGCCGCGAGGTCATCGTCGGGCGGCGCCGGTTCCGCCCGGCGATCCGCATCCTCGAGACGGAGGAGGCGGCTGCTGCCCTCGCCTCCTACGAGCGCCGCAACCGCTTCGCGGCGGCGCTCGTCCGGATGGTCCTCGGCCGCCTGATCGGCCGGCGATACGGAGGGAGCGAGGCGGAGCGACGCCGTGTCGTGGAGCAGCTGCCGCTCGTGGCGATCAGCCCGGCCCCGAGGCCGGAGCTCAGGAAGCCGAGACCGACCGCTGACGGGGCGCCTGCACCCGCAGCTTCGCGCCGTTCAGCCAGCGCGTGGCGGGCGTGTAGGCCGCGGCGACGCCGAGTGCCCACGGCACAGCCAGGACGATCAGGAACTTCAGGAGAAGGCTCTCCGGGTGGACGAACCACATCAGCATCGGATGCAGGAAGACGACGGTCAGCGACGCGAGCGCAAGGAGGGTCATCCACCGGCCGAAGCGCGCAGGTGCTTGGCGCATCGCGGGCTCGGCGAGGAGCAGCAGTGAGGCGGAGATCGCGACCGCGACGGCGACGCTGACCACCGGAGTCCCGAAGTCGAGGTGCTTGAGGTCGACCGGCTTCGCAGCCTGGAGGAGGACGAGCGCGACGGAGACGCCGAGCACCGGAAGGCCGACCAGGACCGGCCTCGTGATGCGATGGCGGACGGACTGGAAGGCGGCGCCTGCGACCACGAAGATCAGGCAGGGCAGCGCCATGCCGATCGCGAGCGGCGAGTCCGAGAGGGCGTGCGGGAAGAGCGCGCCGGCGGCCACGCCGAGGACGGCCGCGCCCCACTGGGCCGCGGCCGGCAGCCGGCAGACTGCACGGAACAGCAACGCCACGAAGAAGAGCGCCGAGACGAACCAGAGCGTGACGAACGGCGAGCCCGCGTTCGCGCCGCCGAGCAGCGCATCGCCGAGACGGCCGGGATCGATCGACCCCGGCGTGACCGCGGCCCAGACGGCGTAGATGGCGAAGAGGATGACCACCCAGACCAGGTAGGGGAGCATCAGGGACTTCAGGCGGGCGCGCCACTCGGACCGGAGGTCCCGGCGGGGATTCCAGAGATATCCGGTCAGGAAGAAGAACACCGGCATATGCCAGCTGTAGGTGAGCTCGCGCACGAGCGGAACCGTGGCGTAGACGTGCCCGACGACGACAGCGATGAGGCCGAGCACCCGCACGAGGTCGATCCCTGCGTCGCGCGCGAGCGCTGCAGAGGTGTCGGAAGGGGGAGCAGCGGAGGAATCGGTCATCGTCTCTGTTCGGCTCGGCATCCCTCTCACTCTGCGTCGCGATGGTGACCGAACCCTGGGCGTCGGGCCGCAGTCGGCTTCGACCCCTGTCGATGTCCTTGCCGCCGGGCGCCCTGGAGGATCGAGGCGGTTCCGGCCGTCTCCCGGCCGCGCCCAGGCTCACCCGGGTGGCGCGGTGCTTCGTGCGGAACTTCGGGTGCTGCGGATGCGGTGCTGCTGCATCCGGTGTCGTTTCAGCGGTGTGCCTCGCCACCGTTTCGGGACGAGGTGGGGGACGTGTTCGTGGACCCGGATCTCCCACTCGTCACTCGAGTGGATCAGGTGGTGGTGGAACGAGCAGAGCAGGATCCCGTTCTCGATATCGGAGGGGCCGTGGTCGCGTTTCCACCACGCGATGTGATGCGCCCCCGTCCACGCGACCGGGGCCCGGCAGCCGGGGAACGCGCACCCGCCGTCTCGGGCGGCGAGGGCCCGGCGTTGGGCGCGGCTGAAGCCGCGCTTCTTCCGGCCCAGGTGCAGCGGTTCGCCGTCCGTCCCGGTTGGCGAGGTCGGCCGCGTCGACGTGGATCACGACCTCGGGCTCGGGTGCCTTGCTGGGCTTGTCGGGGTCGACGCCGAGGCCCGCCCTCAAGATCGCGAAGAGGGAGCGTGGTCGTACTGGGCCTTGGTGCGGTCCTCGCCGACTTCGTGCCATTCGGTGTCGTCGTCGCAGTCCTCCGCGGGCTGCTGCTTCCACTGCACGCCTCGCCGGTTGGCGTCGAAGATCGCCCGTAAGAGGGCGGTCTCCTCGGTCGCGGTGAGGAGGACCGAGCGGGTGATCCCGTCGGAACCTTCGATCCCGACCGTGATCCCGCGGTTGCGGTGCGCGGCGTCCTCCGCCGGCTTCGCCCCGTCCGGGTCGAGCCGGGCCTGCCACACCTCGGCCTGCACACGGAGAAGGTCCGGGGAGGTCGAGGTCGCGTTCTCGACCAGCGCGGCTTCGGCGATCTCGAGTTCTTCCGCGTCCGCCCGTCGGGCGATGGAACCGAGCGCATCCACGATGACGCGTGCGGCGTCGACGCTGATCGTCCCGGGTGCGAGCGCCGCGCCGACATGCGCCCACCGGCCGGGCAGTTCCCCACCCTGCATCGACAAGCGTGAACGGATCCTCAGGCCGAGGACGGTCCGTTTCCGGGCTTCGCGGCCGCCGATCAGGAGTTCGCGGGCGACCAGGTCGGTGGAGTCGCGGTCGCCGGAGCGTCGGGCGAGGCCGTGCTCGCCCAGCTGCTCGCGCGACCGCCACGCGATCTCCCCGGCGATCGCGACCCGGCGAGCATCCACGAGCCGGCCCAAGGCTTCCCACGCTTCGGCGTCCTCGAGGAGTTGCCGGTCACCCATCCCGGCCGGACCCCACGGCATCTCGCCGACGACGGTGGTCGCCTGCCCGAGCTGCCCGTGGTCCTGCATGCGCACATCGTGACACCGGCCACCGACACTCCCCAGCGACCGAGACACGCGACCGACCAGGGATTCGTTCTCCCCGACAGCACTCCCGAAAGGCCCCTGTGGAGGAGAGGATCCCGCGGAGTCACGCCGCGCCGGACGGCTCCTGCTCGAGATCGGGTTCGGCGATCCGCCGGCGGCGCGGCGC
>NZ_DATBTU010000071.1:0-8109 GCF_036559085.1 Amnibacterium sp.
GTTGTTGCCCTGCTGGTGCCGGGCGGCGGCGCGTTGCGGCGCATCCCCTTCGGGCCGTGCCGAGCGCCCGTTGTCACGGTCGCCTGCTGAGAGAATCATGGCGCTATGCCAACATTTCAGCTTGCCTCGACCGTGCTCGGCGCGCCCGACCCCCAGGTCCTCGCCGACTTCTACCGGGAGCTGCTCGGCTGGGAGCAGAAGTATGCCGAGCCCGGCTGGGTGATGCTCGCGTCACCCAACGGCTACGGCCTGTCGTTCCAGAGCGAGGAGCACCACGTGCGGCCGGTCTGGCCCGGAGAGCCGGGGGAGCAGCAGCAACAGTTGCACCTCGACATCCGCGTTGACGACCTCGCCGCGGCGTCGGCCCGTGCCGAACAGCTTGGCGCGGTGCTCGCGGAATTTCAGCCCCAGGAGGGCGTGCGGGTGCATCTCGACCCAGCGGGGCATCCGTTCTGCCTGTTCGAGCAGTGACGCGGGCGCGCGACAGCTACGCCTGCGGCGGCTTCGTCATCGAGAGCACGTCGAGGGCCGAGTCGAGCTGCTCAAGGGTGACCTCGCCGCGCTCGACGAAGCCGAGGTCGATCACGGCCTGACGGATGGTGACGCTCTCGGCCACCGCGTGCTTCGCGATCTTCGCGGCCGCCTCGTAACCGATCACCTTGTTCAGCGGCGTCACGATCGACGGCGACGACTCCGCGAGCGCCCGGGCGTGCTCGACGTCCGCCTCGAGGCCGGCGATCGTCTTGTCGGCGAGCGCGCGCACCGAATTGGTGAGCAGCCGGATCGACTCCAGCAGCGCGGTGCCCATGACCGGGATCGCGACGTTCAGCTCGAACGACCCGGATGCGCCGCTCCAGGCGATCGTGGCGTCGTTGCCGACGACGCGGGAGGCGACCATGAGCACGGCCTCCGGGATTACCGGGTTCACCTTGCCGGGCATGATCGACGATCCCGGCTGCAGGTCGGGGATGTGCAGCTCGCCGAGGCCGGTGTTCGGCCCCGAGCCCATCCACCGGAGGTCGTTGCAGATCTTCGTGAGGCTCACCGCGAGCACGCGGAGCGAGCCGGAGGCCTCCACGAGCGCGTCGCGCGCGCCCTGCGCCTCGAAGTGGTCGAGCGCCTCGGTGATCGGCAGCCCCGTCGTCTCGGCGAGGATCGCGATCACCTTGGGGGAGAAGCCCGCCGGGGTGTTGATGCCCGTGCCGGTGGCCGTGCCGCCGAGCGGCACCTCCGCGAGGCGCGGCACCGCGGCCTGCACCCGGTCGATGCCGAGCCGGATCTGGCGGGCGTAGCCGCCGAACTCCTGACCGAACGTCACCGGGGTCGCGTCCATCAGGTGCGTGCGGCCGGGTTTCACGAGCCCCGCCCACTCGGTCGCGCGTGCCTCGAGCGACGTCGCGAGGTGCTCGAGCGCAGGCACGAGGTCGCCGAGCATCGCCTCGGTCGCCGCGACGTGCACCGAGGTCGGGAACACGTCGTTCGACGACTGCGAGGCGTTGACCGCGTCGTTCGGATGCACGGGGCGGCCGAGCCGCTGGGTCGCGAGGGCGGCGAGCACCTCGTTCATGTTCATGTTCGACGAGGTGCCGCTGCCGGTCTGGTACACGTCGATCGGGAACTGGTCGAGGTGCTGCCCGTCGATGATCTCGTCCGCGGCGCCGACGACGGCGTCCACGACGTCCTGCTGCAGCACGCCGAGCTCGCCGTTCACGAGCGCGGCCGCACGCTTGATCCGCGCGAGCGCGACGATCTGCGCGGCCTCGAGGCCGTGCCCCGAGACGGGGAAGTTCTCCACCGCACGCTGGGTCTGCGCCGCCCACAGGGCGTCCGCGGGCACGCGGACCTCGCCCATGGTGTCGTGCTCGATGCGGTACTCGCCGGACATACGGCTCCTTCGGCGTTCGGGGGTGCTGCTACGCGAGCCCGACCGCGACGCGGCGCTCGACGCGCCCCTCGGCCAGCCGGTACTGCGCACCGATCACCGCCAGGCTACCGTCGGCCACCGCGGCGGAGAGCAGCTCGGACGCCGCGAGGAGGGCCGCCACCGTGGCCTCGAGGTGCACGCCGGCGACCGCGTCCGCGTCCAAGGGACCCTCGGGATGCGCGCGCCGCGAGGCCTCGACGGCCGGACGGATGTGGTCGACGTGCGCCGCGATGAGCGGCGGCAGGGCCGGGGCGTCGGGCGCCTCAGCGTCGACCGCGGCGCGGACGGCGCCGCAGCGGTCGTGGGCGAGCACCACGACGATCGGGGTGCCGAGCACCGCGACCGCGTACTCGATGCTCGCGACGGCGGCGTCGGAGACGACGTGCCCCGCGTTGCGGACGACGAAGAGGTCGCCGAGGCCCTGGTCGAACAGGATCTCCGCGCCGACCCGCGAGTCGCTGCAGCCGAAGAAGGTGGCCACCGGCGCCTGCGACGAGGCCAGGCGCTCCCGCGTCTCGACGTCCTGGCGGGGATGCAGGGGCTGCCCGATGAGGAAGCGGGTGTTGCCCTCCGCCAGGCGCTGCCAGGCGTCGTCAGGGGTGGTGGGTGCGCTCACGGGGCCACATCCGTTCCGGTCAGGTGCCGCGTGCTCGCTTCGGCTGCGAGGGCGGCGGCGAGGGATCGCGTCTCCGCGGGGGTCGCGGTGCCCGACACCACGAGATCCGTGGAGCCGACGCGGGTGGCGAGGGCGTACGCGACGTTGCCGGCCGCGTCGCCGAGGCTGCGGCGGTCGTAGACGCGCCAGGTGAGGCCGCCGACGTCCGTGGTGCCGCCGCCCTTGGCGGATCCGAGCACGTCGGCGAGCCAGGTGCCGTTGCTGTTCAGCCCCTCGGTGTACGAGAGGAACTCGTTCTTCGGCAGCACGAAGCCGACGTACCAGGAGGTGACGCCGTCGGACGACCGCAGCTCGGCGGCGTTCGCGCTCCAGCTCGACGGGACCGGCGGCGCGAGCAGGGGGCGGTCGACGGATCCCTCCGACTGGCTCGCGAGGGACCGGTAGTCGACGGCGGTGCGCGGCGGCGCGGTGCCGCGGGGGACCGCCAGCACGATGACGATCACCAGCGCGACGCACACGAGAAGCGAGTAGACGAGGTTGCGGGCGTTCTGGCGCTGCCGCCGGAGCCGCCGGTTCTCCGCGGTGCGGGCGTCCTTCTCGTCGGGGGTCTCGGGCCGGCCGAGCTCGGCGACGACGCGGGGCTGCTTCGCGCTCACGCGTCGGCCGGGGCGGTGCCCCTGGCGGCGTCGAGCCGCGCCCGGGCACCGATCAACCAGGTCTCGCACCGGGCGGCGAGGGCCTCACCGCGCTCCCAGAGCGCCAGCGACTCCTCGAGCGTGCTGCCGCCGCGCTCCAGCCGGTCGACGACGCCGACGAGCGCGTCCCGCGCCTCTTCGTACGACATCGCTCGGATGTCGTCATCAGGCGCAGCCGACATCGCCTCGATGTCGTCGTCCGGCCCCTCGCCGGGGCCGGAGACCGTCGTGACGACCGTCTCCTCGACCTCGACCATGCGCAGCTCGAGGTCCTCGTCGCGTGGGTCGCTCATGGCCGCGATTCTACGAGCGGCGCCCGACAGGCGCGGGCCCGTCGCTCGTGGCGGCGACCGCCCCGTCGGTCACCCTGACGGTCAGCGTGGTGCCGGCGGGCGCGTCCGCGACGTGCCGGAGCGCCGCCCCCGTGCCGGTGAGCACGATCGCGTAGCCGCGGTCGAGGGTGCGCAGCGGCGAGAGGGCGCGCAGGTGCCCGCGGGCCTCCGCGAGCCGCGACTGCGCTTCGAGGATCGTGCGGTCGACGAGCTCCGCGCCGCGGGCGACGTACCGGGTGAGCTCGTCCTCGCGGCCGGTGACGATCCAGTCGCCCTCGGCGAGCACGCGCCGCGCGCGGAGCCCGGTGATCTCATCGCTCGAGCGCGCGATCCGCTGCGTCATGCGGGAGAACATCATGGTGCGGGCCTGGCGCACCCGGTTCAGCTCCTCCGTCACGTCGGGCACGACCCGCTTCGCGGCGTCCGTGGGCGTGGAGGCACGGAGGTCGGCCACGTCGTCGAGCAGCGGGCGGTCGGCCTCATGGCCGATGGCGCTGACCACGGGCGTCGTCATCGCCGCCACCGTGCGCACGAGGCGTTCGTCGCTGAAGCCGAGCAGGTTCTGGAAGTCGCCGCCGCCGCGGGCGACGATGATGACGTCGACCTCGGGGTCGTCCTCGAGCTGCTTCAGCGCCGCGACCACCTCGGGCACCGTGCGGTCGCCCTGCACGGCGGTGTGCACGACCCGGAACCGCACGTTGGGCCAGCGCAGCTGGGCGTTGCGCAGCACGTCCTTCTCCGCGTCGCTGTCCTTGCCGGTGATGAGGCCGATGGTGCTCGGCAGGAACGGCAGCCGGCGCTTGCGCTCGGCCGAGAAGAGCCCCTCGGATGCGAGCTGCCGCCGCAGCTGCTCGAGGCGCTCGAGCAGGTCGCCGAGCCCCACGTGGCGCATCGCGAACACCTGCATGCTCAGCGAGCCGCCGCGCACCCAGTAGTCCGGCTTGACGAGCGCGACGACGCGGTCGCCCTGCTTCAGGTCGGCGGGCAGCTTCGCCCGCACCGACGACCAGATCTGGAAGGAGACGGTCGCTTCGCGCTCGAGGTCCTTGAGCTTGCCGTAGACGTTCTGACCGCGGGGACCCCACTGGGTGATCTCGCCCTCGATCCACACCTGGCCGAGCCGGTCGATCCAGCCCTTCAGCTTGTCGGCCAGGAGGCCCACCGGCCACGGCGCATCCGCGGTCCCGACGCCGTCCGTCATCCATGCCCCTCGTAGAATCGGTGGTGTGTCATCGCCAACCGACCTCGTCGCGCCCGCCGGTCCGGCGGAGCGCCCCACGGTAACCGACGGCACCGTCACCGGCGTCAAGCGGGTGCTGCTCGCCGCCCCGCGCGGCTACTGCGCCGGCGTCGACCGCGCCGTCGTCGCCGTCGAGAAGGCGCTCGAGCGCTACGGATCGCCCGTCTACGTGCGCAAGCAGATCGTGCACAACGTGCACGTCGTCTCCCGGCTCGAGCAGCAGGGCGCGATCTTCGTCGACGAGGTGGATGCGGTGCCCGAGGGCGCGCACATCGTCTTCAGCGCCCACGGCGTCTCGCCGGCGGTCGTGCAGGCAGCAGCCGACCGGGGCCTCCGCGCGATCGACGCGACCTGCCCGCTCGTGACCAAGGTGCACCGCGAGGCCGTGCGATTCGCCCGCGACGACTACGAGATCCTGCTCATCGGCCACCGCGGCCACGAGGAGGTCGAGGGCACGGCCGGCGAGGCGCCCGACCGGATCACGCTCGTGGGCTCGCCCGACGAGGCCGACACCGTCGAGGTGCGCGATCCCGACAAGCTCGTCTGGCTGTCCCAGACCACCCTCTCGGTCGACGAGACCATGGAGACCGTGCGCCGCCTCCGCGCGCGGTTCCCGAACCTCGCCGATCCGCCCTCCGACGACATCTGCTACGCCACGCAGAACCGGCAGGTCGCGATCAAGAAGGTCGCGAAGCAGGCGGATGTCGTGCTCGTCGTCGGCAGCGCGAACTCCTCCAACTCCGTGCGCCTCGTCGAGGTCGCCCTCGAGCACGGCGCCGCCTCGGCGCACCGCATCGACGACGCGGACGAGCTCGACCTCGCCTGGCTCGACGGCGCGACCACCGTCGGCGTCACGAGCGGCGCGAGCGTGCCCGAGCGGCTCGTGTCCGCGCTCCTCGATCGCCTCGCCGCGGCCGGCTACGGCACCGTCGACGAGGTCAGGACGGCGGAGGAGGACCTGGTCTTCTCGCTGCCGCGCGAGCTGCGCCGCGACGCCTCCGGCGCCCGCGACCCGCGCGCGCTCGGGGGCCGGGCCTGACCCCGGAGCCGCCCGTGACCGAGCGCCCGCGGCCCACGCGGACCGCGCCCGTCTGGGATCCGCCGGTCACCATCGGGCTGCTGCTCTGGGGCGTCATCACCACCGTGCAGACGGTCGCGCAGGCGCGCGACCTGCCGGGTTCGCTGAACACGGTGCTCAGCTCGCGGGGCCTCGGGCCCTACACCCAGACCGGGCTCGGCTCGGCGATCGGCTGGATCGTCGTCGCCGAGTCCATCGTCAGCCTCGCGCTCGCCATCGGCTTCGCCGTGCCGCGGATCCGCGACCACCGGGTCGCCTTCTGGGTGCCGCTCGCCGCCGGCGCGGTGAGCGCGCTGCTGACCCTCGTGCTGATCACCGCCGCGATCGCCGCCGACCCCGCCGTGCTCACGTCCCTCGAGCACGTGAGCCCGGCCCCCTGAGGGGCACCGCTCAGGCGGACTGCGACCTCCCGGCCGAGCCGAGCTGCTGCGTGGCCTCGACCACCCGCGCGGCCATGGCGGTCTCGGCGATCTTGCCCCACGCGCGCGGGTCGTAGATCTTCTTGTTCCCGACCTCGCCGTCGACCTTCAGCACGCCGTCGTAGTTCTTGAACATCGTGTCGGCGATCGAGCGGGTGAACGTGTACTGCGTGTCGGTGTCGATGTTCATCTTCACGACGCCGTTGCCGACGGCCTCCGCGATCTCCTCCGACGTGGATCCGGATCCGCCGTGGAAGACCAGCTCGAGCGGCTTCGGGCCGTGCCCGTACCGCTCGGCCAGGCCCGCCTGGATCTCGCCCAGCAGCTCGGGCCGCAGCTTCACGTTGCCCGGCTTGTAGACGCCGTGCACGTTGCCGAAGGTGAGGGCGGCGATGTAGCGGCCGTTCTCGCCGAGGCCGAGCGCCTCGACGACCTTCTCGACGTCGCCGAGGGTCGTGTAGAGCGCCTCGTTCGTGCCCTCGTGCGCGACGCCGTCCTCCTCGCCGCCGACCACGCCGATCTCGACCTCGAGGATCGCGTTGATCGCCCGCGCGCGCTTCAGCATGTCGGTCGCGATCTCGATGTTCTCGTCGAGCGGCACCGCGGATCCGTCCCACATGTGCGACTGGAAGATCGGGTTCCTGCCCGCCTTGACCTCCTCCTCGGAGGCGGCGATGAGCGGGAGCACGAAGGATTCGAGCGCCGGCTTCGGGCAGTGGTCGGTGTGCAGCGCCACGGTGACGGGGTAGTTCCTCGCGACCTCGGTGGCGAACTTCGCGAACGCGATCGCGCCCGACGCCCGGTTCTTCACGGTCTGGCCGGCGAAGTAGTCGGCGCCGCCCGTCGTGACCTGGATGATCCCGTCGGAACCGGCCTCGGTGAGGCCCTGGAGCACGGCGTTGATCGTCTGCGAGGACGACACGTTCACGGCCGGGTAGGCGAACCCGCCGCGCTTCGCCCGGTCGAGCATCTCGGCGTACTGGTCGGGGGTGGCGACGGGCATCGAAGGGCTCCTTGCGTGGCACGGTCGGACGGCCCGAAGTCTAGTGACGGGCGCCTCCGAGGCGCCGTGGGGGCGGCCCGCAGTAGCCTTCGAGCGGAGCGGATCGAGGAGGACCTCAAGTGGCCGAACGTGTCGATCTCATGGCGGCGCCGGACCGCAACCTCGCCCTGGAGCTCGTGCGGGCGACGGAGGCGGCCGCCATCCGCGCCGTGCCGTTCATCGGCAAGGGCGACAAGCTCGGCGCGGACGGCGCCGCGGTCGACGCCATGCGGGCGTTCCTCGCCACCGTCGCCTTCGACGGCGTCGTGGTGATCGGTGAGGGCGAGAAGGACAAGGCGCCGATGCTCTTCAACGGGGAGCACGTCGGGAACGGGGACGGACCGCAGGCGGACATCGCCGTCGACCCGATCGACGGCACCGCGATGACCGCGCAGGGACGGCAGAACGCGCTCTCGATGATCGCCGTCTCCGACCGGCACACGATGCTCGACGCCTCGACCGTCTTCTACATGGAGAAGATCGTCACCGACCACCACGGCATCGGTGTCTGCTCGCTCGAGCAATCGGTGGGGGACAACGTCCGGGAGCTCGCGAAGGCGAAGGGCAAGGACGTCGGCGAGATGGTGATCGCGGTGCTCGACCGGCCGCGCCACGAGGGCCTCATCGACGAGATCCGGTCGGCGGGCGCCGGCACCAGGCTGCTGCTCGACGGGGACGTCGCGGGCGGCATCAACGCGGCGCGGTACGAGACGCGGATCGACATGTGCATCGGCACCGGCGGCAGCCCCGAGGGCGTCGTCAC
>NZ_DATBTU010000072.1:0-22960 GCF_036559085.1 Amnibacterium sp.
CGACGGCAGCTGGGCGGGCGCGATCGTCTTCACCGCGTCGCTGGTCGCGATCGCGCTGGCGCTCCTCGTCCTGCGGCCCCGCCTCGTCCGCCGGGCGGCCGCCGCGACCGGCACGGTGCTCGAGCGCCCCGCGCGGCCGAAGCGTTAGATCCGCGGCATCCGCGTCGCGAGGTGCTCACGTTCGAGCGGATCGACGGTCAGCTCGAGCGCCCGCTGCCGGGCACGGTCCGCCTCGGCCTCGCAGCCGGCCGCGGCGAGCAGGGCGGCGCGCGCCGCCCACGCGGGCTGGAACGCGTCCGCCCCGGCCACATCGTCGAGCACCGCGAGGCCGGCGGCCGGCCCATCCACGCGGGCCACGGCGACCGCGTGGGCGACGCGGGCGCCGAGGGTCGGCGCCACACGCACCAGCGCGGCGGACAGCCGGCGGATCGCCTCGCGGTCCACCTCGCCGGTGATCGCACGGGCGCCGTGCGCGGACTGGATCGCCGCCTCGAGCTGGAACCGGCCGGGACGGCCGTGCGCGGCGGCGCGGTGGAGGTACTCCTCGCCCCGTGCCAGGAGCGCCCGATCCCACGTCGCCGGGTCCTGCTCGTCGAGCGGCACGAACACGGTGCGGCCGGGGTCGTCCCTGGCCGCCGCCAGGTGCAGCAGCGCGGCGAGGCCGAGCACCTCGGGCTCGTCCGGCAGCAGATCGGCGAGCAGCCGGCCGAGGTGCAGCGCCTCCTCGCGCAGGTCCGGCCCGGCCGACCCCGACCGGGCGATCGCGTAGGCGCCGTAGACCGCCTCGAGCACCGGCGGCAGCCGTTCGCTCCAGCGCGACCGGTCCGGCACCTCGAACGCGATCCCGGCATCGCGGATGCGCCGCTTCGCGCGCACGAGCCGCTGCGCCATCGCCGGCGCCGGCACCGCGAACGCCGCGGCGATCGCCCGCGCCTCCACCCCCAGCACGGACTGCAGCATGAGCGGCGTGCGGATCCCGGGCTCGATCGCCGGATGCGCGCACACGAACAGCAGCGCGAGCAGCCGGTCCGGGAACGGATCCGGCTCGGGCGGGGGAGCGGGCGCGTCCCGTGCCTCGTCGAGCACCACGGAGGTGCGGTGGGCCGCGGAGCGGAGCACGTCGGTGATCCGGTGCCGTCCGACGGTCATGAGCCACCCCTCGGGGCTCGCCGGCACGCCGGCGCCGGGCCACAGCTCGAGGGCGCGCTCGAACGCGAACGCCAGGGCGTCCTCGGCGAGCGCGAGGTCGCGGGTGGGCGCCGCCAGGGCGGCGACCAGCCGTCCGTACGAACGCCTCGCCGCCGCATCGACCGCCTCCGCGACCTCGCCCGCATCCGTCACGCCGGCCGCCAGCTCCCGTCGACGAACCGCACGGCGGACGGACGCACCTCGACGGCGCCCCAGGTCGCGCTCGGCGCCCTGCCCGCCCAGTCGAGCGCGGCGTCGAGGTCCGGCACGTCGATCACGAACGTGCCACCGAGCTGGTCCTTCGTGTCCGCGAACGGGCCGTCCTGGATGCGCAGCTCGCCGTCGCGGGTCGACACCGTGGTCGAGGCCGACGACGGCTGCAGCACCTCGGCGGATCGCAGCACGCCCGCGGCGTCCAGCGCCTCGGCGTAGGACGCGAACGCGGCCATGCCGGCCTCGATCGCCTCCCGCCCGATCGACTGCTCATCGGCCTCCGGGTAGTGCAGCAGCAGCGTGTAGCGCATGGTGTCCTCCTGACTCGGGCCGGTCCGTCCGACCCTCTCACCAGGAGGACGATCGAGCACCTGTCGGATCGACACCGCGGTCCGGGGAGAACAGCCCTCTGCGACTGGTAGAGTCTCTGACCGGCCGCAGGGCCACCAGCGCCAGGCCTCAGGCCGGTGCATTGGGGTATGGTGTAATTGGCAACACGGCTGATTCTGGTTCAGTTGTTCTTGGTTCGAGTCCAGGTACCCCAGCAGGAATCCTCGAGATCACGGGGCCTCGGCAGGACGGCATCGACGTCGCTCAGGAGGCCGGGAACGTGACCGCATCGCTCTCCGTCGCCGTGCTCGGCCTCGGCGCCATGGGGCTGCCGATGGCGCTCCGCCTCGCCGAGACGCACCCCGTCATCGGGTTCGACGCGAGCGCCGAACGGCGGGCGCTCGGCGCAGGCCAGGGGCTGACCGTGCACGACTCGGCGCAGGACGCCGTCGCGGATGCGGACGTCGTGCTGCTCGCGGTCCGGAACGGCTCCCAGCTGCAGGACGCGCTGCTCGGCGAAGCGGGCGTCGCGGCGGTGCTCCGTGACGGCGCGGTGGTGCTGCTGACCAGCACGGTCGGCGTCGATGCGGTGCGGGCCACGGCGGCCGCGCTGGCGGAGCTGGGCGTCCGGCTCGTGGACGCACCGCTGTCCGGCGGCCCCGTGCGTGCCCGAGAGGGCGATCTGCTCATCCTCGTCGGCGGCGAGCCGGATCCCGTCGGCCGCGTGCGGCCCGTGCTCGAGCGGCTCGGTTCGACCGTGACGACCGTCGGCGCGCACCCGGGCGACGGCCAGGCGCTGAAGACCGTGAACCAGCTGCTCTGCGGTGTGCACATCGCGGCGGCCGCCGAGGCGCTCGCGCTCGCGGATGCGCTCGGCCTCGACCGCGGTGCCGCCCTCGAGGCGCTGAACCAGGGCGCCGCCGCCTCGTTCATGCTCGGCAACCGCGGCCCGCGGATGCTCGAGGCGTACGACGAGGACGGCGCCGAGGTGCTGAGCCGGCTCGACATCTTCGTGAAGGACCTCGGCATCGTGGCAGACGCGGCGCGCGCGCACGGGCTCGCGACCCCGGTCGCTGCGGCCGCCGAGCAGCTCTTCCTGCTCGGGCAGGCCCAGGGACTCGCGGCTGCCGACGACTCCGCGGTGATCCGCGTGGTGGCACCGGAGCGCCCGGCGTCCTGATCCCGCCGCCCGGCCCGCGACGCGTTCCCGCACCGTCGAGTTCGGGGTGGATGCCCGACCGTCCTGCATGGTTCTTGCAGAAGTTCCTCCGATCGCTCCGGTAGGAACGTTTTATGAGCAATGCAGCGACCTCCCAGGCATCGGCCAGGAGTGAGGACAGCCACCTCAAGCAGCGCCTCGGCTACTGGTCCCTGGTGGCGACCGGCATCGGCAGCGTCATCGGGTCGGGCTGGCTCTTCTCGGCCATGTACGCGGCGCAGACCGCGGGGCCGGCGTCGCTCATCGCCTGGGTGATCGGCGGCGCGGTCATGCTCGCCGTCGCGCTGGTGTTCGCCGAGCTCGGGATGGTCCACCCCGAGTCCGGCGGTCTGGTCCGCTATCCGCTGTACTCGAACGGCCGCTTCGCCGCGAGCATCGTGGGCTGGAGCATGTGGGTCACCTACGTGGCGAACCCGCCCACGGAGGCCTCCGGCGTCGTGCAGTACGCGAGCTCCTACATCCCCGGCCTGTTCGAGAAGAACCAGCTCACGTTCGCCGGCATCCTCGTCGCGATCGCCCTCATGGCGCTCTTCGTGCTCGTCAACTACTTCGGTGTGCAGTTCTTCGCGCGCAGCAACAACGTCGTGACCGCGGTGAAGATCTTCATCCCGACCCTCACGATCATCATGCTGTTCGCGAGCGGGTTCACCCGCAGCGGCGGCGCCGGCGGCACGGGCAACCTCGGGGCGGGCGGCGGATTCGCGCCCTACGGCATCGGCGCCGCCCTCGGCACCATCGCGACGGCGGGCATGGTGTTCGCCTACACCGGGTTCCGCAACATCGTCGAGCTCTCGGGTGAGGTGACGAACCCGCGGCGGAACATCCCGGCGTCGCTCATCACGACGATCCTCGGGGCGATCGTGCTCTACCTGCTGCTGCAGCTCGCGTTCATCTTCGGGGTGCCGCAGCACCTGCTCGGCAAGGGCTGGGGCGGGGTCAACTTCGACTCCCCGTTCGCGCAGCTCGCGATGCTGCTGGGGATGACGTGGCTGTACTGGATCCTCATCGCCGACTCGATGGTCTCCCCGTCCGGCTCCGGCATCGTCTTCACGGCCTCGAACGCCCGCAACGTGTTCGGGCTCGCGAAGAACCGCTTCTTCCCGAAATGGCTCGCGAAGGTGCACCAGGGCTCCGGCGTGCCGCGGCGGGCGCTGCTGCTGAACTTCGTCGTCGGGATCCTCTTCCTGCTGCCGCTGCCGAGCTGGCACCAGATCATCGGGGTGACCGGCACGCTGATCGCGTTCACCTTCTCGATCGGCTCGGTGTCGGTCATCGCCTTCCGCCGGTCGGGCCTCAGCGAACGGGCCGCGCGCCTGCCGGGGATGTACGTGATCGCGCCGTTCGCGTTCATCGTGAGCGCCCTCGTCATCTACTGGGTGCCGTGGAAGGAGCTCGTGCTCACGATCCCGATCGTCGTCGTCGGGCTGATCTGGTACGCCGTCACCTACGTGCTCCAGCATCACGGCGTCGGCGAGCTCGTCGGCGGCATCTGGCTCGTCGTCTACCTCGTCGTCGAGTACGTGATGGGGGCGATCGGCAGCTTCGGCGGCCTGCACCTGATCACGTCCCCGTGGGACTCGGTCGTGCTCGCCGTGATCGCGGCCGCCCTGTACATCTGGGGCACCCGCTCGGGCACGAGCTACATGCGGGCCCGTCCGGAGCTCGTGGAGGAGCTGCGCGGGCAGCAGGTCGACGCCCGTGAGGGCAGCGTCCTGCAGGAGGACGAGGCCTCCGCCCGCTGACGGCGCCTATCGCCGCGCGAGGAACGGCACGAACGTGCGCACCGGGCTGCCGTCGAACCGGGCGCGGACGCCCGGGTCGAGGTCGCCGAGGAGCTCGCCGTGCACCTCGCCGGTCGCGAGGATCGCGGTGGACAGCTCCTCGCCGAGGTGATCGCCGTGCTCCATCAGCGCGACCGCGTCGACGTACTCCTCGATGACGACCGCGGCGGACTCGTCCGCCGTCAGGAAGATCTCGTACCGGAGGGTGCCGGTGTCCCGGTCCTGGACGATCTCCATGCAGCGCTGCGAGAGCCGCTTGAAGTCGTCCGCCCCTCCCTCGTGGAAGGTGAAGTGCGCGATGCCGAGCAGTGCCATGGATGCGTCCCTCCGCTCGCGAGCGACCGTACGCGCCCGGCCGGGGACGGGCCGGGATGCGAGCGGGCGTCCGCCGCGCCACACTGAGCCGGTGAGCGACGACCGCCTGATGCTGCTCGACACGGCGGCGCTCTACTTCCGCGCGTTCTTCGCCCTGCCCGAGACCATCACGGCGCCGGACGGCACCCCGGTGAACGCGGTCCGCGGCCTGCTCGACATGATCGCGCGGCTCGTCACCGACTTCCGGCCCGCCGCCCTCGTCGCCTGCTGGGACGACGACTGGCGCCCGCAGTGGCGCGTGGACCTCGTGCCGTCCTACAAGGCCCACCGCGTCGCGGAGGCGGGTTCCGAGACCGAGACCGTCCCGGATGCGCTGACGCGGCAGGTGCCGGTGATCGGTGCCGTGCTCACGGCCCTCGGCATCCCCATCGTCGGTGCGCCGGACCACGAGGCCGACGACGTGATCGGCACCCTCGCCGCCACGGCCGAGCGGCCGGTCGACGTCGTGACCGGCGACCGGGACCTCTTCCAGGTGATCGACGACGCGCGCGACGTCCGCGTGCTCTCGACCGTGCGGGGGATGAGCAAGCTGGAGGTGGTGACCGACGAGGTGCTCCGCGGCAAGTACGGCATCGCCGCGGCGCAGTACGCGGACTACGCCGCGCTCCGCGGGGACAGCTCCGACGGGCTGCCGGGCGTCGCCGGCATCGGCGAGAAGACCGCATCCGGGCTGCTCCGCGAGTTCGGCGACCTCGATGCGCTGCTGGCGGCGGTAAAGGATCCGTCGATCCCGTTGTCCGCCTCGGTGCGAGCGAAGCTGCGCGCCGGCGCCGAGTACCTCGAGCGAGCGCGGCCCGTCGTCGCGGTCGTCCGCGACCTCGACCTGCCCGCCGTGGACGGCACCCTGGGCCGCGCGCTCGACGCCGATGCCTTCGCCCGGCTGGCCGAGCAGTGGGGCCTCCGCGGCTCCGCGGAGCGCGTGCTCGCCGCGCTGAGAAGTCCATACCAGACGTGAAAGATTTCAGGGATGCAAGCGTAGGATCCGGCCCGTCGAGGGAGCGATGGCGCTCCCCGCGTGAAGGAGACTGCAATGTCGTCGGCCCGAGCCACGTCCCGTCCCACCCGCAGCGGCAGCCCGACGGTCGTCCCGCAAGGAACGCCCGCCGAGAACGCCACGCCCGTCGTGGCCCCCTTCGCGGACCCGGGGCCGCTGGGCCTCGCCGCGTTCGCACTCACCACCTTCGTGCTGAGCTTCGCGAACACCGGCCTCATCCCGGGGGCGGGAGTCGCGGTTCTCGGCCTCGCCGCGTTCTACGGCGGCCTCGGCCAGATCATCGCCGGCATCTGGGAGTTCGCGAACAAGAACACCTTCGGGGCGACCGCCTTCTGCACCTACGGCGGCTTCTGGCTGGCGTTCTGGTACCTCGCCTCCACCGGTGGCGACAAGGGTGCCGGCGCGCAGGGCGTGGGGATCTTCCTCATCGCCTTCGGGATCTTCACGCTCTACATGACCGTCGCCGCCTTGAAGACGAACCTGGCCCTCATCGCGGTCTTCGCGTTCCTGACCCTGACGTTCTTCGCGCTCGGCATCGGCGCCGCCGCGAACGCGGAGGGGCTGTCGCACCTCGGCGGTTGGCTCGGCATCATCACCGCCCTGCTCGCGTGGTACACCTCCTTCGCGGGCGTCACGAACAGCACCTTCAAGCGGGTCGTGCTCCCCGTCTTCCCCCGCGCCTGACCTTCGGAAGGAACCGCTGAATGAGCGACACCGTCACACCGACCCTCGACAACCTGTCCACGGAGGACCGCCGCTTCCCGCCCTCCGCGGAGTTCGCCGCGAACGCGAACGTCGACGCGTCGGTCTACGCCGAGGCGGATGCGGACCGGCTCGCGTTCTGGGCCGACAAGGCCCGTCGGCTCACCTGGGCCGAGCCGTTCACCCAGGTGCTCGACTGGTCGAACGCGCCGTTCGCGAGGTGGTTCGCGGACGGGAGGCTGAACGTCGCGGTGAACTGCCTCGACCGGCACGTCGAGGCGGGGCTCGGCGACCGCGTGGCGTTCCACTTCGAGGGCGAGCCCGGCGACACGCGCACCATCACCTACCGGGAGCTCACGGAGGAGGTCTGCCGGGCCGCGAACGCGCTGACCGACCTCGGCGTGCAGGCCGGCGACCGCGTCGCGATCTACATGCCGATGATCCCCGAGACGGTCGTGGCGATGCTCGCCTGCGCTCGCCTCGGCGCCCCGCACACCGTCGTGTTCGGCGGGTTCTCCGCCGAGGCGCTCGCGACCCGGATCCTCGACTGCGACGCCCATGTCGTGATCACCGCGGACGGCGGATGGCGGCGCGGCGCGGTCGCCCCGCTGAAGCCCGCCGTCGACGAGGCGCTGAAGCAGTGCCCCGACGTCTCGGCGGTGCTCGTGGTGCGGCGCACCGGCAACGACGTCGCCTGGGCGGAGGGCCGCGACCACTGGTGGCACGACACCGCGGCGCAGGCGTCCAGCACCCATGAGCCGCAGGCGTTCCCGGCGGAGCATCCGCTCTACGTCATGTACACCTCGGGCACGACGGGCAAGCCGAAGGGCATCCTGCACACCTCCGCCGGCTACCTGGCGGGCTGCGCGTGGACCCAGTACGAGGTCTTCGACTTGAAGCCGGAGACGGACGTCTACTGGACGGCGGCGGACATCGGCTGGGTCACCGGCCACTCGTACATCGTGTACGGGCCCCTCGCCAACGGCACGACCAGCGTGCTCTACGAGGGCACGCCCGACTTCCCGGACAAGGACCGGTGGTGGGACATCGTCGAGAAGTACAAGGTGACGACGCTCTACTGCGCGCCGACCGCGATCCGCACCCATATGAAGTGGGGAGCGGCCTTCGCGGACAAGCACGACCTGTCCTCCCTGCGACTGATCGGCAGCGTCGGGGAGCCCATCAACCCCGAGGCGTACGTCTGGTACCGGCGCACCATCGGCGGCGACCGCACCCCGGTCGTCGACACGTGGTGGCAGACCGAGACCGGTGCGATCATGATCAGCCCGCTGCCCGGCATCACCGCGGGCAAGCCCGGCGCGGCGATGACCGCCCTGCCCGGCGTCTCCGCCGACGTGGTGGACGACTCCGGGAACCCGGTGCCGAACGGATCCGGCGGCTACCTCGTGCTCACCGAGCCGTGGCCCTCGATGCTCCGCACCATCTGGGGCGACGACGAGCGCTACAAGGACACCTACTGGTCGCGGTTCCCCGGCAAGTACTTCGCCGGTGACGGCGCGAAGAAGGACGCCGACGGCGACCTCTGGCTGCTCGGCCGGGTCGACGACGTGATGAACGTCGCCGGCCACCGGCTGTCGACCACCGAGATTGAGTCCGCGCTCGTGTCCAACCCGAAGGTCGCGGAGGCGGCCGTCGTCGGGGCGACGGACGAGACCACCGGTCAGGCGGTCGTCGCGTTCGTGATCCTCCGCGGGGAGGCCGGTGACGGCGGCCCCGACGTGGTGAAGGAGCTGCGCGAGTGGGTCGCGGAGCAGATCGGCAAGATCGCCCGTCCGCGCCAGATCATGGTCGTCGCCGAGCTGCCGAAGACGCGGTCCGGCAAGATCATGCGCCGGCTGCTGCGCGACGTGGCGGAGCACCGGCCGGTGGGCGACGTCACGACGCTCGCCGACACCACCGTGATGGACACCATCCGCGACGGGATGGCCACCGCCCCGCCCGAGGACTGATCAGGGCGGCGCCGGGATCCGAGGGGGCTTCGGATCCCGGCGTCGTGGTTCAGCTGGGGTCGGCGATGCCGATGTGCGCCAGCTGAAGGTTGTGATCCGACCCCTGGTACCTCGGGTCGAAGCGCGTCGTTCCGGGGACGAGGCGGACCTCGTTCCAGTAGCCGTAGGTGAAGGGCGAGTTCTTCAGCATGATGTAGTCGATACGGCTCGTCGGGTGGGCGTGCTTCACCGCGTGGATCGGATAGCCGCTGTCAGGACCGTCGGTCCCGTTCGAACCGTTCGATGAGCTGTACCAGTAGCCTCCGCGGTTCGAGGTGGCCCCGGCGTCGATGTACCCGTCGCTGCGCAGCTGCAGGCTGCCGGCGTTCGGTTCCATCGCTCCGTTCGCGTTGAAGTCACCGACGAACACGATCGGGGTGCCGCCGGCCAGGGAATCCATGTACTTCGCGAGGCTCAGTGCTTCGGCCTTGCGCCATCCGTCCATGGTCGCGCCCGAGGCGGACGGCATGTGGATGGAGGCTGCGTAGAACGTCGTGGAGGTGCCCACGATCTGGAACCGCGCCCACATGCCCGCCTCGTCCGTCAGGCTGGACGGCCAGTGGAGGCCGGGAATGGCGCGGAGGGAGAGGAAGCCGGAACGCAGCACGGAGAGCTTGGCGGGGTTGTAGAAGAGCGCCGAGTCGACGTACCTCCCGAGGTTGCCGTACTTCGACGCCTGCTGGTACATCCACGCGTTCGCGTCCTCCCGAGCGTTGCGATAGACGGTGGACACTGCGGCGGACTTCGTCCCCAGCGCCGTCTGCAAGGTCTGGTACTGCTCGACGCAGGGGTAGGAGCCGCTCGGATTCAAGCAGTCGGGAACGATCCGGGCCGTCGTGAGCTCCTGGAGACCGATGAGATCGGGATGCAGCGACTCGATGTTCGCGACCACGCGGCTCTTCCGTGCCGCCCACTGGTCCTTCGCCGTGAACGTCGATGAGGCCGTCAGGCTCTGCACGTTCCAGGAGGCGACGGAGAGCGGAGTGGACGGTGCGGTATCCGTGGGCATGCCGGCGAACGACCAGGTTCCGGACGGCGTCAGGCGGAACCTCGCCGGACCGTTGAAGACGAGTCCACGGGAGGGATTCGAGGTCGTCGAGTTGGTGAGCGCCACCTTGACGAAGACGGCGTTGCCGCTGCCTCCGCCGAGGACGTCGTGCTTGGCCTTCGGAATGGTGATGGTCCAGGACTGGAGCGCTGCGGGGTACCACGAGGTCCATCCGCGGTTCCGCGTCAGCATGCTGTCCGACCCCCAGATGACCGAGAACGATCGGGCCTGGGTGCCCCCCTTCCAGGAGACCCGGATCCGATCCGGGCCGGCGGGCACCGCCCGGACCGAGGTGATCGACGTCGGGATGTAGGGCACGGGTCGAGCTGTCACCCGCATCGTCGACGTCCCGGCGACCCCGTCCGGAGTCACGCGCAGCGAATAGGTGGTGCCGTTCGTCACCCCGTTCAGCCGGATCCAGGTGCCGGTGGCATGAGTCGAGTGGGCGGTGGACGTGCCGGGGCCCCAATGCACCGTGTAGCCGGCCGCTCCTGGGACCCGGTTCCACGCCGCCGTGATCTGCCGGTCGCCGCCGACGGCGCGCATCGGCATCGTGGTGGTCGCGGATGCGGGCAGCGCGGCGAGGGCGGAGGCCCCGACGAGTCCGACGGCGGCGACGGCGATGCCGGCGGCGCGGACGGCGCGGCGGAGCCGGCGCTCGGCTCGAAGACGAGCGGCACGGGTGACGTGAAGGCGCATGACGGATTCCCCCCAGAACGGATGCGACTGCCCACGGTACGGGGCACGCGTCCTCTCGGGTTCCCCCAGAATGCGGGCCGATGCGGCGTGTCGCGTTGCCGCCGTGCCGCGTCGAGGTCAGCCGGTCGGGCCGAACCGCTCCGTGCGGATGCGCTCGGGCGCGTGGCCGAGCGCCAGCAGGCCGTCCGCGACCGCCTCGACGAAGCCCGTCGGGCCGCACACGTAGACCGTCGGCGCCTCGGCCGATGGGATCGTGGTGCTCGCCAGCTCCGCCGCGCCGATCCGTCCGACGGGCAGCCCGGCGGGCGCCCGACGGGAGTAGCGGAGGTCGACGGCGAGCGCCGGCCCGGCCAGGCGGGCGAGCTCGTCGCGGTAGTAGATCCGCGTGGGATCCTGCACGCCGTAGAGCAGCCGGAAGGGCGCGGCGCTGGCCGTCGCCTCGTGGGTGCGGATCATCGCCATCAGCGGCACGATCCCGGAGCCGCCTCCGATGAGCTGCACCGGTTCGGTCTGCTCGCGGCGCCACACGAACCAGCCGCCGATCGGCCCGCGTACCTCGAGCGGGTCGCCGACGCCGAGGTCCTCGACGAGGTACGGGGAGACCTCGCCGTCCTCGAACCGCTCGACGGTCACCTCGATCCGCTCGGCTCCCGTGCCGGAGGCGAGCGAGTAGGAGCGCTGCGCCGTGTAGCCGTCCTCGGCCGTCAGGCGGATGTCGATGTGCTGCCCGGCGACGGTGGGCCCGAGGTCCGGAGCGTCGAGCACGAGGGTGCGTGCCGTCGGCGTCTCGGGCCGGATCGCCGCGACCCGGGCGAGGGCCCAGCGGTTCGGGTCAGGCGCTGCGATAGCGCTCCTCCCGCCACGGGTCGCCGTGCATGTGGTAGCCGAGCTCCTCCCAGAAGCCGGCGCGGTCGCGCTCGAGCAGCGTGAGGGAGTTCACCCACTTCGCGCTCTTCCAGAAGTACAGGTGCGGCACGAGCAGCCGCGCGGGTCCGCCGTGCTCGGGGCGCAGCGGCTCGCCGTCGTACTCGAACGCCACCCACGCCTTGCCGCCGCGGAGGTCCTCCATCGGCAGGTTGGTGGTGTAACCGCCGTAGCAGCCGGCGAGCACGTAGGGTGCATCGGCACCTGCGGCGTCGAGGAACCTGTCTACGGATACGCCCCGCCACGATGTGCCGAACTTCGACCAGCTCGTCACGCAGTGGATGTCGGTGGTGATCGTCTCGGGACCGAGTGCCAGCATGTCCGCCCACGTCCACTCGCGCTTCTCGCCGTCGAGGGTGGTCAGGCTGAAGCGCCAGTCGTCCTCGCGGATCCGCGGGGTGATCCCGGCGGAGAGCACCGGGAAGCCGTGCTCCTCGTACTGCCCCGGGGGCAGCGCGGGGTTGGTGGTGCGGCGTCTGCCGCGGAAGCCGGGTGAGAAGACGGCCATTCGGGCCTCCTTGATCCAGTGCTCCCATCGTGGCACGGACGGGGGCCGGAGGATCGGTCGATCGACTCTCCGCTTCACACGCCGCGCCCCGAAGGTCCGGCTGTTGCCACTCTTTGCGATCTTGGGCGCCTCAAGGTCGCAAGAAGTGGCAACCGTCGGGGTCGGTGGTGGGGGACGGGTGGGGGAGGGGATTCGCACCCTTCGTTGCGGGGCCTGTGTCAGGCTGGGGCGATGACCGCGGTGAACATCGGCATCCCTCGCCGGTCGCCGCTGCCGGACGTCTCCGGCCGCCCCGCGGATCCGCATCTGCTCGACCGCTTCGGCCGGGTCGCCACCGACCTGCGCGTCTCGGTCACCGAGAAGTGTTCCTTGCGGTGCACCTACTGCATGCCCGAGGAGGGCCTGCCCGCGATCCCGCGAGCGCTGCTCCTCACGCCTGCCGAGATCGGCCGCCTGGTCGGCATCGGCGCCCGCGACCTGGGCGTGCGGGAGGTGCGGTTCACCGGCGGCGAGCCGCTGCTGCGCGCCGACCTCGCCGAGATCCTCGCGGCCACGCGCGCCGCTGCGCCGGGGCTGCCGATGGCCCTCACCACCAACGGCGTCGGCCTCGACAAGCGGCTCCCCGCGCTGCTCGACGCCGGCCTGACCCGCGTGAACATCTCCCTCGACACCGTCGACCGCGAGCACTTCGCGCGACTCACCCGCCGCGACCGCCTGCCGGCCGTGCTCGCCGGCATCGAGGCCGCGCGCGAAGCCGGCCTCACGCCGCTCAAGGTCAACGCCGTGCTCATGCGCGAGACCCTCGACGACGCCCCCGACCTGCTCGCCTGGGCGCTCGACGCCGGTGTGCAGCTGCGCTTCATCGAGCAGATGCCCCTCGACGCCGACGGCGTCTGGAGCCGGGAGTCGCTCGTCGACGCCGCGGAGCTGCTCGCCGTGCTCGGCCGGCGCTTCGAGCTGGAGGAGGTCGGCCGGGACGACCCGCACGCGCCGGCCGAGGAGTGGCGGGTGCGGTCCCGTGGCGCGACCGCGCCCGCGACGGCCACCGTCGGGCTCATCGCCTCCGTCACCCGCTCCTTTTGCGCCGAGTGCGACCGCACCCGCGTCACGGCCGAGGGCTCGGTGCGCTCCTGCCTCTTCGGCGACGACGAGACCCCGCTCGCGCCACTGCTGCGCGGCGGCGCGGACGACGCGACGATCGCGGACGCCTGGCGCGCCGCGATGTGGGGCAAGCAGGCCGGCCACGGGATGGACGAGGCCGACTTCCACCGCCCGAAGCGCAGCATGGGGGCCATCGGTGGCTGAGCCGGTCGCCGTCACCGTCCGCTACTTCGCCGCCGCGGCCGAGGCCGCCGGCCGCGAGGAGGAGGTGCTCGAGGTCGAACCGACCGCGGGCGCCCTCCGCGCCCTCCTCGCCGAGCGCTACGGCGCGCCGATGCGTCGTGTGCTCGAGGTCGGGTCGCTGCTCGTCGACGGCGTCGTGACGCGCGACCCGCAGCGTCCGGTTCGTCGCGCCGTCGACGTGCTGCCGCCCTTCGCCGGCGGATAGGACGTCCGGCCTGCTTCGGCAGGATGGAGCGATGCGGGACTTCGACGACCTGGTGGCCGAGGCCGACGCGTCGGACGTGACCGGCTGGGACTTCGGCTGGCTGGAGGGGCGCGCCACCGAGGAGCGGCCGCCCTGGGGCTATGCGAGGCTGCTCGCGCACCGGCTCGGGCAGGTGCGGTCGGCGCTCGACATCGACACCGGCGGCGGCGAGGTCGTGGGCGCGGCGCCGGTGCTGCCGGAGCGGATGGTCGTCACCGAGGGGTGGCCGCCGAACGCCGAGCGGGCCCGCGCCCTCCTCGGTCCGCGCGGCGTCGAGGTGGTCGAGACGCCGCAGGGCGCCCCGCTCCCGTTCCCCGACGGCGCCTTCGAGCTCGTGACCTCGCGGCATCCGGTGCGGCCGGACTGGGCGGAGATCGCCCGCGTGCTGCAGCACGGCGGGTGCTACTTCGCGCAGCACGTCGGCCCCGCATCCGCCTTCGAGCTGATCGAGTTCTTCCTCGGGCCGCTGCCGGAGCAGCGGAAGGGTCGCGACTCGCGGCAGGAGGTCGCGGAGGCCGAGGCGAACGGGCTGACGATCACGGATCTGCGGATCGCGCGCTGCCGGATGGAGTTCTTCGACATCGGGGCCGTCGTGTGGACGCTGCGCCGGTGCGTCTGGTGGGTGCCCGACTTCACCGTCGAGCGCTACCGCGACCGGCTCCGCGACCTCGACGCGCTGCTCCGAAGCGAGGGCCCGTTCGTCGCGCACTCGTCCCGGCACCTCATCGAGGCCCGGCGCTCCGGCTAGAGCCCGACCCACTCCGACGGGCCCTGCGGGAAGTGCTGGCGCTTCCAGATCGGCACCTCGGCCTTGATCGCGTCGACGAGGTCGCTGCACGCCGCGAACGCCTCTGCCCGGTGCGGGGCGGCGACCGCGGCGACGAGTGCGACGTCGCCGATGCCGAGCGTGCCGATGCGGTGTGCCGCCGCGATGGGGAGGCCGGTGCGCTCGGCGATCCGCGCGCAGACCTCGCCGAGGAAGCGCTCCGCCTCCGGATGCGCGGAGTAGTCGAGGCCGGCGACGTCGCGACCGCCGTCGTGGTCGCGGATGACGCCACGGAAGGTGACGAGCGCGCCGTCCTCGTCGCTGAGCACCGCGGCCTCGATCTCGGCCGCGTCGAGCACCGCGCCGGTGACGCGGGCCAGGGCGACGCGGGCGGTCATCCGCGCCCCTCGTGGTGCGGCGGCGACTGGTGGACGCCGTGGGCGTGGTCGGCGCGCCCGCGCAGCTGCTGCAGCAGGTGGGGCAGCAGGTCCGCGAGCACCGCGAGCCCGTCGTCGACGCCGCCGGGGGAGCCGGGCAGGTTCACGATCACCGTCCCGTCGGTGATCCCGGCGAGTCCACGGCCGAGCGCGGCGGTGGGCGTGCCGGCCCGCGCGCGGATGGCCTCGGCGACGCCGGGCAGCGGACGGTCGAGCAGGGGAGCGGTGGCGTCGGGCGTCGCATCCGTCGGGCTCGGCCCGGTGCCGCCGGTCGTGAGCAGCACGGCGGGGCGCGCCGCGAGCGACTCGCGGAGGCCACGGGCGACGTCCGCATCCGCGACGACGCGCGCCGGCGGCGTGACGAGGCCCTGCTCCTCGAGCCAGCCGACGAGCCGGGCGCCGGTCGTGTCCTCGCGGGTGCCGGCGGCCGCGCCGGTCGAGACCACGAGCACCGCCCCGCCGGACGGTTCCGGACGCGGCGCCGCGGCGGGCGCCTCGCCGCGCGGATCCTCCACGGCATCGCGAGTCCAGTGCCCGCGCTTGCCGCCGGTCTTCTCGACGAGCTGCACGCCGGTGAGCGTCGCGCGCGGGTCGACCGCCTTCACCATGTCGTGCAGCGTCAGCCCCGCGACGGCGACGGCCGTGAGGGCCTCCATCTCGACGCCCGTCCTGCCGCTGGTGCGCGTGCGGGCCTCGATCACGACGCCGTCCCCGTCCGGCACGAGGTCGACGGTCACCCCGTCGAGCGGCAGCGGATGGCAGAGCGGGATCAGGTCGCTCGTGCGCTTCGCCCCGGTGATGCCGGCGATGCGCGCGGTCGCGAGCGCATCCGCCTTCGGCAGGCCGTCCGCGACGAGCAGCGCGACGACCTCGGGGGTGGTCTCGAGGCGCCCGCGGGCGAGCGCGGTGCGCGTCGTGACGGCTTTCGCCCCGACGTCCACCATGCGGGCACGGCCGTCGGCGTCGAGGTGGGGGAGCGGCCCGTCGGTCATGCCCGCATTCTCGCAGCGGCGCCTGGGGCGATCGGGCCGCGGATCAGAGCCGCGGATCAGAGGGGGAGAGCCGTGATCGGATCCCCGGCCTCGAGGTGCGTCGTGTCGGCCGGCACATCGAGCAGCACGTCGGCATCGGCCATCGTGGCCACGAGGTGCGACGACGGGCCGCCGACGGGAACGGCGCGGCCGTGCTCGATCCGGCCCCGCAGCCACTGCCGGCGGCCGGCGGGGGAGTCGAGGGCGACCGCGAGCGGGACGGTCGCGGCCTCGATCGGCGGAAGGCCTGCGGCCGCGCGGAGCAGCGGGCGCACCAGCACCGTGAACGACACCTGCGTCGAGACCGGGTTGCCCGGGAACCCGATGACGGGCACGCCGTCGATCAGCGCCGTGGCTTGGGGTCCGCCCGGCTGCATCGCGATCTCGACGACCTCGGCGCCGCGCGGCTCGAGCACCTGCCGCACGACCTCGAAGTCGCCGTGCGAGATGCCGCCGGAGGTGAGCACGAGGTCCGCTGCGGCGACCGCCGCGTCGAGCGCCGCGGCGAACGCGGCCGGGTCGTCGGGCGTGCGGACCGGGGGCAGCGACTCGGCGCCGGCTTCCCCGAGCAGCGCCACGAGCGCCGCCTCGTTCGCGTCGTAGACCTGCCCGAACTCGAGCGGCCGCCCGGGCGCGACGACCTCCTCCCCGGTCGTGAGGACCGCGACGCGCACCTTCCGCCGCACCGCCACGGTGGCGATGCCGCTCGCAGCAAGTGCCGCGAGCCGGCGCGGGGTGAGCACGGCCCCGGTGGGGCCGACGACCGCGCCGGCGGCGAGGTCGCTGCCCGCCTCCCGCACGAACTCCCCGCGCCGCCGCGGCACCAGGATGCGGATGAGGTCGCCCTCGGCATCCGTGTCCTCGACCGGGATCACGCAGTCCGCGCCCTCGGGGACGGGAGCCCCCGTCATCACCTTGAGCACGGCGCCGAGCGGCAGCGTGCGCGGCGCCGCGGGACCCGCCGCCTGCACCCCCGCCGTCGGCAGCGCGACGGGCGCATGCGCCACCTCGTCGGCACGGGCCGCCCAGCCGTCCATCTGGGAGTTGCGGAAGGGCGGCAGCGGCACCGGCGAGCGCACGTCGGCTGCCAGCACGCGGCCGAGGGCCGAGGCGAGCGGCACGTGCTCGGCACCGAGGTCGGCCAGCGCCGGCCCGGCGAGCGCGGCGATGTGCGCCGCGTGCTCGTCGACGCTGCGGCGGCTCACGTCAGTAGCGGGGGACGGACGGGTCGACCTGACGGCTCCAGCGGTTGATGCCACCCGCCATCGACCGCACCCGGAACCCCGCGGCCCGGAGCCGGTCGGCGCCGTCCTGGCTGCGCACGCCGGCGTGGCAGTAGGTGATGACGGGCACATCGGGGTCGAGCTCGCCGAGCCGGGCCTCGAGGGATCCGAGTGGGATGAGGATCGAGCCCGGCAGGCTCGCGATCTCCGCCTCCCACGGCTCCCGCACGTCGACCAGCTGCACCTGGTCGCCGCGCTCGAGCAGCGCCGCGACCTCCTCCACCGACACGTCCGCCTCGTCCGTCATGCCTGACTCCTGTTCCGACCCGGCCGGGTCCTGGGGTTCGGTCGCGTCCGCCGCGCCGTAGACGATCTCTCGCACGCTCGGCGCCAGCGCGTCGACGACGAGCAGCCGCCCGACCAGCGGGCGGCCGAGGCCGACGAGCAGCTTCAGCGCCTCGGTGGCCATCAGGCCGCCGATCGTGGTGCAGAGGCTCGGCAGCACCCCGCCGATCGCGCAGGTGAGGACGTCGGCGTCGTCGGGGCGGGCGGGGAAGAGGTCGCGCCAGCGGGCGGATCCGGGGACGCTCACGCCGACCTGCCCCGTCGTGCCGGTGGCGGAGCCCCAGACGAGCGGGATGCCGGCCGTCTCCGTGGCCTCGTCGAGGAGGTAGCGAAGCTCGAGGGAGTCGGTGGCGTCGATCACGAGGTCGGCACCAGCCACGAGGCCGCCGACGACGATCTCGTCGACGAACCGGGCGTCGGCGATCAGCGTGGTGCCCTCGGCTGCGATCGCGGTCAGGGTGTCGACGGCGGATGCGGCCTTGTCGCGGCCCAGGTCCCGCTCGCCGTGCAGGGTCTGCCGGTGGAGGTTCGTGGCCTCGACCTGGTCGCCGTCGACGACGACCACGGTGCCGATGCCGGTCGCGACGAGCACCGGCAGCAGCGCCGAGCCCAGGCCGCCGGCGCCGACGACCACGACGCGGGCGGCGGCGAGCCGCTCCTGCCCGGCACGGCCGAAGCCGGGCAGCGTCACCTGCCGCGCGAAGCGGTCGGCGGTGGGCGTGGCGGGCACGGATCGATCCTGACATCCGTTGCCGATGAGGTCTGCCGACTCCGCATCCGCGGCGAGGCGGTACAGTCGGCCCCGTATCCGCGGAAGGAGACACCATGGTCGACCGGATCCGCGTCGCCGACGCGGCGGCGCTGCTCGGGGTGAGCGACGACACGCTGCGCCGCTGGGCCGACGCCGGGCGCATCACCGTGCACCGCGACAGCGCGCGGGCGACGGTCGACGGCGCCGAGCTCGCCTCGCTCGCCGCGGAGATCGCGGCCGATTCGCCGCTCGCCCGCCTCGTCCCCGCCGGGACCGCCTCCTCCGCCCGCAACCGCATCCCGGGGATCGTCACGAGGGTGCTCCGCGACGGCGTCATGGCGCAGGTCGACCTGCAGGCCGGCCCGTTCCGCCTCGTGTCGCTGATGAGCCGCGAGGCCGCGGATGCGCTCGGCCTGGAGCCGGGGGTGCTGGCCACCGCGACCGTCAAGGCCACCACGATGGTCATCGAGCAGAGCGACATCCGCAGGGAGTCCCGGTGAGGGGATCGATCGCGCTGCGGATCGCCGCGCTGACGATGCTGCTGACCGCGTCGGCCGTCGCCCTCACGGCGTGCTCCGAGCCGAGGGCGGCGGCACCTGGGGCCGCGCAGGCGGCCCCATCCGCATCCCCGACCCCGTCACTGCACGGGTCGATCACGGTCGACGCGGCGGCCTCGCTGAACACGGTGTTCCCGAAGCTCGCGACCGCGTTCGAGGCCGCGAACCCGGGGACGACCGTGACCTTCAGCTTCGGCGGCAGCTCGGCGCTCGCCGCGCAGATCGTCGCGGGTGCCCCCGTCGACGTGTTCGCGGCGGCGAGCGCGAAGACGATGAAGACCGTGACCGCGGCGAACCTCGAGGCGGCCGCGCCCGTGACGATCGCCCGGAACCGGCTGGAGATCGCGGTGCCGCCGAGCAACCCGGGCGGCATCACCGGGCTCGCGGACTTCGGCGACGCCGCGAAGACCGTCGTGGTCTGCGACACGCAGGTGCCCTGCGGCGCCGCGGCGCAGCAGGTGTTCGCGCTTGCGAAGGTGAGAGCGAAGCCCGACAGCTACGAGCCCGACGTGACCAGCGTGCTGACGAAGGTCGAGACCGGTGACGCGGATGCGGGGCTCGTCTACCGCACCGACGTGCTCGCCGCGGGCGACAGGGTGAAGGGCATCGCGTTCCCCGAGGCGGCCGAGGCGATCACCGCCTACCCGATCGCGCCGCTGTCCGCGTCGAGGAACCCGGCGCTCGCGAAGGCCTTCACCGAGTACGTGATCCAGCACGGCGGTCCGGATCTCGCGGCCGCCGGGTTCCTGCCCCCGCAGTGAGGAGCGGCACGACCCGGAGCACGACGGGACGCACGCCCCGCGCGCTGCTGCTTCCGGCCGGCATCGCGCTGCTGCTGCTCGCGGGGCCGCTCGTCGCGCTCCTGGTCCGCGCCCCGTGGGCCGAGATCCCTGGGCTGCTCGCCGGGCCGGTCGTGCTGCCCGCGCTCGCCCTGTCGATCGGCACGGCGCTCGCGTCCACGGCCGTCTGCATCCTGATCGGCGTGCCGCTCGCGGCGGTGCTCGCCGGCTCCGACGGATGGCCGCGCGGCCTCACCCGGGTCACCCGGGCGATCGTCGCGACCCCCCTCGTGCTGCCGCCGGTGGTCGGCGGCATCGCGTTGCTGCTGCTCCTGTCCCGCACCGGCCTGCTCGGGCAGGCGCTCTACGCGGGCTTCGGCATCACGATCCCGTTCACCACCGTCGCCGTCGTGATCGCGCAGACCTTCGTGGGCCTCCCGTTCCTCGTGCTCAGCGTCGAGGGCGCGCTCCGCGGCGTGGACTCCCGCTTCGCCGTCGCCTCGGCGACCCTCGGTGCGTCGCCGTGGCTGACGTTCAGCCGCGTGGTCCTGCCGCTCGCGGCGCCGGGCGTCGCCGCCGGAGCGGTGCTGAGCTTCGCGCGGGCGCTCGGCGAGTTCGGGGCGACGATCACGTTCGCGGGGAGCCTGCCCGGCGTGACCGAGACGCTGCCGGTCGCCGCCTACATCGCGCTGACGAACGATCCGGGATCCGCCATCGCCATCGCGGTGGTGCTCGTGCTCGTCGCGATCGCCGTGCTGGTCACGCTGCGCGAGCGGTGGCTGACGGGGCTCCGACCGTGAGCGGCGCCCTCTCCGCGCGGCTCGGCGTGCAGCGCGGCGCCTTCGCGCTCGACGCGGACCTGTCCGTGCGCCCCGGGACCGTGCTCGCCGTCGTCGGCCGGAACGGCGCGGGCAAGTCGACCGCCCTCGGGGCGCTCGCCGGCATCACGGCGCTGACGAGCGGATCCGTCGCGCTCGACGGGGTCGTGCTCGACGACGCCGACCGCCGCTTCGTCCCGCCGGAGCGCCGCTCGATCGGCCTGGTGCAGCAGCAGCCGGCGCTGTTCCCGCATCTCTCGGTGCTCGACAACGTGGCGTTCGGGCTGCGCGCCGGTGGCGCCACCCGGGGCGACGCCCGGGAGCAGGCCCACGCCGCGCTCGCCGAGCAGGGGCTCGACGCCCTCGCGCAGCGTCGGCCGTCGCAGGTGTCCGGCGGTCAGGCGGCTCGGATCGCGCTCGTGCGCACGATGATCCGGCGGCCGGCGCTGCTGCTGCTCGACGAGCCGCTCGCCGCGATCGATGCGGAGCTGCGGCCGGCCCTCCGCGCGTCGATCGCCGCGCTGCTCGACTCGTTCCCCGGCTCCGCGATCCTCGTCACGCATGACGTCGCGGATGCGGAGGCGCTCGCCGACGAGGTCGCGCTGCTCGACGCGGGTCGGGTGCTGCAGCGCGGCACGCTCGCCGCGCTGCGGAGCGACCCCGCGGATCCGGTCGTCTCCCGCCTGCTCGCGCCGGGCGGCCGCCTCGACGACGAGACGACCGCCTGACGCGGCGGGCGTCAGATGTCGAGGAAGTCGCCGCTCTGCAGCGGGTACCACTGGCCGCCGCCTGCCTCGGTGACGGCCTTCAGCCGGTCGTTGGCGATCGCCTTGCCGGCGGCGGAGAGCACGCCGTCGTGCGTCGGGAAGGCTCGCTTCGGGGCGACCGCGGTGACGTAGTCCATCGCCTCGCTGATCTTCATCCAGGGCGCTCCGGCGGGGGCGGCGAGCGTCTCGACCACGACGCTCTCCGGGACCGTGAACGAGTCGCCGGGGTAGTACAGCCGGTTGTTGATGAGCACCCCGACGTTGTCGATGACGGGGATCGACGGATGGATGACGGCGTGCCGCCCGCCGAAGAACTTGAGGACGAAGTCGCCGTGGTCGTGCGTCTCGCCGGGATGCACCTCGACGACGTCGAAGCCCTCGGCGGCCTTGGCGACGCCCTCCGGCCCGAAGATGACGACGTTGCGGTTGATCTCGAGGATCCGCCGCAGCTGCTCGGCGGTCCAGTGGTCGGCGTGCTCGTGGGTGATGACGATCACCTGCACGTTCTCGAGGCCGACGATCGGGTTCGTGAGGCTGCCCGGGTCGACGACGAGGCGGTGACCGCCCTCCTCGACGAGCAGGGCCGCGTGCTCGAGCTTCGTGATGCGCATGGGCCTAGCCAACACCCGTGGGGTGACCTTCCGCTGCGCGGTGGACGGCTCGGGGGATCGCTCGAATCGCCTGGCCTCCGAGGATGTGGCATACTCGATGTCCGTTGCGGCGCGCCCGCAGCAGTCCGGCCCCATCGTTTAGCGGCCTAGGACGTCGCCCTCTCACGGCGGTAACGCGGGTTCAAATCCCGCTGGGGTCACGAGCTGAAACCCCCGGTCTGACCGGGGGTTTTTCTCGTTCCTGGGCTTCGTGGCGGGGGTCGCTTCGCGCTCCGTGGCAACAGTTTGGCAACATCCGTCTGCATCGCCCGGTGATCGAGGGCCGTGGCAACGGCCTCTAGATCGTCATCGAAGAGGTCGGTGTAGGTGTCCAGGGTCATGGCCGCGGACGCGTGCCCGAGCATCCGCTGCACGGCCTTCACGTTCGCGCCCGATCCGACGGCCAGGCTGGCCGCGGTGTGCCGGAGCTCGTGCGGTGTCAGCCCGTCCAGCCCGATCGCTGCAGCGGCAGGGTTGAACCAGCCGTGCCGGAAGACCGCGTTCCGCAGATAGGTCGCCGTTCGAGCTCCGATGAAGACGGGGTCCGCGGGTGCCTTGCCGGCGAGGTGTGGCAACAGCAGTGTTGCCAAAAACGGCGGGATCGCGATGGAGCGGTGCTCGTAGTCCTTCGGCGCCTCGACGTGCGGCCGTCCGTTGTCCATCACCATCGTCTGCCGCACCACCAACCGACGCGTGACTAGGTCGATGTCCCCGACACGGAGGCCGGCCAGTTCGCCCCAGCGAAGCCCGCAGTAGGCCAGCACGAGGACGATCAGGTCGTAGCCGAGCTCCCGGCCGAGGGGCTGCTCGCCGACAGCCAGCGCGAGCGCCGCGACCTCGTCGTGCGTCAGGTACCGCTTCGACGTCTTCACGGACCGCGGCAGCTTCAGTCGGTGTGCGGGGTTGGCCGGAAGTCGGCCGTCGTCGACGGCGAGCTGCAGGGCTCCCGAGAGCACGTTCACGGCTTTCCGCACCGACTGCGGAGATCCGGGCAGGCCGGATGCCCATTGCTGCGCCTGCAGCCGGGTGATCCGGCCGAGCGGGACGGCGCCGAGCTGCGGGCGGACGTACTTCTCGACGATGCCGACGACGCGGGTGCGCGACGAGGCCCGCATGTCGACGCGTGTAGCCAGCCAGGTGTCGAGCCACTCCGACAGAGTGATTCGGGCCTTCTCGGGCGCGACGTACCGGCCCTGCACCATCGCCACCTCGGTGATCGCGAGGAACAGCTCGGCATCCTTCTTCGTACGGAACCCAC
>NZ_DATBTU010000073.1:0-5022 GCF_036559085.1 Amnibacterium sp.
AGCGTCGCGGAGCTGGTCGCCGCCGAGGACGGCATCGACCTGGCGGTCGTGACCGCCAGGGACGACGCCCACGTCGAGCTCGGCCTCGCGCTGCTGGGTGCCGGCATCCCCACCGTGATCGAGAAGCCGCTCGCGCCGACCGCCGCCGCCGCGCAGCGCCTCCAGGCCGCGGCGCGCGCCGCGGGCGTGCCGGTCGTCGCCTTCCAGAACAAGCGCTGGGACCGCGACTACGCGACCGTTGCAGCCGCAGTCCGCGGCGGCGAGGTCGGCGAGGTCCTCCGCTACGAGGCCTGGCTGGTGCGCTGGAGCCCCGGCATCTGGGACAACTGGCGGGAGCAGGCACGGCCCGGCACCCTGGACGGACCGCTCGCCGACATCGGCAGCCACATGGTCGACCAGGCCGTCGCCCTGCTCGGTCCCGTCCGTTCCGTCATCGCCGAGCTGGATGCGCGCCGTCCGGGGACGCAGGTCAGGGACGACGGCTTCCTCGCGCTGTTGCACGACTCCGGTGCCCGCAGTCACCTGCACCTCGGGGCCATGACCTCGTGGCCGGTGCCGACCTTCGTGGTCCAGGGCACGGAGGCGGCGCTCGTCTCCACCGGCCAGGATGGCCAGTTCGCGGCGGTCTTCCACGGCGTCGGCCCGCTCGATCCGCGCTGGGGATCCTTCGACACCTTCGAGACGCGCCGGCACGCCGGCGGCCCGCCCGGACCCGTCCCGCTCCCGGGACCGGTGACCCCGGTCGCGCCGGTGGACACCGATGCCCGTGAGTTCTACCGCATCCTCGCCGGCGCGCTCGACGGCGACGGCCCGCTGCCCGTCGACCCGGCGGAGTCGCTCCACGTGCTGCAGGTGCTCGAGGCGGCGGCGCGTTCCGCCGCCTCCGGCAGCGCGCCGATTCCGGTCCCGTCGCCCCTTCTGCACGAAGCGGACGGATAGCATCCGATGGTGACCGGCACCCGGGTGGATCGTCGTGACGTGGCGGCCCCACCGCCATCGGGCCGCGACATCCTGCTCCTCGCGCAGATCGTCGACCTCGTCCGCACCGGCGTCGCGAACACCCGTCCGGAGCTCGAGCAGGCCACCGGCCTCGGCCGCACGGTCGTGAACGAGCGGCTCCGCGAGGGCATGGACCTCGGCGTCCTCGAGGAGGGCGGCACGGCCCAGGCCGAGCGGGGCAGGCCCTCGCGCACGGTGCGCTTCCGCTCAGAGGCGGGCCTGATCCTCAGCGCGAGCTTCGCCGACAACTCCGTCTGGGCCGCGGTGAGCGACCTTGACGGCACAGCCTTGCTGCGCAGCACGGCCGACGCCGACGTGCTCCAGGGCCCCGACGTCGTGCTCCCGATCGTGCACGGGCAGTTCGAGTCGCTGCTGAAGCGCGTCGCGCACGGCCGCTCCGTGTGGGGCGTGGCGCTCGGGCTACCGGGTCCGATCGACTTCACCTCGGGCCGGATGGTCGCGCCGCCGATCATGCACGGCTGGGACGGCTACGACGTGCGCGGCTGGTTCCGGAACCGCTACGAGGCGCCCGTCTGGGTGGACAACGACGACAACCTCCGCGCCTTCGGCGAGTGGGCGCTCGACCAGCCGCGGGACGCCCGAGACCTCCTCTACGTCGAGATCGGCGAGGGGATCGGCAGCGGACTCATCACGGGTGGCCGCGTGCACCGCGGCGACACGGGCGCGGCGGGCGACATCGGGCACTTCCGGGTGACCGACGACCCGACCGCGGTCTGTCGCTGCGGGCGCACCGGGTGCCTCGCGGCGGTCGCCAGCGGCTGGGGGCTGAGCCGCATCCTCACGGCCGCGGCCGAACGCGGCGAGAGCCCGATGCTCGCCGACCTCCTCGCCCGGAACGGTCACATCCTGGGGCTCGAGCTCCGCGACGCGATCGCCGCCGGCGACCCCGTCACGATGGCGGCGGTGCGCCGCGCGGCCCGCTTCACCGGGCTCACGGTGGGCGGCCTCGTCAACTTCGCAAACCCGGGCACGCTCGTGCTCGGCGGCACCGCGCTCCTGGGCAGCGACGTCTTCTTCGAGACCTTCAAGGCCGCCGTGCTCGAGCAGGCGATCGAGCTGGCCGCCCACGACCTCGTCATCCGGCCGAGCACGGCCGACTTCGAGGTCGGCACCGTCGGCGGCGCGCTGCTCGTCGCGCGGCGCCTCTTCCGGCAGGACGCGCTGCAGCTGTGGCTGGCCGCGGGCACGCCGATCGGCTCCGCGGTGCGCATCCAGCAGCTCGTCTAGCGGCTGGGCCACGCGGCCTCGCTCAGCCCTCGCGGTTGTAGTACGGCCAGGGCAGGAAGCGCCGCTCGCCGCGGCGGTCGGGGCCATGCAGGGTGACCTCGCCCGTGGCGGCCCATTCGACGCCGCGCGGGAACATGCGGATGAACTCGATCCGCCGGAACGTGTCGATGTCGTGGCCGATCGTGATCGTGAAGCAGCGACCGGCGCCGTACTCGTTGATCCACGCGAGCGGCTGGTCGGTGTTGATGCCCGGCATCGCCGCGATGCCGCCATCCGGGATGTTGACCGGGTAGTGCGACATCGGCCACATCGGGGCGTTCTCGTACGACTCGAGGTCGTCGAAGGTGGTCAGCAGCACCTGCGTGCCCTCGTGGATCTCGACGCCCGTGAGGATGTCGTCCCCGGTGACGGTCCAGCGCGCGTTGATCCCCTCGGTGATCGGATGCCGCGGGTCGACGACGTCGAGCTGCGCCTCGCCCCAGGGCCGTGGCCGGAGGCTCGTCTGCTGGTTCAGCTTCGCGCCGCGCATGACGTTGTACTCCTCGGGGTAGCCCCAGTCGTCCTCCTGCGCGGCCGAGCCGTGGAACCAGACCATGCCCTTGCCGTCCTCGTGGACGAACTTCAGCAGCGCGGCGTCGGTCTCCTCGCCGAAGCCGACGGCCTTGTCGAAGTAGCCGTCACGCCCCTCGAAGATCACGAGCACGACGTCGTACTTGTCGATGATCTCGGCGCCGAGCCCGCGCGGTTCCTCCACGACCCGCACCCGGAAGCGGCCGGTGTCCTCCAGCAGCGTGGTCAGCCAGGCGTTGTGCTGGCGGAAGCTGCGGTGCTCGTTGTCGTGCTCGCGGGTCATGTGACCGGACAGGATGAGCACGTTCAGCGGGTCGGGCACGGAGTCCGCCTCTCGTCGTCGGGAATGCGGTGGATGGCGCCGCCGGCGGCGCGGGCGTCACGCGCCGCCGGCGGACGGATGGTCAGCCTCTCGAGCTGGAGAAGGCGGCGTCGAACGCGGCCGCCGACGGGGTGAGCGCGTTCGCGCGCACGAACTCGAGCGCCTGCGGGGCGCCGACGAGGCGGTCCATGCCGGCGTCCTCCCACTCCACCGAGAGGGGGCCGTCGTAGCCGATGGCGTTCAGCGCCCGGAAGCACTGCTGCCACGGCACGTCGCCGAGCCCGACCGAGACGAAGTCCCAGCCGCGGCGCGGATCCGCCCACGGGAGGTGGGAGGAGAGCCGGCCGTTGCGGCCGTTGCCCGTCTGCACCTTCGAGTCCTTGCAGTGCACGTGGTAGATGCGGTCGGCGAAGTCGAGGATGAACCCGACCGGGTCGATCTGCTGCCAGACCATGTGGCTGGGATCCCAGTTGAGCCCGAACGCCGGCCGGTTGCCGATCGCGTCGAGCATCCGCTTGGCGGTCCAGTAGTCGTATGCGATCTCGCTCGGGTGCACCTCGAAGGCGAACCGGACCCCGACCTCGTCGAACACGTCCATGATGGGGTTGAAGCGGTCCGCGAAGTCCTGGAACCCGGCCTCGACCATCTCGTCGGGCACGGGCGGGAACATCGCGACGGTCTTCCAGATCGACGAGCCGGTGAAGCCGGTGACCGTCTTCACGCCGAGCGCCTTCGCCATCCGGGCGGTGTCCTTCAGCTCCTCCGCCGCGCGCTGCCGCACGCCCTCGGGCTCGCCGTCGCCCCACACGCGGTCCGGCACGATGCCGCGGTGCCGGGCGTCGATCGGGTCGTCGCAGACCGCCTGGCCGACGAGGTGGTTCGAGATGGTCCAGACCTGGAGGCCGTTCTTCTCGAGGATCGCCTTCCGGCCGGCGACGTAGTCGGCGTCGGCGTGACGGGAGACGTCGAGGTGGTCGCCCCACGAGGCGATCTCGAGGCCGTCGTAGCCCCACTCCCCCGCGAGCCGGGCCACCTCCTCGAACGGCAGGTCGGCCCACTGGCCGGTGAAGAGGGTGATGGGGCGGGTCATGCGATCTCCTTCGCGAGCAGGGTGCGGATCAGGGCGTGCTGCCGGCGCAGCTGGTCGGCGGCGCGCCCCGTCTCATAGTCACCTTCGTACTCGCTGCTGAGGAATCCGCTCCACCCGCGGCGCACGAGCACCTCGAGGAACTCGGCCCAGGGGATGTGGTGGTCCTCGAGCGAGTCGTCGATCTCGTAGAACTTCGCCTGCACGTGCACGACGTGCTGCAGCACGTCCTCGAGGTCCGCGACCGGCACGACGGGGGTGAGCGGCGGCCGCGCGGACCCCCGGCCCATCCGGCTCGGCACGCCGCCGCTGCGGTGGTGCATCGACTTCTGGAAGACGCCGGTGTCCATCAGCAGGCCGAAGTGCTTCGTGCCGGTGCGTTCGATGAGGGCGATGTAGTCGTCGACCACCTTCGAGCGGATGACGCTCGGCCAGTGGATCTCGGGGCAGATGATGACGTCCAGCTCCTCGGCGAGGTCGAGCACGCGGAGCGTCGCCGGCTCCCAGACGGGATGCGGCTCGAGGTCGGAGGTGACGACGCCGAGTTTGGGGCGGACGTATTTGAAGCCGAGCTGCGCCGCGAGCCGGAGGTCGGTCTCGAGCTGCTGCACCGCCTCGTCCTCGCTGATGTCGCGCCCCGGGAAGCGGCGGTGGTCGACCCACGAGCCGTAGCAGGTCGGGGTGAGGCCGAAGCGGTCGAGGCGCGCGAACCAGGCGTCGAGCCAGGCGGTGGGCGGGTTCGGGTAGTCCTCGATGTGCGCTTCGCCGAGGATCTCGAGGCCGGTGGCGCCGAGGT
>NZ_DATBTU010000074.1:0-87744 GCF_036559085.1 Amnibacterium sp.
ACCCCGCGAACACCAACAAGGTCGTGCCCGACTCCAGCCTCACCCCCGCGCTGCTCAACCGCATCACCGCCGACCAGCCCGTCCAACTCAGCAAGACCACCCACGGCTACAGCACGACCGCATCGAAGAGCACGCCGAGCACGAAGGTCGCAACGACCGCGCCAACGAAAACAGGCAGCACAACACCTGCGGGAAAGGCGGCAACCAAACCGATCAACGGCCTCCGCGGCCAGACCGCCGCGCAGGAGACCTGCTCCGTCGCAGCCACCGGCTGACACTTCGAGGTCTCCTAGCCGCCCGGACTTCTGCTCTCAGTGGAGCGGCGGCGAGCCGGTGTCAGCGGGCGTCCCACCGAACGCGCTCCCCAGGCTCACCGTTCGAAGGCAGGCAGGGCCTCGGGAGTCCGCTCACCGGGAGGCGGCAGCGCAGGCCAGGGTTGGTCCCCCTCCCCGTGCGCGGCGACACCGCCGCTCTCCAGCGCCGCCCGCTTGCGGCCGCGCCTGCCAGGTTCACAAAGCCGGCCGGCGGCGAGCATCGTGGGGCGATCAGGCCGCTTGGCCGCGCGGATGACGCGAAGAGATCCAGGACGAGAGAGGATCAGGGATGACCCCTGAGGCGATGCACGCGGCGCTTGCGTCATGGCGCGAGACGTCGACGAAGTCGGCGATCCTGGACTTCCTGCACCTCGTGACAGCAGGTGCAGGTGCGGTTCCGGTCGAGCGCCGGTTGGCGGCTTTCGACGATGACGGGACGCTTGCACCGGAGAAGCCGACCTCCGCGCTGTCGGCGTTCCTGGAGAGCCTGCCCGATGAGCGCCGGGCGGCAACGCTGGTCCAGCACGCAGGAGAGCTCTTCCCCGGTCTCACCGGCCCCGGCACGCAAGAACTCGTGGCTGATCGGTTCGATGGCAAGACGGTCGAGGAGTTCGAGTCGCAGGCTGCGGCGTTCCTGCGCGCGGACCTGCATCCAAGGTTCGGACGCCCGTGGCCGGCTCTGACTTACGCCCCCATGTTCGAGCTCGCCGCCTTGCTGCGCGAACTGCAGTTCACCGTCTACGTCGTCTCGGGCAGCTCCCGTGACTTCCTCCGGACGATGGCGGAGTCCGCGTATGGGGCGCGGCGCGAGCATGTCATCGGTACCGAGGTCGAGGTCGAGTACCGCGACGGACGCCTGGTCCGGAAGCGCAAGCTGAACCTCCCGGACCAGGGCCCAGGGAAGCCGGCGCATCTCTGGGATCGAACCGGTGGTACCGCTCTGCTGGCGGCGGGCAACACCATGGGTGACCTCGAGCTGCTGGACAGTGCTCGTTTCGCGCTACTCGTGAACCACGACGACGCCGATCGTGAGTACTCCTACACCGACCAGCAGGCCCTCGCAGCATCACGAACCCACGGATGGACCACGGTCAGCATGCGCCGAGACTTCGCCACGATCTTCGCGAACGTCTAGCCGACCTGCGGAACCGCGGGGCTGCCGACCGCAGGGCCCCCGATTGCACCGGGGTCCGGGCGACGGGGCCGGTTCGACGTGCGCTCGGTGGAGCCCCCGTCAGCTGCCGGTCGCCGCCCGAGATGACTGTCCGGGCTGCCGCGGTGGGTTCGCTCCGGTCGCCACGGCGACCACGCGTACTACGGGCGGGTCGGTCACGGGAGGTTCAAGAGGGCGG
The DNA here is from genome assembly GCF_036559085.1 of Amnibacterium sp. Lineage (GTDB taxonomy): Bacteria > Actinomycetota > Actinomycetes > Actinomycetales > Microbacteriaceae > Amnibacterium. Next base: position 1,667 of record NZ_DATBTU010000074.1, read on the forward strand.
CGAGCTTCGGCAGTCCCCAAGCGAAACCGGCTGCCCCGGTGTTCCAGTTGTGCGCGACGCCGGGGAGCTTCGTGGACTGGACGGTCATGCCGGCCTGCTTGGAAGCGGCGAGCAGCGGAGGAAGCATCCGCCCGTAACGGGCGTCGCGGGCGCCGACGCAGTAGAGCCCGGTTGTGTCGTGGTACGTGCCCGTCCTCCGCATGACCGCGATCGGCTGCGCGGCCTCGTAGGCCGCTTTGCTGCCATGGAACGCCTCTCGCACTGTGCGAGCGACGGAGTGGTCGACGGGGGCGAGCTCCGGTGAGATGGCGAGGAAGGAACCGAAGATCTGCGGATCCGCGGCCGCGAACTGCACCGCGCACGTCGCTCCCTCGGAGAATCCGGCGACGCTCCAGTCCTTGCGGCTGGTCGAGACCGGGAGGTGTCCGAGCACCCAGGTGCGGACGTCGGTGGTGACGTACGTGGCGACATGCCCCATCGGGGAGTCGAGGCACATCGGGTTGTTGCGGAAGGAGCCGAGCTGGTCGGGTACGACGACGATGGGCGCGACGCCCTGGTGGGCCCGTGCGATCGCGTCGAGCTTCGCCTGCAGGCCGCCGGCGATGAACAGGTCCGAGGGGCCCCCTGGCTCACCGGAGAACGCGATGACGACCGGCAGCTTCGGCGGATCAGCGGTCCGCGCCGCGGGCGGCTCGTAGACCCACGCGGGGCGCCCGTTCCAATGCGAGACGAGGCCGGGGATATCCGCCGTCCCCACCGTCCCCTCGGCCGGCATCGACGTCGGCGGCTGCCACTGGTGGAGATCCACTGTCGCGACCGTGGAATGGTGGAGGGACAGGGTGGACGCGCCGGTGACCCCGAGGGCGTCCCCGAGCTTCGGGAAGTACGCGACATCACGGTTGATCATCAGACCGCCCGCGGCGAGGACCGCCGGAATCGCGATCACCGCGACGACCTTCCGCCACCACCGCGTCCGGACGAGATTGACGACCGCGAGCCCGACGCCTGCTCCGGCGGTCGCGGCCGCCGCACGGATGACCTCTGAGGCCGGCACCCCGAACACATCCTGGACGTCGAGGACGAGCCAGACCGCCAGGGATCCCAGCAGCGCGCCAAGACCCGCGGCGGCGAGGGCGATCGGCCACCAGACGCGGAGGCGCCCCCGCACCCCTGGTACCGGCAGCAGGAGGGCGACGACCAGCACCGCGGCGATCCCGTAGACGGGGGCGAGCACCCGGACGGCCTCGATCGGTAACGCGAGGATGGCGCTCACTTCGCTATCGACTGTCGGCTGACGAAGCCTCCGCGCGCGGGAGCGGAGTTCGACCTGCCCGGTCGGTGCTGCAGAAATCCCGGACAGGAGTACGGGGTGGTGTGGAGGCCGAGCGGCTGCAGGGCAGCCTCCCGCGGAGCCTGCGGAGCGGTTGATACCCGGTTCGGGACGTAGCCGACCGACTTGCTCAACTCGAACTTCTCCTCGGCTCGACCCACGTCGGGATTCTGGGCCTCAATCATTCGAGATCAACCGCAGGAGCCACTGAACCGCCTCGGCGAGTCCGAAGACTCAGTCGTCAGGAGGAGTGGAGTCAGGTCATCGGATGGCCGGCTTCCGGCGGAGCGTCGTGAGCGGTGCATGGGGCCCTGCGTGTCCCTCCTACGCGCGGGAGCCACGCGAACGGTCTTCGTCCGCCGGAGGCCTCACGCTCTTGGGGACCACGGTGGAGGACCGGGTGAGTGCGCGCTTGGCCAGTCGTCGTCCATGCCAGCCGACGAGGATCACGACCACTGCGACGACCACGATGATGGCCGCGCCCTCGCCGGCCCCGCGGCTGACGGCCTCGTAGGAACGCCCGGCGACGTATCCGATGATCACGAAGGAACTCCCCCACAGCGCACCGCCGATCGCGTTGAACGCGAGGAACTGTCGGTACGGCATCTCGGAGATCCCCGCGAGGGCGGGCATCAGCGCGCGGGTGAACGCGACGAATCGCCCGAGCAGCACGGCGGGGCGACCGTGCACGCGCATGAAGTCCTCCGCCCGGCGCACTCGTGATTCCAGGAGCCGCAACGGGCCCTTGCGGAGGAGCCGGGGCCCGACCCGTCGTCCGACCGCGTACCCGACGCCGTCACCGAGGATGGCAGCGGCCACCACGACGATGATCATGGCCGGCAGGACGGCGTGCCCTCGGTGGGCCAGCACGCCACCGACGACCGCTGCTGTCTCGCCGGGGATCAGGAAGCCGAAGAACAACGCGTCCTCGGAGAACACCAGCAGGCCGACCGCGAGGTAAGCCAGCCCGGCAGGCAGCGCCAACAGGGTGTGCACAACCGCATGCATCGCGGTCGTCCTTTCGCCGCCGCCATCGCCGCCGCCGGGGTCGCTGGCAGCGAGCTCTCTTGTGCCGAGATCTTGCTCCTTGTGGCTGTGTGCCGGTGCGGGCCTCCTCACGACCTCCGCAATGGGCCGAGGGCCGGCCGCGATCGCGGGTGGTGCTCGCGACGGGAACGAACTCGTTCAGCCGCTTTCGACATGGGAAGCGCTATATGACTGTGCCGTCCCACCCCACCGGTCTCGAGTTACCGGTGGCGAGTCGCATTGGATCCCCCCAACGTGTCCGGAGGCTCACGCGTGGGTACTCCATGGTTTGCCCGGTCTGATCACCTCCGCGAGAGGCGAGGGCGCCGCATCTCGAAGACCTGGCGTTGCAGGGGATGCCGGGACGGTCTTCCCGATCGCGAACCGGCTCCGGTCAGCCACACCGAGGCGGGCGTCCTGACTGCGACGAGACCAGCCACCCACGGAAGGATGAGGGCGAGCCCGAACTCGACGGGGCGGCCGACCTTGCCCGGCTCGACGATCCACAGGACGGCCGGGTGCAGCAGGACGACGATCAGCGCCGGCACTGCGAGCCCGGTCGTGACCGTGGACACTCTGGAAGGGAGCCGGTTGAACAGTGCTTCGGCGACGAGGACCAGCCCGAAGGAGATCGCCACCGCAACGACAGGGCTGAGGTACGGGGTTCCGAGATTGCCTGCCCTCAAGTCGACGGGAGCCGAGACGCGGAGCGCCACGAGGAGGGCCGAGACGGCCAGAAGGAGCGCCCCGACGAGTGCTGGTGCGGGCGTCGGGACGCGGCGCGCGGAAGCACCCGCGATCACGAACACGAGGCAGCTGACACTCGCCCCCACCGATAGTGGGGAATTCGCCAGCCAGGGGCCCGCGTACACGCCGATCGTCAGCGCGGCCAGCCCGACGCACCACTGCCCCCACAGGGGAAGCCAGCAGACGATCCGGTAGAGCAGCACGACGAAGAACAGGGCCGACACGAACCAGAAGGTCTGGAATGGCGGCAGGGCGTAGTAGTCCCGGTACATGAGGTCGGCGATCGACTGCACCGAGAAGGGGTGGCTGGCAAGTGCCGTGAACAAGACCATGACGAGGACAGACCACGTGAGGTACGGGTAGCCGAGAGCCTTCACACGGGCCGACCACTCCTGCCGGAAGGCGCGGTCCCATTTCCACAGGTAGCCGGTGAGGAAGAAGAACACGGGCACGTGCCAGGGGAAGAACAGAAGCCGCGTCGTGTCGTTGGCCCACACATGGGCGACGACGACCGCGACGACGCCGAGTACGCGGACGGCGTCGATTCCGCCAGACCGTTTCGGCCGGGCCAGGTCCGGACCGAGTTCTTGAATCGACATCGGACCTAACTCAGTCAAGGAACGAGCCACGGCTTCGGCCCTACCCGCAGGGGCGAGGCAGGACCGCCGCTCGCCCCAAGCGCCGCCCACCGGAGAGGACGGGTGCCCCCATGGTTGCCGAGCGACCGACTGCGGGTGGAGAGCTCAGGAGTCGAACCTGACAAGGCGCCCCAACAGGCACGCTCCCCTGGGCGGCGCGAGCACCGCGTGGACCACGGTACGGGGAGGCGCTGAGAGGAACGTGAGGACCGGGCAGGACCCCACCTCGACCCACGTCCCTGGGCACCACACCTCGGCCTCGGCGTCGGCGGCCGGATGCGGGTGAGCCGACCGCAGGTTCCCGATGTCGGGTCGCGGTGCTCCGCGCCGGGCGCAGCCCATGCCACCTGAATGGCGTCCTCGGCGTCGACTCGCGATCCAAGCAACCGAGTCCCGAGTGGGAGGCTGCGGCTCCCTCTTTGCAAGATGTCCGGTCGAATCCGTCCACACGTCATGCCGCTGATCGCGCGACGGACGGTCTCGCACCGCTGCACTCCTTGGCCCGTGGCACGGCGCGCGCTCAGTAGGCCGGTCGAGAGGGCAGACCAACCCTTGCGCCCAGTTGTGCTTTGTTCTATAACTCATAGATCATAGGAGGTGCGGCGAGGTGATCCTCACGGTTGATCTGTCCAGTGACGTGCCCCTCTACCAGCAGCTGCGCGACCGCGTGGTGGAGGCGATCGCCGCTGGCGACCTCTCAGAGGGCAGCCCACTGCCGGCGACGAGGACCCTCGCCTCCGACTTCGGGATCAACTTCCATACCGTGAACAAGGCCTACGAACTCCTGCGCCAGCAGGGGCTGATCCGGCTCAACCGCAAGACCGGCGCGGTCGTGATCGCACCCGTTGCCAACCCCACGTTTCGCGCTGACTGGACCGCGCGGGCACGAACGCTGCTCGCCGAAGCGGTCGCACGAGGGGTCCCGGCCGACGAGGTACTCACGGCCTGCCACGACGTGCTCCATACCTTCAACGCTTCACAGCTCGAGGACACCGCATGACTCTCGCAATCGTCCTGTGCTCGGCACTGCTCGCGCTCGTGCTCGCCATCGGTCTGGCGCTGCCCTCCATCGCCGACCCCACCGTGCCCTTCGGAGTGCGGATCCCACCCGCGCATGTCAGTGACCCCGCCATCACCAAGCAGATCCGCCTCTACCGCGGGAGGCTGCTCGGCAGCGGGGTCCTGGCCGCCGCGGGGAGCGTCACGCTCTATTCGGTGACCGGCGAGACGCTGATGCTGCCACTGTCAGTGCTCGTCCTGGTCGGCGCCTGGTACGGATGCTTCGTCCTCGCCCACCACGGGATACGAGCGGCGAAGGCCGCCGGCGGATGGTACGAGGGGACGCGCCAAGGCATCGCGGTGGACACGGAACTGCGGACCCGTCCCCCGCGATTCCCGTGGCTCTGGCTCGCCCCGCCGTTGATCATCACGATCGCGACCGTGCTCATCGGCGTGGTCCGCTACCCCTCGATGCCCGAGATCCTCGCAGTGCACTACACGGCGAACGGCGTGCCGGACCGTCTGGCGGTCAAGTCCGTGAGCACGGCGTTCTCGCTGGTGTTCGTGCAAGTGGGCTTGACCGCACTGCTCGTCGGCATCGCGGCAGCGATCTTCCACAGCAGAGCCGACCTCGACCCGGCCCGGCCCGCGGGCTCCGCCAGGTGGTTCCGCCGCTACACCGTCCTCGGCGCCAAGGCGCTCCTCGGGCTGGCCGCGATGATCGACCTCGGGATGCTCGCATCGTCGCTGCTGATGTGGTCCGGCACGATCACCCCATGGGCACCGCTGACCATCGTCGTTCCCGTCCTGGCCGGCGTGCTTGTGGCCGTCATCGTCCTCGCCCGGAACAACCGGGACTGGGAGCCCGTCGAAGAAGGAACCGGACTCGTTCATCGGGACGACGACAAGCAATGGCGAGGCGGACTCCTCTACATCAACCGCGCCGACCACGCCCTGTTCGTCCCCCGCCGCTACGGCCTCGGCTGGACGGTCAACGCGGGGAACCCACAAGCCGCGATCCTCCTGGCCGGCATCGCCGGCCTGATCACTCTTCTCATCGTCCTCCGCCTCGGGAGGTGACGCCGGCACAGCGAACCCACAGGCCGAACCGACCTGCGCGATCGGCACGACCCGCCTGCGGTCTTTGCTCGACGGCATGGGGCTATGAACAAGCCCGCGTCCCAGACCAACGGTTCATTGCCAATCACTCGCCGGATCGTCCGCACTCCCCCGCGCAGTAGAGAATGAACCAACCCCTCCGCGTCCCGCCTGCTGATTCGTCCTCCTCAACCTCCCACTCGCTCTCAAACCGCCCCCTTGCGTCTCAGCATCAGATCAGACCTTCCAACCACCGAGTTCCCCCGCCTGTCACCTCCTTTCCCTCTTCTCCTCCCATTCCCTCTTCTTCCCTCCTGTCTCTTCTTCTCTTCACTTCTTCTCTTCTTCGAGTTTTGTTCCGTCCTGGCCTGCCTCCTGCACTTGCGAACCACCCACAGCACAAGCCCTCTTTTGGCGCTGTGCTGCGGGTGGTTCGCAAGCAGCCCCGCCTGAGGAGGCAGGCCAGGACGGGACAAAACGAGCCGAAACCCGTCGCCGAACCCATCGTTCCGAACGACGGGGCGAACGACGGGTTCGTGCCGCAGCCCCGTAGCCGTACCCGTCACACGGCCTCCGGGTGGAACGCCGGTCGAGGCGGCGTCTCAATCCTGGCTCCGTAACGCCATGACGAGACGGAGTTCTGAGACAGCTTCTGAGAACCACTCCGGCGAAGCCATCTCAGAGACCGTCCCGTACGCGTACGCAGCAACCGCTCCCCCGCACGCGAGGACCGTCTTTCTCGCCGGAGCCTGCCCGCTCGACGTCGACGGGCACGTGGTGGCCCCAGGCGACTTCATTGAACAGACCTCCGCCTGCATCGAGAACATGGAGCGCGCCCTCGCCGCAGCAGGCGCCACCGTCCACGACGTCGTCTTCGTGCGAGCCCTCGTCGCTTCAGCAGTACAGACGGACCTTGCCAAGGTCTGGGCGGTCGTGCACAACCACTTCGGAAAGCGCACCCCGCCCAGCACCCTCATGGGAGTCACCGTCCTCGGCTGGCCCAACCAGCTCGTAGAGATCGAAGCGGTCGCCGCACTCGTCGACTGACCGCGCTCCTCCACCCAACGACGAGGTCCAGAACTCACCGCCGGCGGAATGCCACACGCCTGCTCGTGAGACGCGATCGATTTCCGGAACTACATCCGGGAGCGAAGCTTCTCCGGCTCGTCCCGGGCGTCTCGGATGCCGGCCGCAACTGCCTTACGGATGATCCAGTAGAGGAGCAAGAGGAGAAGTGCAGGCACGGCGAGGTACAGCAAAGGGATCAGCGCAAACGCGATGCTTGTCACACCCGAGAATCTAGGGCGACGCGCGGCTTTCACGGGAGTGCGGCGCGGCTTCAACCCGTCGAGTCTCAGAGGACGCCGCACCCTGCTGCGACGAATCGGAACCCTGCTCCGAGACGTGCGATCAAGTCGGCCCACTCCTGCCCGCTCGAATCTGTAGGGGCCGGTCGAAGCTGATCGAGTAGTCCACGACCGGACCGGTCGGATCGGCGCCACTACCGTCGAGGCATGGACAGGACGGCGGCGATGCGGCGCTGGGACGGACCGATCACGGTGGTGCTCGGGATCCTCCTCGCTGCGGCCGCTGCGTACGGCTTCGTGATGGTGGGGCTGTCCGCCTTCATCGCGGACAGCTGTGTGGACGTGCACTGCGACGACACCCGCTTCTCCGTCGGCCTCCTGATCGGGCTGGCGGGGCTCCCCGTGGTGCTGGTCGCCGCGACGGTTGCGGCCTTCCGACTCCGCGCTCGAGGCCGCGCCGCCTTCGTCGCTCCGCTGGTCGGGTTCGTCCTCGTGGCGGTCGTGGTGTTCGGCGCGCTCGGGATCGTCTACTCGGCCGTGCCGGGCGCCTCCCTGTTCTGAGTCGCGGACGCACCGACGCTGCGCGACTGCCGGCAGCGCAGGGATGCCCTCCACAATTACGCGATCGCGACACGGTGCTTTCCGGCGTCCGCCCCTGCCCCCGCCGAGCCAAAGGGCTCGCCCCGGGCAACGTGGAACAGCCCCTTCTTCTCGATCAGCCGTCGTGAACGGTCGCGGAGCCTGCCCTCGTCGGATCCGCTCTCGGGTCGGTGTCAGAGCCCTGCTGCTGACCCTTGATCTGGCCATGGAGGCCCGCGGAGACGTCCCAGTGTGTGACGTGACCCCGGACGCTTCCTTCCGGGAGTGGGCGCTTGCGACGCGAACCATCGGCTTCAGCACCTCCTCTGAGTCTCGTCCGGATCGGGAGCGCCGAGGGGCATCTGCGCGTGCCCGTCGTAGGTCGGCCAGTCCGCAGAAAGTCCGCAAAAAGTCCGCAAGCGAGCCACTCTCTGCCTCTACAGCCGTCACCGGGCAGGACAAAAACCGCGAGTTTCCGCGGCTCCAGTCACTGTCCAACACCGTGCGACACGCCGGGGAGAGTTCGAGCTCTACTTCGGGGTCTGACCCTCCGAACTGCGACTCGGGTCGCAGTTCGGGACGCTTCATCCGACGGATGGCTTCTCGAACTGCGACCCGAACTCGCTCGATCGGGCAGCGCGAGTTCGGAGTCTTCGCTTCACGCGCTCGACGAGTGCGTCCCTCCGTGAGCCGACGAGGTCGTCCCCGGTGACACGGATCACCTCCCATCCGGCGTCCCGGAACACCTCGTAGCGCTCGATGTCGTATCGGAACTGCTTCCGGTCGACGCGATGTCCGTCGCCCTCGTACTCGAGCACCAGCCGGGCTGCCCGCCAGACGAGATCGGCGTGGCCGAGGATCCGGCCGACGGAGTCGGTCACCGGCGCGTTGAGCTCCGTGGCCATGACTCCGGCTCGAACGAGCAGCAGTCGAACCCGCGTCTCACCCGGTGACCGCACTCCTTTCCTGGCCTCGCGGAGCGCGTCCTCGAGGTTCGCTGCACCGTTCCGCCTGGTGGCCGCGATGCGACGGCGAAGGACCGCGACGGCGTCGGCCTCGCACAGCGGTGCGCGCTCGAGGAGCTCGTCGGCGACGATGATCGTTTCGTCGAGCGTGAGGGTCGCTCCGAGCTGGCACCAGGCCTCGCTCGCGACGCAGACGGGGATGCCGTCCACCAGCACGGTGAGCGGAGGGCTGGAGAGCCGGTGACCCGCGACACCCGCGGCTCGTGGCGGCATCTGCGGCCGGACCGCACTGACGTGCAGGGGTGCGACGACCTCCAGCCGTTCGGGGAGCGGGAGCCCGTGCAGCAGTGCTGCGGTCGAGTGGCTGAACCACTGCCCCGGCCGGAGCCGGACGAGGTAGGCGCGGCATGCCTCCTCGACCGTGCTGGGCTTCGAGGTGACCTGGACGCCTCGGAACGGACGCGAGACATCACGCCGTCGGAGCCGGCCCTCGGACATCCCGGTCTCCCGGAGGGCGGAACGGTCGAACGGGACGTCGAGGAGGTGTGGTGGAAGCGGCCTCGGTGTGCGCACGCCGGAGAGGATGGCCGACCGAACCGCGCCGGGGGCGACCTATCCACAGGACGATCACCGCACCCGTGGCGCAGTTCGAGCCGCTCTGGGCACCATGCAGCGGCCGGAACTGCGCCATGAGCTGCCGGACCGGTGTTGGTGGCGCACTTCCGGCCGCTTCAGGCCCGGCAGAGCGTCCCGAACTGCGACGCGAACGTCAGGCGAAGAGGCGCTCGAAGACCGCTCGGGCCCGGCGGGTGGCGCGGAGCACGTCCTCCTCGAGGAGGCTCGCGGATCCGGGCGGGTACTCGAGGATCCGCGCGATGCCCTCGAGCTGGCCACGGTCGGTCGGCAGCAGGTCGCTCGTCCGGTTCGTCCAGAGCGTGATCGCGCTCCGCACCCGCGACGCGAGGATCCACGCGTCCCGCAGCTGGGCCGCGTCCTGCCGGCTGACCAGGCGGGCGCCGACCGCGGCGTCCAGCGCGGCGAGGGTGCTCTGCGTGCGCAGCGCCGGCACGCGCGCGGCGTGCTGCAGCTGCAGCAGCTGCACGATCCACTCGACGTCCGAGAGGCCGCCCCGCCCGAGCTTCAGGTGCCGCGTCGCGTCCGCGCCCTTCGGCAGCCGCTCGGTCTCCATCCGCGCCTTGATCCGGCGGATCTCGCGCTGCGCGGCGTCGTCGAGGTCGGCCGGGTACCGCATCCGGTCGGCGAGCTCCTCGAAGTCGAGCACGAGGTCGCGGTCGCCGGCGACGCCGCGGGCCCGGAGCAGGGCCTGGGACTCCCACGTGACCGACCAGCGCGCGTAGTAGGCCTCGTACGAGCGGAACGAGCGGACGACCGGGCCGTTCCGTCCCTCGGGCCGCAGGTCGAAGTCGAGGTCGAGCGGCAGCCGGGGGTCGGTGGTGAGCCGCTTCAGCTCCGAGACGAGCACCTCGGCTTGCCGCTGCGCGACCTCCGGCGCCATGCCCGCGAGACCGCGCTGCACCACGATGACGTCCGCGTCCGAGCCGAACCCGAGCTCCGCTCCCCCGTACCGGCCCATCGCGATGACGGCGAACTCGGGCCACGGCCCGTCGTCGCGCCGCACCGAGCGGAGCGCTCCGGACAGCAGGGCGGTCGTCACGTCGGCGAGCGCCGGCCCGATCTCCTGGATGCTCAGGATGCCGAGCAGGCCGCCGAGCGCGAGCCGCAGCACCTCGCGGCGGCGCGCGGTGCGGAGCGCTGCGGCAGCGGCGTCGCGGGTCGCGTGCCGCAGGACCGTGGCCGACGTCTCCGCCCGCAGGGCCGCCCGCGGCCGCGGCTGCAGGTCCGCGTCGCGCTCCAGCCACGCCACGGCCTCGGGATGCGTCTCCAGCAGCCCGATCACGAACCGCGACTCCGACAGCACCCGTGCGAGCCGTCGCGCCGCGAGGGCGGAGTCGCGGAGCATGCGGAGGTACCAGGCCGTGTCGCCGAGCCGCTCGGAGAGGCGCCGGAACGCGAGCAGGCCCTGATCCGGATCCGGTCCCTCCGCGAACCACTGCAGCAGCACCGGCAGCAGGGTGCGCTGGATCGCCGCACGCCGCGACACCCCCTCGGTCAGCGCGCCGATGTGGCCCAGGGCGCTGCGCGGGTCGCGGTAGCCGATGCTCGCAAGGCGCGCCTCGGCCGCCTCGCTGGTGAGCTGCAGGTCGTCCGCGGGGAGCCGCGCGACGGCGCTGAGCAGCGGGCGGTAGAAGAGCCGCTGGTAGAGCCCGCGGACCCGCGACCGCACGCGTGACCAGCGCTCGAGGAGGTCGTCGCCGTCGGGCGCGAGTCCGCTGCCGCGCGCGAGCTGCCGCAGCTCGCCTGGATCCTCGGGCATGAGGTGGGTGCGCGCCAGCCGCCGCAGCTGCAGTCGATGCTCGAGCAGCCGCAGCACCCGGTAGTCCTCGGCGAACTCGGCCGCCTCGACCCGGCCGACATAGCCGCGCTCGGCCAGGGCCCGGAGTGCCGGCAGCGTCGCCCGCTGCCGTACGCCCTCGTCGGTGCGGCCGTGCACGAGCTGCAGCAGCTGCACCGTGAACTCGACGTCGCGAAGGCCGCCGGGGCCGAGCTTCAGCTGCCGGTCGGCCTGCCCGACCGGGATGTGCTGCTCGACGCGCTCGCGCATCCGCTGCACGTTCGCGACGAAGTCGGGCTGCGCGGACGCCTGCCACACCTTCTCGCGGACGGCCGTCACATAGGCGTCGCCGAGCGCCCGGTCGCCGGCGAGGAACCGCGCCTTCAGCAGAGCCTGGAACTCCCACCCCTGGGCCCACCGCTCGTAGTAGCCGAGGTGCGAGCCGAGCGTCCTCACGAGCGCGCCGTTGCGCCCCTCCGGCCGCAGGTTCGCGTCCACCTGCCAGAGCGCCGGCTCCACGTCGGTGTCGTCGAGCACCCGCATCATCGTGATCGCGAGGCGGGTGGCGACCGGGATGGGATCGTGCGCGGAGCCCGGATCCACAGGGTCGGCGACGAAGATCACGTCGACGTCGCTCACGTAGTTGAGCTCCCGGGCACCGGCCTTGCCCATCCCGATGACGGCGAGTCGGGTGGCGGCCAGCGCGGCGGTGCCCCCGGTCTGGGCGATCTCCCCGCGGGCGACGGCGAGTGCCCCCTCGAGGGCGGCGGCGGCGAGGTCGGCGAGCGCCGCGGCGACGGCCTCGAGCGCCGTGGTGCCGGACTGCTGGCTGAGGTCCCACGCCGCGAGGCGGGTGAGCTCCCTCCGGTACGCGACGCGGAGCGCTCGCCGGCCCGCGACACCGGTCGCCTCCGCGATGCCGTCTCGGGCGCCGACCGCCGCGAGCAGCGCGGCGAGCAGCGCATCCGGCCCGAGCGGCTCGGGGATGGGCGCCTCGAGCACCGCGGACTCCCCCGGATGCCGGATGAGGAAGTCGGTGAGGCCGCTCGACGCGCCGAGCACCGCGACCAGCCGCCGCCCGAACCCCGGCTCCGCGACCGCCCTCGCGACGCGGTCCGGCGCCCGGTCGTGCAGCCGCTCGAGGCCCCCGAGGGCCTCGTCGGGGTCGGCGACGGGGCGCTCGAAGAGCGCGAGCAGCCGCGTGGGATCCGCGTCGATCCGCTCCGCCAGGGCACGGATCCGGTCGGCCGACCCGCTCAGATCGTCGAACCCGGCCCGGGCGAGGTCGGTCAGCCGCAGGGCGCCGGCCGGCGCCCGTCGGTCAGAGGAGCTCGAGGTTCGTGGCGAGCTCATACGGCGTCACCTGCGCGCGGTAGGCCTGCCACTCCCGTCGCTTGTTCGCCAGCACGTAGCGGAACACCTGCTCGCCGAGGGTCTCTGCGACGAGCTCCGACTCCTCGGCGATGCGGATGGCGTGGTCGAGGTTCGTCGGCAGCGGCGAGAAGCCGAGCGCGCGCCGCTCGCCGTCGGACAGCGACCAGACGTCGTCCTCCGCCTCCGGCGGCAGCTCGTAGCCCTCCTCGATGCCCTTCAGGCCCGCCGCCAGCATCAGCGCGAAGGCGAGGTAGGGGTTCGCGGCGGAGTCGATCGCCCGGTACTCGACGCGCGCGGACTGCCCCTTCCGCGGCTTGTAGAGCGGCACGCGCACGAGCGCGGAGCGGTTGTTGTGCCCCCAGCAGACGTAGCTCGGCGCCTCGTCGCCGCCCCAGAGACGCTTGTACGAGTTGACGAACTGGTTCGTGACCGCCGTGATCTCGGGGGCGTGCCGGAGGAGGCCGGCGATGAACTGCCGCCCGATCTTCGACAGCTGGTACTCGCCGCTCGCCGAGTAGAACGCGTTCGCGTCGCCCTCGAACAGCGACATGTGGGTGTGCATGCCGCTGCCCGGCTGGCCGGACATCGGCTTCGGCATGAACGTCGCGTAGACGCCCTGCTCGATCGCCACCTCCTTGATCACCGTGCGGAACGTCATGACGTTGTCCGCGGTGGTGAGCGCGTCGGCGTACCGGAGGTCGATCTCGTTCTGTCCCGGGCCGGCCTCGTGGTGGCTGAACTCGACCGAGATGCCGAGGTCCTCGAGCATCCGCACGCTGCGGCGGCGGAAGTCGTGCGCGGTGCCGCCCGGCACGTTGTCGAAGTAACCCGCTGAGTCCACCGGCTCGGGGCCCTCGGGCCCGATCGTGCTCGACTTCAGGAGGTAGAACTCGATCTCCGGATGCGTGTAGAAGGTGAAGCCGTGGTCGGCCGCCTTCGCGAGCGCCCGCTTCAGCACGTTCCGCGGATCCGCGGCGGCCGGCTGCCCGTCCGGTGTCGTGATGTCGCAGAACATCCTCGCGGTCGGGTCGATCTCGCCGCGCCACGGGAGGATCTGGAAGGTGCTCGCATCGGGCTGCGCGAGCACGTCCGCCTCGTAGGAGCGCGTGAAGCCCTCGATCGCCGAGCCGTCGAACCCGATGCCCTCGGCGAACGCCCCCTCGACCTCGGCGGGGGCGATCGCGACCGACTTCAGGGTGCCGACGACGTCGGTGAACCAGAGGCGGACGAACTTGATGCCGCGTTCCTCGATCGTGCGGAGCACGAAGTCGCGCTGCTTGTCGACCACGTCGGTTGCGTCTCCTCTTCCGGGGGAACCGGGCGCTCCCGGGGCCGTTCCTAAACTAGCGGCCATGCCCATCCTGCGCATCGCGCAGGCGCAGACGAGCCGCCCCGCCGACTGAGCCTCGCCGCGGGCTCCCGTCACTACGCTCGACCCATGGCAGATCCTCGCGCGAAGGTGCGCACCCGGCACTTCCAGCAGGCCAAGGAGTCCGGCATCCGGATCACGGGCCTCACGAGCTACGACGTGCAGACCGCCGAGATCTTCGACCAGGCGGGCATCGACTTCCTGCTCGTCGGCGACTCCGCCGGCAACGTGGTGCTCGGCTACGAGTCCACGGTGCCGGTGACGGTGGACGAGCTCATCCCGCTCACGCGCGCCGTGGCGCACGCCGTGCGACGGGCGTTCGTCATCGCCGACCTGCCGTTCGGCACCTACGAGCTCGGCCCCGACCAGGCGCTGACCACCGCCTTCCGCTTCATGAAGGAGACCGGCTCGCACGCGGTGAAGCTCGAGGGCGGGCGCCGCAGCGCCCGGCAGATCGAGCGGATCGTCTCCGCAGGCATCCCTGTCATGGCGCACATCGGCTTCACCCCCCAGAGCGAGCACCGGCTCGGCGGCCACCGCGTGCAGGGCCGCGGGGCGGATGCGGAGGAGCTGATCGCGGACGCTCAGGCCGTCGAGGACGCGGGCGCCTTCGCCGTCGTGCTCGAGATGGTGCCCTCGGGCGTCGCGAAGCAGGTGACCGAGCTGCTGTCGATCCCCACCATCGGCGTCGGGGCGGGCCCCCACGTCGACGGGCAGCTGATGGTCTGGACCGACTTCGCCGGCCTGACCGCCGGCCGCATCCCGAAGTTCGTGAAGCGCTACGCCGACCTCAGGGCGACGCTGACGGATGCGGTCGAGGCGTTCCGCGAGGACGTCGCCGAGGGCCGCTACCCGTCCGCCGAGCACGAGTACACGGACTGACGGCAGGCCGCCCGCCGGCCGGGTCAGCTGCGGCGGTCGTCCTCGGCCCAGCGGCGGCTGTTCTCGGCGATGCGAGCCGCGGCGCCCTCCGCCTCCTCGCGGCTCGTGTAGGGGCCCGCTCGGTCGGTCCAGGGCGACTGCGCGCCGTGCTCGACCTGGCCGGTCTTCGTGTTGAACCACCACGCGTCGTCGTCGGCCATCGTCGCTCCTCGATCCACCCGGCCCTGATCGGGGCCTGAATCGCATCGTAGGCCTGCAGGATAGATTGGCCCCGTGGCCCAGGCGATCGGCATCGACATCGGCGGGACCGGCATCAAGGGCGGCCTCGTCGACGTGACGACGGGCGAGCTGCTCAGCGACCGGATCAAGCGCCCCACCCCCGAGGGCGGCGAGCCCGATGACATCGTGGAGGTCGTCCACTCGATCCTCGCGGAGCTCGACGACCGCGCCGCGGACGCCCCGATCGGGGTCTGCTTCCCGGCGATCGTGCGGGGCGGCCGCACGATGTCGGCCGCCAACGTCTCGAAGAAGTGGGTCGGCCTCGCTGCGGAGCAGCTCTTCGAGCGCGCCCTCGCCCGCGACATCACGTTCGTGAACGACGCGGATGCCGCCGGCTACGCCGAGAGCGAGTTCGGCGCCGCGAAGGACGTCGACGGCCTCGTGCTCATGACCACGCTCGGCACGGGCATCGGCAGCGCGATCATCTACCGCAACCTCCTCGTCCCGAACGCGGAGCTCGGTCACCTCGACATCGGCGACAAGGTCGACTACGAGACGCACGCCTCCAACGCCGTCCGCGAGCGCAAGGAGCTCAGCTGGAAGCGGTGGGCTGCGCTGCTGCAGACCTACTACGAGAAGCTCGAGTTCCTCTTCTCCCCCGACCTGTTCATCGTCGGCGGGGGCGTCTCCAAGCACTCGGAGGAGTTCCTGCCGCTGCTCGACCTCGCCACCCCGATCGTGCCCGCGGCGCTGCGCAACAACGCCGGGATCCTCGGCGCCGCCGCCCTCGCTGCCCATGGCTCCGGTGACCGGCCCAGCGTCGGTGCAGAGCACCTCGTCCGCGCCACCAACGAGACCGCGCCCCCCGCCTCGTAGACTTGCCCCGGAACGGGCCGGCAGACGGTCGCGTCGGTCACCGCCTGGTGGCCGCCGAGGAACGTCCGGGCTCCGCAGAGCAGGGCGGTGGGTAACGCCCACCCGGGGTGACCCGAGAGCAAGTGCAACAGAGAGCAGACCGCCACGACCGCCTCCGGGCGGCCGGGGTAAGGGTGAAACGGTGGTGTAAGAGACCACCAGGGGTCCGGGTGACCGGACTCGCTGGGTAAACCTCGCCCGGAGCAAGGTCGAACAGGGACCGATTCGGCTGCTCGCCGATGGTCCCGGGTGGACCGCTGGAGGGCTGCGGCAACGCAGTCCCGAGATAGATGGCCGTCACCGCTCCTTCACGGAGCGGGACAGAACCCGGCGTATCGCCGGCCCGTTCCCTCAAGCGCCGAGCATCGGCCGGAGTCCCTGCACGAACGACCGAGGAACCGGCATCCGCGATCCTGCGGATGCGGATCCGAGGACCTGCTGCGTTTGCAACCTCGTCGATCGCGCCGCGGCCCGGTCAGGCGGACGGACCGCCGGCCGGCCGAGTCGGCTCGAGGCCGCTCTCCGCGGTGCGGACCAGGATGCAGTTGCTCTCCGGGTCCAGGACCACCGCGTCGGGCGCCGCAGCGCGCACCTCGGCGAGGTCCGCGCCGGTCAGGGCCATGTTGCTGCCCTGCGAGACGCCGCGCGTGAGCAGCGCCGCCCCGATGCCGTACCGCGTGCGCTGCCGGTCGTACAGCGCCACGAGCGGTGCGGGCAGCTCGGCGACGAGCGCCGCGCGCTCGCCCTGCACCCGCTCCTCGTTCTCCGCGAGGCCCGCCATCGCGTCGTCCCGGTCGGCCTGCAGGGTGCGCACGCGCTCCTCGGCCGCCGCGAGCGCGGTGGCCGTGTCGGACGCGGCCACCTCGGCCGTCTCGACGGCCTCCATCAGCTCCAGCTCGTCGTCCTCGAGCGTGCTTCGCCGCCGGATGAGCGACGCGATCTCCTGCTCGAGGCCCTGCG
The DNA here is from genome assembly GCF_036559085.1 of Amnibacterium sp. Taxonomy (GTDB): domain Bacteria; phylum Actinomycetota; class Actinomycetes; order Actinomycetales; family Microbacteriaceae; genus Amnibacterium. Next base: position 18,488 of record NZ_DATBTU010000074.1, read on the forward strand.
CATCCTTCGCCGATGAGGTCGAGTTCAGCCGCCCGCGGTCCCGGGTCAGCCGCTGCTCCACGAGGGCGACGTCCGACTCGAGGCGCTTCAGACGCGTCCGGAGGTCCTCCAGCGCGCCCCGCTCGTCGGCGGCGCGGCGGCGCAGCGCCGTCTGCTCGGCGGTCGCGGCCGCGAGGTCGCCCCCCTGCTGCAGCCGGCGGCGGTGGGCGGCGATACGGCCGAGCTCGTCGTCGAGCGCCTGCAGCTCGAGGAGCCGCGCCTGCACCTCCGGAGGGGCGGTCACTCCAGAGACGCTCATCCCTCCACACTATCGACGGCCTGGCGGCCGCCGCTGCGCAGCCGCGACGCAGGTGGGGCTGCGGCACCGGTGCCCGCGATGCGCGCGACCGCCGCGGCGAGGATGCCCAGCACGAAGGCGGCGGCCAGGCCGATCGCGGGCGAGCCGCGCCACGCGCCGTCCCGCGCAACACCGAGCGCGTCGAGCACAGGGCTGTGCTCGCCTGCAGCGAGCAGCCCGTCGACGAGCAGCCAGCCGACCACCACCGCCCCAGCTGCTGCCCAGGTGAGGGCCGCCGACGCCGAACGCACCGCGGCGCGCCGCAGCGGCGCGAGCGTCGCCACGCCCGTCCAGACCGCAGTGGGGACCCCGAGGACCGGGCCGAGCGTTCCAAGCGCAGTCCCCGCATCCATGCCGCCCGCGAGCAGCACGAGGGCCAGCGCCAGGGCGAGCAGCCCGGCCGCGACGGCCCCGAGGCGCGACGAGCGCCCGGCGCTGATCAGAACGGCGGCGGTCTCCCCGGCGGTCGAGACGAGCAGCGCGGGCAGCGGCAGCGCGGCGACGAGCAGCAGCACCGCGAGCGGTCCCGCGGCGGCTGCGGGCGTCGCCCCCGCGAGCACGTCGGCGAACGCCGTCGCAGGATCGCCCACCACCCCGGCGCCACGACCCACGGCCAGCGACAGGACGAGCACCACGAGCCCCGCGACGGCGCTGAGCGCCACCCCGAGTGCCGCGCCGCGTCCCCGCACCCGGCCCGCCGCGGTGCGGGTCGTGTCCGCGGCGGTGATCGCGAGCACGAGGCCGAGCACCGCGAAGGCGGTCGCGCCCGCGGCCACCGCGCTGCCGGGCGGGGGCTCCGCGGCGACGGTCACCGTCACCGCGGGCGCCATGACCGTCAGCAGCCCGAGCGTGCCGACCAGCGCGGCCGCCGAGAGGATCCCGAGCACGACTCGCGTGATGCGGCGAGCCCAGACGGTCGCCACGACCGCACCGAGGCCGGCGATCACCATCGCCGCGACGGATGCGGCCGCGGAGGACGCGCCGCCGACGCCGGTCCGGCCGACGAAGCCCGCCGCGAGATCGCCGACCGCGAGGATCGCGATCGCCGCGGCGAGCAGGCGTGCGGCGAGCAGGACGGCCGCCACGACGACGCCGCCGCGTGGTCCGAAGAGCCGGGCGGCGAGGGCCGGCGAGCCCACCCGATCGGTCTCCGCCGCGGTGACCAGCCGGACCGCCGCCGGCACGGCGACGGCGACGCCGAGGACCATCGCACCGGCGGCGGCGCCTCCCGCGCCGAGCGTGGCGAGCCCGAAGCCGGCGAGCAGCAGCACCGGGGATGCGAACGCGCCGCACCAGAGCAGCAGCATCGCGAGCAGCGAGGGACCGCCGAGCGGCGCCCGCCGTTCCGCGGCATCGGTACCGTCCGCGGCGACGGTGATGGTGCCGGTGACCGGCGAGGCGGGCTCGACCATCGGGGGTAGCGGCACCGCCGCGGTCGCGGCCGCCGAGACGGCGTGGATGCCGGTGTCGACCTCGTCGACGCCGTCGTCCTCCTCGTCCCGCGGGATCAGGGCAGGGATGAGCGCGGGTGCCGGTTCGAGCGCGGGCGGGGCCGCGGGCACAGCCACCTGCGGGTCGGCGCTGCGTGCACGGAAGCGGCGGCGGCGCACCGGCGCGACGGGTCCCGGCTCAGGCTCAGGCGCCGGCTCCGCATCCGCGCTCGGCTCCTGCTCCCGCGACGGGACGGCCGGGATGGGCAGGTCCGGCAGGGGTCCGAGCGACGCACGGGAGAGCGCCATCGTCGGTGCGTCCTCGTCGGCGTGCTCGGCGACGTCGTCGCCCGGCTCCTCCGGGAGGCGGGGACGACCGATCGAGCGCAGCGAGCGCTCCCACGACTCGTAGAGCGTCGGCGGCAGTGCCAGCGGGCCCGTCTCGTGGAGCGGGTCCTGCAGCGCACCCGGCGCGGGCGCGGACGGCGCGACCGCGCTCGCCGGTGCGAGGTCGGCCGAGTCCGCTGCCGCCGGGGCGACATCCGCGACCCCCGGATCCAGCGCGGCGGCCGGGCTCACCGCCGTGACGTCGGCCCGGTCGGGAGCCGCGGGGGCGACATCCGCGACCCCCGGCTCCGGCGCAGCGACATCGTCGAGCGGCCCGGCGTCGGGTGCCGCCATCTCGGGGACCACCGTGCGCACCGGCTGCGTCGTCGGCGGCTCGGCGACCGACTGGGCCGCTCGCCGGCGGCCGGGAGCGGCCACGCCGACGCGGTGCTCCCCCGTCGTGGAGAACGCCTGCGCGCGGGCCGAGCGCGGTGGCACCGGGACGGCGGAGTCGTCGGGGACGACCACGGGCGCCTGGCCGGCGCGGCGGCCGCCGTGCCGGGACGTCTCGACGTGCCGATGGTGCTCCTGGAGCGGCTGCTCCGGCTCGGCGGAGCCCGGCGGGGACACCTTGACCGCCGGAGCACGGCTTTCCGCGCGTCGGGCGGATCGCGGGGCCATCACCTCGGGCCGGGCGTCCTCGGCCTGCGTCGCAGCGGGACCGCGCTCGGAGCCGGGCGCTGCCGCCGCGTTCCGGGGCGCGGCAGCGGGCGAGGGTCTGGCGGCGTCGGCCGCGGGGCGCCGGGAACTGCGCGCCGCGGGCACCGGTGGTTCGGGCGAGATCGCGGGCGGAATCGGCGCTGCGCCCCGGGGGGCCGCAGGCGGACCGAACGGCACCGCGGAGGTCCGCAGCACCGGGACAGCGCCGGTGGGCGCGATCCGCTCGAGCTCGGCGGCGAGTGCGGCGGCGAGCTCGTCGTCGTCGACGATCTGGTCGCCCGGACCGGCTGCCGCATGCCCGCGGGGCCGGTCGTCCGCCATGGCGAGCATCGTATCGACCGCCTGGCGCCTGTCGGGGAGGCGCGGGGAGTTCCCCGCCCTACCCGTCCTGGCTCGCCGGGGACCGGCGCGGCCGCTCGTGCTCGGCGGCTCAGGCCACCGGACGGAGCGGCACGACGTCGTCGGCGACGGCCTCCTGCGAGGCGGGGTGCTCCACCATGGCGATGACCCTGCTCGCCATGAACCGGGCGGTGCGCACGGGCGTGCCGCCTCTGGTCACCTCGGTCACCTCGACGAGGCCGCGACCGTGGGCGATATCCAGCCGCCTGCCTGCCCGAGTCGCCTCGATCTCATACGTCTTCGTGTCGCCGCCCGTGTCCACGACGACCTCGACCCGATCACCCTTCATGACTGCCTCCCTGGCTCTTCACCAGATACAACACCCCGGGTCAGACAGTGATTCCGCAGCCGACGCCCTCGCGGTCGGAGAAGCCGTGGCAGCGTGTCCGGATGCCCGCGCGACAGCCACCCGGCCCGGAGGCGCTCGCGGCGTTCGGCGTGGTCGACGCCCGTCCGGAGCCCCTCCGCGGCGGCGCGGGCACGAGCTGGCGGGCCCGCGGGCACACCGACCTGGTGCTGAAGCCTGTGGGCGGCCCGTCGGCCGAGACGGAGGTCGGCTGGTGGGCCGCAGCGCTTCCGGACGTGCGAGCGAGGGTCTCCGGCATCCGCCTCGTCACGCCGGTGCCGACCGTGGGGGGACGGTGGACCGCCGACGGCTGGCGTGCTGACGTCTGGCTGCCGGGCGAGCCACGACCGGATCGCCCGCTGGATGTGCTGGCGGCCGCGGAGCGGTTGCACGCGGCGCTCGCGCCGCTGCCGGCGCCGTCCTTCCTCCGCGCGCGCTCAGACCGCTGGGCGCTCGCGGACCGGGCGGCCTGGGGCGAGATCGAGATCGAGATCGAGATCCCTGCGCCCTTCGAGGCGCTCGCGCGCCGGCTGCGCCGGCTCACGACACCGAGCGACGAGCCTCCGCAGCTCGTGCATCTGGATCTGCTGGGCAACGTGCTGCTCGCACCCGGCCTCGCTCCGGCGGTGATCGACCTGTCGCCCTACCGGCGCCCGGCCGTGCACGGGTCGGCGGTGGTCGTCGCCGACGCGCTCCTGCGCGGTGGGTCGAGCGAAGCGCTGCTGTCGAGCACGGGATGGGCGGGAACGCCCCCGGCGCTGGCTCGTGCTCTGCTCTTCCGGCTGCTCGACGAGGGGCAGCAGGCGGCCGACGGCACGGCGACGATCGGCCTCGCACCGTACGAGCGCGTCGCGACAACGCTCGAGCGGATGGCCGCGGCGGCCGACTGAGCACGGCCGACGAGTTCACCTGAGGCCGGGCGACGTCTCGATCCGCACGTCGGGGAGCGCGGCGAGGAAGGCGCTCCCCCATCGGCCGGACGCGGTGCCCGAGCCGGGCTCCGCGTCGCCCGCGAGCACGCGCTCCGCCGCGGCCACGGCCGCCTCCGCCGAGAACCGGAAGCCGTCGCCCGTGCGCAGCGACGCCCACGCGGTCGTGCCGTCGGCCACCGTCAGCTCGGCCCAGGCGCGACTGACCGGTTCCCGGTCCCCCTGTCTGGGTCTGGGTCTGGGCCGGCTCGGAGGCAAGGCCGGGAGCCGCTTGGCGGCCGCCGCCACCGCGGGGAGCACGAGCCGGGCCGCGGGGCGCGGCAGCGGCATGGCGACGCCGACCGCGACGGAGTGGATGCCGGTGGTCAGCGGCGTGATCGCGAGGTCGGCAAGTCCGACCGGGACGAGCAGCGGCCCGTTGTCCGGGGCGCGATAGGCGCCGCGGCCGAGCGGCGCTCGCTCGAGCACGCCCGCCTCCAGTCGCCGAGCGCCGGCCCGCACGACCTCGCGGGCGCTCGCTGCGACGCCCCTGCTGCCGCCGTCGGAGCCGATCGCCATGCCGAGCCGGAGCCGCACGCCGTCCGGGATCCGCTCCGTCAGCAGCCGGGCGAGCCCGTCGGTGGCGACGGTGCCGAACCCGACAGCCGGGGTGGCGCTGATTCCGGCCGCGGTGAGCGCGCCGTCGGCCCTCAGCACGGCGAGGACCGGGGCGAGGTCGTTGGAGAGATCGAGGTAGGAGGTGCGGGACGCGATCGCGGCCTTCAGCACCGGCTCTGCCGTGGCGTCGAACGGTCCGGCCACGTTCACGACCACGTCCGCCCGCTCGAGGGCCCGCGGCAGCGCGTCGCCGTCGACGGTGGCGGCGACCCACGGGCGGCCGAGCCGGCGTCCGAGCGCGGCCAGGACCACCTCGTCGCGGCCGACGAGGAGCACGTCGAGGCCGCGGGCGACGGCGACCTCGGCCACGAGCGACCCGGTCCTGCCGGTCGCACCGACCACTGCCAGCACGCCTGGATCCTGGCAGAGACGACACGCCGTGGCGAGGCTCGCTTCGAATCGTGGGCCCTGCCGGGTTCGACTCCCTGGCGCCCCCGCCAGCCGAGCCGGTGGGCCCTGCCGGGTTCGAACCGACGACATCCACGGTGTAAACGTGGCGCTCTACCGACTGAGCTAAAGGCCCTTCCTGACGGAGCCTAGCCACGAGCAGGTGGCGTGACGGAGGGCGATGCTCCCGCAGCGGCACAAGGTCGCCCCACTACACTCGCAGCGCCTCTTCTCTTCGACCAGGAAGTGAGATGCAGTGGCGGTCAACGATCAGAATCCGTACCTCGCCGGCACCCTCGACCGAGACCCGGCCGAGACCGCCGAGTGGAGGGAATCCCTCGACACCCTGGTGGCTCAGGCGGGCCACGAGCGGGCGCGCGAGATCATGCTCAGCCTGCTGAGCCGGTCGCAGGAGCTCCACCTCGGGATCCCGATGGTGCCGACGACCGACTACGTCAACACCATCGCGCCCGAGGACGAGCCCGAGTTCCCCGGCGACGAGGACATCGAGCGCCGGTACCGGGCGTGGATCCGCTGGAACGCGGCGATCACCGTGCACCGGGCGCAGCGGCCCGGCATCGGCGTGGGCGGCCACATCTCCACGTACGCCTCCTCGGCGGCGCTGTACGAGGTCGGCTACAACCACTTCTTCCGCGGCCCCGACTTCCCGGGTGGCGGGGACCAGGTCTTCTTCCAGGGCCATGCCTCGCCCGGCATGTACGCCCGCGCCTTCCTCGAGGGACGGCTCGGCGAGGCGGACCTCGACGGGTTCCGGCAGGAGCGCTCGCGCGCGCCCCACGGCATCCCCTCCTATCCGCACCCGCGGCTCATGCCCGAGTTCTGGCAGTTCCCGACCGTCTCGATGGGGCTCGGGCCGATCAACGCGATCTACCAGGCGCAGCTCGCCAAGTACCTCACCAACCGCGGCGTCAAGGACGCCTCCGAGAGCCACGTGTGGGCGTTCCTCGGCGACGGCGAGATGGACGAGGTCGAGAGCCGCGGCCAGCTGCAGGTGGCGGCGAACGAGGGCCTCGACAACCTCACGTTCGTCGTGAACTGCAACCTGCAGCGCCTCGACGGCCCCGTCCGCGGCAACGGCAAGATCATCCAGGAGCTCGAGAGCTTCTTCCGCGGCGCCGGCTGGAACGTCATCAAGGTGATCTGGGGTCGCGAGTGGGACGACCTGCTCTCCCGCGACACCGAGGGCGCGCTGCTCAAGCTGATGAACTCCACGCCGGACGGCGACTACCAGACCTACAAGGCCGAGAGCGGCGCCTACGTCCGGGAGAACTTCTTCGGCCGCGACCCGCGCGCCGCGAAGCTCGTCGAGGACTACACCGACGAGCAGATCTGGAACCTGAAGCGCGGCGGCCACGACTACCGCAAGGTCTTCGCCGCGTACCAGGCCGCGCTCGAGCACAAGGGCCAGCCGACCGTCATCCTCGCGAAGACGATCAAGGGCTACGGCCTCGGGCCGAACTTCGCGGGCCGCAACGCGACCCACCAGATGAAGAAGCTCACGCTCGACAACCTGAAGCAGTTCCGCGACGAGCTGCGCATCCCGATCACGGACGCGCAGCTCGAGGAGAACCCGTACCTGCCGCCGTACTACCACCCGGGTCAGGACGACGAGGCGATCCAGTACCTGCAGGAGCGCCGCCGCGCGCTCGGCGGCTACCTGCCGCAGCGCCGCACGACGCACACACCGGTCACGCTGCCGGACGAGAAGGCCTACCAGGTCGTGAAGCGCGGCTCCGGCACGCAGGGTGTCGCCACGACGATGGCGTTCGTCCGCCTGCTGAAGGACCTCGTCCGCGCCAAGGACTTCGGCGCCCGCGTGGTGCCGATCATCCCCGACGAGGCCCGCACCTTCGGCATCGACGCCTTCTTCCCGACGGCGAAGATCTACAACCCGCGCGGCCAGCACTACACCTCGGTCGACCGCGAGCTGCTGCTCGCCTACAAGGAGAGCCCGCAGGGCCAGATCCTGCACGTCGGAATCAACGAGGCCGGCGCGGTCGCGGCGTTCACCGCGGTCGGCAGCTCGTACTCGACGCAGGGCGAGCCGCTCATCCCGGTCTACGTCTTCTACTCGATGTTCGGCTTCCAGCGCACCGGCGACGCCCTCTGGGCCGCCGGCGACCAGATGGTCCGCGGGTTCCTGATCGGCGCGACCGCCGGCCGCACCACGCTGACCGGCGAGGGCCTGCAGCACGCCGACGGCCACTCGCTCACCCTCGCCGAGACGAACCCGGCCGTCGTGTCCTACGACCCGGCGTACGGCTACGAGATCGGCCACATCGTGGCGGACGGCCTCGAGCGGATGTACGGCGGCACGCATCCGGACCCGAACGTCATGTACTACCTGACGGTCTACAACGAGCCGATGCCGCAGCCCGCCGAGCCCGAGGGGCTCGACGTCGAGGGCGTCAAGCGCGGGATCTACGAGTTGAAGCACTCGGACGTCGACGGTCCCCGCGTGCAGCTGCTCTCCTCCGGCGTCGGGGTCCCCTGGGTCCTCGAGGCGCAGCAGCTGCTCGCCGAGGACTGGGGCGTCGCCGCGGATGTGTGGAGCGTCACCTCGTGGGGCGAGCTGCGCCGCGACGGCCTGAACGCTGAGCGGGAGGCCTTCCTGAACCCGGGGCAGCCGCGCCGCATGCCGTTCGTGACCGAGCGCCTGAACGGATCCGAGGGCCCGGTCGTCGCGGTCAGCGACTTCGCGCACTCGGTGCCCGACCAGATCCGGCAGTTCGTGCCGCGCAGCTACGCGACGCTCGGGGCGGACGGCTTCGGCTTCTCCGACACCCGCGCGGCCGCGCGCCGGTACTTCCACATCGACGGCCCGAGCGTCGTCGTGCGGGCGCTGGAGCTGCTCGCGGAGGAGGGCAAGGTGGACCGCGAGGTGCCGGCGCAGGCGTTCTCGAAGTACCGCCTCGACGACGTGAACGCGGGCACGACGGGCTCGGCCGGCGGCGAGAGCTGACCGGCCGCCCCCGCCGTGGCCGCCCGGACCAAGCAGGAGACGCTCGCCTGGCTGCGCCAGATCGCCGGTGAGCTCGCCACCGCGACCCTGAAGCGGCTCGAGGACACCCTCCCGTGGTACCGGGAGATGCCCCCGGGCCGGCGCAGCGCGGTGGGGCTGGTCGCCCAGCAGGGCATCCGCTCCTTCATCAGCTGGTACGACGACCCGCAGTCGACTCCGTGGATCGCGGCCGACGTGTTCGGCACCGCCCCGCGCGAGCTGCTGCGGTCGGTCAGTCTGCAGCAGACCCTGCAGCTCATCCGCGCGACGGTCGAGGTCGTCGAGGAGCGGGTCACCCGCGGCACCGACGACTCCGTGCGGGAGGCGATCCTGCTGTACTCGCGGGAGATCGCCTTCGCGGCCGCGGACGTCTATGCCCGGGCCGCCGAGGCTCGGGGCCTGTGGGACGCGCGGCTCGAGGCCCTCGTGGTCGACTCGATCCTCTCCGGCGAGGCCGATGACGCGCTGCCGAGCCGCATCGCCGCGCTCGGCTGGCACGGGCACGGCGAGGTGGCGGTGCTCGTCGGCACCACTCCCCCGGTGCTCGACGTCGACCAGCTGCGGCGCACCGCCCGGCACCTCGCGGCGGACGTGCTGATCGGCGTGCAGGGCAACCGGCTCGTGCTCGTGATCGGCCGCGCGGACGAGCGCAGCGGATGGACGATCGCCGGCCGCGAGGAGGCGGCGCGCGACCGGCTCGCCGAGGAGCCCAAGGACGAGGTGGCGCGGATGGAGGGCGAGCCGGCCGACGACCACCAGCTCTCCTTCCTCGACATCGCGCAGCGCCTCGAGTCCGGGTTCGGACCGGGCGCCGTCGTGCTCGGACATCCGGTGCCCGACCTCGTGGAGGCGTCCCGCAGCGCACGGGCCGCGCTCGCCGGCTTCGCGGTCGTGCGCGCGTGGCGGCGCTCGCCCCGTCCGGTGCTCGCGGACGACCTCCTGCCCGAGCGCGCGCTCGCCGGCGACCCGGTCGCGCGGTCGACGCTCATCGCCCGCATCTACCGTCCGCTGAAGGACCACTCGACCAGCGAGCTGCTCGGCACCCTGTGGGCCTACCTCGACAACGGGCGGTCGCTCGAGGGCACCGCGCGTGAGCTGTTCGTGCATCCGAACACGGTCCGCTACCGGCTGAAGCGGATCACCGATCTCATCGGCTACGACGCCACGGGGCCGCGTGAGGCGCTGATCCTGCACTCGGCGCTGATCCTCGGCGCGATCAGCGAGCCCGTCCCGACGCGGCGGCGCGTCGGGCGCTGACCGCTCCCGTTGTGGGGCACGGACAGCGTTCCCCCTGATTCGTTGGCGCTTCCCGAACGCGCGGTCAGGTGGCGTTCGGCAGACTGGAGCGGTGATCGTCGTCGTCGCGCCCGGCCAGGGCTCGCAGTCGCCCGGGTTCCTCGCGCCGTGGATCGAGGACCCCGCAGCGCGGGAGCACCTCGAGCGGCTCGGTGAGGCCGTCGGCCTCGATCTCGTGCAGCTCGGGACCGAGGCGGATGCCGACACGATCCGCCGCACGGACGTCGCCCAGCCGCTGATCGTCGCGGCCGGGCTGGTCACGCTCGCGGCCCTCCAGCGCCCCGTGACCGCCGTCGCGGGTCACTCCGTCGGCGAGGTCACCGCGGCGGTCGCCGCCGGGATCCTCAGCGAGACCGACGGGATGCGCCTCATCGGGGTGCGCGGTCGCGCGATGGCCGACGCCGCTGCCGTGCGTCCGACCGGCATGTCGGCGGTGCTGGGCGGCGACGAGGACGCGGTGCTCGCCCGCCTCGACGAGCTCGGCCTCGTGCCCGCGAACCGCAACGGCGGCGGCCAGATCGTCGCCGCCGGCGAGCTCGACGCGCTCGAGCGTCTGCAGTCCGAGCCCGTCCGCGGCAGCCGCGTGATCCCGCTGCAGGTCGCCGGCGCGTTCCACAGCGAGGTGATGCGGCCCGCCGTCGGCACGCTCCGCGAGTTCGCGGACACCCTGTCGCCGCAGAACCCGACCGCCCGCATCTGGACGAACCACGACGGCAGCGAGGTGCAGGACGGCGGCGCGTTCGTCGACCTGCTCGTCGCCCAGGTCGCCTCCCCGGTACGGTGGGACCGCACCATGGAGTCGTTCGCCGCCGCCGGGATCACCGGGCTCGTCGAGCTGGCTCCCGCCGGCACCCTCACCGGCCTCGCCAAGCGGGGACTGAAGGGCGTTCCGGCCGTCGCGGTGAAGACGCCGGCGGATCTCGCCGCCGCGCAGGACCTGTTCGATCGGACCGCATGACCGCCCTGCACCAGGCCTCCGGCCACCCCGGTTCCCGCATCCTCGCCTTCGGCGCCTCGCGCGGCGACCTCATCGTCACGAACGACGACATCGCCGGCCCCATCAACTCCTCGGACGAGTGGATCCGGCAGCGGACGGGCATCGTCGAGCGGCGCCGCGCCTCGGAGGCCATGGACACCGTCGACCTCGCGGAGGACGCCTCCAAGCAGGCGATCGCCGCGGCCGGCATCGACCCGAAGCAGATCGGTGCGGTGCTCGTCTCCACCGTGTCGAACAGCGTGCAGACGCCCTCGCTCGCCGCGCTGCTCACCGAGCGCATCGGCGCCTCCCCGGCGCCCGCCTACGACATCTCGGCGGCCTGCGCTGGATACACGTACGGGATCGCGCAGGCGGACTCCTTCATCCGCTCCGGCCTCGCCGAGTACGTGCTCGTCGTCGGCGCCGAGAAGCTCTCGCAGTACGCGAAGCCGACCGACCGGACGATCTCGTTCCTCCTCGGCGACGGTGCGGGCGCGGCGATCCTCGGACCGTCCGACGAGCCCGGCGTCGCCACGACCATCTGGGGCTCCGACGGCTCCCGCTGGGACGCCGTCGGCATGGACAGCACCCTCGCCGCCTACCGCGACGGCGCCGGGGCGGTCGACTGGCCGACGCTGCGGCAGGACGGCCAGGCGGTCTTCCGCTGGGCGGTGTGGGAGATGGCGAAGGTCGCCCAGCACGCGATCGACGCCGCCGGCATCACCTCCGACGACCTCGCCGCCTTCATCCCGCACCAGGCCAACATCCGGATCATCGACGAGCTCGCGAAGCAGCTGAAGCTGCCCGAGCACGTGCTGATCGCCCGCGACATCGTCACCACCGGTAACACGTCCGCCGCGTCGATCCCGCTCGCCGCGCACGCGCTGCTCGCGGAGCACCCCGAGGCGTCCGGCGGCCTCGCGCTGCAGATCGGGTTCGGCGCGGGACTCGTCTTCGGGTCGCAGGTGGTCCGGCTCCCCTGAGGATGCCCGGAGCGCGCCCAATACACTGTCAGCCGTCGAATCCGACCCCGAGCAAGGAGCACAACCCCATGGCCCAGTCCACCGAAGAAGTCCTCAGCGGCCTCGCCGAGCTGATCAGCGACGAGACGGGGATCGCGACCGACACCGTCGAGATGGACAAGTCCTTCACCGACGACCTCGACATCGACTCGATCTCGATGATGACGATCGTCGTGAACGCCGAGGAGAAGTTCGACGTGAAGATCCCCGACGAGGAGGTCAAGAACCTGAAGACGGTCGGCGACGCGGTGACCTTCATCGTCAACGCCCAGAGCTGACCGCCGAGGTTCGAACCGCCCTCATGGCAGCCCCCCGCATCGTCATCACCGGCCTGGGCACGTTCTCGCCGCTCGCGCCGAACGCACCCGACACCTGGTCGGCACTCCTCGACGGCGCCTCCGGTGCCCGGTCGCTCGAGCAGCCGTGGGTCGCCGAGCTCGCCCTCCCGGTGACGTTCGCGGCCCCGTCGGCCGTCGATCCGGAGGCCGTGCTCGATCGCGTCGAGGCCAAGCGCCTCGACCGCGGCAGCCAGTTCTCGCTCCTCGCCGCCCGCGAGGCGTGGAAGGACGCCGGGGAGCCCGACGTCGAGCCGGAGCGGCTCGGCGTCGACTGGGCGACCGGCATCGGTGGCGTCTGGACGCTGCTGAACGCGTGGGACACCCTCCGCGAGAAGGGTCCGCGCCGGGTCCTGCCGATGACGGTGCCGATGCTGATGCCGAACGCGCCCGCGGCGGCCATCGAGATGGAGTTCTCGGCGCGAGCCGGTGCCCGCACCGTGGTGTCGGCGTGCGCGTCGAGCACGGAGTCGCTGGCGAACGCGGTGGAGCACCTGCAGGCGGGGCTCGCGGACGTGATCATCGCGGGCGGCACCGAGGCGAGCATCCATCCGCTGCCGCTCGCGTCGTTCGCGGCGATGCAGGCCCTGTCGAAGCGCAACGACGACCCGGCGCACGCGTCGCGGCCGTACGACGAGGCGCGGGACGGGTTCGTCCTGGGCGAGGGGGCCGCGGCCCTGGTGCTCGAGACCGAGGCCCACGCCAAGGCGCGAGGCGCCCGCATCTACGCGGTGGTCGTGGGATCCGCCGTGACGAGTGACGCGCACCACATCACCGCACCCGACCCGGAGGGCACGGCGGCGGCCCGCGCGATGATCGCCGCGGTGCGCGCGGCGGGGCACGACGTCGCGGACGTCCGGCACATCAACGCGCACGCGACGAGCACGCCGATCGGCGACATCGCCGAGTACAAGGCGCTGAAGCACGTGTTCGGGGATCACCTCGACGAGGTCGTCGTGACCGCCACGAAGGCGTCGACCGGGCACCTGCTCGGCGCGGCCGGTGCGATCGAGGCGCTGTTCACCGTGAAGGCGCTCTCCGAGCGCGTGGTGCCGCCGACGATCAACCTGACGCAGCAGGATCCGGAGATCCCGCTCGACGTGGCTAGGACGCCGCGGAAGCTGCCGGCCGGTGACGTGCTGGCGATCAGCAACTCCTTCGGCTTCGGCGGCCACAACGCCGTGGTGGCCTTCGCCAGCGCCTAGCAGAGCACCTCAGCAGGCTCTGAAGCACTTCGGCAGGCTCCTCCCTCGTTCACGAGGGGCCTGCCGAAGTCGTCTCGGCCTGCCCAAGCGCTCGTGACGACGCGCCACGCACTCCGGAGCGCCACGCCGAGCACGTCAGCCGGTCAGGAGCGATCTGTTGTCCGTGGGGACAACTGCCGGCGCTACAGCGGCAGCAGTTGTCCGCACGGACAGCACTCGCACCGAGGCCGGACGCCGGTCCTGATCGGACCGGCAATCCACGACGTCTTCGATCCGCTTTCGGGTCGAAGACCGCGGTCGCAGTAGGGAAGAGCCCCCGGCCGGTACCCATCCGGACGGGGGCTCTTCTGCCGCAAGATGCTGAGGTTCGAGGGCCGCTACCCATACAGCCCGAACACTGAAGAATTCGCATCCGCTGACGAGAAAACGGTACGGGTCCGAGCGGGTCGGAACCACCGCGACACGCCGCAAGAATTACACGGTTGTGATGCGTCGGGCGTGTCGCATCCAGGTTCAGACGGCGGAGCGGTGGAGCCAGGTCACGGAGGACGATCCGATGGCGTGGCGGAAGGGCTCGAGCTCGTCGTCCCAGGCCTGACCGAGCGCCAGCCGGAGCTCCCGGTGGAGCTCGATGATGCTCGTTCCGGCCGCCTCCATGGCGTTGCGGATGCGGTCCTCGGGGATCACGACGTTGCCGGCGGCGTCGGTCTGCGCGTGGAAGATCCCGAGGTCGGGGGTGTGCAGCCAACGGCTGCCGTCGACACCGTCGCGGGGGTCCTCGGTGACCTCGAAGCGCAGGTGCTCCCATCCGCGGAGCGCGGAAGCGATGGCGGCACCGGTGCCCGGCGCGCCTTCCCAGTAGAAGTCGGTGCGCTGCGAACCGCGGAGCACCGGCTGATCAGCCCAGGTGAAGCTGACGGCACGGCCGATCGCGCGACCGGCCGCCCACACGACGTGGGGGCAGAGCGCGCGAGGCGACGAGTGCACGTACAGCACGCCCCGGGCGGAGGTGGTGACCATGGATTCGTCCTCCGTTCGAACAGATGCGTCTTCCCCAACGACCTGTGGTGAACGGATGAACCGATGCCACCGCTATGAAATTAGCGGAGCCCTATTCGACTCCCCGGAAGTATGCCCGACGACACGCCGGAATCACAAGGCGAGTGTGTCGGCATCGGCGTGCCGGGCGGGAACAGCGCGACGGCGCGCCGGGGATCGAGGAGATCCATGCTCGCCGCACACCGCATCGACCCCCGCCCGGCACGCCGGGACTCACGGGATCAAGGCGAGCTTGCCGCCCGGGTGCCCTTCGGAGAGGAAGGTGAGCGCCTCGGCGGCCTTCTCGAGCGGGTAGGTGCGCGCCACCGGCACCTCGAGCCTCCCCTCTGCGGCCAGTGCCAGCAGCTCGGGCCGCGCACGGTCGCGGAACGCGGCGCTCTCCGGCATGCCGCCGCCGACGACCTCGAAACCCTCGGCCTGCGCGCGCCCGAACGCCGCGATGGTCACGAGCCGGTCCTTCGACACGAGCGCGAGGGACACATCGACGGCCTCGTCGGTGCCGACGCAGTCGAGCGCGGCGGCGTATCCCTCCGGCGCGGCGTCCGCGGCGCGCTGCTGCAGCCCGGCTCCGTACGCGATGGGCTCGCCGCCGAACCGGCGCACCGTCTGGAAGTTCCGCTCGCTCGCCGTCCCGACCGCCCGGATGCCGCGCTCGCGCGCCAGCTGCAGCACGCTGACGCCGACGGCTCCGGAGGCGCCGTGCACGAGGATCGTCTGCCCTTCCTCGACGTCGACCACGCGCAGCATGTCCGCGGCCGTGGCGGCGACGAGGAGCAGGTTGGCTGCGGCGGGGAAGTCGAGCGGGGCGGGCTTGGCGAAGACGTCCTTCGCCGGCACGGTGACGACGGAGGCGTACCCGCCGGCGACCCGGAACGCGACGACCTCGTCGCCGACCGCTCCCCCGCCCGAGGCGAGCTCGGTGTCGGCGCCGAGCGCAACGACGACGCCCGCGACCTCGTAGCCCGGCTTGATGGGGAGGGCGGCGGGATCGCTGCTCCGCTGCCCGGAGAAGCCCTTGTAGTCCGCCGGGTTCACGCCGGCCGCACGGACGGCGATCATCACCTGGCCGGGACCGGGCTGCACCACCTCCTCGTCGACGAGCCGGAGGACGTCGGGGCCGCCGTACTCGGGGGCGAGGACGCGACGGGCGGTGGTCGGGATGTCGTTCGTCATGGCCTCATTCAACGCCCGCCTGATCGGGCGTTCGCACCACGTCGGTCAGGCGTCCGCGTAGGACTCGACCACCGCGACATCGAGGGGGAAGTCGATCGGGAAGTCGCCGAAGAGGAGGCGCCCGGCGGCGGTCGCCGAGACGCGGACGGCCTGCTCCGCCTGCTCGGCGAGCGCTTCCGGGGTGTGCACGAGCACCTCGTCGTGGAGGAAGTAGACGAGGTGAGGACGCTCGGTCAGCGGGCCGGACCCCAGCTGCCAGAGCCGTTTGCGGAGGTCCGCCATCCAGCAGAGCGCCCACTCGGCCGCGGTGCCCTGCACGACGAAGTTGCGGGTGAAGCGCCCCTGGTCGCGAGCGAGGGCGCGCGCACGGCGGATGAGCGCCGCCTCGGCGTCCAGCCCCGCCGCGGCCTGCTGCGCGGCGTGCCAGCCGGCCGACGGCGCCGGCGAGGTGCGACCGAGCAGCGTGGAGACGGTTGAGCCCTGCTCCCCCGCCCGCGCCGCCCGCTCGACGAGGCCCAGCGAGGACGGGAAGCGCTGCGCGAGCCGCGGCACGAGCCGGCCGCCGGCGCCCTGCGTGGCCCCGTAGAGGGCGCCGAGCATCCCGTACTTGGCGGCGTTCCGGTCGGCGACGGCGCCGGTGGCGACGATGCCGTCGTAGAGATCGCGCCCGCGGCCCGCCTGGGCCATGCTGCGGTCGTGCGCCATGCCGGCGAGCACCCGCGGCTCGAGCTGGGCCGCGTCGGCGACGACCAGCCGCCAGCCGGGATCCGCGGTGACCGCCCCGCGGATCTGCTTCGGCAGCTGCATCGCCCCGCCGTTCCGCGTCGCCCAGCGGCCCGTGACGACCCCACCGACGACGTAGTCGGGCCGGAAGCGTCCGTCGGCCACCCAGGTGTCGAGCCAGTGCCAGCCGTTCGCCGCGGCGAGCCGCGCCAGCTTCTTGTACTCGAGCAGCGGGGGGACGACCGGATGCTCGAGGGCGGCCAGCTCGTGGGACCGGGTGGTCTCCACCTGCAGCCCGGTCGAGCGGAGCGCCTTCAGCAGCTCGACGGGCGAGTCGGGGTTGAGGCCGGGTGCCGCGAGCGCCGCCCGGATCTCGCCGGCGAGGCCCTCGAGGACGGCGGGGCGAGTGCCGTCCGGCACGCGGGGGCCGAGGCGCTCCTCGAGCAGGCGCTCGTGCAGGTCGCTGCGCCACGGCAGGCCCGCGTGCCAGATCTCCGCGGCAGCCAGCGCGCCGGCCGACTCCGCCGACAGCAGGAGGCGGAGCGCACCGGGCCGCACAGCCGCCTCCACGGCCTCGGTCTGCCGCTCGAGCTCGGCGAGCGCATCCGCCGCCCCGTGCTCCGACTCCAGCCCGAACAGGGCCACCGGCGCCCCTCGCTGGTCCGCGGGCCCGTCGTCCCATCCGTCGGCCGGCAGGTCCGTGAAGCGGTCGGCGGTCGCCGCGGCGCGGCGGAGGATCGCCCGGGCGAGCCGCAGGTCGTGCGCGCGCTCGACGCGGACCCCCGCGGCGAGCAGCTGCGGGTACACGGCGGCGGTGTCCCACACCCAGCGCGGCCGGGTCGCCTCGAGCCCGGCGACCAGCGCCGGCAGCTCCGCAGCGGAGACCGAGCGGTCGTCGATCACCCTGCGGCCGCCGGCGAGCCGCCGCACGCGCATCCGCTCGCCCGCGGACTCGACGAGCACGTGCCCCGGCGTCTCGGAGGACGCCGGGACGGCCGGTCCGGAGGCGGGGAGGGTCACGGTCCGACCGTACGAGCCGCCTCGGACAGCGTCAGTCGTGCAGCGGCTCCCCGGAGGTGTCGAGCACCTGCTTCTCGCCGGCCTCGATGCGGAACGGGAACCGGTTCTGCTTCGGGGGCAGCGGGCAGTTGAAGTTGTAGCTGAAGGCGCACGGCGGGAGCACCGCGTAGTTGAAGTCGAGCGTGATCGTGCCGTCGGGGTTCGGCGCGAGGAAGAGGAACCGGCCGACGCCGTAGGTGTCGTCGCCGCTGGTCGCGTCGGCGAACACGAGCTGCAGGCGGCGGCCGTCCTTGAACGCGGCGAGGCGGTACTCGGTGCCCTCGACGGTGATGGTGATGTCGCCGGGCACCGGCAGCTCGCGAGTGGCGCCGTCGTCCTTGAGGTGCGAGAAGCCGACGGTCGTGCCCGCGGCGTTCGGCGTGAACGTGCCGGTCACGATCCAGTCCGGGTTGTACGGGAAGGCGGAGATGCCGCCGAACGCCTGGATGTCCTCGGACTGCGCGTCCCAGACCCGGAGGGCGTACTGCCCGTCCTCGCCGCGGATGACCGTGCCGACGGTGTGGTCGTCGAACACGACGGAGCCGGGCTGCGGGTCGTCCTTGCCGCGCACGACGACCTGGCCGTCGACCGGCTCGCCGTCGACCACGATGCCGTCGGCGGCGGTCGCCGTCACCAGCAGGCCGGATGCGCCGTCGGGCCGTGGCGCCCACGTGCCTGGCACGCCCCAGATCGTCTGCTCCTCGCTCACCCACTGGGTGTTGACGAGGGCGAGGAACCCGGTCGGTGTGACGACCGACTGCTCGCGGAGGGTGTGGAAGCGCGCGTACCGCTCCTCGGCGGTGGCCGGAGCCGTGGCGGTGTCGGTCATGGGGTCCTCTCGGAGGGGCGGATGTGCGGTGCAACGGCCGGGACGGCTTCGGCCTTCCCGGCGGCGTCGGTCAGGACGGGTCGAGCTCGATGGACGGCACCCCGAGCGGGTCGAACCCGAGGATCCGGCCGTAGAAGGCGAGGGACGCCTCGCGCGCCCGCACCACCGCGTCGCGGCCGCGGAACCCGTGGCCCTCGCCCGCGAACTCGATGTAGGCGTGCGGGATGCCGCGCTGCTTCAGCGCCGCCGCGAAGGTGAGCGACTGCGAGGGCGGGACGACGCGGTCGTCGGAGCCCTGCAGCAGGAGGACGGGCGTGGTCAGCGTCGCGACGTGGTTGATGGGGGCACGCTCCGTGTACAGATCCGCGGCCTCCGGGTAGGGGCCGATCAGCCCGTCCATGTAGCGGGCCTCGAAGTCGTGGGTGTCGACCGCGAGGGCGACCGCGTCGGCGACGCCGTACCGGGAGACGCCGCAGGCGAAGACGTCGGTGGTCGTGAGTGCGGCGAGCACCGTCCAGCCGCCGGCCGAACCGCCCTCGATGGCGAGGCGAGCGGGATCGGCGATGCCCTGCTCCGCGAGCCCGCGCATCACGGTGACGACGTCGGCGACGTCGGTCACGCCCCACATGCCGCGGAGCCGCTCCCGGTAGGCACGGCCGTAGCCCGTGGATCCGCCGTAGTCGATGTCGACCACGCCGATGCCGCGGCTCGTGTAGTACGCGATCTTCGGCTGGACCCCGACGCCCGCCTGGGCGGTCGGACCGCCGTGCACCAGCGCGACGAACGGTGGCAGCTCGCCGTCCGGCGCCCGGTAGTCGGGGTTCCTGGGCCGGTAGACGACCGAGTGGACGCCGTCGAGGTCGAGCAGCTCGGCCGCGGGGAAGTACTCGAGCGGCAGGCCGTCGACCCCCTCGCGGACGGTCCGGAACGTGCCCGTCGTCAGGTCCAGCTCGCGGAGGGCCGCGGGGTCGGCAGCCGACTCGTCGATGAGGAGCACGCGGTCCCCGGCGGCATCCTGCCACTCGGTGTCGGATCGGTCGACCCGGAGCACCGTGCGGCCCTCCGGCCCGAGCAGCACCTGCTCGTCGGTGCCGAGGCGTGAGGCGGCGAGCACGCGGCCGTCGGTGATCGGCAGGTACCAGCGGGTCCCGAGCACCCAGAGCGGACCGCCGGTCTCGCGGTCCTCCGGCTGCACCGGCTCCGGCTCGCCACCGTCGACCGGCAGGCGGTAGAGGTTCCACCAGCCCGTGCGGTCGGAGATCACGGCGAGCGTGCTGTCATCCAGCCACTCCGGCTGCAGCACGGACTCGGCCGGTCCGCCGAGCAGGGTGCGCATGCGCACGGCGCGATGGTCCTCGAGGTCGCCGACCCGCAGCTCGGTGCCGTCCCACGGCATGTTCGGGTGGTCCCAGGCGATCCAGGCGATCCGGCGCCCGTCCGGCGAGAGCGCCGGCTGGGCGAGGAAGCGCGAGCCCGCCACCACGCGGGTGACGGCCGTCGCGTCGTCGGCCGCGCTGCCGTCGAGCGGCACCCGCACGAGGTCGCGCTCGACGTCGGTCGGCCCGGTCCCGGTGAACGTCTCGCGGATCGCGAGGACCGCGTCGGCCGCCGGGATCAGGCCGCCGTACCGGACGGCCGGGTCCTCGGGCGTGAGCGGGACCGGATCCGCGCCCGCGGCGTCGAGTCGGTGCAGGCGCAGGTCCGCGAAGTCGGCGAAGACGGCCCGCTCCCCCACGGCGGTCCAGGCGCCGCCGCCGTACTCGTGCACGCGGCTTCGGACGTTCCAGGGTGCGGCGACCACCGGTTCGGGCGAGCCGTCGGCGGCCTGCCGGAACAGCCCCGTGCGCCCCTCCGCCGAGATCGGCTCCGACCACCAGATCTCGCCGCCGACGTAGCGGGCCTCGACGGGCCGGTGGGCGCCTTCGGCGGCGGCGGCGGCGTCGAGCGGGGACTCCCACTCGCCGTAGGGAGCGGTGCGGGGCTCGGTCACGCGTCCACGGTAACGGCCGGCGCCGACGACCTCAGGGCACGAGCGCGAGCTTGCCGCCCGGATGGCCGCCGACCAGGGTCCGCAGCGCGCCGGCCGCGTCGGCGAGGGGCACCGTGCCGGCGACCGGCACCTCGATGAGGCCCTGGCCGGCGAGCTCGACCAGTCGCGCACGCGCCGCGTTGCGGAACGCGGTGCCGGGATCCGCCCCCGGACCCGAGCCGAGCGCCTTGCCGCCTGCAGCGAGCACGGCGGCGAACGCCACGATCGTGGCGAGGCGCGCGGGATCGGGCAGCAGGGCGCGAGAGGTCTGGACCGCCTCGTCGGTGCCGATGCAGTCGAGCGCGACGGTGACGCCGTCGGGAGCGAGCGCCCGAACGCGGTCGACGAGCCCGTCGCCGTAGGCGACAGGCTCGGCCCCGAACCGCTCGACGAGGGCTCGGTTGCGGTCGCTCGCCGTCCCGATCACCCGCGCACCCGCGATCCGGGCCAGCTGCACCGCGAGCGTGCCGACCCCGCCCGATGCGCCGTGCACGAGGACGACGTCTCCCGGGCCGACGCCGGTCGCCTCGAGCAGGTGCGCCGCGGTCGTGCCGGCGAGCAGCAGGTTCGCGGCCGCGGGGAAGGACAGCGCCGCGGGCTTCGCGAAGACGTTGTCCGCCTTGGCGACGACCTCGTCGGCCCACGCGCCGATGACGCGATGGGCCAGCACCACCTGCCCGACCTCGAGCGCGCCGGTGGCGCCCACCGCGTCGTCGCCGACGGCGGTGATGACCCCGGCGACCTCGGCGCCCGGCCGGAGCGGCAGCTTGGCTGGGTCGTCGCCGAAGCGTCCCGCGATCTGCTTGGCGTCCGACGGGTTCACCCCGGCGGCGCGCATCCGGATCACGACCCGCCCTGGTGCAGGCGGCGGGACCTCCCGCTCGCGCACCTCGAGCACCTCGGGTCCGCCGTAGCGGGGAGCGATCACCTGCCGGCTCATGCCGTCACTCAACCGCATCGCCGGCCCACGTGCGAGCCGGCGTTGCGGTTCGGTGGAGCCCGACCTAGCATGAGCCTCTCGAACACGTCTTCGAACGCCTGGAGGTGCGGGATGGCCAACACGACGGCCGGGACGGACGGGGCCGCGCTGCTGCGCACGAGCGAGCGCGGCGTCCCCGTGGCGCTCGACTGGCACGCGAGGCGGTACCGCGTGACGGATGCGCCGACTCGCATCGAGGACGCGCTGGGGATGCTGCTGACCCATCCGCTCCCTGTGCGCGGCTGGCGCTTCCAGGGCACGAGCGGTGACGGCACGGAGACCCTCGTCTTCGATGTGCTCCTCTGCGACGACGCATGGCGGGTCGTGAAGACGTACCGCTGAGCGCGCCTCCCCGGCACGGGAGCCCGACCGACCTACCCTGAGCGGATGCGCTTGCGGAAGCGATGGTTCGGCGTGGCCGGGGCGGCCGCGGCCGTGCTGACCGTCGGCGCGCTGCTCGCACCCGCCGCATCCGCCGTGCCGGCCGGCGACCCCACCTGGGCCGAGGTGCAGCAGGCGAAGCACGACGCGACCGCGAAGGCCGCCGAGGTGAAGCGGATCGAGGGCGTGCTCGCGGGACTGGAGAGCCGTGCCGCGGCACTCGGCGCCGCGGCGATCAAGGCGCAGGCCGCGTACGACGCCGCGGAGCGGCAGGTGAAGGCCGCGCAGGCGGCGTACGACGACCTGCAGCGCCAGGTCGCGGCCGCCCATAAGAAGGCGAAGGCCGCCCAGCGGGAAGCGGGCACCGTGGCCACCCAGATGTACCGGAGCGGTGACCCCACGCTCTCCGTCTGGCTCTCCGGTCAGCACGCCGACTCGCTGCTCTACCGGCTGGGCGCGCTGTCACGGATCGGCGACTCGTCCGCAGCGCTGCTCCAGCAGGCCGTCGCGGACGAGCGCAACGCCGCGCACCTCGGCGATCAGGCGAAGGCGCAGGCCGTCATCCGCGATCAGCTCGCTGCGAAGGCGCGATCGCTCTCGGCCAAGGCGAAGGCCGCGCAGGACGCCGCCGACCGCGCCGTCGCCGATACGAAGTCCCGCACCGCGACCCTGCAGGCGCAGCTGAAGTCGCTGCAGGCGACCTCGAGCGCCCTGCAGGCCTCGTACGCCGCAGCCCAGGCCGCGAAGGCGGCCGCGGCTGCCGCGGGCAACGGCGGCGGCGGCGGCGAGTCGCTCGGCTCCGGATCCGCGGGGCCGGGGTCCCTCTCCCCCGCCGGCGCACAGAGCTACGCGCAGGGCCGCATGGGCGCCTACGGCTGGGACGGGTCGCAGTTCGACTGCCTCGTGCGCCTCTGGAACATCGAGTCCGGCTGGCGCTGGGATGCGTACAACCCTTCCTCGGGGGCCTACGGCATCCCGCAGTCCCTCCCCGGCGACAAGATGTCGAGCTCCGGCGGCGACTGGCGCACGAGCTCCGCGACGCAGATCGAGTGGGGCCTCGGCTACATCCAGTCGCGGTACTCGACTCCGTGCGGCGCGTACGCCTTCGAGACGTCGCACGTCCCCTACTGGTACTGAGGCGCGGCCGCTCGTACACGTCCGGTCCGGCGCGGATGCTGCGCCGGCCGGGTCAGCCCGCGAGCGAGCGGTATCCGCTCCGGAAGTAGATGAGCGGCGCCCGCTCGAGTCCTGGCGCCTCCAGCGCACGGACGCGGCCGAGCACGATCATGTGGTCGCCGCCGTCGTGCAGCGCGTGCACGTCGCATTCGATGTGTGCGATGGCCCCGTCGAGCAGCGGGTTGCCGAGCGCACCGGCGTGCCAGGCGACGCCGGCGAACTTGTCGCCGCCGCTGACCGCGAACCGCTCGCTGAGGTCGTCCTGGTCGCGACCGAGCACGTTGACGGCGAACCGACCGCTCGCCTCGATGCGCGGCCAGGTCTTCGACGAGCGCGCCGTGCTCAGCAGCACGAGCGGCGGATCGAGCGAGAGGGACGAGAAGGACTGGCAGGTGAGGCCGGCCGGCCCGTCCGGCGTCGCGCCCGTGACGACGACCACACCGGTGGCGAACCGGGCGAGCACCTGGCGGAAGGTCGCGTCGTCGAAGGCCTCGACGACGGGGCCGGACGGCCGCTCGGCGTCGCCGGGGGCCGCTCCGCGGTCGGTGGTGCTCACGTGGCAAGCCTAGGAGCGCATGATCCGCCGCCCCTGCGAGCGTCGGTCATGGAACGACACGAGGCCGGCCGTCCCGCGGATGCGGATCGGCCGGCCTCGTCGTGGAGCCGGATCAGGCCGGGAGGTGCAGCTTCTGCCCCGGGAAGATCAGGTTCGGGTTCGGCACGATGGACGCGTTGGCGTCGGCGAGGCGCTGCCATCCGCCGTCGGTGTGCAGCTTCGCCGCGATCTTCGCCAGGGTGTCGCCGGAGCGGACCGTGTAGGTCTTGCCGGAGAGCGCGACGTGCGCGACGTGGCGGGGAGCCGCGGAGGACGAGCTCGAGTCGTCCGAGTCCGACGACGAGCTCGAGCGCGACACGTGCGACGACGACGAGTGCGAGCTGCTCGACGAGTGCGAGCTGCTCGAGGAGCTGGAGCTGCTCGAGGCGCCCGAGATCGAGCCGCTGTGGCCGTACAGGCCGAGGCGGGCCGAGCAGGCGGGCCATGCGCCCCAGCCCTGGCTCGCGAGCACCTTCTCGGCGATCGCGATCTGGGTCGACTTGCTCGCGTTCGACGGGCTGCCGGTGCCGCCGAAGGCGTGCCAGGTGCTCATGCTGAACTGCAGGCCGCCGTAGTAGCCGTTGCCCGTGTCGATGGACCAGTTGCCGCTGCTCTCGCACTGGGCGATGGAGTCCCAGGTGGAGACGGAGGCCGCGTTGGCGGGTGCGGCGGTGAGGCCGACGCCGACCGCGGTGAGGGCGGCGAGCGCGAGGCCGCCGGCGGTGAGACGGGTGTTGGACAGGATCTTCATGTACGTGCTCCAGCGGGTCCGCCGACGCTCGTTCCGTCCCCGGATGTCGTTGCGCCGCTGCCCACCCTGACGTATGAGGGTCGTGTGACGGTGCTGCATGTGGGCAGCGCGAAGCGTGGCAGCACCGGGCGTACGTCTCGCCGGATGGGGTTCCGCTTCTCCCTGTGTCGGGCGGATCGCGGCGAGCGGGGTCGAGAGTAGGTGGAAACTCCCAGGATCACAAACCGGTATCAAAACGTCGGCGTGTCGCTGTGACCCCTTGACACGGCTTCCCGATACAAGTACTGGACCTCGGTGGTGGACGGGCAGGGAGCCGCTCGATCGGCAGCGGCACGCTGCTCGGGTGCCGTCGGGACGGCCACTGGGAGCAGGTCGGGAGCGGATCGGACGGCTCACATCAGCCGCCGATGATCGCCATGGGCACTCCCGGTGACCGCACCGAACGGTCAGGCGCCCCCGATAGACAGCCATCATGACCTCCGCATCCGCCTTCTCCGTGCCCGACCAGACCGGCCGGACCGTGATCGTGACCGGCGCGAACAGCGGCCTGGGCTTCGAGACGAGCCGGCGTCTCGCCGCTGCCGGCGCGCACGTCGTGCTGGCGTGCCGCGACCTCGATCGCGGGCACGAGGCCGCCGCTCGGATCGGGGGCAGCACCGAGGTGCGGCAGCTCGACACCGCCTCGCTCGCCTCGGTCCGCGCGTTCGCGGAGGCGATCGACCGTCCGATCGACGTGCTCGTGAACAACGCCGGGATCATGGCGGTCGACGAGGCCCGGAGCGCCGACGGCTTCGAGCTGCAGCTCGCGACGAACTTCCTCGGCGCCTTCGCTCTGACCGGCCTGCTGCTGCCGCGCCTCACCGATCGTGTGGTGATGCTCTCGAGCCAGGCGCACCGCATCGGCCGGATCGCCCTCGACGACCTGAACTGGCGGCGACGGTCCTACTCGAGGTGGCTCGCGTACGGGCAGTCGAAGCTCGCCGACCTGATGTTCGCCTACGACCTGCAGCACCGGTTCACCGCGGCCGGATCCCGCTTGCGTGCCGTCGCGGCGCACCCCGGCGCAGCCAGCACGAACCTCACGCATGGGCTGCACATGCCGCCCTGGGTGGAAGGTGTGTCGGCCGCGCTGGTGAACGGGCTCGGCCAGTCGGCGGAGGGCGGCGCGCTGCCGACGCTGTACGCCGCGACGGTTCGCGACCTGCCGGGCGGCTCCTACATCGGGCCGGACGGCCTCGGCGAGGTGCGGGGCGCTCCGGTGATCGTCGGCTCCACCAAGGCGTCACACAACCGCGACGTCCAGCGGCTGCTGACGTCGGAGGCCGAGCGCCTCACCGGCGTCCCGATCGACGTGCCCGCATGACGTTCGCGGTCACTTGACGTTGACGATGCCGCCGAAGCCCTCCGGCACGACCACGACGTTGCCCGACGCGGCGAGCTTCGAAAGCGTGTCGATGTAGTTCTGCTTCAGCACGTTCGTCGTCAGCGACCGGTTGAGGGTGTCGTTCGCCTTCGCCTTCGCCTCGGCCTGCACCACCTGCTGCTGCGCGGACACCTGCGCGGCCTTCAGGTTGTTCTGCTCGGTCGTGACCTTGATCTGCGCGTTCTGCGCCGCGGCGTAGGCGGCCGTGACGCTCGCCGGCGGCGTGATCTGCTGCAGGCTCACCGAGTCGACCGTCACGCCCGTGTTCCTCCACCGCTGCTCGAGCGCGGTCCGGATGGCGGTGTTCACCTCGATCCGCTTGGTGATCAGCTCCAGCGTCGTGAACTGGTTCGGGGCGTCCCGCACCGTCGACCGGATGTCCTGCGTGATGAACTGCGAGACGAAGTTCGTCTCGTCGCGGAACTGCCGGTAGATCGTCGTGACGGAGGTCGGCCGGATCGAGTACCGGACCGCGATGTCGATGTCGCTGGCGACCCCATCCGCGTCCTGCACGGTGATGTCGGGGCCGAGGGCGGAGCCGCCGGTGTAGTCGGTGGTCGCCTGCTTGCCGGCGAAGACCACCTGCTGGTTGCGGACGTTGAAGGTCTCGACCGTGCTCCACGGCGCCTTCACGTGCAGCCCGGGGGTGACCTCCTGGCCGAGGACGTCGCCCGTCCACGACACGACGACGCTCGCGTCGCCGGTGTCCTGGGCGTAGAAGCTGGAGAGCGCCGCGAAGAGGATCCCGAGCCCGGCAAGGCCGACTCCTGAGGCGGCCGTGATCCTGGCGGCGCGACGACGGGACGCCGCATCGCCCGACCGGCGCCGGAGGACGAGCGCGGCGAGGAGGGTGACGACCGCGAGGACGACGAGGACGATGGCGAAGCCGAACACGGGGAAACGGTATCGGGTCGCCGGCATGAGGAACCCCTGATGAGCCCGGAAGTGGGGGTGACCAGCCGGCGGTGCTCGCGTAGCGTTCGATCATGACCGACGCCATCGTGATCACGCGCACCGTCGATGCCCCGCGGGAGCTCGTGTGGTCGGCGTGGACGACGCCCGAGCAGTTCGCCGTCTGGTTCGGCACGGATCAGGTCGAGGTGCCCGTCGACTCGGTCTCCATGGACGTCAGCCCGGGCGGCACCTGGTCGGTCCGCATGCTCCTCCCCGACGGCGGCGCCATCGACTGGACCGGCGAGTACACCGTGGTCGAGCCGCCGTCGCACCTGGCGCTCACCATGACCGACGACCCGAGCCGGCCGCCCCGCGAGCCGATCGACGTGCGCCTCGAGGAGGCGGACGGGGGCACCCGGATGACGATGCGGCAGTCGGGCGAGCACCTGCCGTCCGAGCAGATCGAGGCGACCACCGCCGGCTGGAACGGCTTCTTCGACGTGCTGGAGCGCATCCTCGCGAACCCGTCACGGTAGGCGGCCGAGCCCCACACGATCGCGGGCGTCCGTCGCGGAGGTCCTGCGGGTCGTCGCCGTGTCCTTGGGCCGCATGCCCGGCGGCGCCGGCCGGCGAGCGGAATGCGCTGGGGTCAGAGCGCCGCGCGGAGTGCGCAGGCGAACGCCCGGTCCCCGGGAGGCGTCGGGTGGAAGGCGTTCGGACCGCTGAGGTGGAACCACGGGTGGGCGCTGTCGACGGTGTGGCCCGTGAACTGCACGTGCACGTAACGGATGTGCGCGCCACCGGCGGCCACCGCCGCGACGGCGCCCGAGATCGTCTGGTTCAGCGCGCCCTGGGCAGCCACGAGCGGGCCCGTGTCGAACAGTGCCGGGTAGCCGGTCACCAGGATCTTCGCCCCGGGCGCCTTCGCGGCGATCCGCCCGTACAGGTGCGCCAGGCTCAGGCCGAGGGCCGGCAGCAGCGCCTGGCGGGCGGCGATCGCCGCGTCGCAGGACGTCGGGGTCGTCGTGCAGATGGCGGCGAGGCCGGAGACGTCGAGATCGTTCGCGCCGACGGTCACGGTCACCAGCCGCACCCCGCGGTTCAGGGCCCACAGCTGGCTGCCGGCGACATCCGCGGTCGTGGCGCCTGCACACGCGACGTCGCGCACGAGACGCACGGAACGCAGCGCGTCGAGGCGGCGCGGATAGCTCGAGCGGGTGTGTGTGCAGTCGGTGGCCTGGCCCGCGGCGTAGGAGTCGCCGAGGGCGACGTAGGTCGTGACCGGCGGCGGGCATGCGACGGCCGGCAGGGCGGATCCGGCGGTGAGCCCGATCGTGGTGAGGAGCGCCCCGGCCACGACCAGCAAGCGAGAACGGGCGGTGGATCGGATGCGCATGGTCCGGACGCTACACACGCGGAACCCCCCGGGCATCGGGAGAAACACGTACGGGGCGACCGCCCGGGAGGATCAGCTCCGCCGGCTGCGGAGGAGCGCGACCGCCCCCACGAGGAGCAGCACGAGCACCACGACGACACCGACGCCGGTGAGGAAGATCCCGGTCTCGCTGGTGGGCCCTCCGGTCACGGTGGCCAGCACGTCCACATCGACGGATCGATCATGACGTCCTCCCCTTCGTGCCGAGCCGCGGGCTCCGGCGAATCCCTTGCAGCACTACAACGGTCGCTCGACCGGACCGTCCGGGCAAGGGATCAGCGGAGACTCTGCGGCCCCTCCCAGCCGCCCGCCGCGGTGCCGTCGAGCCCACGGATCACCGCTGGGTCCAGCGGATCGGTGTGGTCGAGGAGGATGCTCGCCCGGTCGCTCGGCCGCTCCTCCGCCACGTAGATCCGGAAGGCCGCGGTGTACCGGGACTCATAGGCGGCGAGCGCAGCTGCCGCTCCCCCGAGGACCGCAGCGTCCCGGTCGACCCCGCGGCGCTGAGCCACCGCGTCCGGCGCGTCGAGCAGGATCACCTCGTCCCAGTGGTCCCGGAGCGATCCGCTCTGCAGGAACGTGGCGTCGAACAGCACCACGGCGTCGGCGGGCGCGTCCGCCTCCTCGCGCACGACCGCATCCGACGTCAGGTCGTGCACCTTGGTCACGAACCGGCGCGATCCGCCGGGGCCGAGCGGGATCAGCACGTGGTCGCGCAGCGCGTCGAGGTCGTAGGCGTCCTCGTAGTAGCCGCGCGCGGAGTCGCGGCCCTGCCGGTGCCGGATCGCCCGCACGTGGTGGAAGCCGTCCGAGTCGACTCGGACGACCGGTCGGCCGAGGCGCCGGATGGCGTCGGCGAGGTCGTTCGCGAACGTCGTCTTGCCGACGCCGCTCGGCCCGTCGATCCCGACCCGGAGGGGATGCCCGAGGTCGCGCTCCGAGAGATGCGCGGCGAGGCGGTGCAGCAGGTCGTTCCGCTCCATGTCCGAAGTCTGCCGGGGTCAGCTCCAGCCGAGCATCCGCAGCACGGCGGCCGTGACCGCGGCGAGCGCCACGACGACGATGAACGGCGCGCGCAGCAGCAGCGCGCCGATCGCGACGACGAGGCCGGCGGCGCGGGCGTCGAGCACGAGGTGCGGCCCGGTCGAGAAGGTCTGCAGCACGACCAGGGAGGCGAGCAGCGCGGCGGGCAGCATCTCGGTGATCCGCACCGCGCGCGGCTGCTCCAGCCACACCGGTGGCACCGTGTACCCGGCGAGCTTGAAGCCGTACGCGATCGCGGATGCGGCGAGCACCGCGATCCACGCGTTCATTCACCGGCTCCCGGGGCGGCCTTCGCGCTCCAGCGCGCGGGCCAGAACGCGGCGACCAGGGCACCGGCGAGGGCCGCGGCGATGACCGGAAGGCCCGGCGGGATCACGGGGATGAGGACCGTCGTGACGACGGCCCCGACGATCGCGATCGCGACCGGCTCGCGGGACCGCAGCCTCGGCCACAGCAGGGCGATGAACGCCGCCGATGCTGCCGCGTCGAGGCCGAAGCGCTTGGGATCGCCGAGCGCGTCGCCGGCGAGCGCCCCGGCCAGCGTCATGAGGTTCCAGCCGATGTAGACGCCGAGCCCGGTCACCCAGAACCCGAGTCGCCGCAGCGGCCGCGCGGACTGCGAGACCGCGACCGCCGTCGACTCGTCGATCGTCAGCTGCGCGATCGCGAACCGGCGCCAGCCCGCCGGCAGCATCGTCGGAGCCAGTTGGAGCCCGTACAGCGCGTTCCGCAGCCCGAGCAGCGACGAGGCCGCCACCGCGGCGCCGACCGTGCCGCCGCCGCCGAGGATGCCGATGAGCGCGAACTGCGATCCGCCGCTGAACAGCAGCAGCGACAGCAGGCACGTCTGCAGCACGCTCAGCCCGCTCGCGACGGCGAGCGCACCGAAGCTGATGCCGTAGAGCCCCGTCGCGACGGCCACCGACACCCCCTGTCGGACGACGGCGCGACGATCGTCCTGGACGGGAACGGCGGATGCTGCGTCGGTCACCGATCAAGCATGCTGGGCGTTCGCTCCAGGCTCACCGGTCAGGCGCGGCCCCGGACCGCTTCCTTGATCTGCCAGTCGATGGCGCCACCACGAGCCAGAGCAGCGCGAACGAGAAGGCGACGCCGAACGCCCGCAGCGCGACGGAGAGCTCGACGACCGCGGAGCCGTCGCCCGCGTGGTTCTGCGTCAGGGCGACGACGACGCCGGCCCCGAGTACTGCCGGGACGAGGGCGAGCAACGCCAGCCCCCGCTGCCACGGGTTCGTCCTGGGATGGCGCGCCGGTGCTCCCGGTGCGGCCTGCTGCTGGGTGATCGAGGTGGTGGACACCCTCCCGACCCAGCGAAGCGCTCCGCGCGGATCCGGCGACCGGCGCCACCCCAGAACGTGGCGCGACTCCACCCGCGGTCGGGCTCCTCAGTGCCCCTGCACCCGGTATCGGAGGAAGACGACGCCCGCCGGGAACACGCGGCTCTCGACGAGGTCGAGCGCCACCCGGGTCCCCTGCTGCGGGAAGAACGGGACGCCCCCGCCGAGCAGCACCGGGGACAGTCGGATGCGGTACTCGTCGATCAGCCCGGCTGCCGCCGCTTGGCCGGCGAGCATCGCGCCGCCCACGGCGATCTCGCCGTCCCCCGGCTCCGCCCGCAACCGCTCGATCTCGGTCGCGAGGTCGCCGGTCGCGAGCCGCGCGGCACCCTGCACCGACGACAGGGTGGTGGAGAACACGACCTTCGGCAGGGGGTTCCAGAGCCGCGCCCATTCGATCTCCGCGGCACCGAGCGAGGGGTCCTGGTCCGCGGTCTCCCAGGAGAGCATCGTCTCGTACAGCCGCCGGCCCAGCAGATAGGCCCCGACCTTGACCTGCTCGTCCACGATGAACCGGAAGAGCTCCGTGTCCGGCGCGCCCCAGTCGAGCGACCCGTCGGCATCCGCGATGAACCCGTCGGCCGAGACGCCCATGGTGCAGGTCACGAGGTGCATGCGACGATCTTCGCCGCCCCGGGACCGACGTCACCAGGGGGCGAGGGGCAGCCGGATCCTCCCTGAGGCTCCATCCGCCCACGCGCGACCCGGCGCCGGTGCCCGGCGATCAGACCGGGATGATGCGGGCGAGGTGGCATCGCGGGCAGACGAGGTACGGGGTACGGACCCGGTGGACCAGGTCGAAGAGGATGTAGCAGCGCGGGCATTCGATCGAGTCCAGCCGAGGACCCTCGTCCGAGGCGCGCATGGTCGGCGTCCTAACGTCTCGTGCCGGCGGGGAATCGCGGTCGAGCCCGCTCCGGTGAGACCGCGGGTCGACCGGCCGAGATGAGGAACCCGGACCATCCGTAGGTGGCCCATTCGTCGCGCGGAGGCACGCAGACGAGCCGGGGCTTCCACCGGGGCCGCGGTGCGGGAGGCACGAAGGACGGCGCCGGAGGCGTCGATTCCTTCGGCGGTAACGCGGGGGGTCCGCCGGCGTCGGACAGGAACCCACTGACCAGCCCGTCCGTGCCGCAGAACAGGCCCGAATGCAGGATGCCGATATGGGTGCCGGCGCGGCTGTAGAGCGCGTCTTCGCTGAGCCAGGCCTGGGTCCCCCCGGCCAGGCCGACGAGCCGGCCGGGGAGCATCCAAGCACAGACGAGACCGGCGTGATCGAACACCGGCTCCACCGTGGCGGCGCCGACCATGGCGGGCGTCCAGGCGGGCGATCCTGCCGACGACTCGAGGGGAGGTCGCGCTGGGATGAGGGCCGTCGCGGGGTGCATCACTGGCTGCCGGTCGCTTCGCCGGCGATGCCGATGATGGTGCCATCGGGCAGGACCGGCAGGATCGTGGTTCCACTGCTCGCCCGCAGGGCAGCGGTTACGCTGCCCTGCGCTGCGCGCGACCAGTCGCGGTTCTCGCCATCGAAGTGCCCGATTCGCCGGTCCGTCGGCGCGACAGGTGAACGGTGAGCAGACTCGATGCTGACCATCAGCACTCCTCCACGCAGCAACGGAAAGATCCGTTGCCGGGGGCCAGAGCAACGTGGTCAATCTACCAGTGGACTCGGTGGCTGCCAAGGGGGCGTGGCGTGGTGGTCGTGAGCCCGACTCGGCTGCGGGCCAGCAGCGCGCTGCTCCGATCGCGCGAGCCGGCGTTCGCCTCCAGCGTTCCCCTCGACGGGCTCGCGCGGGAGGCCATTACCCGCCGGTTCGACTTCGGGCGGCTGTGACACCGTCATCGGATGCACAGACATCCACGAGCAGGAGGCAAGTGGTCATGGGCAGCGCAAGCCGCGAGGCTCGAACGACCGCGGCATTCGTCTCCCTCACCAACACGCTCGTGTCCGACTTCGACCTCGTCGAGCTGATGCACACGCTGATCGACGCCTGCATCGACCTGATGGACACGGACGCCGGCGGCTTACTGCTGGCGGACGCAGGCGGGGACCTTCAGCTGATGGCCTCATCGGCCGAAGATGTCGACGTCGTCGAGGTCGTACAACTCGCCGCGGAGGCGGGCCCGTGCTGGGACTGCTTCAGGACGGGTCGAGCGATCACCCTCGGCGACATCGAGAAGGACGGCGACCCGTGGCCGGACTTCCAGCGCTCAGCGCTCGAGGAAGGCTACCGGTCCGTCCACGCGACGCCGATGCGCGTCGATGGTCAGACCATCGGCACGATGAATCTGTTCCACGCCACGGTAGGAGCTTTGAACGAACGGGACATCGCCCTCGCCCAAGCACTCACCGACGTTGCGACCATCGCGATCCTCCAGGAACGCGGCACCCGGCACCTGCGCGACCTCAGCACACAGCTGCAACGTGCGCTCGACAGCCGCATCGTCATCGAACAGGCGAAGGGACTGATCGCCCAGTCCCTCGACCTCACCATCGATGAAGCATTCGCCGTCCTCCGCACACACGCCCGATCCACCAACCAGACGTTGCAGACTCTGGCCCGTGCCGTGACTGAGCGGCGCCTCGTGCTCACCGCACAACACCACGCCGCGGCAGGCGGAGGAGGAGACCGACGCGGCCGGTCCTCTGCGTAGGCTCGCCGGCACGCCGCGCGCCTGAAGGGGTTCTCTGGCTGGCGAAGTGGCGTGCCGCTTCGGGGTCAGAGGTCGCCGCTGGTGGCCGCTGGCCTGCCGAGCATGACGATCCACGACCTCCCTCACACGGCGGAATCTCTGGCGGTCGCAGCGGGCGCGACCGTCAAGGCGGTCCAGAAGATGCTCGAGCACGCGTCCGCCTCGACGAGCCTGGACGTCTACACGGACCCCTTCGACGATGACCTGGACGCCGTAGCGCACCGCCTCGATGTGGCCGCGATGCGCTCAGATGTGGTCAAACGGCGGCTCTGGAGCCTCGACCAAGCTGCCCTGGGGCCGAGAGATCCGCATGATTCCGGGCTTGTGGGGCGGACGGGACTTGAACCCGCGACCGAGGGATTATGAGTCCCCTGCTCGAGACCCTTGGTTATAGAGGCTTTCCAGCGGAGACAGATCCGCATGATTCCGGGCTTTTTCGGTTACCTGCACCGGCTCCAGTCACGAGGCTGTGGTGGCAAGTGTGGTCAAAATGTGGTCAAGAAGGCGATCCGAAGTCAGCGGTGATGGGTGAGGTCTCGGGACATTCCTCCAGGAGGTCCGGTTGATCCGAACGGATGAACACAACGAAGGGAGCCAGCCCACCACCTGGTCGCGGCAGCCCACCGAGGTCTCGAGCATTGGAGAACCCATCGACCATCAACTCCGGCCCCGGCTCGAGCGCTTCGCGATCAGCAGACCTCTCAGCCTTGCCTGGCCTTCGCATCGGTGGTTCTCCGCACTTCTTTCGCCAGCCACCGAGCGACGCCGTCGGCGTCATTGCTCCCGATGACCTCGGATGCGGCCTGCCTGAACTCGGCGGTCGCGTTCGCTGTTGCCAGCGACAGGTCGGCGATGCGGGCGAGAGGCAGATCGTTCTGGTTGTCGCCGAAAGAAATCAGCCGTGTCGCACCGAGTCGCTCGAGCAGCTGCTGCCCAGCTGTCGCCTTGGTCGCGTTCGCATCCGTGAGCTCGAGCCAGGTCTCCTCCGGGCGATAGGTGTCCTGCTGCTGGACGATGTGGAGCGAGCGCGCGAGACTCGGACCCGACCGGAGCCGCCGGGTAAGGGGCTCCACCTCATGCCTCCCGCCGATTACTGTGACGTAGAAGACGCGATCCCGGTCGACATCGCTCCAGGAGCGGACGGGGAGCAATCGCGGGTCCCCGCGGCGCGACGATAGGTAGCTGCGGATCCCGCCCGTCTCTGTGCCCTCGAGCCAGCTCACCTTGTCCTCTGTTCCGGACATCCAGTAGACGAGTGGCGAGGCGCCCTGCCGGGCGTACTGGCCCAGGACGTGATCGATCGACTCGCGAGAGATCATGTTCGCCCACTCGATCTCGCCGGTTTCCGGTGCGACGACCATCGCACCGCCGTAGACGATGCCGGGAGCCGCAACAGCAACCCGACGGTGAGCTTCTTCGCCGACAGGAACGAGCGCGCCGTCGCGTAGGTGAAAAGGAGGCCCCGATTTCGGATCAGCGCATTGATGGTGGCCATGGAGGAGGCGCTCAAACGCCCCTCCGAGGTCAGTGGGGTGCCATCCAGATCCGAGATGTACAGGTCCTGTGCTCTCCCGCCGGTCGACGCCATAGGGCCAAAGTACGGTGCGGCGGTCCGAGCCGCAGCGCCCCTGCCGTAAGTCAGCGGCCGATAAGGCGAGCGATTTCCGATTAGTCCGCGGGCTTCCGGCCTATGCCCACCCGGGGTGAGCCGCCGCCATCCTGGTGCGCCTTCAACTTTCCACGTACACGGTCCCCCAGAGGCCGCCGCGCCTCAGCCTTCGCCGCCGCGCATCCTTCCCCAAATCTGCGCCAGTCGCCGATCTCTTAGCCCCGCGCCATCACTGCCCTTTGCTCACCGACTCCCCTACTTGACACACCGTCGCCGCCGCGCCCTGCCTTCGCCACTCCCGCTCGTGAAATGAATTCACTCCTGTTATCACCCACTCCCTCATCTCTATTGACCTTTTGAAAGTCCTTGTCTTCTTGCCCTGTCTTGGTCTGCTTCCTGAATACGCGAACCACCCTCTCTCAAGGAACGCAGAGTGAGGGTGGTTCGCGTACGGCATCCGCCGAGGAAGCAGACCAAGACAGGGCAAGACACCCAAACCCCCGTCGCCAGACCCGTCGTGTTCAACGACGGGGCCGACGACGGGGGTTTCGGTCCAGGCATGAAGTTCGCCTTACCCGGCGTTCGGGTGTCCTGGACAGGCGAGGTAGCACGCACATGCCATCGTCCGATGTACGTCCGACAGTCCCGGTGCCGCGGTCCGAGGAGCCGGTCGGAGTCTCATTACCCGTCGATCGAAGCCCGCCCACAGGGTCGAGGTTTTGAGACGGGTTTTGAGAATCCCCCGGTCCCGATGCAGTTATTCAAGCCGTTTCGCCTATTAAGCGCTCTAAGCGGTCATCGGTCCGCCGATGCAGCGAGCACCACCGTTTCTCACCTGGAGGATGGTTTCTGACCGGGCACGCGTTCGGGGACTACGCCGCCACCATGACCAGAAGTACGCTCCCGCTCGGGGGTGGACACCGTGTCGATTGCGGATGAATGCGTGAGCTTTCTCGCCGAGCGAGGCGTAACGCTCGCTCCCGGCCTCAGCGCTCAAGAGTTCCGAGCGGTCGAGGACACGTTCGGTTTCGAGTTCGGTCCTGACCACCGGGGCCTTCTTCGCCTGGCCCTGCCGAGCGGCGATGACTGGGTCGACTGGCGCCAGGACCCCGAGGACGACCTGCGCTGGCGCCTGGGCAGCCCGACCGAAGGCGTCCTGTTCGATGTGGCCCACAACTCCTACTGGGACGCCGGCTGGGGCCCCAGGCCGGAAGACGACAGCGACGCGGCAGCCCTCGCGAAGCCGCACATCGAGCGTTGGCACAAGCTCGTGCCGATCTTCAGCCACCGCTACACCCCCGCAGCGCCCGCCGGGCCGGGAGCGCCGGTCTTCTCCGTGCACCAGAGCGACGTGATCTTCTACGGCAGCGACCTGCTGGACTACTTCAAGAACGAGTTCGGCTCAGGCGGCATGGACTCTTTCGACGCAGGTCGAGCGGACCTCGCTGCGTATCGACAATGGAGCACGATCGCTCTGGGCTGACAGAGCGTAAGCGGCCGCCCGATGGTCTCAGCCTGACGATCGTTTTCGCGCCAGGTAGTTGCCGACGCTCAGGGGCCCGAGATCTCTTTGCGGAGGTAGACAAGTTCGACGCCCGGCTTCAGGGGTTGACGGTGAGTCTCGCGGTAGCCGTGCCGCTCGTAGAGCCGGAGGTTCGCCGTACTGAGGTGACCGGTGAACAGCACGGCAGATCGTGCCTGTGGCGCGAGTTGCTCCGCAGCGAGCAACAGACGGGTGCCGATCCCCTGTCCCTGGAGGTCCGGAGCTACGGTGAGTCGGCCGATCTCGATTTCATCGCCGACGGTCTTGGTCCGCACCGCGCCGATCAGACGCTGTCCGCGTCGCAGGCCGAGAGCTTGCGCGCTTTGCAGCTCCTGCCGCACCTCGTCGAGGGTCTGCGTCAACGCGGGCAGGAACGCGTCTCGATACAACTGCGCCTCGGTCGCGTACGCCGCCCGCTGTAGGGTCAGCAGCTCTCCGGCGTCGGCCGCTACAAGGGGACGAATATCGTCTGAATCCACGTCGCCATCCTCATGCATACCCCTCACAGAACCATGCTGGGTGCGGTCGGCGTCGAACCGTGAACCTGACGCCAACGCACTGCTGATAGCTTCCGGCCGTGGACGACACGGACGACCTTCACTTGGCGTTAGAGATATCTGACGCGGCACCGCACGTGGCGCTGAGGTTCTTCGAGAACGGCGTTACCGCGACAGCCAAGGCTGACGGGACCCCAGTCACGGAAGCGGACTTGGCGGTTGAGCAGGTAATTCGCGAGACGCGTCCGTCGTCCGACCGTCAGACGCACTGTTGGGCGAAGAGTTCGGGCGGCTCGGAACCTCGGCC
The DNA here is from genome assembly GCF_036559085.1 of Amnibacterium sp. Lineage (GTDB taxonomy): Bacteria > Actinomycetota > Actinomycetes > Actinomycetales > Microbacteriaceae > Amnibacterium. The sequence continues at coordinate 55,437 of NZ_DATBTU010000074.1, forward strand.
CGCATGTGGATCATCGATCCGATCGACGGCACATCCTTCTTCAGCCGTCAGGACCCGAATTGGCGCGTCCAACTCGCCCTCGATGTCGAGGGCCAGACGGAAATTGCAGTGGTCACTGCGCCAGCCTTGGCACGTCGTTGGTGGGCAACTCGAGGCGGCGGGTCCTTCACCTCACGTTGGCCCGATGGAGCAGACCTGAGACGCCTGCAGGTCAGTCGCAGGTCCGACGTGGCTCACGCTCGCCTGCAAGCGATCGCCGGCCCCTCCGCCGCGCATCTGCCTGCGGGAGCCGGCAGCACGCCGATGTCTCCACTGCCCCTGGTCGAGCTCGTCGACGGCCAGATCGACGCATTCCTCGCGGAGCGGTACTACCTCTGGGACCACGCACCCTGGATCCTCATCGTGCAAGAAGCCGGAGGTCGATTCACCACCCGACTTGGAAACAGCAGGGGCGATGAAGGGGGCGGCCTCTACTCCAAAGCTGCTCTCCACCCTGTGCTGCTCGCCACACTCGGCTATCCGCAGCCAGCGTCGAGCCAGGAGGGCTAGCCACCTGAGAGCCATGATTCGAAGCGGAACCAGCCGAGGCGTGGAGTGGTGCACCGGGTTTTGGTCCCGCGTCGCCGCAGCGCAAGATGGCACGGACCTTCTTACCGAGGTCGTGGAGCGAGCACGTGCGGCATTCATGCAGCCGATCGTTTTCGAGAGTGCGTGAAGATTCGAGGTAGGTTGCACCCGTGCTGACGGCGCTGATTTTCGCTGGAGATTTGCCAGAGACTCGTGATCGGCGTCTTTCACAGACGTCCCTCGCGGTCCTGAATGAGCCAGCGCGCGACCGCGTCATCCAGAGAGCCTTGCGAACTCAGCACGGTTCCGTCCAAATTAGCGACATAGAGCGTCCATGTGTTCGCCTGGATTCAATTTCACGTCCTTGTTCCATCGCCATCATTATGCCACAACGACAGGAAAGCGCTCGAATTATCCAAGCGCCAGCCCTGGTATATTCGTGACCTAATCGGTTATAGAATAGGTAATGAGAACAATGGGCCTCACAAATCGCGAGATCGCAATTATCGTCAACCGCTACGTTGGAGTAGAGGGTGGCTACTTGGGTGACTTCAGCTACCGGACGCACGCGGAGTTCTATACCGAGTACTGCGACCTTGATGTCGATCCCTACGAGTACGAAGGCACGACCCGAGAGCGCTTCATCGCTATCCTGTCTTCGCAGCCGCCACGTAATCAGGCGAAGATTGTTCGCGGCGTTATCGAGCGCTTCGGTGGGGACGATGCGACAACACCGGCGCGACAACAACTTCGGGCGGACCTCGAAACCTGGGCGCGCCGGCTCGAAGGGGCTCCCGTAGTTGGGGTCGAGACACCCATTCACACGCGCGCGGTCGTGGTCCGGGCACTTGACGACGCCGAGGACTTGATGCGAGCCGGAGGGCCGACAAGTGCCGTCGATCGCATCCATACCGCGCTCCACGGCCACCTCCTCGCTCTCTGCGAGGCGGCCGGGGTCACCCTTCCCTCAGACCCGACCTCGACACAGGCGCTCAAGGCGCTTCGGCAGTCACATCCTGCTCTTCAGCCGACAGGACCTCGAGCGGACGACCTCACCAAGCTCCTGAACTCGATGGCTAGTGTGCTCGATACTTTGAATCCGATCCGCAACCGCGCGAGCGTCGCACACCCCAACGCGGCTCTCCTAGACGAGCCCGAGGCACTGCTGGCGATCAACGCAGGACGCACCGTTTTCGATTACATCGACCGCAAGCTCAGTGCGAACGAACGCCCCACGGAATCATGAGTTCTGCGGAGGACAAGTCGGCGGGCGGCCAGGACAAGCGCCACCACGTGCCAGCGGCGTCCATCGGCTACTTCGCCGAGCACCCCGTGCTAGAGCGGCTCCGCAAGAGCATTGTCGCCGTGCATCGGCTTGGTCCGGACGTCACCTTCATGACGAAGGCCGAGAACGTCGGCTTCGGCCGCGACCTCTACCGCGGCGAGATGATCGAGGGACTCGACAACGACCGCTACTTTGCCTCATTCGAACGACTCGCTCACGCGCCAGTCGACGCCATCGACGCAAGCCCGAGCGGAGAACTTCCCGCAGACGCGTGGGTGGCGGTTGCTGCGTACATCACCTCCCAGTTCACCCGCGCGCCCGACCTCGAACGGAGCCTGGATGAGCTCGCTGAGGAAACGGGCATACCCCGGGAACGCATCGATGTGGGCTACGCCATGAACACGCAACGCGTCGCCAGTGCAGTCTTTCGCGCCCGTTGGGAGTTCTTCCGCTCAGACAACATCGACTTCATCTTGAACGACCGAGCCATCGCGGCACTCCGCTACGGCGACTGGGACATGTTTGGCTACTGGATCCCTCTTCGCAAGCGTTTGGGCGTGCGCCTCGCTGGCGGTCCCTACCCAAAGCGGCTGTACCGGGGTGATGGGTCGTGGAAGATTGATATCCCGATCACCACGATTGAGGACTTGCAGGTCGAGAACCTCAACCGATGGACGTGGTGCGGAGCGGTTGACGAGGTCTACGGTCCTTCGACTGCCCAGCTCGGCGAGGTGAAGCACCAAGCGGCGCCGATGATCAACGACGTGCAGGACACTGCTCGTCACATCGAAGGCGCAGGTCTCCTGACACTGCCCCAATCGCAACGACGCGACGACGAATGGCTGCTATTCAGCCTCCTCGGCGGCATCGCGGACCCCGATACCGAAGAGGACGAGCGGACGATCTGACTGGGACGCAGCGCTGGGGTGGCGATTCAGGCCTTGACTAGCTTTTTGGCAGTATTGACGGCCTTCTTCGCAGCCGTTGCCGTCCGCAGCATGCCCTGAACGCGGGCTGCGTACTCGCGGAACAACTGCTCCAGCAGCCCGACATCCGAGACGGTGACGCGGAGCCCGTAGGCGTTCAACACGGCCTTGTCGAGCGCGTCGTGCGCTAACCGCAACGGTTTGGGCATCGAGCTCCTTGGTACGAGCGCGCGAGCCTCGGCCCGTAGGTTGTAGCGCTTGCGCTGCAGCCCCTGGTTGTGCTCGGTGCTGGCACTGTCAGACGAGGGGTGGACTCTTCTTCCGGCAGGAGGTTCGCCATGGCGACGGTGGAGCCCTACGAGTCGGCGGCCGGCAAGCGGTACCGCGTCCGCTACCGCAAGCCCGACCACTCGCAGACCACGAAGCGGGGCTTCAAGACCAGGCGTGAGGCCGAGTTCTTTCTCGCCTCGGTCGAGATCGGAAAGGCCGACGGGTCGTATCTCGACCCGATCAATGGGCGGGTCACGATCGCTGTTCTGGGCGACGCGTGGCTGGCCGGCCAGACGCACCTGAAGCCGTCCTCCGTGGCGGTGATGGAATCGGCTTGGCGCCTCCACGTCCGTCCCGCCTGGGGAAACCTCCTCGTGAGCGAGGTGCGGTTCGGCGCCGTCCAGGATTGGGTCGCGCGGCTGACCAACGGAAGCAGCCACGGTCGCCCGCGATCCGCCTCCCTCGTGCTTCGGGCCCACGGCATCCTGTCCGCGATTCTCGAGGCCGCGGTTCGGGATCGACGGATCGGCTCCAACCCCGCTCGCGGGGTCTCGCTGCCGCGCAAGGTCGGTCGCGAGCACCGCTACCTCACGCACGAGCAGGTGCACGCCTTGGCAGAGGCCGCGGGCGAGTACGCCACCCTCATCCGAGTCCTGGCCTACACCGGCCTCCGCTGGGGCGAGGTGAGCGGACTCCGGGTGAAGGACGTCGACCTGGGGCGAGCCCGACTGAAGGTCGTCCAGAACGCCGTGCTGGTCAACGGTGAAGTGATCGTCGGAACGCCGAAGACCCACAAGCGGCGCAGCGTGCCGGTCCCGCCGTTCGTCATGCACGCGGTCACCGAGGCGATGCGCGGCAAGCAGCCGAACGACCTGCTGTTCGCCGACGCCGCGGGGCGCCACCTGCGGACCCCGACGGTGCACGAGCACTCGTGGCTTGACCGGGCCCTGGTGGCCGCTGGGCTGCCGAGCATGACGATCCACGACCTCCGTCACACGGCGGCATCCCTGGCCGTTGCAGCGGGCGCGAACGTCAAGGCGGTCCAGAAGATGCTCGGGCACGCGTCCGCCTCGATGACTCTGGACGTCTACACAGACCTCTTCGACGATGACCTGGACGCCGTAGCGCACCGCCTCGATGAGGCCGCGATGCGCTCAGATGTGGTCAAAATGTGGTCAAACGGCGGCCCTGGAGCCTCGACCAAGCTGCCCTCGGGCCGCCAGATCCGCATGATTCCGGGCTTGTGGGGCGGACGGGACTTGAACCCGCGACCGAGGGATTATGAGTCCCCTGCTCTGACCGGCTGAGCTACCGCCCCGCGACGACGATAGCCGCGACGGGCGCGCAGGTCCGCTCCATACGCTGGCGCCGTGACCGACCTGCACCTCGAGCTCGATGGAGCGACCCTCGCCTACGACGTGACCGGCCCGGAGGACGGCCCGATCGTCATCGCAGCGCACGGGCTCACCCACTCGAGGGCGAACGAGCGCGCGTCGTGGGTGTTCGACTGGAGCGCCCTGCCCGAGGTCGGCTTCCGGCTCATCCGGTACGACGCGCGCGGGCACGGCCGGTCCACCGGCCGGCGGGATCCGGAGGACTACGGCTGGCCGCGCCTCGCGGACGATCTGCTCGCGTTCGCGCAGCACGTGGCAGGTGACGAGCCGGTCGACATCATCGGGACCTCCATGGGCGTCGGCACCGCGCTGACGGCCGCGACGCGGACGCCAGAGCGCTTCCGCCGCTTCGCCCTCGTCATCCCGCCCACCGCATGGGCCACCCGACCGGCCCAGGCGCAGCTCTACGAGGCCGGCGCCCGCTTCATCGAGGAGCGCGGGCTTGACGCCTTCGTGCGCGGGTCGACGTCGCTGCCCCCGCTGCCGATCCTCGACGCCGCCGGGGTCTGGCCGCCGCCGCCTGCCGACATCGCGGAGACCCTGATCCCGACGGTCCTCCGCGGCGCCGCCGCCACGGACCTCCCGGACCCGGAGCTGATCGCCGTGCTCCCCCACGAGACGCTGCTCCTGCCATGGGCGGACGACCCGGCTCATCCGGTGTCCACCTCGCAGCGCCTCGCGGAGCTGCTGCCGAACGCGACGATGCATGTCGCCCGGACCCCCGGCGACCTGCGGGCCTGGGGTCCGCGGATCGTGGATCTCTTCTCGGCGTAGCGCCTAGGAGTGCATCGCGAGCCGCGCAGCCACGACGTGCACGGCCGCGGCGCGCAGCTTCGCGGCGAACGACGGATCCGCCTGCGCGGCGGCCACGAGGGCGGCGCGCTCAGCGGGGATGTGGTCCGGCACGATGTCGAGCAGCAGGTCGCCGCCGGCCTCGACGAACTTCACGGCCCGCTGACCGGGCGTCCAGGCCTGCACGGCCGCGGCGCCGCCGACATCGTCCGACATCACGACGCCGGTGAAGCCGAACCTGTCGCGGAGGAGGGCGCCGATCACGGTCGAGGAGAACAGCGCGGGCTGCGAGCCGTCGATGTGGTCGTAGATCGCGCTCGACACCATCACCGCTCGCGCCCCGGCGGCCATGCCGGCCGTGAAGGGCTGCAGCCGCGCGGAGTCGACCGTGATCGAGCTGTCGACCACATCGGCATCGGTGTCGGTGTTCTTCGTCACGCAGCCGAGCCCGGGGAAGTGCTTCACCGTCGCGCCCACACCCGTCGCTGCCAGCCCTCGGACCACGGCCGACACCGACCTGGCGGCGGCCGCCGGATCGTCGCCGTAGTTCCGGTCGAGGTCGGCGACCGGCGGGTTGTCGTGCAGGTCGGCCGGGCACGGGGTGTCGGCCACCGGTGCGAGGTCGAGGTTCACCCCTGCGGCCGCGAGCGCGGCGCCCCAGCGCTTCGTCGCGAGCTGCAGCGCGGCCGGCGAGCTCCGCGCCTGGTCGACGGCGGAGGGGATGTCGCCGAAGCCGGGGCCGCGCAGCACCTGCACCTCGCCGCCCTCCTCGTCGGTGGCGACGAGCAGCGGCAGGGAGGAGCCAGAGGCGCCGGTGACCTTGCGCACCGCGGCGGCAACCCCGTCCACCCCGACGCTGCTGCGGCCGCGGATCATCACGCCGCCCAGGCCGTCGTCGTGCACGAGGGACGCGAGGCCCGGCAGCTCGTCGACCGTGCCCGCGGTCATCAGCACGGTGCCCGCCTGCTGCGCGACCGTCATCCGCGCGACGGCCGCATCCGTGGGACTGCTCGGCGCGACGGTCGAGGTCGGCGACGGGGTCGGGCTCGGCGCCGGACTCGGGCTCGCCGACGGCGCGGGCGTGATGCTCGGCGTGTAGGTGGAAGCGGCGGGCCGTGCCGCGCATCCGGCGAGCAGCAGGGCCGCACCGGTCACGGCGAGGAGCCGTGCCGCTCGCGCGGAACCGCCACGCCCCGCCACGGCCGGGCGGTCAGTCCGAGATCGCGCTCTTCGCGCGCCGGGCCAGCGACCGGAACTGGTCGCGGACCTTCGCGCTGAGCGGCGGCACCTCGGTGACCGGGTCGGTGACGTCCTCGCCCCGGTAGAGCCGCTCGAACACCGTGATGGTGGTGTCGATGTCGTGCGGCTCGAGCAGCCGGAGCGACGCGCGCTGCATCACCTGGCGCTCCTCGTGCGGCATCCGCAGCACCCGCTCGAGGCGGTCGGCGAGCGCCGCGACGTCGCGCGGCGGGAAGAGGTAGCCGTTCTCGCCATCGCGCACGAGGTGCGGCAGCGCCATCGCGTCGGCCGCGACGACCGGCAGGCCCGAGGCCATGCCCTCCATCGTCGCGATCGACTGCAGCTCGGCCGTCGACGGCATGGCGAAGACGGTCGCGCGGGTGAGCGTCGCGCGCAGCTCCTCGTCGCTGACGCGTCCCGGGAAGTGCACCCGGTCGCTGATGCCGAGCTTCGCTGCGAGCCGCTCGAGGTTGTGGCGCTGATCCCCGTCGCCCACGATGTCGAGCTGCGCGTTCAGATCCGCCGGCAGCTTCGCGACGGCCTCGATGAGATCCGGCAGCATCTTCTCGCCGGTCACCCGGCCGCAGAACACGATCCGCGCATCCGGCTTGGGACTGAAGTCCGGCGTGTAGTCGGACATGCGGATGCCACACGAGATCGCGTGCACGTGCCGGAGGCCCGTCTTCGACTCGAGGTAGGCGGCGGCGCGCTTCGTCGGCGTGGTCAGCGCGCCTGCCTTCCGGTACAGGCGCGCGACGTCCTTCCAAGCCAGCGCGATGGCGAGCGGCCACACGAAGCGAGGCAGCGGGGTGTGCTCGATGAGGTTCTCGGGCATGAAGTGGTTGGTGACGACGAGCGGCACCTTCGCCTTCGAAGCCTCGGTGATCACGCCGCGGCCGATCAGCATGTGGGACTGCGCGTGCGCGACGTCGGGCTGGATCTCCTTGATGATCCGGCGGGCGTGCCCGTGGATCGCCCACGGGTAGACGGCGCGCAGCCAGTCGTGCAGCGGCCAGCGGAAGCTCTTCAGCCGATGCACGGTGAGCATCTGGCCGAGGTGCTCCTCCTGGAACGCGCCTTCGCGGCCGTCGTGGGACTGCGCGATGATGTGCATGTCGTGCCCGCGGGAGGCGATCCCGGTCGCGAGGCGCAGGCTGAAGCTCGCCGCGCCGTTCACGTCTGGCGCGAAGGTGTCCCCTCCCATGAGGACGGTGAGCCGCTTCTGCTCGCCCTCGGGATGTCCGGCATCCGTGGTGTTCGTGATCGCGCGTCCCCTCGAAGGTGTCGGGCCCGTTCCGGTATCGGCCGCGGGCCGTGCTCGACGGTAGCGCATGGTGTGAAACGCCCGGTCGGCGTTGTGCGGCGCGCCGGTCAGGCGGAGGTGTCGGGGACCTGCGCCAGCTGCGGGTGATGTCGCGCGAGCTGGAAGACCCCGAACACCGCGACCGCCCCCGTGATGATGAACGCGATCGGCGCCCACCACGGCGCCTGGGACGCCTCGCCGAGCACCACGACGCCGATCGTCACCGCGACGAGGGGGTCCACGACGGTGAGGCCGGCGATCACGAGGTCGGGCGGCCCCACGGAGTAGGCCGTCTGCACGAGGTACAGGCCGCCGACCCCGGCCGCGAGCAGCCCGATCAGGCAGATCGCGGTCAGCCAGTCGAACTGCGACTGCACCACCCGGTTGATCGTCGTCTTCGCGATCGTCGCGACGAAGCCGTAGAGCACGCCTGCGCCGCTGATGTAGGCGATCGGCGTCATCCGCTTCCGGAAGATCGCGTAGAACACCCCGAAGACGACGAGCACGATGGCGAGCAGCACGATGATCGTCACCAGCTCGGCGTCGGTGATCGGCGCGTCCGTCGCCGTGAACGCGGCGATCGTGACGAAGACCGCCACGCCCCCGATGCAGAGCGCGATCGCCCTGACCACGAGTCGGTTCAGATGCGTGTGCGTGAGGCGCGAGTTGAGGATGGCGGTCACGACCAGCGCGATCGCACCGAGCGGCTGCACGACGATCAGGGGCGCGAACCGCAGGCTGGTGAGCTGCAGCAGCACGGCGAGCCCGAGCATCACGGTGCCGATGACCCAGGCCGGCCTGCGGATGAGGGCCCGCAGCTCGCCGAGTCCGAGCCCTTCCGCGTGCTCCTTGAAGGTCCCGTCGGCGTTCGCCGTGTGGCGCAGGACCTCCAGCTGGGTCACCCCGCGCGACTGGAACTGGGCGCCGAAGCTGAGGAACACCGCGCCGACGAGCGCGATCGGGATGCCGATCGCCTGCGCCGAGTTCAGCGAGACCGGGAGATGCCCCACCGACGCGGCGAGCGGGATCATCGCGGGCGGCACGGGGGAACCCTATCCGGCACTGGCCCCGCAGGCCGGGTCGATACGCTGGCATCGTCCCGTTCCCCTGCCGCGAAGAGGACCGCTTCCATGACGGTGCTGCCCATCCGCATCACCGGGGACCCCGTGCTGCACACCCCCGCGCGCGAGGTCACCGACTTCGACGGGACCCTCCGGACCCTCGTCGCCGACATGTTCGAGACGATGGACAAGGCGCCTGGGGTCGGGCTCGCCGCCCCGCAGGTCGGCGTGCCGCTGCGCCTCTTCGTCTACTCCTACGACCACGACCCGGCCGGCCCCCGGCGAGGCGTGGCCATCAACCCGCAGCTCTGGCTCAGCCCGACACCCATCGGCGAGGCGGATGAGGAGGCCGAGGCCGAAGGCTGCCTGTCGGTGCCCGGCGAGCGCTTCCCGCTGCGCCGCGCGGCTCGCGCCCGGCTCACCGCCGTGGACCTCGAGCAGCAGCCGGTGGAGCTCGACGCGTCCGGCTGGTTCGCCCGCGTCCTGCAGCACGAGAACGACCACCTCGACGGCGTGCTCTATGTCGATCGGCTCGATTTCCTGCACGGCCGCCGGGCGCGGAAGGCGATCGCGGCGAACCGCTGGGGCAAGCCGGGCAGCAGCTGGCTCCCGGGCGTCGACGACCTGGAGGCGTGAGGTGCGCATCGAGCACGAGGCCGACCGCAGCCGGTACGTGGGCCGCCTCGACGACCAGATCGCCTGCGTGCTCGACTACGCGGACAACGGCACGGTCGTCTCGATGACCCGCACCTTCACGAATCCGCCGTTCCGCGGTCGCGGGCTGGCGGCCGAGATCGTCACCCACGCGGTCGACGACGTCGAGCGGGCCGGCAAGCAGGTGCGCCCGATGTGCTGGTACGTCGCCGACTGGTTCGAGGCGCACCCGGAGCGCAAGGCGCTGCTCGCCTGAGGATCTCCCTCAGCCGGATGCGCGGGTCAGCCCGCGCGACGGACCGCGGCGGCATCCCTGATCGCGGCGAAGAGCCGCTCCGGGTCCACGTCCTTCGTCAGCACCGCGTCCACGCCGAGCTCTCCGCCGACGCGCTCCCAGTGGTCGAGGTCCGCCGCGGTGACCAGCACGACCCGGGTGACCGGCGAGCGCTGGATGAGGCGCACCCGCGCATCCTCGGCCACCTTCTTCGCGAGCTGCGCGCCGCTCATCCGCGGCAGCCGCACGTCGAGCACCGCGACGTCGACCGGCGTCCGCCGCAGCAGCGCGAGCGCCTGCACACCGTCGCCCGCCTCGGCCACGACCTCGAGGTCGGCCTGCGAGTCGATCGCGAGGCGCCATCCGGACCGCTGCAGCGGCTCGGCGTCGACGAGCAGCACCCGGATCGGCTCCGGCCCGGTCACCGCCTGCTGAGGTCGACGCCGTGCACGCCGTTGTGGAAGCGGATGGTCGGGAACGTCGCCGCGATCGAGAACCCGACGCCGGGCACCTCGGTGGCCGTGACGGTGCCGCCGAAGAGCTCGGCCCTGGCGCGCATGTCGCTGATGCCCGGGCCGGTGATCTCCTGCGTGAGGGCCTTCAGGTCCTCCTCCACCGTGTACGCGAGCTGCTCGGCCGTCTCGTCGTCGCCGAGCCCCCGGCGCAGCACCGCGTTGCGGAACCCGTTGTCGTCGACGCGCACCGCCAGTCCGCTTGCGGTCCAGGTGAAGGCGACGCGCACCTCGGTGCCGTCGCCCCCGTACTTGAGGCAGTTGGTCAGCGCCTCCTGCAGGATCCGATAGACCGCGAGCTCGGCGCCCGAGTTGAGCTCGTAGGGCTCCCCGGCCTCCTCGAACTGCACCTCGAGGCCCGCATCCCGCATCACCTTGAGCAGATCGCGCGTCGACTTCAGCCGCGGCTGCGGCAGGGCTTCCGCCTCGGTCTCGCGCACGAGCGTCATCACGCGCCGCATGTCCGCGAGGGTCTCGCGTCCGGTGTCGGCGATCACCTGGGCGGCTCGCACCGCCGCGGAGGGGTCGGAAGCCCCGGCGTAGCGGGCGCCGTCGGCCTGCGCGATCATCGCGGACACCCGGTGGACCGCGAGGTCGTGCAGCTCGCGGATGATCCGCAGCCGGCCGCTCTGGTCGGCCACCGACAGCTCGAGGCGGGAGAACTCCTGGTCGTCGACGACCTGCTCGCGCCGCATCCGCCGCACCTTCGCCCAGGCGAGCAGCCACAGCACGAGGAACACCACGGCCAGCACCGCGAGCACCGCGACGGCGATGCCCAGGACGCCCGGCGCGGATGGGAGAAGCATGCCGGGAGTCTAGGCAGCGGCGACGCTCCGGCCTTGGAGGAGGAGGCCTCGCGTGCCTTCCGCTACACTTGCCGGGCACGGCGTTCGCGCCCGTGATCCTCGATAGCTCAATTGGCAGAGCAGCCGGCTGTTAACCGGCAGGTTCTTGGTTCGAGTCCAAGTCGGGGAGCCAAAGAAGCTCGTCACCAGGCATTTTGAAAACAGTGGATGTGGGTGTCACGTCCGCCGCCACACAATTGCCACACTTTTCTGCTGCCGTGTCAGCGGCGGAGCGTTCAGCGCGTCCCGGTCCTGGTACTCGGCACACTCCCCCGCCCGGCCCCGCACGCGCGAGGGCGATGGCCGAAGAGCGATCATCTGAGGGTCTGACGCGCGACGTTGCGCGGCCGCGGCCGCGCAACCCGAGAGCGTTCGTCTCACGCACCGCATGTGGCTGGGTCATGCGATGAGTGCCGGTCAGACCATGACTCAGCACTGCACTGCGGCTCCGGAGCGCCGCGAGATCAACGGCTGAGCAGCCACACGATCGCGAGCACGACGAGGACCACGGCGAGGACGATCAGCCGTCCGATGGCGTCCGCGCGCCACCAATCACGTCGGTCGTCCGCGCGAGGATCGTCGGACGCCAGTCCCAGGCGTTGACGCCGGGCACGCAGCCGGCGAAGCACGAGCTGGTCGATGCCGACCGCGACGACGACATACGCCGGCACGAAGATCCACGGATTGAGGTGCAGATGCATGTCAACCCTCCCCCGCGGGTCCCTGGGCCATCTGATCTCCTCCGATTCGGGCTTGCCACGTCAAGCACCGACATCGTGATCCTTATCACTTCCAAATGCGTCTATGCCTCAGAAGGACCGCCGCACGTTCACAACGTCATCGGCTCGAAGGCATTCAGTCACCAGCGTCTGTCTCGATTCCGCTCACATCTGCTGTGTCGCCGTTCTGCCGTCAGATCCTGTCCAGAACCTCGACACCACCTGTTCCTCCCCCACCTATGCATCCTCTTCACTCTCCTCACTACCCCGGTCGTCCGATGCGTATGCCTGGCGACGGGTCCTACGACGCGGGCTAAGGCCGACCCGTGTCTCTCAAAACGCGTGTCGCAGAACATCCGATGCTCGCGGAGGTTCTGCGACGAGTTCTGAGAATCTCCTGACGGCGCGGTGCTTCGCCCTGCGCTGACTCGACAGGAGAACTGTCTCGCTCCTGGGAAACCCTCGAGGCCCCGGCTGTGCCCTTCCCACTCAGCCGATCCGTCTTGCGAATCGGCGCCTCGTGGCGGCCGTGCACTTGGCAACGGAACTACGGCTTGCTGAGCGTGCTGTGGTTGAGGAATCGGCGGCAGGCTGCATACCTCCTCAGAGACACCGCTCCAAGGGTCCCGAAGAGAGGGGGCTCAGCCCCAGCAGCCCAAGTGAGCGGGACGGAGGAGCCGCTTATTAGAGTGCCGAGTCCGACGAGGGCCAGCCCTCCCGCCGACAGGACTGTCCGCCACTCCGTGCGCGCGCTCTGCTGCAAGCGCACGCAGGACTGGAACGCGGGAGGCATCGACGGGCAGGCGGCCAGCGATCTGTGCGCCGCCGGTCGCCCAGTCTGCGGGAGCGCGAGCGGCTCGGATCGGACTCTTGAGACCAAGCCAGAGCCACAAACCGGTCGAGCGAAGAATCACGGCGAAACCCACCAGCTGCAGAATTATCGGTAGGACTGCGGGGGCGCAGTTCGTGTCCTCGACGGCATCGGCCGACGAGGACGCAGAGTGCGTGAGACCCGGCATCACTCCGACGGCCGCTCCGACGACGACCGCGGCGACGATGAGCGTCCCGAACAGCAGTAACCGCCTCCGACGCCCGTCCACGCCCGATCTTCCAGCTCCGCGGACGGCGAGACCTTCCGCCACTGCCCAGCGTTCCGGGTGCTCCAGCTTCGGCGAAGACACGTCGGGAGCTTGCCAATCCGACCGTTCCTTCTCCACCAGACGATCCATTCTGCGGTCGGGCGCGGGTTGCCTACAGTGCAAGGGTGGCGTCACCCGGTCCTCGTCGATCCGCTGTAACCGCTCGGCTCTCGCTAACAGCCACGGCGGTGACGGACGCCGACGCGCTCTTCCCGCTCATGTCCGACCCGCAAGGATGGTGGTTCGAGCCAGAATCTCGACACGTCACCATCAGTCAGACGATCGAGTGGCTCGAACGGAGCGAGAGACGCTGGAGCAGAGGCGAGCTGAGCTACTGGGTCGCGCGCGAGAGAGTCGGCGGAGCTTTGATCGGCACTGGCGGAGCTCAACGGCGTCAGGCCGGGTTTTGGAACGTCAGCTGGCGCATCGCGGGCTCTCAACAGGGCAACGGCTACGCCACCGAGCTCGCGGGCGCCGCAGTCTCCGCCGCCAGTGAACAGGATCCGCGGCTACCGATCATCGCGTGGATCGTGCCCACCAACGCGCCCTCAATACGGGTGGCCGAGAAGGTGGGCCTCCTGAACCGTGGCTCCCAGATCGACCCCACAGACGGCCTCTTCCGCCTCGCGTTCACCGATCGCCCGTGGCCAGCCAAGCCTCCGCACTGACCTACGCCCCACCGATGGGCTCGGCTCGGTCGGCTCCCGCATGACCACGACCAGCTGATCGTTTTCGAAACCGCGGTCAGGCGTTCCTATCCCCGGCGCCGTGACCTTGCGACCATGACTGCAGCGCGAGTTCGGCGTCCAGGCGCTGGCCTCCGTATTCGCGCCCGCCCGGTGCGAGTGCGCTCTGCTTGCTTTCGGCGCACAGCACGGCTCATCACCTTCCGTATCGCGGAGTGCCGTCGCCGGCCGTGGAGCACCGATGCGCTCCGGAGGGGCGCGGTCATCTGGCGAGATGAAGCCGTCGGCGGCCGAGCAGGTCCGAAGGGTCGTGGTCACCGCTATCGGGGTCGAGGGCGGCTCATCGCGGGCGAATGTTCGAGCAAGGTTTGGCGTCGCCCTCGCAGACCGTCCTACATGCCCGGCATAGGTCGTTCATAGCGTCTTGCTTGGCCCGCTCCAAGGTTTCTTTCTACGGTCCGCGACGTGTTCTGGACATATCTCGGTCGTGAATTGGGCAATCGTCGACGGCAGACCGCGATCATCGCGATTGGGATCGGGATCGGGATCGCGCTGGTGATCGTCGTCAATGCCGCGGCCGCTGGGGTCCGGGTGGCGCAGGCAACCGCGTTGCAGTCGGTGTACGGGGTCGGAACCGACATCACGGTGACGAAGGCCGTGACCGCCGCGGCGCCCAACGGCGGGGGTCAGCAGTTCCGGTTCGGCGCAGGCGGGGGCGGGAGGCGGAGCCGCACCCGAGCCTTGAACGGCAGTGCGCTGCGTCCGGTTCGGGGCGCGGCGCCGTTCGCGGTCAGCAGCGTGGCTGCCGTGCAGCACACGGCCGGGGTCAAGGCTGCGACGGGCGCGCTGGACCTGCGCAACGTGGCGTTCACGGGCCAGGTTCCCGCACAGCAAGGGCAAGGCTCCGCCGGTGGAAGCGGTGCCGGTGGGGGTGGGAGTGCCTTCGGCGTCGATTCGTTCTCGGTGCTGGGCTACGACGCGGGTGGTCCGGCCATCGGTCCACTCACTGCCGCGGCGTTGACGAAGGGCCGCGCTCTGGACGCCTCCGACGGCGGCATGGACGTAGCGGTGCTCGACAGCAGTTATGCGACGAGCACGGGCAAGGCGGTGGGCGGGAGCATCTCGATCGGCGGCAAGTCGTTCACGATCGTCGGAATCGTGACCTCCACTGCGGCGACCGGATCATCCGCCGCCGACGCCTACATCCCACTCGATACCGCCCAGACCCTCGCCGGGCAGAGCGGGAAGGTCTCCGACATCTACGTCCAGGCCACCTCGGCTGCCCAGATCCCCGCAGTCAAGACGGCGTTGCAGACCGCCCTCGGGCCCTCGGTGACCGTGAACACGGAAGCGGACCTGGCCTCGACCGTCACCGGATCGCTGGGAACCGCGGCCTCGCTGGCCGACTCGCTGGGGCTGTGGCTGTCGGTGCTCGTTCTCGCCGCGGCGTTCCTGATCGCCGTGCTCTTCACGGTGGCGGGAGTGACCCGCCGGACACGGGAGCTGGGCACGTTGAAGGCAGTCGGCTGGAGTAACCGGCGCATCGTCGGCCAGATCGCCGGGGAGTCCCTGGTGCAGGGTCTGATCGGTGGCGCCCTCGGCATCCTGCTCGGCATCGCGGCGATCAGCGCCGTGAACCTCATCCACCCCACGCTCACTGCGCGGACCGTCGCTGTCGCCCGCGCTGCCGGGAGGATCAGAGGCGCAGGTGGTGGCGGAGGACTGGGCCGTAGCGCCTCCGGCGCCGGGCACGCGGCGGCACAGATAGCGCTCTCCTTACCGCTCAGCGGCACCGTGATCGCCCTCGCCGTCGCGCTGGCCGTGCTCGGGGGGCTGATCGCCGGCGCGTTCGGCGGTTGGCGCGCCGCCAGGCTCCGCCCCGCAGCAGCGCTTCGCGCCATCGCCTGACCGATCGAGGAGGAAACGCCGCCTTGTACACGCTCACGAACGTGACGAAGACCTACCGCCAGGGATCCCGCACCGTGCAGGCCCTGACCGAGGTCACCCTGCAGATCAGTGGCCGCGAGTTCGTGGCCGTCCAAGGACAGACCGGTGGCGGGAAGTCGACCCTGCTGCAACTGCTCGGCGCGCTCGACACGCCCACCAGCGGGTCCGTGCTCCTCGGCGACGAGGACCTCGGCCGGCTCGGAGACGCGCGCCTCGGTGAGGTCCGTGCCAGCCAGATCGGGTTCGTCTTCCAGAGCTTCAACCTCATCCCCACCCTGACCGCGCTCGAAAACGTCGAAACGGCCCTCGCGCCCCTGCGCGTTCCCGCCGCATCCCGCCGCGACCGCGCGATGGCAGCACTGGAATCCGTGGGGCTCGGCGACCGGGCGACCCACCTCCCCTCCGAGCTCTCCGGCGGACAGCAGCAGCGGGTCGCGATCGCGCGGGCGTTGGTCAAGGAGCCCACCGTGCTCCTGGCCGACGAACCCACCGGCGCGCTCGACGAGGACACCAGAGACGACATCATCGAACTGCTCGAAACCGTCTGGCGCGACCGAGCCCTCACCCTCATCGTCGTCACCCACGACTCCTGGGTCGCCGCCCGCGCCCAACGCCGCCTCAACCTGCGGGCAGGCCGCCTCACCGAGCCCACCCCCACCCGCAGCGAACCCACCGCGACCACCACAACCACGACCCAGACCGAGGAATGAACCCCGCGTTGAATGGCGGATCCTGCGATCCGGCCCCGTCACCACCGCCCCAGGTCCACCGTCACAAGCCATCGCCCCTATCGCCCGTACTCCCGCACGTCCGCCCGGGGTCCGGGCGGCCGGTGGTCCTGCTTCCGGGGCTCGGTCCCCAGCACGCCGGATCCGGTCCGCGTCACCGGGCGCTGCAACGGCTCGAGGTCGGCCTCCTCGCGCGATCCTTCACGGTCTTCATCCTCGCCAGACCAACCGGGCTCGCACGAGGAACGACGATCGGGGAGCTCGCGGCCCGTTACGCGGCCACGATCACAACCCACTTCTCCTCCCCGGTCGACCTCATCGGCGTCTCCACCGGAGGCAGCATCGCCCTGCAACTCGCCATCGACCATCCCAACGCCATGAACAGGCTTGTGCTGGTGTCGGCCGCGTTCCGCCTCGGCGATGACGGCCGAACCGCGCAGCAAGCGATCGCCGAGAACCTCCGACTCCGCAGACCACGCCGCGCGGCTGCGACCATGCTCGCCACCACGACCACACGCCCAGGTCACCGGACGCTGCGGCACGCAACCGGCCTCGCACTCGGTCGCCTCGCACTCGGCCAAAGGTCCGAGGACCTCATCGCGATCCTTGAAGCCGAGGACCACTTCGACGTCCAGGCGGACCTGTCCCGGGTGGCCAGCCCAACCCTCGTCATCGGCGGCGGACAGGACGGCTATTACCCGACCGACCTGTTCACACGGACCGCCGCCGGCGTCGCAGACGGAACGTTCGTCGAACTCCCGGACCGGAGCCACCTCGGCCTCGCAACCGACCGCAGAGTCGCCCGCACCATCAGGGACTTCCTCACGCCCACCCCAGCAACCGCCGACACGCCAACAACCCCGGCGACACGGCACTGAAACCTCTCCGGGACGCGATCCTCACGAGCGTGCCGTCCGGCGGGGCGAGCGACGACACCGGCCGGGAGCACGCTCTTCCTGCGCGGCGATCAGGGGAGCGAGAGGACGCCGTTGGGACTGCTGCAGCTTCGGTTGACTCCTGACCTGTGGGGGCGCGTGCTCCCGCTGGAAGGATGTGCAGGGTGCCGAAACCCCATCCGAAGGAGTTCCGAGACGATGTCGTGGCGGTCGCCCGGCGGGGGGATGCGCCGGTCGCGCAGGTCGCGAAGGACTTCGGGATCTCCGAGTCCTGTCTGCGGAACTGGCTGCATGCCGCCGACGTCGATGCCGGTGCGCGACCAGGCGTGACGGTCGGCGAGGCCGCGGAGCTGAAGCAGCTGCGGCGCCGGAACCGGCTGCTGGAGCAGGAGAACGAGATCCTGCGCCGCGCGGCGGCCTATCTGGCCCAGGGATCGCTCCCAAAATGATGTTCCCGCTGGTCCTCGAGTTGGCCGCCGACCGGGTCCCGGTCGCGGTGACCTGCCGGGTGTTGGGCTTCTCCAAACAGGCGTTCTTCAAGTGGCGTGCCGCGCCGGTGTCGCAGCGGGACTGGGACGACGCGCATCTGACGAATGCCGCGATCGACGCTCACCGGGACGACCCGGAGTTCGGGTATCGGCTGATCGCCGACGAGGTCCGCGACGCGGGCTTGCCAGCCTCCGACCGGCGGATCTGGCGGCTGTGCTCCCAGCAGGGGCTCTGGTCGGTGTTCGCCAAGAAGCGGGGCCTGAACCGGAAATCCGGCCCCCCGGTCCACGACGACCTGATCCAGCGGGTCTTCACCGCCCCGGATGTCGACAAGGTCTGGTTGACCGACATCACCGAGCACTGGACCGGCGAGGGGAAGCTCTATCTCTGCGCGATCAAGGACGTCTGCTCGAACCGCATCGTCGGTTACTCGATCAGCGACCGGATGAAATCCAGCCTGGCCGTCGCCGCGCTCCGCATGGCGATCCAGCGCCGCGAACCTGCTGGGACGATCGTCCACTCCGACAGGGGCAGCCAATTTCGTTCACGGAAGTTCGTCCACACGCTGCGCGTCAACGGCCTCCGCGGATCGATGGGCCGCGTCGGTGCCTGCGGTGACAACGCCGCGATGGAGAGCTTCTTCGCGCTGCTGCAGAAGAACGTCCTCAACCGGCGCCGCTGGGCCACCCGAGACGAGCTGCGCCTCGCGATCGTCACCTGGATCGAACGGACCTACCACCGCCGCCGACGGCAAGACGCACTCGGCGGACTGACACCGATCGAATACGAGGCGATACTCAAGTCTCAGGTCGCACAAGCGGCCTGAACCGAAGAGTCAACGAAACCTGCAGCAGTCCCGTTCCAGGTCCGGGTCGGTGCAGGCAGTGAGGTCGAAGCAGCTCGGGCGTCGCATGCCCTTCCGAGGCTTGGCGATCGACACCTGAACCCGCCTCGCTCGAGTGGTGGCGTTCTTGGTCCGTTGACCCAGCGCACCCACTCCCGCGCCGCAACGGCGCGTCGAACTCGAGCCAATGTCCACGCAGCCCGTCCGGCTCGACCGCTCTCGATCGCCTTCCACGCCATCCGCAGCTGACTATCGGGGTACGGAGGGCATGTGGTCCTCGGCCGACTGCCCCGGCCCTCGGACGGATCCGGGGCCGCTGATGGTCGTCCCTCAGCGGCCCCGGCGAGGTGTCATCGGGTGACGAGCAATCCGGCGGGGTGGATCGTGCTCAACTGGCCGATCGGCGCCACGGCACCTGTGGCCAGGTTCAGCCGGCCGAGGAAGGACCCCGCAGCGGGGACGGCCGCGGTGATCACGTCGTGCGGCCGGAATCCGCTGACGGCGTAGACCTTGTTCGAGGTCGGGTCCGTGATCCAGATGGTGTGCCCGGCGCAGGTGACGAAGGCGGTGTCGTTCACCGGCTGGCTGAGCTGGAGCACCTCGAGGCGCTGGTTCCGTGCACCGAGGTGCCGAGCGAACACGAGCTGCTGGTCGGCCTGCCCGTCGAGGACGAAGTCCTGCTTGAACCGCGGGCTGGCGCTGGGGACGACCTCGTTCGAGTCCGGGTCCGTGAGGGCGAGCGCGACGGTCTTGCCCGCGTGCGGCCCGTCGGCGAGGACGGCGTGGGCGTTGTCGGCGAACAGCGGAGTGAGCTTCGCGGTGCTTCCGGCGAGGCGCACCCGGTACGAAGCGGGTGCGCTGGCGGCGGCGGGATTGGACGCGCTGACGATCACCTGACCCCGGTAGAGGCTGATCGCGTCCGTACCGCCGCCGCTGGCGAGCCCGGAGTACGTGTAGGTCCGCAACGGGTGCCGCGAGCCGGGCTGCAGGGTGTGGAAGCTGGAGTTGCCGTCCTCGTTGGTGGTGACGAGGAGACGCCGGTGCGCGGGGTCCGCCGTCAGCCCGTCCACCTTGCCGGTGACCGCCCAGGAGGCGCCGGGCTCACCGGAGAGCGAGTACTGCTGGATGCGGCTCTCCGTCACGCCGGTCGGAGACGCCTCGCCCTTGGGCCCGACACCGTTCTGGAAGGCGACGTAGATCGCGTTGCCAAGCCGGGTGAGGTCGTCGGGCTTCGACTCCGAACCGACAGCCGGGAACGCTCGGACGGTGAATCCGGACTCGGGATGCCGCGGCGCGGCGGTGGCGGGCGTCGACGCGGTGCCGACAGCAGCGGCTGCCAGGGCGGTCCCGGCGATGATCGCGCGATAGCGGGCACGGGTGGATCTGGATCGCATCTTCTCGTCCTTCATCTCGATGAACTGATCATCTCGACGCTAGGAACCCGGGCGAACGCGGCGGGGTGACGCAGGCAGCGGCGAGGTGACGCACCGGTGAACGCAACCGGAACGGCGCCTGACCACAGCCTGGAAGCCGCCTCGTCCCGGATGCAGCCGTCAGGGCTGCCGAGCCGCGCGATCCGGCGGTCACCTCAAGGCGGCGACGACGCCCGCTCGAGCTGGTGAACACGGACGATGGCCTCGTTCACCGCCAGGCCGTGCCCCCCATCGTCGGTCGAAGCCCACCGCCGCGGTAACGCCGAGGATCTGCGGCCGCGGAAATCGGCGACCGTGCGCCTTGACAGAACCCGAACATGCGGCTGACGGTGACCGCAGCCGGCCGGATGACACTCGTGGGCATGAACGTCAAACCCGTCATCGCCCCGCTGGCTGTCGCACTCGTCACCGCCGGCGCCATCACCGCTTCCGCTGCCGGCGCGTTCGCGGCGACCCCCTCCCCCACCACATCCGCCGAGCCGACGACGACGTCGTCCCACCGGAGTCACCTCGGGAAGGACGCGACCCTGCAGCAGATCCAGGCCGCCGCCACCTCGGCGACCGGGACGCGGATCGGGAAGCTGAACGCCGCGATCACCCAGGTGAACGCCGACAAGACCCTCACCTCCAGCGACCGCAGCACGCTCCTGTCGACACTGCAGGGCGACCTCGCCGGGATGCAGCAGCTGCAGGCCAAGATCGCCGCGGACAGCACCGCATCGCAAGCGCGCACCGACTACACGACGATCTTCCGCCAGTACCGCGTGCTCGCGGTCGCCCTCCCGCAGGAGCGCATCGTCCGAGAAGCGGACCGCACGACCACGACAGCCCTGCCGCGCCTCCAGGCCGCGGAGCAGAAGCGCTCCACCCAGCTGGAGAAGCAGCAGGCCAAGGACACCGCGACCGCCAAGGCCGCGCTGGCGGATCTGCAGCAGCAGATCACTGCTGTGCAGTCCAAGGCGCAGGGCCTCGACGCCGCCGCGCTGGCCGTCACGCCCGCGCAGTTCAACCAGTCCCACTCCGCGATCACCGACGTCCGGAGCAAGGCCAAAGCACTCCGCACCGCGGAGAAGGCCGCCCAGAAGGACATCCACACCATCCGTCAAGCACTCCACGGCTGACAACCCGGTCGAGGAGGTCGACACGCACCACCGCGGAGCCGACCTCCTCGACATCGCCAGCAGCCCCAGTAGCCGAACCAGCCGCCGTGCGCGCCATCGCGTCGGCGTCGGCGGCACGTACCAACTCGTTCAGAGCCCCGCGGCTGTCGCATCAGCGAGGAGGAGTACTCCGCTGACGGCTCAGACCTCGGTCGATCGGTCGGCCTCGGACCCACTTCGTTCCCTGCACGTTCGAAACCCGCAGGATCGGGAACCAGCCGAGCACCTGCTCATCCCGGTCCCGCACACGCACAACGCCCGCATCCGCTTCCGCACCATACTCACCGCAGCCCCCGCTCCCTCACGGTCACACTGCACTCGTCTGGAGCCGCTGCCCCCTGCTCGATCCACATCAGATCACCCACAACAGACACCCACGTCCACCACATATCCCCCTTTCCCCCTTTTCCCCTTCGCCGTCGGCGACGAGGCCGGCACGATCGCCTACAGCCTCCGCGAGAACGGTGCCATCCGCTCTGGGCGAGGGAGCGACGCGGAGCGAGTTCGCCTTCGACACAGCGACGACGCCGAGCACCGCTGAGCAGGTCGATGCGATCGGCACGGCCGGCGGCGGTGCCGGCTCGCCGGTCCTGCTCCGCGCCAGCCCGGTCGGCGCATCCGGGACTCCGGTCGACGTCGCCTGGGGCGGAGTCATCGGCGGCGGCTCTGCAACGGGGGTCTGCACCGCCCCTGCCTAGCCGACGGTCCGCAGCTCCTGGCCGTCGACGAGCAGCGTGAAGGCGCCGTCCGGCGATCGGTGGAGCAGGGCCTCGACCGTCTTCCCGCCGACGGTCAGCTCGACAGGCTGGGCGTCGCTGACGCGCTGGAACAGCGCGACGCCCTGGCCTGATCGATGTCCGCGCCGCAACGGCTGTGCACGGCGGAACCGAGCCGATTCATGTCGCTGATGTTGCGCGCGCCGTCGACGACGACGCAGCTCACGAGGACGGCGGCGACGCCGATCGCAAAGGGCGACGAGCCCGATGCGTGATCTCCCCGATCTCTTCGACAGACGCCAGATGAAGAAGCCGACGAGGAGGATGCCGAGCGAGATCCCGGGTGCTGAGAGGTTCCAGAAGGGCCTGAGGCCGATGACGTAGTTCTGCAGCACCAGGTGCGCGGTACCACGTCGGGGCGCGACCCCGTGGGGATGAGGCGCCGCGGACCGGATGTCGGTACCGCCGCTCAGCGACCCTTCCGGAAGGCGCGCACGAGCGCCAGGACGGTGGCCACGAGCGCGCCGGACAGGATCAGGATCTGCACGACCAGCCACGCGGTGCCGTACATCGTCGCTCCTCCGCGGTCCCGGAGGTCGATCGTCTCATCCGCGGTGCCGCGGTGGCGGTCCCCCAGGCGCGGGTTCCGGGGCCCCTCGACGTGTGCGATCCGTCCAAGGGCCCCGCCCTGCACCCCATGTCCACAGCACCTGGACGACTCCAAGACAAGCCGGCGAACCCGAGAGCGGCCTCTGATCAGGCCGCGGATTCGATCGGTCTCGCTCGGAACCGGCTATGAGGCCGCGTCGGCCCGGGTGGGCAGCGTGATGGGTGAGGTGCGCAGGAGGTAGTCGTCCCGCAGCCCCTGCACGTACGGATGGGTCGGACGGGCCAGCACGTCGTCGAGCGAGCCGAGGCCCACGATCATGCCGCCGTGCATCACCGCGACGCGATCCGTCAGCCGCGACATCACGGCGGCGTCGTGGCTCACGATGAGCGCCGTGAAGTCGCGCTCGCTCTGCAGCTCGAGCAGGGTGTCGAGCACGGGCGCCTTCACCGGCACGTCCGCGCCACCGGTCGGCTCGTCCGCCACCCACAGACTCGGTTCGAGGATGAGCGACCGCGCGATCGCCACCCGCTGCCGCTGCCCCTCGCTCAGCTCGTGCGGGTACTGCGCCATCGTCGACCACGGCAGCTGCACCGCGTCGATGATCTCCGCGGCCCGACGCCCCGCGTCCCGCCGGTCGAAGTGGGGGTCACGCTCGAACAGCGGCCCCGCGACGTTCTCGGCGACGGTGCGGCCGCGGTCGAGCAGGCGGAACGCCTGCTGCGGGAGGTAGCCGACCTCGGCCGACAGCCGCCGCCGTCCGCGTTCGGTGAGTCGGCGCACGTCGGTGCCCAGCACGGAGAGGGCGCCGCCCGAGATCGTGGTCGCCGCGTGGGTGCCCCCGCGACCCGCGATCATCCGCGCAACGGTCGACTTGCCGGCACCGTTCTCGCCGACGATGCCGAACAGCTCGCCCCGCGCGACGCGGAAGCTGACCCCCCGGACCGCAGTGAACCGCCCCCGGCGCGAGCTCGGCGGATAGTCGATCGACAGGTCGCTCGCGACGACCAGGTCGTCCCGCGTTCCGGCCACGCTCTCACCCCCTGAAGCGTGCGAGTGTAGCGAGGCGGCCTTCACGGCACGCGGAGCACGCCCAGGAGTTCCCGGGTCCTATGCGCCGCGGAGCATACGACGGTCGGCCTCGACCACGACCAGGCGCTTCCGCAGGTCGCGCGCGCGCTCCGAATCCTCTGCGCCCTCGGTCCGCTGCAGCTGCCGCACCAGGTCCGCCTTCTGCCGGAGGAGGTGCCGGTCGACCAGGGCGGCGACCGTCGACTGGGCCGTGCGGGTGAGCTGCTCCTCCTGCTCGGCCCGCACCGGCAGCCGCAGGAACGCGAGCTCCTCCACGAGCGGCACGATCGGTGCCGGTACCCCGCCCATGAGGCGGTCGAGCCAGCCCGCTCCCCCGAGGGCGTCACGCTGCGCCTTGATCGAGTCGCGCACGGCGGCGAGCTCGCGGTTCGAGAACCCGGCGTCGACGGCCCGATGGATGAGGTCCCCGCCGACGAGGTGCGGCACCTGCACGATCATCATCAGCGCCTCGCGCTCGAGGCGGGTGGCCGGATCCGTCGGCAGATCGCGCAGGGTGACCGGCCGCGGGGCCGGCGCCTCCGGCTCGCGCGGGGCGGCGGGCGCGGCCTGCCGCTGCTGCGCGCCTGAACCCCGCTCGGATGCGGGCCGGCGCCCCGCGGTACGGACGGCGCGGGACACCTCGGCGAGGTCCATGCCCAGCCACCGGGCGAGCTCCCTTATGTAGCCCGGCTGCACCGTGGGGTCGCGGATGTCCGCCACGATCGGCGCCGCGCCGCGCAGAGCCGCTGCCCGCCCCTCGACGGTGTCGAGATCGTGCCCCGCGAGCACCTGCCGGAGCATGTACTCGAACATCGGCTTCTTCGTCTCGAGCATCTGCCGCACGGCCTCGTCGCCGCGCTGGATGCGGAGGTCGCACGGGTCGAGCCCGTCGACGCCGACGGCGACGAACGTCTGGGCGGAGAAGCGCTGCTCCTCCGCGAAGGCGCGGACGGCCGCCTTCTGGCCTGCCGCATCCGGATCGAACGTGAAGATGACCTCGCCGAGCGCGGCGGAGTCGTCGCCGAGCACCCGCCGGAGGATCTTGATGTGGTCGACGCCGAACGCGGTGCCGCAGGTGGCCACAGCGGTCGGCTCCCCCGCGAGGTGGCACGCCATGACGTCGGTGTAGCCCTCGACGACCACGACCCGCCTGCCGCGACTGATGTCGCGCTTGGCGAGGTCGAGCCCGTAGAGCACCTGGGACTTGTGGTAGACCGCCGTCTCCGGCGTGTTCAGGTACTTCGGGCCCGGGTCGTCCTCGAGCAGGCGCCGTGCGCCGAAGCCGACGGTGGCGCCCGTCAGATCACGGATCGGCCAGACGAGCCGGCCGCGGAACCGGTCGTAGATGCCGCGGTCGCCGCTCGAGACGAGGCCCGCGCCCTGCAGCTCCGCGTCGGTGAAGCCACGACCGCGGAGGTGCTTCGTGAGCGAGTCCCAGGACTTCGGCGCCCATCCGACGCCGAACCGGGCGGCCGCCTCAGCGTCGAAGTGGCGCTCGTTGAGGAACCGCTGCCCGGGCTCCGCCGCGGCGGTCGGCAGCTGCTCGGCGAAGAACTCCGCGGCGACGCGGTTCGCGTCGAGCAGCCGCACGCGGTTCGTCGTGTCCTGGGCGGGTCCGCCGTCCTCGTAGGTGAGCCGGAACCCGATCCGCGCGGCCAGCCGCTCTGCGGCTTCCACGAAGGTGACGTGGTCCAGCTTCATCAGGAAGGCGTAGACGTCGCCGCTCTCGCCGCAGCCGAAGCAGTGGAACCGCCCGACGCCGGGCCGCACGTTGAAGCTGGGGCTGCGCTCGTCGTGGAAGGGGCAGAGGCCCTTCAGGGCGCCGACGCCGGCAGGCTTGAGCGTGACCTGCTCGCCGATGATGTCGGCGATGTTCGTCCTGGCCCGGACCTCCTCGATGTCACTCGAGCGGATGCGGCCGGCCATGCCGAGAGTCTAGGTTTCGGCGCCGACGCGACGGGTCGGGCGGCGGGCTGCGCCCCGGCGTCGTTCCCGGGCGAGGAGCCGGGTCGCGGGAAGGCGGCGCACCGCCGTGGGCAGCGCTCGGTAGACCGGCGCGAGGCGCCGCGCGAGCGGGGTGAGGTCCGGCCGACGGACGGGCACGAGCCGCGCGAGCTCCACCTGCAGCGTGGGGACGGTCGGCAATGTCGCCGCGATGAGGAACGGCATCAGGGCGCGAACCCAGCGTGGCGCACCGCGGGCCGCGAAGAGCTCGGCGATCACCGCGCGGGTCGCGGGATCAAGGTGCAGCGAACCAGCGGCATCCGCGAAGGCGGCCTCGAAATCCGATCGCGTCGCAGGCCACCGCTCGGGCGGCATCCCGAGCGCCGTGCCGATCCGGCCGAGCCGGGCGAGCAGCTCGTCGGCGAGCGGTGCGGGCAGCGGCCCCCAGACGGCGTCAGCGATGCGCAGCGCCGTGTCGGCGATCGTGGCGGTGACCCAGAACTGGAGATCCGTGTCCGCCGCGTCGTAGGGCACGTCCGCGCCTGGGCCGCTCACGACGCGGGCGTGCAGGCGGTCGATGCGGTTCGTCACCGACTGGGCGGTCCGGTCGTCCCCCGCGGCGATCACGTAGACGTAGGTGAGCGTCCCGCGCAGCCGCGCGAGCGGATCCGACGCGAAGTCGCTGTGCTCGGCGACGCCGTGCCCGACCGACGGGTGGGCGAGCTGCAGCAGCAGCGCGCGCAGGCCGCCCGCGAGCAGCGCCGCCTCGAGCTGGAGCCCCGGGGCGTCGGGGATGCGGCGGACCCTGCTCACGCCGACAGTCGGGCGTGCCAGACGAGCGCCGACTGATCGGTGAGGCTCGCCACCTGATCGACGACGACCCTGCGGCGCTCGGCGTCGTCGGCGGCGTCAGCCCAGTCGGCCCGGAACGCCGTGTCGAGCCGTTCGGGCTGCGCGAGCAGGCCCTCGGCGAGCTCGATGAGCAGCACCCGCTGCTCGAGGTAGATCGGCTGGCGGGTGTTGTGCGCCATGACGAACGCCGCGACGACGCCCTTCAAGGCGGCGATCTCCGCCTGGATGCCCCGCGGCACCTCGACGTCCGCACCGAACCGCACCAGGTTCTCTGCGGGATGGGCTCGGCGGGTCGCCTGGGTCGCGGCGCCGGCGAACCGGCCGATCAGCTGGCTGGTCAGGTTCTTCAAGGCGCCGTGGGCGCGGCGGGAGCCGTCCCACTCGAGGATCCACGGCTCCATCGCCCGCAGCCGGTGCAGCGCCTCGACGAGCTCGTCCTGGTCGAAGGCCCCTCCGACCCACGCGTACATGGCGGCGACGACGTCGCGCTGCGCGGCGTTCGAGCGGAGGGCGGCGAGGTCCACCGACCCGGCGACCACGGCGTCCTCGAAGTCGTGCACCGAGTAGGCGATGTCGTCCGACAGGTCCATCACCTGCGCCTCGATGCACCGGCGCTCGCCGGGTGCACCCTGACGCAGCCACTCGAACGCAGCGGCGTCCTCCGGGTAGTAGCCGAACTTGGCGCGCCCGCTGGGGTCGCCGACGGCGTGGTCGAGGCCCCAGGGGTACTTGACGCTCGCGTCGAGGCTGGCCCGCGTGAGGTTGAGGCCGTAGGGCGCGCCATCCGCACCGAACACCTTCGGCTCGAGGCGGGTGAGCAGCCGCAGCGACTGCGCGTTGCCCTCGAAGCCGCCGATGTCCTCCGCCCACTCGGAGAGCGCCCGCTCGCCGTTGTGCCCGAACGGCGGATGGCCGAGATCGTGCGCGAGGCAGGCGGTGTCGACGACGTCGGGCGCGAGGCCGAGGCTTCCCGCCAGCTCCCGGCCCACCTGCGCGACCTCGAGCGAGTGCGTGAGGCGGTTGCGGGCGAAGTCGAGCCCGATCGTCGGCGAGAGCACCTGCGTCTTGGCGGCCAGGCGGCGCAGCGCGCTCGAGTGCAGCAGCCGGGCGCGATCGCGCGCGAAGTCGCTGCGCCGTGAGGAGTGCTCCTCCGGCAGCCACCGCTCCCGGTCCGCCTCGCCGTAGGACTGGTCGGCGGCGTGCTCCGGATCAACCACCGCTGGTGTCCAGCTCGGCGCCCGCGATCGCGGAGCGGCCGTCGGCGTCGAGGCTGCGCGAGTCGAGCCATCGGTCGGGCAGGGCCGGGGACTTCGGGCTGCCGGCACGACCGCGCTGGCCCTCCGCCGCATCGCCCGGGTAGGGCTGGTCCGCGTCGAGGGTGCCCAGCAGGTCGTCGAGCTGCTGCAGCGACTCCACCTGCGCGAGCGCGGAGCGGGTGGCCCCACCGACGCCGTAGCCCTTGAAGTACCAGGCGACGTGCTTGCGGATGTCGCGGCAGCCGCGGTGCTCTCCCCCGTCCGCGTCGTCGCCGAAGAACTCGACCAGCAGCTCCGCGTGCCGGCGGAACGCGGAGGCCACCTCGCCGAGCGTCGGGCGGTGCGGGCGGTCGTCGCCCGCGCCGAACGCGGCGGCGAGGTCACCGAACAGCCAGGGGCGCCCGAGGCAGCCGCGGCCGACGACGACGCCGTCGCAGCCGGTCTCCGCCATCATCCGCACGGCGTCGTCCGCCGACCAGATGTCGCCGTTGCCGAGCACCGGCACGCTCGTCACGGTCTCCTTGAGCCTCGTGATCGCGGACCAGTCAGCAGTGCCGGAGTAGAACTCCGCCGCCGTGCGCGCGTGCAGCGCCATCGACGCCACCCCGGCGCCCTCGGCGATGCGGCCGGCCTCGAGGTAGGTGAGGTGGTCGGCGTCGATGCCCTTGCGCATCTTCACAGTGAGCGGCAGCGGGCCTGCCGCCTGCACGGCGCGCTCGACGATCTCGCGGAACAGGTCGAGCTTCCACGGCAGCGCGGCTCCCCCGCCCTTGCGGGTGACCTTGGGCACGGGGCAGCCGAAGTTGAGGTCGATGTGGTCCGCGCGGTCCTCGTCCCGGAGCATCCGCACGGCCTGCTCGACCGTCGCCGGGTCGACGCCGTAGAGCTGCACCGACCGCGGCGTCTCGCTCTCGTGGTGCGTGATCAGGCGCATCGACTCGCGGGTGCGCTCGACCAGCGCTCTGCTCGTGATCATCTCGCTGACGTAGAGGCCGGCACCGTACTCGCGGCACAGCCGGCGGAACGCGGTGTTCGTGATGCCGGCCATCGGTGCGAGCACCACTGGGGCGGCGAGCGTCAGCGGTCCGATGGCCAGCGGACGCGCGGGAGCGAGAGCGGTGGTCGGCATCCGTCCATTCTCCCCGACCTGGACGACACGCCGTCCCCTGGGCGGCGACGAGGCTGCTCAGAGCGCGGCGGGCGCCCCTGTGGAGGAGACGGTGGCGGACTCGTCCGCGGGAAGAAGGCAGTCGTCGCCCTCACATGCGAGCCCCGCTGCGCCGAGCAGGGTGAGCGGGAGGATCGGCCGCGGCTCGCTCATCGCACCGACTCCTGCTCCGCGGCGACCTGGCGCAGCGCATCCGCGAAGACCTCCGGGTCCTGGGCTCCGGAGACGCCGTACCGTCCGTCGATCACGAAGAACGGGACGCCGCGGATGCCGTAGGCGACCGCCTGCGCGATGTCGGCCTGCACGTCACCGACGTACTCGTGCGACTCGAGCGCGGCCCGCGTGACGTCCGGGTTCAGCCCCGCCTCCACGCCGAGCTCGACGAGGTCGTCGATCCGGCCCACATGGCGGCCCTGCTCGAAGTAGGCGCGGAACACGACCTCCGCCGTCTCCAGCTGCCGGCCCTGCGCCTTCGCGGCGTGCAGCAGCTCGTGAGCGAGCAGCGTCTTGGTGTGCACGACGGTGTCGAAGTCGTAGTGGAGCCCGACGGACGCCGCGATCGCGGTCACCTGATCGAGCATCCGATGAGCGTCCGCGATCGGCAGCCCCTTGTGCTTCGACAGGTACTCGGCGGTGCTGCCTGCGTAGGTCTCGGGGGTGTCGGGCGAGAGCTCGAAGGAGTGGTACTCGACCTCCACCGGCACCTCGGCCCGGCGGGCGCCCTCCTCGAACTTCCGCTTGCCGATGTAGCACCAGGGGCAGGCCACGTCGGACCAGATGTCGATCTTCACCGCGTCGGTCATACGGGTTCCGACCGCCGAGGCGGCGAGTTCATTCCCGTAGCGTGGCCGGATGAGCAGGGAGCGCGTGCGCGAGGACGCCGCCGAGCGCGGCATCGAGGTCGACTTCGTGGAGCGGCCGGACGCCGGCTCGCTCGAGGAGGCCGCGGGGCTGCTCGGCATCTCCCCGGCGCAGATCGTGAAGTCGCTCGTGCTGAAGCGAGCCGACAGCACCTTCCTGTTCGCGCTGATCCCCGGCGACCGGCAGATCGCCTGGCCGAAGCTGCGCAGCGTCGTCGGCGTGAACAAGCTGCAGCTGCCGAGCGCCGACGCCGCCCTCGAGGCGACCGGATACGCGCGCGGCACGATCACGCCGCTCGGCAGCACCACG
Organism: Amnibacterium sp.; assembly: GCF_036559085.1. Classification (GTDB taxonomy): domain Bacteria; phylum Actinomycetota; class Actinomycetes; order Actinomycetales; family Microbacteriaceae; genus Amnibacterium. The sequence continues at coordinate 85,384 of NZ_DATBTU010000074.1, forward strand.
GCGTGGCCGGTCTACGCCGATGAGCGGATCGCGGGACGGATCGCGATGGGCGCCGGCGAGCCCGCGCTCTCCGCCTTCGTCGACGCGGCCGAGCTCCTGCACGGCCTCGACGCGGTGATCGCGGACATCAGCGACTGACGCGGGATCCGCTCCTCCCCAGCCCAGATGGTGCCGTCCCTGCGCCGCGCGAACGCACGGCGATGCTGCACGCGCTCCCGTCCTTCTAGCCTGCGCGGCGGAAGGGAGAACGGATGAAGGTGCTGGTTGCGGCGAGGACGCCGTACGAGGACAAACGGATGTGGGAGAGGTACGAGGAGGGCCCCGTCGCCGAGGACCTGGTTCTTCTTCCGCTGCCCTGCTCCGAGGCGAGGGAGGGGGCCGCGTGTCCATGCCGCCGAGGATTCCTTCGTCTCGGAGCGTTCGAGGAAGGGCGCTCGGTGGCCCGCGTCCGCGAGGTCGCGGGCCTCGATCGTGTGACGTACACCGAGCGGATCGTCGACGCGACGCACGACATGTGGGGCATGTGGAACCCGTACCCCACCGCCGGTCAGCTCGAGCCGTACGTCGAGGCGCTGCTGCGTGTCACGGAGTCGCTTCCGGAGGGGACCCTCGTCGAGCGGTTCGGCAGCGGGGTGCGGGAGTTCAACGACGCACCGGTGGAGGACGGGCGCTACGACCGCTGGTACGGGACGCCGCCGACCGGCCCGCTCCGCGCCTTCGATGTCCTCGGAAAGGTGCCGCGCGCACTCTCGGAGACCATCGAGCATGACTGGCTCGACCCCGAGACCCGGCTGCCGGCGAAGTACGTGTGGCCTGCGCCCACTCGCCCCGTTCGGAAGCGGGCCTCTCGGGGATGAAGCCCTGAAGGCGTCCCTTGTACCCCGCGTCGCGCGGTATTCGTGGCGTCGCGCGGTAGGCATGCGTACCGCGCGACGCCCTCCCCGTCGCACGGCCGTCACGCCGCTTCGCGTCGCGCCGGAACCGGCTCCGTGGGCCCAGGTACCGCGCGACGGTGGGATGGACGGGCGCAGGCTCGTGAGGTCGCGGATGGCCGCATGTTCAAGCGGGATCCTCCACTCCACAGGGCCCATTCGGCGGGGCTGTCGGGGAGAACGAATCCCTGGTCGGTGGCGTGTCTCGGTCGCCAGGGAGTGTCGGTGGCCGGTGTCACGATGTGCGCATGCAGGACCACGGACTCGGGCAGGCGATCACCGTCGCCGGCGATCTGCCGTGCGGTCCGGCGGGGATGGGTGACCGGCAGCTGCTCGAGGACGCCGAAGCGTGGGAAGCCTTGGGCCGGCTCGTGGATGCGCGGCGTGTCGCGATCGCCGGTGAGGTCGCCTGGCGGTCCCGCGAGCAGCTCGGCGAGCACGGCCTCGCCCGACGGCAGGGTGACCGGGACGCCACCGACCTCCTCGCCCGGGAACTCCTGATCAGCGGTCGCGAAGCGCGGAAGCGGACCGCACTGGGTTTGCGGGTGCGGTCACGCCTGTCGATGCAGGGAGAGGAGCTGCCTGGACGGTGGGCGCACGTGGCCGCCGCGCTCGCCGCCGGGACCATCAGCGTGGATGCCGCCCGCGTCATCGTCGACGCGCTCGGTTCGATCGCCCGACGGGCGGATGCGGAGGAGCTCGAGATCGCTGAGGCCGCGCTGGTCGAGAACGCGGCCTCGACGTCCCCGGATCTGCTGCGGGTGCAGGCCGAGGTCTGGCAGGCGCGCCTCGATCCCGATGGGGCGAAGCCGGCGGAGGACGCCGCGCACCGGAACCGCGGGATCAAGGTGGGCATCGAAGGCCCCGACGGGATCACCCGCACGGTGCTGCTGACGGCGACGGAGGAGACCGCGCTGCTGCGGGCGATCTTCGACGCGAACCGGCGCGGGGTGCAGTGGAAGCGCCAACCGGCGGAGGACTGCGACGACGACACCGAATGGCACGAAGTCACCGAGGACCGCACCAAAGCGCAGTACGACCACGACACGTTGTTCGCAATCGTGAGGGCGGGGCTCGGGGCCGACCCCGACACGCCCAGCAAGGCACCCGAACCCGAGGTCGTGATCCACGTCGACGCCGCCGACCTCGCCAACAGGGAGGGCTGCGGGTGGATCGACGGGGTGTTGGGACGGATCTCGATCCCGTCCGTCGAACGGCTCGAGTGCGCGGGACGGACCCGGCTCGTCGTGACCGGGAAGGACGGCGAACCCCTCCACCTGGGCCGGAAGAAGCGCCGCTTCTCCAGGGCCCAACGGCGAGCGCTCGCCGCGCGGGATGGCGGGTGCGCGTTCCCCGGCTGCCGGGCCCCGGTCGCGTGGACAGAGGCGCATCACATCGCCTGGTGGAAACGCGACGGACGCTCGGATAT
>NZ_DATBTU010000075.1:0-163955 GCF_036559085.1 Amnibacterium sp.
CGGGACCGTGAACTTCGACGGCCTGATCGTGATCGGCGAGGGCGAGAAGGACAACGCACCGATGCTGTTCAACGGAGAGCACGTCGGAAACGGTCGGGGACCGGCGTGCGACATCGCCGTCGACCCGATCGACGGCACCTCCCTCACCGCGGCGGGCCGCCAGAACGCGCTCTCGGTGATCGCGGTGTCCGACCGCGGCACCATGCTCGACGCGTCCAGCGTCTTCTACATGTCCAAGATCGTCAGCGGTCCCGAGGGCCGCGGGGTCATCGACCTGTCGCAGTCGATCGGCGACAACATCCGGGAGCTGGCGAAGGCGAAAGGCAAGCCGGTGGGCGAGATCCGCGTCGCCGTGCTCGACCGGCCGCGGCACGAGGGCCTGATCGACGAGATCCGTTCGGCCGGCGCCGGCACCCGGCTGCTGCTCGACGGCGACGTCGCGGGCGGCATCAACGCGGCCCGCTACGAGACGCGGATCGACATGTGCATCGGCACCGGCGGCAGCCCCGAGGGCGTCGTCACGGCCTGCGCGATCAAGGCGCTCGGCGGCTTCATCGAGGGCCGGCTCGCGCCGAAGGACGACGAGGAGCGGCGCCGCGGCGAGGCCGCCGGGCTCGACATGAACCGCATCTACGACGCCGAGGGACTCGTCGCGGGCAACAACACGATGTTCGTGGCCACCGGCGTCACCGACGGCGGCCTGGTCGAGGGCGTGCGGCGCAAGGGCCCGATCATCCGCACGGAGTCGATCGTGCTGCGCTCCCGATCGGGCACCCTGCGTCGCATCGTCAGCGACCACGTCGCCGAGCGCTGGTTCTAGCCGCGGCGCGCGGCCCTCGTCCGCCCATCCGCCCTGCCCACGTCCCGGGTGTAGGGGAAGGTGCCGCCCGTAGGGCTCACCACGCGTGTCGGCCCTACGCCCGGCACCATCCCCTACGCCCGGCACGGCGCGGGGAAGCGGGGGCGGCTGCTCAGTCGACGGCGCTGAGGCGCGGGCGGTCGTCGGCCACGAGCTCCGCGGCGGTGAGCGGGCGGGGCACCACGTCGATCGGGGTGGGCTCGCCGAGCACCGCGACCTCGTCGAGGCGCCCGATCTGGCGGGCCGTGACGAGCACCCGCGTCTCCAGGGTGCCGACGAACTCGTTGTAGGCGCCGACGGACCGCTCGAGCGCCGCGCGCAGCTTCTCCGCCTTGCCCGCGAGGCCGCCGATCCGCTCGTAGAGGGTGCGGGAGAGGTCGAACAGCCGCCGGGCGTCGTCCGTGAGCGCCTGCTGCGTCCAGGTGTAGGCGACGGTCTTCAGCACGGCCCAGAGGTTCACGGGGGAGGCGAGCGCCACCCGCTTGCCGAAGGAGTAGTCGAGCAGCGACGGATCCGCGGACAGCGCCGCGGACAGCAGCGACTCGGACGGCAGGAACGCCACGACGAACTCGGGGCTGTCGATGTCGGTCCAGTAGCCCTTCGACGCGAGGGCGTCGATGTGGGCCCGGAGCGCCTTCACGTGGTCCTTCAGCAGCGCCTCACGCCGCGCGCCCTCGGCCCCTTGCGCGCCTGCCGGGATCTCGTTCGCCTCGATGAAGGCCGCGAGCGGCACCTTCGCGTCGACGGCGATGCACTTGCCCTCTGGCAGCCGGACGACGAGGTCGGGGCGGCGGGCGCCGTCCTCGTCGCGTGTGGTGACCTGCATGTCGAAGTCGACCCGGTTCGTGAGCCCTGCCGCCTCGACGAGGCGCCGCAGCTGCGTCTCGCCCCAGGCGCCGCGCACCGAGTTGCTGCGCAGCGCGGAGGCGAGCGACTCGGCCGTCGCGCGCACCTGCTCGGTCGAGCTGCGGGTCTGCAGCAGCTGCTGCTCGATGGCCCCGTACTGCGCGGCGCGCTGCTGCTCGAGCTCGCTCACCTTGCCCTGCATCGTGCGGAGCGTCTCCTGCACGGGCGCGAGGGCCTGCAGCACCCGCGCCTCCTGCCGGTCGCGCTCGGCCTGCTCGCGGCTGCGCTCGCCGGCGTCGGCGAGCTGCCGGCGGAGAGCGCCGATCGTCGCCTCGTGGGAGGCGAGCTCCGCCTCGAGGCGGGCCCGCTCGTCCGCCGACTCGGCGCGGGCGCGGAGCAGGTCGGCGGCGTGCTGGGCGGCGATCACCTGGGGGTTCGACTCGCCGTGCGTGCGGCGCAGGGTGACGGCGAGCGCGCCGAGCAGGGCGCCGACCACCAGGCCGAGGAGCAGGAGCAGGACTTCCATGCGGCGCACGCTGCCAGGCGCCTCCGACAGCGCCCGGCGGTCAGGCGAACAGGACCGGCCGGATGCCGCGCTCCGGGTCGAGCGGCGTGAGGCGGCTCAGCTCCGAGCCGACCGCGCCGAGCAGCGCGGGCACGTCGGACGCCCCGTGGCACCGCGCCGCGTGCACGACGATCGCCGCGCAGGCCTCCGCGTCCGCGATCGGGTCGTGGTGCGGGAAGTCCTCGAAGCCCGCCGCGCGCGCCGCCATCGGCAGCCGGTAGGAGTGCAGGGCGTAGGTGCGCCGGGCGATCTGCAGGCTGCAGAAGTAGTCGAGGGCGGGGGTGCCGACGCCGGTCGCGAAGCACGCGGCGCGGATCACGCCCATGTCGAACCGGGCGTTGTGCGCGACCACGGGCCGGTCGCCGAGCGCCGCGAGCAGGTCGTCCAGCTGCTCGGCCCAGCCCGCCGCATCCACCACCTGGTCGGGCGTGACGCCGTGGATGCGGATGTTCCACTCGCTGAACGCGTCGTGCCCGGCGGGCGGCCGGATCAGCCAGCCGCGCTTGTCCACCACCTGGCCGTCCTCGACGACCACCACCCCGACGGAACAGGCGGAGGCGCTGGACGGCCCCGCCGTCTCGAAGTCGACGGCGGTGAAGTCCAGTGGCACGGCACGGATGCTCGCAGCCCCCACCGACACCGCCGCAGGCCCGTCGCGCCGTTCCGGAGAAATCGGGCGACACGCCGGGTCTCGCGCCCTCAGCACGGCGCGTCGCGCAAGAACTCCGGAACGGCGCGATGAAGGCCGCCGGACGGGCGCCCATCCGCCACCGTCTACGGTTGACGGCCGTGGCTCTCACGATCGGCATCGTCGGACTTCCGAACGTCGGCAAGTCGACGCTCTTCAACGCCCTGACCAGGAACACCGTGCTCGCGGCGAACTACCCGTTCGCGACGATCGAGCCGAACGTCGGGGTCGTGGACCTGCCGGATGCGCGCCTGAAGACGCTCGCCGACCTGTTCGACAGCGAGCGGATCGTCCCTGCCGCGGTCTCCTTCGTCGACATCGCGGGCATCGTGAAGGGTGCGAGCCAGGGCGAGGGGCTCGGCAACCAGTTCCTCGCGAACATCCGCGAGGCGGACGCGGTCGCGGAGGTCGTGCGCGCGTTCGCCGATCCCGACGTGGTGCACGTCGCCGGCGCCGTCGACCCCGCCGGCGACCTCGAGACCATCAGCACCGAGCTGATCCTCGCCGACCTGCAGACGCTCGAGAAGGCGGAGCCGCGGGTCGAGAAGGAGGTGCGTGGCAAGCGCGCCCCGCAGGAGGTGCTCGACACCATCCGGGCCGCGCAGGCCGCCCTGAACGCCGGCACCCGGCTGGCCGCGGCCGGCATCGACCTCGCCCCCATCCGCGACCTCGGCCTGCTGACCGCGAAGCCCGCGCTGTTCGTCTTCAACGTCGACGAGGCCGTGCTGAACGACGAGAGCCGCAAGTCCGAGCTGGCCGCGCTCGTCGCGCCGGCGCCCGCGGTGTTCCTCGACGCGAAGATCGAGTCGGAGCTCATCGACCTCCCGCCCGAGGACGCGGCCGAGCTGCTCGCCTCGACCGGCCAGACCGAGAGCGGCCTCGACCAGCTCGCGCGGATCGGCTTCGACACCCTCGGCCTGCAGACCTACCTCACCGCCGGCCCGAAGGAGGCCCGCGCCTGGACGATCCGCCGCGGCGCCCACGCGCCCGAGGCGGCCGGGGTCATCCACACCGACTTCGAGAAGAAGTTCATCAAGGCCGAGGTCATCGGCTTCCAGGACCTCGTGGACGCGGGCTCGATCGCCGAGGCGCGCGCCAGGGGCCGCGCCCGCATCGAGGGCAAGGACTACGTCATGCAGGACGGCGACGTCGTCGAATGGCGGCACGGCTGACGGCCACCACCGCCTGAGCGCGGGTCGTCAGCGCGTCAGCGCCACCAGGCCGTCCCGAGCGGACGCACGCTCCCGCTCGACCGCCTCCACCGCGGATGCGAGCAGCGCCGTCACCTGCTCGGCGTCGCGTCCGGCGCGGTCGTTCCACGCCGTCAGCTCCCGGACCTGCACGGCCGCCTCCTCCGGCGAGCGCTGCCACCGCAGTGCCTCCCCGCCCCCGTGCACCCCGCGCCACGTCGCCTCGACGGCGGGCCGCAGCACCTGCGACGTGGTGCCGCCCGCGCCGACCACGAGCGCGCCGACGAGGCAGGCCCGCGTGACGGCGTCGAGCGGCACCGTGTGCGCCGCGCTCGAGCCCGCCGTCAGCTCCCGGCCGTCCGCGTCGCGCCATGCGAACCAGGTGTCCTGCAGCCAGCCCCGGGACACGACGTCGCCCGCGACCGTCAGCGCCTCGCTGGTGAGGGCGAGCACCGCGAGCCGTGCGGTCGCCCGGTCGATCGATTCGAGCCTCCGCCGCTCCGCCCGGGCTCGCGAGCGTTCGGTCAGCAGTCCGTGGAGCACCGTCATCGCCGCATTGTCGTCCCGGGCACCGCGGCCGAGAAGGGGTGGCGGCCCCCGATCCCGCGAAACGCCTGCATCCGCCCGCGACGTGGCCCGATTCGGGCGAGACCGGGCGGTCGCTTCAGCGCAGTCGTGATTGGCTTCGCGGATGCGACCCGTCGCCATGTTCCCGCTCGGCTCGGTGCTGTTCCCGCACATGCCGCTGCCGCTGCGGATCTTCGAGCCCCGCTACCTCGCGATGCTCGCCGACATCCTGAAGGAGGAGCCGGCGGAGTTCGGGGTGGTCCTCATCGAACGCGGGCAGGAGGTCGGCGGCGGCGACGTCCGCGTCGCGACCGGCACCCTCGCCCGGGTGGCCGACCTCGACACCGCCGACGACGTGGTGCTGATGATCGCGCAGGGGGCCGCCCGCTTCACGGTGGAGGAGTGGCAGGACGACGACCCCTACCCGAAGGCGATCGTGCGGGAGCTGCCCGAGCCCCCGTGGGACCCGGCGCTCGAGCCGCTGCGCCTGCAGGCCGACGCGCTCGTGCGGCGGGTGCTGAAGCGGCTCGCGGAGGAGGACCTGTCGCCGTGGCCGGCGGATGTGGGCCTCGACGAGGATCCCGCCGCCGCCTGCTGGCAGCTCGCCGCGATCGCCCCGCTGAACGAGATCGACCAGCTGGAGCTGCTCCGCAGCGACTCGTACGAGCGGCTGCTCACGCGCCTCGTCGAGATGGTCACCGAGGTCGACGAGACGTACTGATCGGCCCTGCCGCTGTCCGGGCGCGCGGCTAGACTCCGGATCACAATCGAACACGTTCGGCCGTACGGCCGGCGCGGGAGAGCCGGCCCCGGTCGGCACCGAAGGAGCAACTCCCCGGAATCTCTCAGGTCCAGCACCGCGTCGGATTGGCCGCTCTGGAAAGAGGAGCCGCACCTCGGGTGCCGGCTCCCGCCCACGGTGAAAGGTGCGGTCCTGCCGCGCCGAAGCTCTCAGGCGCAGCGACAGAGGGGGATCGGCCGGCACGTCCGGCACCACCGAAGCTGGAGAGAGCCCTCCCGATGTCCGATCCTGAGCACCGCGACCCCGAACGCCGCCGATCACCGCTGCACGAGGTGCACGCCGCCGCCGGCGCGACCTTCACGGAGTTCGCCGGCTGGTCCATGCCCCTGAAGTACGGCAGCGAGCTCGCCGAGCACGCGGCCGTCCGCTCCGCCGCGGGCCTCTTCGACCTCTCGCACATGGGCGAGATCGTCGTGCTCGGCCCCGAGGCGGCCGACGCCCTCGACGCCGCCCTGCTCGGCGAGGCCTCCGCGATGGAGACGGGCCGGGCGAAGTACACCCTGATGCTGAACGCCGAGGGCGGCGTGGTCGACGACCTCGTGCTCTACCGCACCGGTCCGGACCGCTTCCTCGTGGTCGCGAACGCGGCGAACCGGGAGCTGGTCGCCAGCGAGCTGCGCAGCCGGGCGATCGGCTTCCAGGCCGAGGTGCAGGACGAGTCGGACGACATCGGCCTGATCGCCCTGCAGGGCCCTCGCTCGCTCGAGGTGATGACGGAGGTCGGCGGGTTCTCGGCCGACCAGGACGAGCGCACCGAGCAGCGCTTCGTCGAGCTCATCACGGGCCTGCGCAACTACCGCTTCCTCGCCGCCTGGTACCTCGGGCACCCCGTGCTCGTCGCCCGCACCGGCTACACCGGCGAGATCGGCTACGAGCTCTACGTCGCCCCCGGGCTGCTGCCCGAGCTCTGGAACGCCCTGCTCGAGACGGGAAGGGGCTCCGGCGTGCTGCCGGTCGGCCTGGCCGCCCGCGACACGCTGCGGCTCGAGGCGGGCATGCCGCTCTACGGCAACGAGCTCACGGCGCTCACCCGGCCGCAGCAGGCGGGCCTCGGGCGACTCGTCCGGCCGGAGAAGTCCGCCGACTACGTCGGCCGCAGGTCCGTCGAGTCCTTCGATCCCGCCGGCCACCGGATCCTCGTCGGCCTCGTCTCCGAGGGCCGCCGCGCCGGCCGCCACGGCTACGCGGTCCGCGCCGGCGACGACGTGGTCGGCGAGGTGACGAGCGGTGCCCTCAGCCCGTCGCTCGGGCACCCGATCGCGATGGCCTACATCGATCCGGATGCGATCTCCCGCGACCTCGCCATCGACGTGCGCGGCACCGCGCTGCCCGCCCGCGTCGTCCCCCTCCCGTTCTTCACCCGACCCGATCGAAAGGCCTGACATGACCGGCGAGCAGGATCTGCAGTACACCGCGGAGCACGAGTGGGTCGACGCGGACGGCGACACCGCCACCGTCGGCATCACCGCCTACGCGGCCGCGCGCCTCGGCGACATCGTGTACGTCGAGCTGCCGGGCGTCGGCGACGAGGTCGTCGCCGGCAGCGTGGTCGGCGAGCTCGAGTCGACGAAGTCGGTCGGCGAGCTCTACGCCCCCGTCACCGGGGTCGTCACCGAGGTGAACGACGACGTCGCCTCCTCGCCGGAGGTCGTGAACAGCGACCCGTTCGGCGCCGGCTGGCTGCTCCGCGTCCGCATCACCGAGACGCCCGAGCTGCTCGACCACGCCGCCTACCAGCAGCTGACAGGAGAGGCATGACCGACATCGCCGTCCGCCCCGCGCGGATCCGCACCGGGGAGGCCGGCGCGGCCTTCGCCCGCCGCCACATCGGCACCACCGGCGAGACGCAGGGACGGATGCTCGAGGCGATCGGCCGATCGTCGCTGCAGGACCTGCTCGGCGCCGCCGTGCCCGACGCGATCAAGATCGACGCGGACGCGCCCTCGACGCTGCCGGCCGCCGCGACCGAGGCGCAGGCCATCGCGGAGCTCCGCCGGATCGCGGCGAGGAACACGGTGCGCACCTCGATGATCGGCCTCGGCTACTCGGGCACCGTCACGCCCGCGGTCATCCAGCGGAACGTGCTCGAGAACCCCAGCTGGTACACCGCCTACACGCCGTACCAGCCCGAGATCTCGCAGGGCCGCCTCGAGGCGCTGCTGAACTTCCAGACGATGGTCGCCGACCTCACCGGGCTCGACACGGCCAACGCGTCGATGCTCGACGAGGCCACCGCGGTGGTCGAGTCGATGCTGCTCGCCCGCCGCGCGAGCAAGGCGCGCACGAACCGCTTCGTCGTGGACGCCGATGCGCTGCCGCAGACCCTCGCGGTGCTCGCCGGCCGTGCCGCCGCAGTCGGCATCGAGCTCGCCGTCGCCGATCTCGCCACCGACGGGCTGCCCGACGGGGACTGCTTCGGCGTGCTGGTGCAGTACCCGGGCGCATCCGGCCGGGTCGCGGATCCGCGTGCGGTCATCGAGGCCGCCCACGAGCGCGGCGCCCTCGTCGTCGTCGCCGCCGACCTCCTCGCGATGACGCTGCTCGTGCCGCCCGGCGAGCTCGGGGCGGACGTCGCCGCGGGCACCACCCAGCGCTTCGGCGTGCCCATGGCGATGGGCGGCCCGCACGCCGGCTACCTCGCCGTGCGCAAGGGCCTCGAGCGGCAGCTGCCGGGGCGCCTCGTCGGCGTCTCGGTGGACGCCGACGGCGCTCCCGCCTACCGGCTCAGCCTGCAGGCCCGCGAGCAGCACATCCGGCGGGAGAAGGCCACGAGCAACATCTGCACCGCGCAGGTGCTGCTCGCCGTGATGGCGTCGATGTACGCCGTCTACCACGGGCCGGCCGGGCTCACCCGGATCGCGCAGGACGTGCACGACACCGCCCGACGGGCGGCCGCATCGCTGAGCGCCCGTGGCGCCGAGGTGCTCACCGAGGCGTTCTTCGACACGATCCAGGTGCGCGTGCCCGACGCCGCGGCGATCGTGCAGCGGGCGTCCGAGCGCGGCATCTGGCTGCGCCGCGTGGACGCCACCACCGTCGCGGTCGCCTTCGACGAGGTCACCGCCGCCGCGGAGTCCACGACGATCGGGCACCTGCTCGCCGTGTTCGGGCTCGAGGACGCCCCGTTCGACGACTCGGATCCGCTCGGCGGGGTGCTCGCGCATCCGCTGCACGCCGGGGACGCCGCGGTCGACGTGCACCTGCCGCACCGGCTCCCGGCCGGGCTCGGCCGCACGAGCGCGTTCCTCACCCATCCGGTGTTCACGACGTTCCACTCCGAGACGGCGATGATGCGGTACCTCAAGTACCTCGCCGACCTCGACTACGCGCTGGATCGGGGCATGATCCCGCTCGGCTCGTGCACGATGAAGCTGAACGCGGCGACCGAGATGGCCGCCGTGACCTGGCCGGAGTTCGCGGACCTGCACCCCTTCGCCCCCGCGGAGGACGTCGCCGGCTCGCTCGAGCTCATCGGGCAGCTGGAGGGCTGGCTCGCCGAGCTCACCGGGTACGACGCCGTGAGCCTGCAGCCGAACGCCGGCAGCCAGGGTGAGCTCGCGGGGCTGAACGCCATCCGCGGCTACCACCGCGCGAACGGGGACGAGCAGCGGATCGTCTGCCTCATCCCGTCGAGCGCGCACGGCACGAACGCGGCGAGCGCGGTGCTCGCCGGGCTCAAGGTCGTCGTGGTCGCCTGCGACGAGCTCGGGAACGTGGACCTCGCCGACCTGCGCGCGAAGATCGCCGAGCACGCGGACGCGCTCGCGGCGCTGATGATCACCTACCCGTCCACGCACGGCGTCTACGAGCACGAGGTGCGGACGGTCACCGACGCCGTGCACGCGGCGGGCGGCCAGGTCTACGTCGACGGCGCGAACCTCAACGCCCTGCTCGGCCGGGCGCGGTTCGGTGACTTCGGCGGCGACGTCTCGCACCTGAACCTGCACAAGACGTTCTGCATCCCGCACGGCGGGGGCGGTCCCGGCGTGGGGCCCGTGGCGGCGAAGGCGCACCTCGCGCCGCACCTGCCCTCGCATCCGTTCGCGCAGCAGCCGGACCCGAGCGCCCCGTTCGCGCCCGGCCGGTTCGGCGGTGCACCGGTGTCGGCGGCGCCGTTCGGCTCGCCCGGCATCCTGCCGATCTCGTGGGCGTACGTGCGGATGATGGGCCTCGACGGCCTGCGCGCGGCGACCGACGCGGCGGTGCTGGCGGCGAACTATGTGGCGGCGCGCCTCGGCGACGCCTACCCGGTGCTCTACCGGGGCGACGACGGCCTGATCGCGCACGAGTGCATCCTCGACCTGCGCCCGATGACGGCGGCGACCGGGGTGACCGTGGACGACGTGGCCAAGCGCCTCGTCGACCACGGCTTCCACGCGCCGACGATGTCGTTCCCGGTCGCCGGCACCCTCATGGTCGAGCCGACCGAGAGCGAGGACCTCGCCGAGATCGACCGCTTCATCGACGCGATGCTCGCCATCCGCGCCGAGGCGGATCGCGTGGGCGCGGGGGAGTGGCCGGCGGACGACAACCCGCTGCGGGGCGCGCCGCACCCGGCGCACATGGTCAGCGCGACGGCGTGGGACCACCCCTACACGCGCGAGGAGGCCGCGTACCCGTTCGAGGGCGGCGTGCACGGCGCCGACCGCCTGCGGGCCGTCCGGGGCAAGTACTGGCCGCCGGTGCGCCGGATCGACCAGGCCTACGGGGACCGCAACCTCGTGTGCCTGTGCCCGCCCGCGGAGGCCTTCGAGGACTGATCCGCACGGCACACCGCCCGTCCCGGCCGCATCCGCCCGGGACGGCACGCGAGGGTCAGCAGAGGTCGGTGACGGTCCTGCTCCCGCCGTCCCAGAGGCGGGCGCCTGTGATGCGGCACGGCAGGGGCGGCCCGCCGGCGTCGAGCGCGGCGCCGAGGCGCTCCGCCTCGATCCGGCGCGCCAGGGTGACGTGCGGCGTCCACGCGTCGGGCCGGGTCTGCGCGACGACCTCCGCCTCGGAGGCGTCGGCCGCGATCGCGCGGTGGACGGCGGAGTGCACGGTCAGGAGGGGCCGCGACGGGACGACGAGGCGGGCCAGCACCCACCGGTGCCGGTGGCCGCCGAACAGGACGGGTGCCCCGACCTCGGCGGCGAGGCCCCGCTCCGCGAGGTGCCAGCCGCGGAACACCGCCCGCAGCGCCTCCACCGCCGGCAGCAGGCCCGTCTCGGCCACGGCCACGGTGACGTGGGGCCGGTTCGAGGCGCCCTCATGCGAGGCGAGGCTCGGCAGGCCCGCGTCGGCGAGCGCGGCCCAGCCGTCGCGGATGCGCTGCTCCGCGTCGGGATCGAGCAGCAGCTCGACGCTCTGCACCATGGGATCGAGCCTACGAGGCGGCCATGCGGGTGAGCTGCACCCGGGTCTCGGCGTCCTGGAGCCCGAGCCGCCGGTCGAGCCCGAGCGCCGGGCCGTCCGCCTCGGCGACGACCAGGCCGACCTCGCGGAGTCCCAGCCACACGGCGCTGCCGGTGCACGGAGCACCACCGATCGCTCCGCGTCGAAGCCGGCGGCGATCCAGGCCGCCTCGTCCAGCCGGGGCATCCGCGTCGTCGACGCCGACCGCGACGAAGTCGAGGCCGGGGAACGCGTCGCGGTGCCGCTGCGCCCACGCGCCCGGGTCGCCCGGCTCCTCGCCGGCGTCGGCGAGGAGGAAGTCGGCCCATCGGAAGGCCGGGTCCGCGGGGGTGGGGACGATCCGGTATCCGTCCGCCTGCTCGACCTCGCCGCCCTCGGCCCGGCGCGCGACGAGGTCGGTGGCGAAGGCGAGCGACGCGGCCGTCAGGGCAGCAGGCCGGGGGCGATCGACTTCAGCAGGTCGTAGCCGACGAAGCTGACGAAGTCGAGCAGGAAGTGGGCCACGACCAGTGGCGCGACGCGCCCGAAGCGACGGTAGACGAGGCCGAAGACGAGCCCCATGATCGCGTTCCCGAGGAAGCCGCCGAAGCCCTGGTACAGGTGGTACGAGCCGCGCAGCACGGCGCCGGCGACGAGGACCGCCCACGGCCGCCAGCGCAGGTCGTCGAGCCGCGCGAAGAGGAACCCGACCACGATCACCTCCTCCTGCAGCGCCGCCCGGAGCGCGGACAGCACGAGGACCGGGATGGCGTACCAGTGCGGATCGAGACCGGAGGCCTGCACCTTGACGTCGAGGCCGAGGTGCACCGCCGCGAGGTAGAGGCCGAGTCCGGGCACGCCGATGAGCAGCGCGAGCAGGACCCCGCCGCCGAGGTCGGCGAGCGGCTTCCTCCCGTCGAGCCCGATGCGCCGGAACGGGTTCCCGTCGGTCGTCCACAGCAGGTAGAGCGCGAGCGCGACTGGCACGAGGTCGAACCCGATGCCGAGCAGCTGGTAGATCAGGTCGAAGACCGCCCGGCTGCTCCGGCTCGGGTTCAGGGTGGTGCTCTGCTGGTTCAGCGGTGCCCGGGTGAGGGCATCGGCGAGCTGCACCACCGCGTACACGCCGGACTGCCCGAGCGAGACCCCGAGCACGAGGAGCAGCTCGAGCCCTGGCCGGGTCCGACGGGCGCCGCCGAGGGGCGTGCCGGGTGGCTCCAGGGCGCTCACCGCACCTCCTGGGAGCACGCCAGGGGGCGTGTCGGACCTGTTCCGGAGTTTCCCGTGCGTTCACTCGCCTCGGCAGCGAGCGTGCGTCGAGTGGCCTGGAAACGCAACATCGTTGCCAGAACCTGCACCTTCCCGGTGCAATCGGTTTCTGGCATGTAACGAAACCCCCGCTCGTTTTGGTCCGGCTCCACGCGATCCTTACGCTACCTTCGACCTCGCCGGAGTCGACGTCGATCGGGCCATGCCCTGCGACGCGACGCCGTGCGAACACGCAGCACAGTCGGCGGGCGGATCCGTACAGGATCCGGAGAGGATGCGGCCATGAGTATCAGCGGCCCGACCGAGCTGGAAGTCGTCGGCAAGGAGGACGGCCTCAGCGGCCCCGGCCTGGACGACCCGAGCGCTGACACCGGCCCCGGCGCGATCCAGGGGCGGTCGCTGACCTCCATCGCCTGGCGGCGCCTCCGTCGTGACCGGCTCGCCCTCGCCGGCGGTGTCGTGATCGTCCTCTTCGTGCTGGCCGCGATCTTCGCCGGCCCGATCACCGCCCTCTACGGTCAGGACTACACGCAGTCCAACAACACCGGCCCGCACAGCCTGCTCGACCCGCTCGACTCGATGCCGCTCGGCGCGTTCGGTGGCATCAGCGCGACGCACTGGCTCGGTGTCACGCCGGTGACCGGACAGGACATCTTCGCGCTGCTCATCTACGGGGCGCGCACCTCCCTGATCATCGCCGGCGCCGCGACCGCCCTGTCGCTCGTGCTCGGTGTCACGCTCGGGGTCGCGGCCGGGTACTACCGCGGCTGGGCCGACAACGTCATCTCGCGCACGATGGACGTGCTGCTGTCATTCCCCGTGCTGCTGCTCTCCATCTCGCTGATCACCGTCGTCAGCTTCATCAGCAACACCGAGTTCGTCCGCTTCGGCGTGATCATCTTCGTGCTCGGATTCTTCGGCTGGCCGTACATCGGCCGCATCGTCCGCGGGCAGGTGCTGTCGCTCCGCGAGAAGGAGTTCGTCGAGGCGGCCAGGTCGCTCGGCTCGAGCAACTTCCGCATCATGGCGCGGGAGCTGGCGCCGAACCTCGTCGGGCCGATCCTCGTCTACACGACGCTGACCATCCCGAGCAACATCCTGGGTGAGGCGGGGCTCTCGTACCTCGGCATCGGCGTCACGCCGCCCACCTCCTCGTGGGGCCAGATGATCTCGGACGCCTCGCAGTACGTGCAGGTCGATCCGATCTACCTCTTCCTCCCCGGCCTCGCGCTCTTCATCGCGGTGCTCGCGTTCAACCTGTTCGGTGACGGTCTGCGCGACGCCCTCGATCCGAAATCCACCCGATGACCGGGTCCAGTTGTGCGGTCGTGCGGCGCCGCGGAAGCGCCGCCGCATCACCGCCCGGCCTCACGAGGCCGAACCCCCGCAGCGGATCCGCTGCAGACACAGCACAGACGAGAGGAAACCTTTCTCGATGAGGTACAAGCGAAGGGCGGCGGCGACGCTGACCGTCCTCACGGCGGGAGCGCTCCTGCTCGCCGGCTGTTCCAGCAGCGGCAGCGGCGGGACCAAGTCCAGCAGCAGCACCAGCAGCGCGCAGCCCGCGTTCAACGCCGCGGTCACCGGTTACGTGAACCCGTCCACCAAGAAGGGTGGCACGCTGAAGCTGCTGGCCTCCTCCGACTGCGACTCGTGGGACCCGGCCCGCACCTACTACGGCTACTGCTGGAACATGCAGCGCCTGTTCACGCGCACCCTGGTCGGCTACTCGCAGGTCAACAACTCCGGGCCGTTCAAGCTCTCGCCCGACCTCGCCACCGGCCTCGGCCAGCACAGCGCGGACTTCAAGACGTGGACCTACACGCTCCAGCCCAACCTGAAGTACTCCGACGGCTCGGCGATCACGCCGGCCGACATCAAGTACGAGATCGGCCGCATCTACGCCACCGACGTCATCAACGGCGGCCCGACGTTCTACTACACCGGCATCCTCAACGTGCCGTCCTCCTACAAGGGCGTCTACAAGAGCGGTGAGCTGCCCGACTCGGCGGTCTCGGTCTCCGGCCAGAGCATCACCTTCCACCTGAAGAAGCCGTTCGCCGACTTCGACTACCTGATGGCGCTGCCGACCGCCGCTCCCGTTCCCGACAAGAAGGAGAACGGCGCGGCCTACACGGGTGCGACCTACACGAAGAACCCGATCTCGTCGGGTCCGTTCGTCTTCGGGAGCTACACGCCGAACAAGTCGGTCACCTTCACGCGCAACCAGTACTGGCAGCAGAGCACGGACAAGATCCGCAAGCCGCTGGTCGACACGGTCGACTTCACGATCGACAGCGACCCGAACGACATCGACGCCAAGCTGAAGGCCGGCACGGCCGACGCGAAGGCCGACAACGTCATCGGCACCACGCTGCAGGCGCAGGTCCTCTCGAACCCGAAGCTCAAGGCGTACGCGGACGACGGTGCGGGCGACTCGCTCGACTACCTGGTGATCCCCTCCTCGGTGATCCCCAACGTCCACTGCCGTGCGGCGATCTTCTACGCGACGAACAAGGCCGGGCTGCTCTCGGTCCGCGGCGGCGCCGCGGCGGGCGAGATCGCGGGCTCGTTCACCCCTCCGGGCATCCCGGGTCACGACCCCAAGTACAACCCGTACCCCGTCGGATCCGACAACCAGGGTGACGTCGCGAAGGCCAAGTCGGAGCTCCAGGCGTGCGGGAAGCCGAACGGCTTCACGACCAACTTCGCCTACTCGACCCCGAGCGAGACCGGACCGAAGATCTACCAGACGGAGAAGGCGGCCCTTGCGCGCGTCGGCATCACGCTGAACGTCAAGACCGCTGCGGCCTCCAGCTACTACTCCACGTTCGCGGGTTCGCCGGCGAACGTGAAGTCGCAGGAGCTCGGCATCATCAACGCCGGCTGGGGTGCGGACTTCCCGACCGACTACGGGTTCTACAACAACATCGTGAACGGCAGCGCGATCCTGCCGACGGGTAACAGCAACTACGGCAGCATCAACGACCCGACGATCAACTCGATCCTCGACAACACCGGGACCCCAGTGGACCAGGCGACGGGCGAGAAGCTCAACCACGCGCTCATGGCCACGGCATCGGACCTGCCCTACATCTGGGGCAAGTACCTGTACTACCGCAACCCGCGGATGACGAACGTCACGGCGAACTTCGCCCTGGCCTTCGGCATCTACGACTTCGTCAACGTCGGAGTCCAGTGACCGCGGTGAGCTAGTTCCGCATCCGAGTACCGACTTCGTCAAGGAAGGATGCATCGGCGGTGGCCGGTCGGGCAGAGCGCCCGGCCGGCCACCGTTCCGAGTGACCCATGATCCGCTTCATCGCCATCCGGCTCATCGGCGCCGTCGTCGTCGTGTGGATCGTCAGCGTCGTGACGTTCCTGATCTTCCAGGCCGTGCCGCTGCTGTCGCACACGAACCCGGTGTACTTCTACACGGGCAAGGTGCCCTTCAAGCCCGGCTCCCCCCAGCTGCTGGCCCTCGAGCACCGGTTCGGGTTCGACCTGCCGCTCTACGCCCAGTACTGGCATTACCTCTCGGGGATCCTCTTCGGCCAGACCATCACCGACGGCGTCAGCACGCCGATTCCGTGCAGCGCCCCGTGCTTCGGCTACTCCTTCCGGCAGAACGAGCTGGTCGGCACCCTCATCCTCCGCGCGGCGCCGGTGAGCCTGAGCCTCACCATCGGTGCCGCGATCCTCTGGCTGATCGGCGGCGTGACCGTCGGCACCGTCTCGGCGCTCAAGCCCCGATCCGCCATCGACCGCATCGGCATGGGCGGCTCGCTCGCCGCCGTCTCCCTGCCGATCTTCTTCACCGGTCCGATCCTGCTGCTCATCTTCGAGTACACGCTCGGCTGGCTGCCCGACGTCTCCTACGCGCCTCTCACCCAGGACCCCGCGCAGTGGCTGCGGAGCATGATCCTGCCGTGGATCTCGCTGGCGTTCCTCTTCGCGGCGCTCTACGCCCGGCTCACCCGCTCCAACATGATGGAGACGATGGGCGAGGACTACATCCGCACCGCGCGCGCGAAGGGGCTCGCGCCGCGTACCGTGGTCGTCAAGCACGGTCTCCGGGCCGCATTGACCCCGATCGTCACGATCTTCGGCATCGACGTCGGCACCCTCATCGGGTCGACGGTGATCACCGAGACGGTCTTCAACCTGCGCGGACTCGGCTACCTGTCGATCCAGGCCATCAACCAGCAGGACCTGCCCGTCATCCTCGGTGTGACCGTCGTCGCCGCGGTGGCGCTGGTGCTCGCGAACTTCGTCGTCGACGTGATCTACGCGTTCATCGACCCCCGAGTGGCACTGTGAGCCCGGCACCTCTCCAGAAGGGCACCTCATGACGAGCGTCGCATCCGATCCCCGCGCGGCTTCGAGCCGGCCGGGCGGCCCGTTCCTCTCCGTCGAGGACCTCCGCGTGCACTTCCCGACCGACGACGGCCTCGTGAAGAGCGTCGACGGGGTCTCCTTCGAGGTGGACCGCGGCCAGATCCTCGGGATCGTCGGCGAGTCCGGCTCGGGCAAGAGCGTGACAGCGCAGGCCCTCCTCGGGCTGCACAAGGGCTCGAAGGCGCGGATCACCGGGCACATCTGGCTCGACGGCGTCGACCTCGTGCCGGCCTCCGAGAACGACATGCGGGAGGTGCGGGGCAGCGAGATCGCGATGATCTTCCAGGACCCGCTGTCGAGCCTGCACCCCTTCTACACGATCGGGGACCAGATCTCCGAGGCGTACCGGGTGCACAACAAGGTCTCCGCCCGCGACGCGCGGAAGCGCAGCGTGGAGATGCTCGAGAAGGTGGGCATCCCGAACGCCTCCCGCCGCTACGACGACTACCCGCACCAGTTCTCCGGCGGCATGCGGCAGCGCGCGATGATCGCGATGGCGCTGATCTGCGAGCCGAAGCTGCTCATCGCAGACGAGCCCACCACCGCGCTCGACGTGACGGTGCAGGCGCAGATCCTCCAGCTGATCAAGGACATGCGGAACGAGCTGAACTCGGCCGTCATCCTGATCACCCACGACCTCGGCGTCGTCGCGGAGACCTGCGACCAGGTCCTCGTCATGTACGGCGGGCAGTGCGTCGAGAAGGGCCCCGTCGAAGAGCTCTTCGACAAGCCCGAGATGCCGTACACGTGGGGCCTGCTGTCGTCGATGCCGCGGATGGACCGGGTGCGCCAGACACGGCTGACCCCGATCCCCGGTTCCCCGCCGTCGCTGATCCAGGTGCCGAAGGGCTGCGTGTTCAACCCGCGCTGCCGGTTCTCGGACCGGGTCGAGGGCGACCGCTGCTTCACCGTGCACCCGGACCTGCTGCCGACGTCGCCGCGGCACGAGGTGCGCTGCCACATCGATCCGGAGGAGCGGCGCCAGATCCTGCTCACCGAGATCCGCCCGAACCTGTGAGGACGCGAGGAACTTCGTCATGACGACCGAGACCGCAGCCAGCGCAACCGCGCCGAACGGCGCGCCGCTGCTCGAGGTGCGGGAGATCCGCAAGTACTTCCCCGGCCGCTCCGGTGGCCTCTTCGGCACCAGGGGCAACCCGGTGAAGGCCGTCGACGGCGTCTCCTTCACCGTGCACGAGGGCGAGACGATCGGGCTCGTCGGCGAGTCCGGCTGCGGCAAGTCGACCACGGGGCGGGTGATCGCCAAGCTGATCGAGCCGACCGCGGGGTCGATCGTCTACCAGGGCAAGGAGCTCGCGAACCTGCGGCCGGGTCAGATGCGCCCGCTGCGCCGGGAGATCCAGATGATCTTCCAGGACCCGTACTCCTCGCTGAACCCCCGGCACACCATCGGCACGATCATCGGCTCGCCCTTCCACATCCAGGGCACGAAGCCCGACGGCGGCGTGAAGAAGACCGTCCAGGGGCTGATGGAGCGCGTGGGGCTGAACCCCGAGCACTACAACCGGTACCCGCACGAGTTCTCCGGCGGCCAGCGCCAGCGGATCGGCATCGCTCGCGCGCTCGCCCTCCGGCCGAAGCTCATCGTCTGCGACGAGCCCGTCTCCGCGCTCGACGTGTCGGTGCAGGCGCAGGTCGTGAACCTGCTCGAGGACCTGCAGCACGAGTTCGGCCTCGCCTACATCTTCATCGCGCACGACCTCTCCGTCGTTCGCCACATCTCCGACCGCGTCGTCGTGATGTACCTCGGCAAGGTGATGGAGGAGACGGACCGCGACACGCTGTACGAGTCGCCGATGCACCCGTACACGCACGCGCTGCTGTCCGCCGTGCCGATCCCGGACCCGACCGTGGAGGCCCGGCGCGAGCGGATCCTGCTGACCGGCGACCTGCCGAGCCCGTCGAACCCGCCGTCGGGCTGCGTCTTCCACACGCGCTGCCCGAAGTTCCGCCTGGAGCTGTCGGACTCGGAGCGGGACCGCTGCCGGACCGAGGAGCCCGTGCTCGAGGAGAAGCGGCCGGGTCAGTCGGTCTACTGCCACTTCGCCGAGGCGCGCACCGACCTGATCGACGGCGCGGCGGCCCCGACGACGAGCGGCATCCGCGGGACGCGGCCGCGCTCCGCCGCCTGACATGGCGCGACACGCGGTCCCGGGTCCGGTCCACCGGCTCTGGACGCCCGACCACGAGCCCGTGCTCGAGGTCGCCGACGGCGACATGATCGAGTTCGACGCGCAGGAGTGCGCTGCGGGGCAGCTCGACGACTTCCGCAACGGTGACCCGGTGCCGCACCTCGACTACGACCTGCTCTATCCGCTCGTCGGGCCCGTGCTCGTCGCCGGCGCGGAGCCGGGCGACGCGGTCGAGCTCGAGGTCGTCGAGTACCGGTCCGGCACCTGGGGCTGGACGAGCGTGCTCGAGGACTTCGGGCTGCTCGCCGAGGACTTCCCCGACCTGCACGTGCACCGGTGGGAGCTCGATGCGACGACCGCCGACTTCCAGGGCGTCGCCACCGTGCCGCTCCGGCCGTTCCTCGGGGTGCTCGGCGCGACGCCCGACACGGCCGAGCCGCTGTCGCCGTTCCCGCCGGGCAGCTTCGGCGGCAACATCGACACCCGCGACATCACGAACGGCGCGAGCATCCTGCTGCCGGTGCAGGTGCCCGGCGCCCGCATCCTCGTCGGCGACCCGCACGCCGCCCAGGGCGACGGCGAGGTCTGCGGCGCCGCGATCGAGGCGAGCCTGTCGGGCGCGCTCCGCGTCAAGCTGCACAAGGGCCTCACCCTGCCGGCCCCGCAGTTCCGCACCGCGGGCCCGCTCCGCGCCGGCATCGAGGACCAGGGCTACTACGCCACCATGGGCGTCGGACCCGACCTCATGCGCGCCTCGCAGGACGCCGTCCGCGCGATGATCGACCACCTCGGCCGCACCTACGGCATCGAGCCGCTCGACGCGTACGTGCTCGCGAGCGTCGTCGTGGACCTGAAGATCAGCGAGGTCGTCGACCGGCCCAACTGGGTCGTCAGCGCCTACCTGCCGCTCTCCGTCATGCACTGACCACCGCGCCGTTCCGGAGATCCTGCGCGACACGCCACCCGGGTGAGTTGCCACTCCTCGCCCCTGAAGCCGCGCTTCGAGAGCCGGAAGTGGCGACCCACACCTCCCCATGCGCCCACAGCGCCTCGCACCTGCGTTGCCGGCGTCGGCGGAATACCGGGTCCCACTACCATGGTTGATCAGGTAGGCGCCGTCGACGGCGCCCTCGGAGCGGCTCGGCCCTCCACCTCTTCGCGCCGCTCGCTCGCGCGCCGTCCGGTCCTCAACGACCGGGACCGATCAGACAGGACCTCCCACCATGGCGCACGCCGCCCGCACCGATCTGCGTAACGTCGCGATCGTCGCCCACGTCGACCACGGCAAGACGACCCTCGTGGACGCGATGCTGAAGCAGACGCACTCCTTCGCCGACCACGCCCACGTGGACGACCGCGCCATGGACTCGAACGAGCTCGAGCGCGAGAAGGGCATCACGATCCTCGCGAAGAACACCGCGATCACGTACCGCGGCGCCCACTCGAGCGAGCCCGTGACCATCAACGTGATCGACACCCCCGGCCACGCCGACTTCGGTGGAGAGGTCGAGCGCGGCCTCTCCATGGTCGACGGCGTCGTGCTGCTCGTCGACGCATCCGAGGGCCCGCTGCCGCAGACCCGCTTCGTGCTGCGGAAGGCGCTCGAGGCGAAGCTGCCCGTCATCCTCGTCGTGAACAAGACCGACCGGCCGGATGCGCGCATCGAGCAGGTCGTCGAGGAGTCCCACGACCTGCTGCTCGGGCTCGCCTCGGACCTCGCCGACGACGTGCCCGATCTCGACCTCGACGCCATCCTCGACGTGCCCGTCGTGTACGCGTCCGGCCGCAACGGCGCGGCGAGCTGGAACCAGCCCGCCAACGGCGAGCTGCCCGACAACGACGACCTCGAGCCGCTGTTCGAGGCCGTCCTCAAGCACATCCCCGCCCCGTCGTACGACGACGAGGCGCCCCTGCAGGCCCACGTCACGAACCTCGACGCCTCGCCGTTCCTCGGCCGCCTCGCGCTGCTGCGCGTCTTCAACGGGACGATCCGGAAGGGCCAGACCGTGGCCTGGGTGCGCGCCGGCCAGGAGCCGTCGAACGTGCGGATCACCGAGCTGCTCGCCACCCGCGCGCTCGAGCGATACCCGACCGAGTCCGCGGCCGCCGGCGACATCGTCGCCGTGGCGGGCATCCCCGACATCACCATCGGCGACACCCTCGCCGACCCCGACGACGTGCGGCCGCTGCCGGCGATCCACGTCGACGACCCCGCGATCTCGATGCTCATCGGCACGAACACCTCGCCGCTCGCCGGCAAGGGCGGCAAGGGCCACAAGGTCACCGCGCGTCTCGTGAAGGACCGCCTCGACCGCGAGCTCGTCGGCAACGTCTCCATCAAGGTCCTCGACGCCGGCCGCCCCGACGCCTGGGAGGTGCAGGGCCGCGGCGAGCTCGCGCTCGCGATCCTCGTCGAGCAGATGCGCCGCGAGGGCTACGAGCTCACCGTCGGCAAGCCGCAGGTCGTCACGAAGCAGGTCGACGGACACCTGCACGAGCCGTACGAGCACATGACCATCGACGCGCCCGAGGAGTACCTCGGCGCCGTCACGCAGCTGCTCGCCGCCCGCAAGGGCGTCATGCAGGGCATGACGAACCATGGCACCGGCTGGGTGCGGATGACGTTCCGGGTGCCGTCCCGCGGCCTCATCGGCTTCCGCACCGAGTTCCTCACGGTCACGCGCGGCACGGGCATCGCGAACGCGATCTCCGACGGCTACGACCGGTGGGCCGGCCCCATCACCACCCGGGTCAACGGCTCGATGGTCGCCGACCGCTCCGGCGTCGTCACGCCCTTCGCCCTGCAGAACCTGCAGCAGCGCGGCACCTTCTTCGTCAAGCCGACCGAGGAGGTGTACGAGGGCATGGTCGTCGGTGAGAACTCGCGCCAGGACGACATGGACGTCAACGTCACCAAGGAGAAGCAGCTCAACAACATCCGCTCCTCCACGGCGGACGAGCTCGAGCGCCTCACCCCGTCGCGCGAGCTGTCGCTCGAGGAGAGCCTGGAGTTCGCCCGCGACGACGAGTGCGTCGAGGTGACGCCGGAGGCTGTGCGCATCCGCAAGGTCGAGCTCGACCAGACCGCGCGCGGCCGGGCCGCGTCTCGCCTCAAGCGCCAGACCGCCTGAGCCGGCCTCGTTCCGTCAGCGGCTGGAGATCCGCCCGAACCGGCGGATCGACAGCGGCACGAAGACGACCAGCAGCACGCCGATCCCGATCAGCACGGCGAGGATCGGGTGCTGCAGCGTCCATGACGAGGCCGTCGGGGTGCCCGGCGGCACGTTGCCGAAGAGGGTGCGTGCCGCGAGCACGAGGGCCGAGACCGGGTTCAGCTCCGCGAAGATCCGCAGCGGCGTCGGCAGGTTCTCGCTCGGCACGAACGCGTTCGAGATGAACGTGAGCGGGAAGAGCACGAGGAACGCCACGTTGTTGATCACCTCGGGGCTGCGCACGCTCATCCCGACCAGCGTCATCACCCAGGACAGGGCGTAGGCGAAGCCCAGCAGCAGGGCGACGCCCGCGAGCGCCTCGAGCGGGCTCGAGTGGACCCGCCAGCCCACGATCAGGCCGGTGACGATCATCACCACCATCGAGAGCGCGTTGATGAGCAGGTCGCCGTTCGTCCGGCCGATCAGCACGGCCGACGGCCGCATCGGCAGGGTCCGGAACCGGTCGATGATGCCGTCCCGGAGGTCGTTCGCGATCGCCGACCCCGAGAACGTGGAGCCGAACACGACCGTCTGGGCGAAGATCCCGGCCATGATGAACTCCTTGTAGCTGCTCCCCGGGATGCGGATGGAGCCGGCGTACACGTAGCTGAACAGCAGCACGAACATGATCGGCTGCAACGTCGTGAAGACCAGGATGTCGGGCACCCGGCGGATCTTGATCAGGTTGCGCCGCGTCGTGATCCAGCCGTCCGAGAGCCATTGGGCCAGGGGGCCGAGGGTGCGCGGGACCGGCGCGGTCCCGATCGGCGCGGTCATCGAGCTCCCTTCCCGGCGGTCTTCAGATCGGCGTCCTCCTCGGGGGCGGATGCGTGTCCGGTGAGGCCGAGGAACACGTCGTCGAGCGTGGGGCGCTCCATGCCGATGTCGTGCAGCGCGACGCCCCGGCCGCGGACCTCCCCGAGCACGGCCTGCAGCGCGCTCGCGCCGTCGGCGACGGTCACGCCGAGGGTCCGCCCGTCGGGGGAGACCTGCACCGGTCCGGTGCCGACGCGTTCGAGCACGGGCCGGACCTGCTCCGCGTCGGTCGGCGAGACGAGGGTGAGGTGCACGCGCTGGCCGCCGATCTGCGACTTCAGCTCGTCGGACGTGCCTCGGGCGATCACCTTCCCGTGGTCGATGACGGCGATGTCGTCGGCCAGCCGGTCGGCCTCCTCGAGGTACTGGGTGGTGAGCAGCACCGTGGTGCCGCCCTCGACGAGCCGCGCGATGACGTCCCAGAGCCCGAGCCGGCTGCGCGGGTCGAGCCCGGTGGTGGGCTCGTCGAGGAACAGGACCGGCGGGTCGATGACCAGCGCGCACGCGAGGTCGATGCGCCGGCGCATGCCGCCGGAGAAGCCCTTCACCGGACGGTTCCGGGCGTCCATCAGGTCGAACAGGTCGACGAGCTCGAGCGCCCTGCGCTTCGAGTCGGCGGCGGACAGGTGGTAGAGCCGGCCGACCATGTCGAGGTTCTCGACGGCGGTGAGGTTCTCGTCGACCGCCGCGTACTGCCCGGAGACGCCGATCATCCTCCGGATGCGATCGGGGTCCTTGACGACGTCGACACCGTCGATCGTCGCCGAGCCCGACTCGGGCGTGAGCAGCGTGGTGAGGACCTTGACGGCCGTGGTCTTGCCGGCGCCGTTCGGTCCGAGCAGGCCGAGCACGGTGCCGCTCGGCACGGCGAGGTCGAGCCCGTCGAGGGCGTGCACGACCGGGGCCTTCCGCGGCCGGTACGTGACGCGCAGCTCGTGCGCCTCGAGGAAAGCCATGGGGCAGGCTACCGACCGGCGCGGACACCGGTCGAGCGCGGGTCGGAGGCCGTCCGGCGAACAGCGGTGCGCCCACGAAGGAGCCCTTCGCGGCACCGGGCGGGATCGCGAAGGTCCCCGCTCCGACGGGCAGCAGGTGATCGGCCGTGCATCCGCC
This sequence comes from Amnibacterium sp., assembly GCF_036559085.1. GTDB lineage: Bacteria > Actinomycetota > Actinomycetes > Actinomycetales > Microbacteriaceae > Amnibacterium. The sequence continues at coordinate 23,852 of NZ_DATBTU010000075.1, forward strand.
CGGCGCCAGCACGGCGGCCGCAACGGCGCGGAGGGCGGAAGACGGCATGGCAGTCCCTCGAGAGGGACGGACGCGGATGTGCCGGGTGCCGGTCAGTGCGCGGCGGCGACGGCCGCGACGGGCCGCCGCACGGGGCGCCGGCGCAGCGCGAGCACGAAGCAGGTGCCCACGATCGCGACATACGCGACCCAGACCGCGACCTCGAGCCAGGTGGCGGCGGGGGAGAAGTTGAAGACGCCCTTCAGCAGGGTGCCGTACCAGCTGTCGAGCGGCACGGCGGCGCTCACGTCATAGGCGATGCGGCCGATTCCGGGGAGGACGCCCGCCTCCTGCAGGTCGCGCACGCCGTAGCTGAGCACGCCCGCCGCGACGACGACGAGCAGCGCGCCCGTCCAGGTGAAGAAGCGGCTCACGTCGATCCTCACCAGGCCGCGGGAGATCAGCGCGGCGAGGGCGACGGCGGCGCCGATGCCGAGCAGGGCGCCGATCAGCGCGACCACCGACTGGCCGGTCGACTGCACCGCGGTCCAGAGGAACAGGGAGGTCTCGACGCCCTCGCGGCCGACGGAGAGGAACGCCAGCAGCACGATGCCCCAGCCGGCGCCGCCGAGCGAGCGGTCGACGTCGGAGCGCAGCGAGGAGGACAGCGCGGCGCTGTTGCGCACCATCCAGAAGATCATCCAGGTGACGAACCCGACCGCGACGACCGAGAGGGTGCCGGCGATCGCCTCCTCCGCGTCGCCCAGCTCGACCGTGCCGAACGTGAGCACGGCGCCGACCGCGACCGCCAGAGCCACGGCGAGGCCGATCCCCGCCCAGATCCGCGGTTTCAGGTCCGCGCGTCCGAGCTTCGTGGCGTAGCCGAGCAGGATCGAGACGATCAGCGCGGCCTCGAGGCCTTCGCGGAGTCCGATGAGGGAGATGGCGAGCACGGTGGGCTTCCTGATCGGGGGAGAAGGAAGGTAAGGATTACCTAACTTCGATGCTAGGTCAGTTCGTGGGGGTCGTCCACCCGCCGGCTGCCAGGATGGGCCGGTGCCCGCGCGTCCGTCCGCCCCGGAGCTGCTGGGCGGGATGCCGGTCGCCGCGCTCGCGGGCGCGCTCGTCGGCACCCTCGGCGCCTTCAAGCACCAGTCCGGCGTCTCGGCCGTGACGGGCGCCGGCTTCCCGTGGGGGCTGCTGCTCTCGCTCGCGATGGTGGCGGCGGTGCTGTCGGCCATCCGGGTCTCGTTCGTGTCGCGGCTCTACACGATCGCGGCGGCCGTCGGCGTGGTCGCGGCCGTCGGCCTCTTCGCGCTCCGCGGCCCCGGCGGGTCCCTCGTCGTGATCGGGAACGCGGAGGGGATCGTCTGGCTGATCGGGTCGGTGCTGATCGCGCTCCTCGTCGCCGTGCTCCCCGGCCGGCGCCGAGCGGGCTCCCCGCCCGCCGATGGGATACTGGAGGCCGACGCCCGAGAAGAGGATCCAGCCCCGTGACCTATGTCATCGCCCTGCCGTGCGTGGACGTCAAGGACCGCGCCTGCATCGACGAGTGCCCCGTGGACTGCATCTACGAGGGCGAGCGGATGCTCTACATCCAGCCCGACGAGTGCGTCGACTGCGGCGCGTGCGAGCCGGTGTGCCCCGTCGAGGCCATCTACTACGAGGACGACCTGCCGCCGCAATGGGCCGACTACTACAAGGCCAACGTCGAGTTCTTCGACGAGGTCGGGTCGCCGGGCGGCGCCGCGAAGGTGGGCGTGATCCCGAAGGACCACCCCCTGGTCGCCGCCCTTCCGCCCCAGGCGTGACGGGAAGCCACATCGACCTGCGCCGATAGGCTGCTGCGGTGACGGACGAGACGACCGCGAGCATCCGCTACCCGGGTGGCACCGCCGACTTCCCGATCCTGCCCGCCACCGAGGGTGCCTCGAGCATCGACATCGCGCAGCTCACCCGCAAGACGGGGCTCACGACGCTCGACAACGGATTCGTCAACACCGCATCGACGAGGTCCGCGATCACCTTCATCGACGGCGACAAGGGGATCCTCCGCTACCGCGGCTATCCGATCGAGGAGCTGGCGCAGCACTCCACCTACCTCGAGGTGGCGTGGCTGCTCATCCACGGCGAGCTGCCGACGCCCGACGAGCTGGCGGAGTTCGACGAGAAGATCCGGCGGCACACGCTCCTGCACGAGGACCTGCGCCGGTTCTTCACGGCGCTGCCGCACAACGCGCATCCGATGACGGTGCTCTCGAGCGCCGTCAGCGCGCTCGCGACCTACTACGAGGACTCGCTGTCGCCCCACGACCCCGAGCAGGTCGAGGCGTCGACCATCCGCCTCCTCGCGAAGCTGCCCGTCATCGCGGCCTACGCGCACAAGAAGACGCTCGGCCAGGCGTTCCTCTACCCCGACAACCGCCTGTCGTTCGTCGACAACTTCGTGCGGCTGAACTTCGGCACGAACGCCGAGCCCTACGAGGTGAACCCGGTCGTCTCGCGCGCGCTGGAGCGGCTGCTGATCCTGCACGAGGACCACGAGCAGAACGCGTCGGCCTCGACGGTGCGGATCGTCGGATCCACCGAGGCGAACCTCTTCGTATCCATCTCGGCCGGCATCGCGGCGCTGTCCGGGCCGCTGCACGGCGGGGCGAACGAGGCCGTCCTGGCGATGCTGGCCCGCATCCGCGACTCGGGCGAGGGCGTCGCCGCCTACGTCGAGCGCGTGAAGAAGAAGGAGGAGGGCGTGCGCCTGATGGGCTTCGGCCATCGGGTGTACAAGTCCTACGACCCGCGCGCGAAGCTCGTCAAGGAGAGCGCCGACGAGGTGCTCGAGGCCCTCGGGGTGCACGACCCGCTGCTCGACCTCGCCCGCGAGCTGGAGCAGATCGCGCTCTCGGACGACTACTTCATCGAGCGGCGCCTCTATCCGAACGTCGACTTCTACACCGGGGTGCTCTACAAGGCGATGGGCTTCCCGCCGCGGATGTTCACGGTGCTGTTCGCGATCGGGCGGCTGCCCGGCTGGATCGCGCACTGGCGCGAGGCGAACGACGACCCGTCGACCAAGATCGGCCGACCGCAGCAGCTCTACATCGGCCCGTCGGAACGCCACCTCGGCCGCTAGCCCGGCCGCGGTCCGCAATTCCGGGCGCCTTCCGTGATTCCGGGCGTCCTAAGACGCCCGCAATGACGGGTACCGCCCAGAATCTGCGGGGATCGAGACGTCGCGCTCGCGGGATCCGCTCCTCCACAGGCCATCTCGCGGCTCCGTCGTCCACAGGCCGGCGCCTTACGGCCGCGCGCCGCAGACGAATCCCCGATGCTCGCCCGCATGGACCCCATCGAAGGAGCCGCCGACCTGATCCTGGTCCGGCATCACAACCGCACCGGCGACGGCCGCGCGATGCAGCGGGCGGCGGACCGGGGCGATCTGACGCGGTTGCGCAGCGGAGCATACGTCTCCGCCGCGATCTGGGATCGGCTCCCGGAGGACGACCGCCGGCGCCTTGAGGCGGCGGCCATGGCGGAGATGCATCCCGCGTTCGTCGCCAGTCACCGGTCCGCCGCCGCGCTCTGGCACGTGCCCACCATCCGCCCACCCGACGGGCTGGTGCACGCGCGGGTGACCGTCGCGGCGGGCAGCAGAACCGAGCACGGCGTCCGCAAGCATGCGACGCACGATCCCGAGCAGCACCTCGCCGCGGTCGACGGGATCGCCTGCACCACGCTGGAGCGGACGGCGCTCGATCTCGCTGCGACCGAGGCCTTCGACGAAGCGGTGGTCGCACTCGACTGGGTGCTGGCCCAGGGCATCACGAAGGATCGGCTCCGCCAGGTGCTCGACGAGTGGGCGCCGGCGCGCGGCCGCCACCGGATCGAGGCCGCCCTCGCGTTCGCGGACCGCGACTCCGGTTCTCCGGGTGAATCGCTGTCCCGCGTCCTCATCGCGGATGCCGGGCTTCCGGCCCCGATCCTGCAGCAGCCGTTCTTCGACCGGCGTGGCCTGATCGGATACGTCGACTTCTGGTGGCCCGACTTCGGCCTGATCGGTGAGTTCGACGGGCTGAAGAAGTACCGCGAGGCGGATCTCCTGGCCGGCAGGACGCCCGCTCAGGTCGTCATCGCGGAGAAGGTGCGCGAGGACCGGCTCCGCGCCACTACCGGGCACCCTCACGTGCACCGCTGGACCTGGCCGACCCTGAGGACCCGCGGCGCCCTCGCCCGCGACCTGCAGCTCGCGGGCCTCCCGCGGCTGCGCTGAATCCGGGCGTGATCCGTCATTCCGGGCGCGAGAAGACGCCCGGAATGACGGAAGGCGCCCGGATTCGCGGGCTAGGCGTGGAGCGACTCGTTGAGGGCGATGCCCGCACCCGAGCGCTCGACCGCCTCGACCGCGCCCGTGAGGGAGTTGCGGCGGAAGAGCAGGTTCGGCCGGCCCGACAGCTCGCGGGCCTTGACCACCCGGCCGGACTCGCCCGGCAGCGTCACCTTCGTGCCCGCCGTCACGTAGAGGCCCGCCTCGATCACGCAGTCGTCGCCGATCGCGATGCCGAGGCCCGCGTTCGCGCCGAGGAGGCAGCGGCGGCCGATCGAGACGCGCTCCGTGCCGCCGCCGGAGAGGGTGCCCATGATCGAGGCGCCCCCGCCGATGTCCGAGCCGTCGCCGACGACGACCCCCTGCGAGATCCGGCCCTCCACCATCGAGGCGCCGAGGGTGCCCGCGTTGTAGTTGACGAAGCCCTCGTGCATGACGACGGTGCCGGGCGCGAGGTGCGCGCCGAGCCGCACGCGTGATGCGTCGGCGATCCGCACGCCCGACGGCACGACGTAGTCGGTCATCCGCGGGAAGCGGTCGAGGCCCTGGATGTCGATGCCGTCACGCCAGAGGTACTCCCGGCGGAGGAAGGGCGCCTCCTCGGGCGGCACCGCACCCCGCGAGGTCCAGAGCACGATCGGCAGCACGCCGAAGATCCCGTCGAGGTCGATCGTGTTCGGCGCGACCAGGCGGTGGGACAGCAGGTGGAGGCGCAGGTAGGCGTCGGGCGTCGTCGCCGGGGGAGCGTCGAGGTCGATCCGCACCGTGACCGGTGCACGGCGCACCCGCAGGCCCTCGTCCTCGCCGGCGAGCCGGAGGAGGTCGACCGGGGCCTCGCCCGGATCGCGGTCGCCGAGCTCCGGCGCCGGGAACCAGGTGTCGAGGACGGTCCCGTCGGCGGCGGAGGTGGCGAGGCCGTGGCCCCAGGCGCTTCGGGAGGCGTCGGTCACGGGCCCAGGCTAGCCGGGGGCCTTCCCCGGCATCGAGGCGGTGGCCGGTAGCCTTCGGAGGGTGCCGGGACTGGACCTCACCGCCGATGTCGTCGCGCTCACCCGGGCGATCTGCGACATCGAGACCGTCTCCGACCACGAGGGACCGCTCGCCGACGCGATCGAGGCCGCGGTGCGGGGGTTGCCCCACCTCGTCGTGCGCCGCTACGGCGACACCGTCGTCGCGCGCACCGAGCTCGGCCGCGACGCCCGCGTCGTGATCGCCGGGCACATCGACACCGTGCCGGTCAACGGCAACCTCCCGACGCGGATCGACTCGATCGCCGGCGAGGAGGTGCTGATCGGCCGCGGCACCGTCGACATGAAGGGCGGCGTCGCCGTCCAGCTGAAGCTCGCCGCCGAGGTCACCGAGCCCGTGATCGACGTGACCTGGATCTGGTACGACCACGAGGAGGTCGCCGAGGCCCTCAACGGCCTCAACGTGCTCTCGCAGACGCATCCGGAGGAGCTCGCGGGGGACTTCGCGATCCTCGGCGAGCCCACCGGCGCCGGGATCGAGGGCGGCTGCAACGGCAACCTGCGCGCCGAGATCCGCACCTTCGGCCGCCGGTCGCACTCGGCCCGCGGCTGGGTCGGCGTGAACGCCATCCACCGCGCCGCCCCGATCCTCGACCGGCTCGCCGCGTACGAGGCCGCGACGGTGGAGGTGGACGGGCTCGCGTACCGGGAGGGGCTGAACGCGGTCGGCATCTCGGGCGGCGTGGCCGGCAACGTCATCCCCGACGAGTGCATGGTGCATGTGAACTACCGCTTCGCGCCGAGCCGGTCGCCCGAGGAGGCGGTCGAGCACGTCCGCGAGGTCTTCGAGGGCTTCGACGTGCGGATCGTGGACCTCGCCGGCGGCGCCCGGCCCGGCCTCGACGTGCCCGTCGCCCGCGACTTCGTCGCCGCGGTCGGCGCCGTCCCGCGCCCGAAGTACGGCTGGACCGACGTCGCCCGGTTCGCCCGCCTCGGCGTCCCGGCCGTGAACTACGGCCCCGGCGATCCGCTGCTCGCCCACGCCGACGACGAGCGGGTGCCCACCGACCAGATCCGCGCCTGCGAGGCGGGCCTGCGCGCGTGGCTGACGCGGGCCTGACGACCGCGCCGACGCGCGCGGCCGACACGGACGGGGAGCAGCCGCGCCCCGGCCTCCGCGGGTCCTGGTCGGCGCTGTCCTGGTGGGGGCGGGCGCTCGCGGTCTTCGCCGCGTCCCGGCTCGTCACGACACTGCTCTACCTCTGGGTCGGCACGCAGGGCACGACCGCCTCCCGGGCCGGTCCGCATCCGGACCTCGTGACCCTCGCCACCGCCTGGGACGGCCAGTGGTACTGGTACGTCGCGGTGCACGGCTACCCGGCGGTGCTGCCGCTCACGGCCTCCGGCGCCGTCGACACGAACCAGTGGGCGTTCCTGCCCCTGTACCCGTACCTCGTGAAGGCGCTGTCGCTCGGGGTGACCGCAGCCTGGCCGCCGGTCGCCGTGCTCGTCTCGCTCGCCGCCGGATTCGTCGCGGCCGTGCTGCTGTCGCTGCTGCTGCGGCCGCGGATCGGGGCCGGCCGCGCGGACTTCGCCGTCGCGCTGTTCGCCTTCTCGCCCCTCGCGTTCGTGCTGCAGGCCGCCTACGCCGAGTCCCTCGGCCTCGCCCTGCTGCTCGGCGCGCTCTGCCTCGTCGACCGGCATCGCTACGCCGCCGCGATCCCCGTGACGGTGGCGCTGGCCTTCACCCGCCCGGATGCGCTGCCGCTCGCCCTCGCGATCGGGTTGCACCTGCTGGTGCGCATCCGCGGGGCGCGGGCGGGGCGGGATCCGCTGCCGAGGAGCGAGCTCGTCGCCGGCGTCGTGCTCACCGCCGTCACGCTCGTCGCCGGGCTCGCCTGGACCTGGATCGCGGCCGCCGCGACCGGCGTCCCCGACGCCTACCTGCGCACCGAGGCGGCCTGGCGGGCGCTCTGGATGGGCGACTCCGCCTTCGCGCTCTTCACGCCCTGGTGGTTCGCCGCGCACTTCTGGACGGAGCGCGCGGTCGGCTCGGCCGGGGCCGACATCGTCGCCGTCCTGCTCCTCGTGGTCGTCGTCGGCGGCTTCGTCGCCCTGCTGCTCTCGCCGGCGGCGCGTCTCCTCGGCGCGCTGAACCGGCTGTGGGCCGCCTCCTACGCGCTCTACCTGCTCGCGGTGTTCTTCCCGCAGTCGAGCCTCTTCCGGCTGCTGATGCCGATGGCGCCCCTGACCGGGGCGCTCGTGCCGCGCCGCACGGCGGCCCGCGCAGCACTGCTCGTGGCGTGCACGGCCATGCAGGCGCTCTGGCTGTGGTGCACCTACGGGCCCTTCCAGGTCTACTGGAGTGTGCCCTGATCAGGCCCTCGAGTGCCCGGCATTTGGGTGTGGCGCCCGCGGTAGGGGATAATGGGGATCGTTCTTCGGGAAGGAAGAGGTGCTCGCATGGCGGCGATGAAACCGCGAACGGGTGACGGTCCGATGGAGGCGGTCAAGGAGGGGCGCCTCATCATCGTGCGTGTTCCGCTCGAGGGTGGCGGCCGCCTCGTGGTGTCGGTCAACGACGCCGAGGCCAAGGAGCTCCGCGACGCGCTGTCCAACGCCGTCGGCTGACCGTCTGATCGCTCGGCTTCGAGCCTGATCCTTGACGTCTCGTGCGTCGCGTCAGCGGCGCACGAGCTGGAGCAGGCCGTCTCCGACCGGCAGCAGCGCCGCGAGCAGGTCGGACCGGTCCCGCACCGCTTTCAGCAGATCGCGGTGCGTCACCGTTGCGCGATCCCGCCTGGCGGGGTTCGCGACCTTGCCGCCCTGCAGCGCACGGGCGACGAGTACGGTGCCGCCCACTCGCGCGAGCCGCAGCGCCGCATCCACGTAGCCGGGCAGGGACTCCCAGTCCGCGTCGACGAGCACGAGGTCGTACGAGTCGTCGTTCATCCGCGGGAGCACGTCGCGCGCGTCGCCGGTGATGAAGCGCACCTGCTTCGGGTGCCCGGCCTCCGCGAAGACGCTCCGCGCGACCTGGTGGTGATCGAGGTCGACGTCGATCGTCGTCAGCTGCGCCGCGGGCGCTCCCCGCAGCAGCCAGAGGCCCGAGACGCCCGCGCCGGTGCCGATCTCGACGATCGATGCCGCCGGCCGCGCCGCCGCGGCGACCGCGAGCGCGGCGCCGACCGCGGGGGAGACCGGCTCGATGCCGAACTGCGCGGACGCGTCGCGAGCGCTGAGGATCGCCTCGTCCTCGGCTGCGAAGGCGTCGGCGAACACGGCGCCGGTGGTGCTGTCGGGCATCCCCGAAAGCCTAGTGTCGGCGCCGATCCGGGGAAGCGGGCGGCGCGGAGCGGATTCGGCGCTTACAGTTCCTCCATGGGTTTCGGGTTCGAGAAGCTGCTGGTGATCGGCGTGATCGCCCTCTTCCTGATCGGGCCCGAGAAGCTGCCCGACTACGCGTCCCGTCTCGCCCGCTTCGTCCGCACCGCTCGCCGCATGATCGACGACGCGAAGGACCGGGTGAAGGAGGAGATGGGGCCCGACTTCGACGAGGAGGAGTGGCGCAAGCTCGACCCGCGGCAGTACGACCCGCGCCGCATCATCCGCGACGCCCTGCTCGAGCCCCTCGACCGGGACGACCCGGCGCCCGAGCCGCAGCCCGTCGAGGTCCGCAGCGAGCCGCGGCGGGTGCGTGGCGAGGCCGCGGTCTTCGACTCCGAGGCGACCTGAGCCGCTAGCCCGGCCGCACCGGCAGGGAGCGTCCCGCCAGTCCACGGGGTCGCGCGCCGATCGCGGCCGCGAGCCGCGCGAGGGCGACCGCGGCCGGATCCGTGGGATCCGCCAGCACGACCGGCGTGCCCGTGTCGCCGTCGCGCCGCAACGTCGAGCTGAGCGGCACGGAGCCGAGCAGCGGGACCGGCTCGTCCGCCGTCGACAGCCGGGCGGCGACGGCCTCGCCGCCGCCGGAGCCGAACAGGTCGAGCAGGGAGCCGTCGGGGAGGACGGCCGGCGCCATCGTCTCCACGACGCCGATCACGCGCTGCCCGAGGCGTCGCGCGACGAGCCCCGAGCGCACCGCGACGTCCGCAGCGGCGGCCTGCGGGGTCGTCACGACGAGCACCTCCGCGGACGGCAGCAGCTGGCCGAGCGAGATCGCGACGTCGCCGGTGCCGGGCGGCGAGTCGACGAGCAGCACGTCGAGGTCGCCGAAGTGCACGTCGGTGAGGAACTGGTTCAGCGTGCGGTGCAGCATCGGTCCGCGCCAGGCGACTGCGCCGGTGCGGTCGTCGGGCGGGAGGAACATCCCGATCGACACCGCCTTCACGCCGTGCGCGACCGGCGGCAGGATGAGGCCGTCGAGGCTCGTCGGCGCCACGTCGGGCGCGATGCCGAGCAGGCCGGGGATCGAGAAGCCGTGCACGTCGGCGTCGACGACCCCGACCGACCGGCCGGCCGCGGCGAGCGCCACGGCGAGGTTCGCGGTGACCGTCGACTTGCCGACGCCACCCTTGCCGGAGGTCACTGCGATCACGCGGGTCAGCGACTCCGGGCCGAACGGGTTCGTGCGCACGCCGCGCAGCCGCTCGACGAGCGCCGCGCGGCGCGCCGGCGCCATCACCCCGAGGGCGAGCTCGACCCGCTCGACGCCGGGCACCGCGAGGGCCGCGGCCCTCGCATCCGCCTCGATCCGGTCCGCGGCCGGGCAGCCGGTGATGGTGAGGCTGAGCGCGATCCGCACGGTGCCGCCGTCGACCTCGACGCCGTCCACCATGTCGAGCTCCGCGATCGGGCGGCGGATCTCCGGGTCCCGCACCCGGCCGACCGAGTCGCGGACCGCGTCCGCCAGCGCGGTCATGAGCCGGACGGGTTGCCCGCCGCCCGGTCCGCTTCGCGCTTGTCGAGCTCCTCGAGCAGCCCGCGCAGCTCCGTCCGCACGAAGTCCTTCGACGCCATGTCGCGCACGAGCAGCCGCAGCGCGACGATCTCGCGGGCGAGGTACTCGGTGTCGTCGAGGTTCCGCTGCGCCTGCTGGCGGTCCTGCTCGACCTGCACCCGGTCGCGGTCGTCCTGCCGGTTCTGCGCGAGCAGGATGAGGGGCGCGGCGTAGGACGCCTGCAGCGACAGGATCAGCGTCATCACGGCGAACCCGTTGCTCACCGGGTCGAACTGGGCGGCCTTCGGGGCGAAGGCGTTCCAGGCGAGCCAGGCGAGGACGAAGACGGTCAGCCCGATCAGGAACCCGGAGGTGCCCATCGCGCGGGCGAACCCCTCGGAGAACCGCCCCATGACGTCGCGGCTCGTGCGCGGCTGACGGCGCCGGCCGAGTCCCTTCGGCTCCTCGAGCGGGTCGATCCGGCGCCGCTGCTGGCGGCTACCCGGCGCGGCCACGAGAGGTCCTCCGTGGTCGGGTCACGATGGCGGACGTGTCCGTCGACGGCCGGCGCAGCGGCGGCCGCGGCGACTCGGGGGCGTCGCCGGTGCGCCAGTCGTCGGGCAGCAGGCGGTCGAGCACGTCGTCCACGGTGACCACGCCGACGAGCCGGTGGCTCGCGTCGACGACGGGCACCTGGACGAGGTTGTAGGACGCGAGGATCCGGGCCACCTCGGCCGCGGACGTGTCGGCGCGCACGGGCTCGGTCGATGTGTCGAGCAGGGTGCCCATCCGCTCGTGCGGCGGGTAGCGCAGCATCCGCTGGAAGTGCACGATGCCGAGGAACCGGCCGGTCGGCGGCTCGTACGGCGGCAGCGTGATGCAGATCGCGGCGCCGAGCGCGGGGGCGAGCTCGTGCCGGCGGATGAGCGCGAGGCCCTCGGCGACCGTCGCGTCCGAGGACAGGATGATCGGGTCGGTCGTCATCAGGCCGCCGGCGGTGTCCGGCTCGTAGCGCAGCAGCATGCGCACGTCGTCGGCCTCGTCGGGCTCCATGAGGTCGAGGAGCGTCTCGCTGCGCTCGTCGGGCAGCGTGGCGATGAGGTCGGCGGCGTCGTCGGGCTGCATCGCCTCGAGCACGTCGGCGGCGCGGTCGTCGCCGAGCCCCGCGAGGATCCGGGCGCCCGAGGACTCGGGCATCTCCTCGAGGACGTCGGCCAGCCGCTCGTCCGGCAGCTCGGCGACGACCTCGTGCATCCGCTGCTCCGGCAGGTCGAGCAGGGTGGAGGCGAGGTCGGCGGCCTGCAGGTCGGCGTAGCTCTGGATGAGCTGCGCCGCGGACTGGCTCTGCCCGCTGAGGACCCGCTCGCGCACGTCCCCCCACTTGACGAACATCGTCGCGCCCTTCGCGAAGGGTGAGGGGCTCGTCTTCGGGCGGCGCACGAAGACCTGCGCGACCTCCCACTCGCCGGGGCCGACCTCCTCGATGGCGACGTCCTCGATGGTCGCGTCACCGGATCCGTCGGTCAGCGCCACGCGGCGGCCGAGCATCTCGGCGAGGATGCGGGTCTCGCTGGCGCGCTGCTCGAAGCGGCGCACGCTGATCAGCCCGGTCGTGATGACCTGCCCGGAGCCGATCGAGACGATGCGGCCGATCGAGAGGAAGACGCGACGGCGGCCGGGGATCTCGACGACCATGCCGACGACGCGCGGCGGGTCGGAGCGGCGGTAGACGACCACCACATCGCGCACCCGGCCCAGCCGGTCGCCCTGACGGTCGAAGACGGCGCACCCGGCCAGGCGGGCCACGAAGATGCGCGTCGTGCTCACAGGGCCCAGGCTAGTCAAAGGGTGCCCATCGACCCGCCAAGGCGCCCGATGGGATACTCCCCGGGTGACCAGCACGCAGGGCGCGTTCGGCGCCTCCCGGCAGATGTCGTTCCCGAAGCCGCCCTCGGGCGACGTGATCGCCACCTACGACTCCTACGAGGGCGCCCAGCAGGCCGTCGACGAGCTCGCCCACGCCGACTTCCCGGTGCGGTCCGCCTCGATCGTCGGCAACGACATGAAGAGCGTCGAGCGCGTGACCGGCCGGCTCTCGTGGGGCCGGGCCGCCGGTGCCGGTGCCGCGTCCGGGCTCTGGCTCGGACTCTTCCTCGGCGTCGTCACCCTCATCTTCTCGACCCGGGCGAACCCGGGCGTCGGCTACCTCGTCGGCGCGGTGCTGCTCGGCGCCGCGTTCGGGATCCTGTTCGGGCTCGTCAGCTACGCCGCCACCCGCAGCCGCCGCGACTTCAGCTCGGTGATGCAGGTGGTCGCGTCGACCTACTCCCTCGTCGTCGACCCCGAGGTCGCGAACCGGGCGCGCAACATCCTCGGCGTCGGGCTCGGCGGCACGGCCGTGACGCCGGTGACACCGGTCGGGGGCGTCGACGACGCCCCCGACGAGCCCCCGACGGGCCCGGTCGCCGGCGCCTGACTCATCGCTCGGGCGTCAGGCCTTCGCCCGCTCCGCGAGCCACGCCTCGACCTCGTCCGCGGTGCGCGGGATGCCGGCCGACAGGTTCTCGTAGCCGTCCGCGGTGACGAGCACGTCGTCCTCGATCCGCACGCCGATGCCGCGGAACTCCTCCGGCACCGTGAGGTCGTCGGGCTGGAAGTAGAGGCCCGGCTCGATCGTGAAGACCATGCCGGCCTCGACGACGCCGTCGATGTAGAACTCCTTGCGGGCCTGCGCGCAGTCGTGCACGTCGAGCCCGAGGTGGTGGCTCGTGCCGTGCACCATGTAGCGGCGGTGCGCCTGGCCCTCGAGCCCCTCCAGCACCGACGGATCGATCTTCGGCAGGCCCCATCCGCGGACCTTCTCGGCGATGACGGCCATCGCGGCCTCGTGCACCTCGCGGAACACGATGCCGGGCCTCACGATCGCGAAGGCGGCGTCCGCGGCCTCGCGCACGGCCTCGTAGATCTCCCGCTGCACGGGGGAGAAGCTGCCGTTCACCGGGAAGGTGCGGGTGATGTCCGCGGTGTAGAGACTCGGCATCTCGACGCCGGCGTCCATCAGCACGAGGTCGCCCGGCACGACGGGGCCGTCGTTGCGGGTCCAGTGCAGGATGCACGCGTGCGGGCCGGCGGCGGCGATCGTGTCGTAGCCGAGCTCGTTGCCCTCGGAGCGGGCGCGGGTGAAGAAGACGCCCTCGAGCACCCGTTCGCCGCGCTCGTGCTCGACGATGCGGGGGAGCGCCGCGAGCACGTCGTCGAAGCCCTGCTTCGTCGCGGCGACCGCGGCGCGCAGCTCCGCGACCTCCTCGTCGTCCTTCACCAGCCGCGCCTCGGAGAGGTCGCGCTCGAGGTCGGTGTCGTCGAGCGTCACGTCCGCGTCGCCGGCGGTGAACTCGGCGAGCGGCTTCGTGGCGAGGCCGAGCTCGGCGCCGACCTCGTCGACGGTGGGCCGCGGCCCGACCCAGAACTCGCCGATCGCCGCGTTCGCGTAGAACTCGTCGGTGTCGCGCCCGGCGGCGGGCGGGAAGTAGAGGGTGACGTCGTGGCCGTCGCCGGTCGGCTCGAAGACGAGCACGGCGCCCGCCACCGTGTCCGCGCCCCAGGCGGTGAGCCAGGAGAACGCGGAGTGCGCCCGGTACGGGTAGTCGGTGTCGTTCGAGCGCACCTTCGGGTCGCCGGCGGCGATCACGAGCCGCTTGCCCGTGTGGCGGGAGGAGAGTGCGGCGCGCCGCTCGGCGGCGGCCGCGGCGAGGGGCCGCAGCGGCGGCAGGGTCCTCGGCCGGTCGGCCCATCCCGATCCGATGTAGTCGGTGAACGCGCGCGACTTCGGGATCGCGGTGCGCTCGACCGGCTGCTCGACGTCCCGGTTCTCTGCGGTGTGCACCTGCTGGTCGTTCGACATGCTCCGATCCTCCCACCGTGGACCGGGGGCGCGCCCGGGGCGGGCCGCAGGCACCGTCCTCAGGGCGCCGGGCGCGTCCGGGTCGCGCGGCTAGGCTCGGCTCCGTGCAGGCGCGCGGGGGCATCGATCTGCACACCCACTCCCGCATCTCGGACGGCACCGAGCCGCCGGCGGACGTCGTCGCCGCGGCCGTTGCCGCCGGACTCTCCGCGATCGCGCTGACCGACCACGACACGACCGCGGGATGGGCGGAGGCGCGGGCCGCCGCCGAGGCGACCGGCCTCGGCCTGCTGCCGGGCGTCGAGCTCTCGACGCGCCTCGAGTGGCGCAGCGTGCACGTGCTCGGCTACCTGATCGACCCCGAGCATCCGGCGCTCGTCGCCGAGACCGCCAAGATCCGGGATGCCCGCCGCTCCCGCGCCCGGCGGATCGTCGAGCGGATCGGCGCGGACTACCCGGTCGCGTGGTCGGACGTGCTCGCCCAGACGTCGCCGGGCTCGACGGTCGGCCGGCCGCACATCGCCGACGCGCTCGTGGCCCTCGGCATCGAATCCGACCGCAGCGCCGCGTTCGCGGGCATCCTCCATCCGCGGCAGGGCTACGTGGAGCCGCACTACGCGCCGACGCCGCAGGACGGCGTGCGGCTGATCCGCGCGGCCGGCGGCGTGCCGGTGCTCGCGCATCCTGGGGCGGCGGGCCGCGACCGCGTGCTGGGGGAGTCGGTCGTCGGCGAGCTCGTCGACGCGGGCCTCTTCGGCCTCGAGCTGTACCACCGGGAGAACACCCCCGACGGGCGGGAGCGGGTCGCGGAGCTCGCCGCGCGGTTCGGCCTCGCGGTCACCGGATCGAGCGACTACCACGGCAGCGGCAAGCCCAACCGGATCGGCGAGAACACCACCGCCCCCGACGTCGTCGCGCGGATCGTCGCCGAGGCCACGGGATCGGCGCCGGTCCAGCCGGTGCCCTGACGAGCGCCGGCTGAAGCCTCAGTCGAGGCCGAGCCACCGCCGCACCGGGCCGAGGCCCTCCATGAGCACGTGCGGGCGCAGCTCGGCGGGACGCGCCTCCCACGTGGCGCGGTCGAGGCGGTAGTGCCGCAGCACCGTGGGCACGCCCTCGCGGTCCTGGCTCGCCTCGCCGTCGGCGACGTAGCCGAGCTTGCGGCTCACGGCGGACGACGCGACGTTGTCGGACCAGGCCCGGGTCGTGACCCGGGCGGCGCCGAGGCCCTCGAACGCGAAGGTGAGCACCGCGATCCGCAGCAGCGTGCCGATCCCGCGGCCCTGCCACTGCAGGCCGAGCCACGACATGCTCTCGGCCGACCGGTTCGTCGCGAAGTCGTTCGCCTCGAGCGCCTGCACCCCGATCAGCGTGTGGTCGAGCCGCGCCGCGAACTCGAGCGACCACGCCTCGGGGGAGAGGGTGGTGCGCAGCCCCGAGTGGTGCCGGTACACGTTCCGGGCCACCTCCACGTCGCTGCCGCGCGACCACGGGGTCGTGAACGGCAGCGCGTTGCCGTGGATCCCGGATGCGGCGAGCCGCCCCAGATCGAGCGCGGTGCGGTCGTCCACGGCCGAGAGCTCGACGTCGGAGACGGAGATCCGCAGTCCGAGCAGCGGCCAGATGTCGACGTCGGTGAGGGTCGGCATCGGGAAAGACTATCGGCGCGGTGCGGCTCAGGCCGACGGCGTGGCGGGGCGCGGGCCGCGGCGGCGACGGCGGCGCTGCCGGCTGCCGGCACCGTCGTGCGCGCCGGAGCCCGGCACGTGCTCGCTGTGCGCGGTCTCGCCGTGGTCGTGCCCGTGCTCGTGGTGTTGCTGCTCGCCGCGCTGCGCCGACTCGCCCCCACCGGAGCGGGTGCGGGTGCGCGTGCGGGAGCCCGCCCCGTTCGCGTCCGGTGCCGGCGCGCTCGCGGCGCGCGGCGGGGCGCTGTGGCCCTTCACGCGGCCCTTCGTGCCCTCCGGGATGTCGAGGTCCGAGTAGAGGTGCGGCGACGACGAGTACGTCTCCACCGGCTCCGGCTTGCCGAACTCGAGGGCGCGGTCGATGAGGGCCCACTTGTGCAGGTCGTCCCAGTCGACGAACGTGACCGCGATGCCGGTCTTGCCGGCGCGGCCGGTGCGGCCGGCGCGGTGCAGGTAGGCGTCCGCGTCCTCGGGCAGCGTGTGGTTGATCACGTGCGTGACGTCGTCCACGTCGATGCCGCGGGCGGCCACGTCCGTCGCGATCAGCACGTCCTTCTTGCCGGCACGGAACGCGTTCATCGCGCGCTCGCGCTGCTCCTGGCTGAGGTCGCCGTGCACCGCGGCGGCGTTGAAGCCGCGGTCGTTCAGCTCCTCGACGAGCCGGGCGGCGGCCCGCTTCGTGCGCGTGAAGATCACGGTCTTGCCGCGGCCCTCCGCCTGCAGGATGCGCGCGATGACCTCGTCCTTGTCGAGCGAGTGCGCCCGGTAGACGAGGTGCCGGATGTTCGCCTGCGTGAGGCCCTCATCCGGATCCGTCGCGCGGATGTGGACGGGCCGGTTCATGAAGCGGCGGGCGAGCGCGACGATCGGGCCGGGCATCGTGGCCGAGAACAGCATCGTGTGCCGGCCGGGCGGCGTCTGCGCGAAGAGCTTCTCGATGTCGGGCAGGAAGCCGAGGTCGAGCATCTTGTCGGCCTCGTCGAGCACCATCTCGCGGACGTCCGCGAAGCTGATGAGGCGCTGCCCGGCGAGGTCGAGCAGGCGGCCGGGGGTGCCGACGATGATCTGCGCGCCCGCCTTCAGCTGCTCGATCTGGCCCTCGTAGGCCTTGCCGCCGTAGATCGCGGCGACGGTGGTGGGCCGGTTCGAGGTGGCCATCTCGAGGTCCTCGGCGACCTGCACGCACAGCTCGCGCGTCGGGACGACGACGAGCACCTTGACGCCGGGCTCGGGGTCGTGGCCGAGGCGCTGGATGATGGGGAGGCCGAAGCCGAGGGTCTTGCCCGTGCCGGTCTTGGCCTGGCCGATGATGTCCTGGCCGGAGAGCCCGAGGGGGATGGTCTGGGCCTGGATGGGGAAGGGCTCGACGATGCCGCGAGCGGCGAGGGCGTCGACCAGGTCCTGGTCGATGCCGAGTTCTGCGAAGGTCAAGAGGATGTGCCTGTCGGTCGGGTGCTGGTGATCAGCGGCGAGACGCGGCCGCTGCGGCCGCGAGGGGTTTCGCGCCGATGTGACTGCCCGGACCGGCGCGGTGGCCCCGCTCCACGGCGGGCCCGAGCCCAGTGTACCGGCTGCCAATATGCTGAGGCGGTGATCCAGCAGGGACGAGGACGTCCGCGTCCCCAGTCCCTCCGCGGGCGGAGGCGGCCGCAGCGCGTCGAGCGCGTGCCGCTCGGCGACCTGCGACCGGACCCGGTCGCGCTGCTCGCGCGCACCGCCTATCTCGAGCTCACCCTCTTCGAGGCGGCGTCCACCGTCGCGGCGCGCGCCTCCGACCTCGCCGACCGCGAGACGGTCACGCGGGTCGCATCCGCGATCCTCGCCCAGCACACCGCCCTCGTCGACCTGCTCGCCGAGCAGGGGCAGGTCCCCGCCGAGGCGATGCAGCCCTACGTCGCCGAGGTCGACCGCTACTGGCGCCGCTTCGGCGAGACCGGCTGGCACGAGTCGGTGCTCACGCTGCACCTCACGACCGGTCTGCTGAACGACTTCTTCGCGCAGCTCGGCGCCGGCCTGCCGCGCCCGCTCGCCGACCGGTACTGCGCCGTGCTCACCGCCGACATCGGCCAGGAGGCGCTCGTCGGCGTGCTCTCGGCCGCCGTCGCGGCGGACCGGCGGATGACCTCCCGCCTCGCGCTCTGGGGTCGGCGCACCGTCGGAGACACCCTGCTGGCGGCCCGCGCGGCGCTCGACGCCGTCCGCGACCCCGACGGCCACCCCGCCGAGACCGAGGAGCGGCGCATCGAGCCGGTCCTGAACGACCTGATCGCGGCCCACACCCGGCGGATGGACCGCCTCGGGCTCACCGCCTGAGCCCCACCGGGAACAGCCGGAGCGGGCATACTGTTGACACGTCACAGATCTGCTCCGACGGGGCGGCGAAGGAGGACGGGATGACCGACACGAGCGCGCTGCGCTTCGGGATCGACACGTTCGGCGACGTGACACGGGGTCCGGACGGCGCGCCGACGCCGCAGGCGCAGGTCATCCGCGACGTGGTCGAGGAGGCCGTGCTCGCCGACCAGGTGGGCCTCGACGCGGTCGGGATCGGCGAGCACCACCGCGCCGACTTCGCCGTGAGCGCGCCCGACCTGCTGCTCGCCGCCATCGCCGCGCGCACCAGCCGCATCTCGCTCGGCTCCGCGGTCACGGTGCTCAGCTCCGACGACCCCGTGCGCGTGTTCCAGCGGTTCGCGACGCTCGACGCCATCTCGGGCGGCCGAGCCGAGATCACCCTCGGTCGCGGCTCGTTCACCGAGTCGTTCCCGCTGTTCGGCTACGACCTCTCCCAGTACGAGACCCTCTTCACCGAGAAGCTCGACCTCTTCGCCCACCTCCGCTCCGAGCAGCCCGTCACGTGGTCGGGCACCGTGCGGGCCGGGCTGACCGACCAGGAGGTCTTCCCGCACACCGAGTCCGGCGCGCTGCCGACCTGGATCGGCGTCGGCGGCAGCCCCGAGTCCGTCATCCGCGCCGCGCGATACGGCCTGCCGATGATGCTCGCGATCATCGGCGGCGCCCCCGACCGCTTCCAGCCGTACGTCGAGCTGTACCGCCGCGCGCTCAGCCAGTTCGAGCTGCCGTCCCTGCCGGTCGGCGTCCACTCGCCCGGCCACGTCGGCGCCACCGACGCGGAGGCGCTGCAGGAGTTCTTCGAGGACTACAAGGCGATGCGCGACCGCATCGGCCGCGATCGCGGCTGGCCGTCGATGAGCCGTCACGAGTTCGAGGCCGAGGTGGAGCACGGATCGCTCTACGTCGGATCCCCGGAGACCGTGGCGCAGAAGATCGCCCGCACCGTCCAGGTGCTCGGCGTGCAGCGCTTCGACCTCAAGTACAGCGCCGGCCCGCTGCCGCACGACGTGATGATGAGCGGCATCGAGCGCTACGGCACCCAGGTGGTGCCGCGGGTGCGTGAGCTGCTCGCCGAGGCGCCCGCGCTGGAGCCCACGACCGCCGGCTGAACGTCCGAAAGGGGCGTGCAGGATCGCGGGCGTTCTGCAGGACCGCAGGCCGCGATGCGTCCTGCAGCGTGCACCGGATCCTGCACATCGCACGGGCGGCGGAGGCGGCCCGGAGAGGTCAGGCGGGGGTGGCCGGCTGGCCGGCGAGCTCCTCGAAGCGGCGCTCGTCCGCCGCTGCGCGCGACCGGCCGATCAGGATGCCGGCGGCCGCGACCGAGAGCAGGGTCGCGGCGACCGTGAGGACCCAGATCCAGCCGCCGTCCCAGGCGAGCCGCGCCCAGGTCAGGGCGACCCAGACCACGGCGCCCGCCGCGCCGCCGACGGCCGGCAGCAGCAGGCCGCCGAGCAGCCCCCGGTTCGGCAGGACCACACGGCCGATGAGGCCGGCGATCAGGCCGATCAGGATGACGAAGAGCAGCTCCACGTCAGGCGACGAAGCCGACCCGGCGCGTCTTCTCGCTCCCGACCTCGACGTAGGCGAGCGAGGCGACGGGGACGATGTAGAGCCGGCCGCCCTCGTCGGTGAGCGTCAGGTGGGTCGCCTTCTTCTCGATCGCGTCCGCCACCTTCTTCTGCACGTCCGCGGGCGCCTCGGCGCTCTCGAAGCCGAGCTCGCGCGGTGAGTTCTGGATGCCGATGCGGATCTCCATGGGGGATCCCCTCCCGTTCGTCGCTGCCCGCGGCACCTGCCGCGCGGCGCATCAAGTATCGCCCGCATCCGCTGTCGGTCCGCCCCTCTACCGTGCTCGCGATGCGACCCACCGACCTCGACCCCTCCCAACGGGCGGTGCTCGACGTGCCCGTGGGGTCGAGCGCCGTCGTGCTCGGCGCGCCGGGCACCGGCAAGACCCGCACGGCCGTGGAGCTGATCGCCCACCGCGTGCTCGAGCAGGACCTCGAGCCGAACGAGGTGCTGCTGCTCGCGCCCCGCCGCACCCAGGCCGCGCGCCTCCGCGACCGGCTCGTCGTGCGGCTCGGGGTCCCGGTCGACGGGCCGCCGGCCCGCACCGCCGCGTCGCTCGCGTTCGACATCGCCCGCCGGTCGGCGATCGCCGAGGGCCGGCCGCAGCCCGTGCTGCTCGCGGGGGGCGAGCAGGACGCCCTGATCGCCCAGCTGCTCGACGAGTCGGCGGTGCGCTGGCCCGACCGCCTCGGCCCCGACGTGCGGGCTCTCACCGCGTTCCGCGGCGAGCTCCGCGACCTCTACGCGCGGTGCGTCGAGCACGCCGTCGACCCGGCCGGGCTGGAGCGGCTGGGCCGGCAGCACGAGCGGCCCTCCTGGGTCGCTGCCGCCCGGTTCTGGGACGAGTACTACGACGTGCTGACCGCGGTGCAGCCCGACGCGTTCGACTCCGCCGAGCTCGCGGCCCTCGCCGCGGCCGCCGTCGCCCGCGGCACGGCGGGTGAGGTCGCGGACCGGCTGCGGCTCGTCGTCGTCGACGACCTGCAGGATGCGGGGGAGTCGACCGTGGCGCTGCTCTCGGCGCTGGCCGAGCGGAGCACCGCGATCATCGCGTTCGGCGACCCCGACGTGGCGGCGGACACCTTCCGCGGCGGCGAGCCCGACCTGCTCGGCCGGTTCGAGTCCCGGCTCGGGATCGCCTCCGCGGTGCGACTCGAGCTCGGCACGGTGCACCGCCATCCGGCGGTCGTGCGGCGCTTCGTCACCACGGTCACCGCGCGGATCGGCACCGCCCTCGCCGGGTGGCAGCGGGACGCGAAGGCGGCCGTCGAGGGCGGCGCCCCCGTGACGGCCGTCGAGGCGGGCAGCGCGGGCGAGCTCGCGCTCGCGATCGCCCACCGGCTCCGCGCGCGGCACCTCGAGCGGGGCGTGCCCTTCGCCGACCAGGCCGTCGTGGTCCGGTCCGGTGCCCAGGCGGAGCCGCTCGCCCGGGCCCTGGAGGCGGCCGGGGTGCCGGCCGTCACCGCGACGACCGGGCTGCCGGTCTCGACCGAGCGCGCCGCCCGGGCGCTGCTGGAGGTGGTCGCGACCGCGCTCGGCATCACGCCCCTCACCCCGGAGTCGGCCGTCGACCTGCTCTCCGGTCCGTTCGGCGGCATGGACCGGCTCACCCTCCGGCGCCTGCGGCTCGCGCTGCGGGTCGAGGAGCTCGCGGGCGACGGCACCCGCAGCGCCGGCGAGCTGCTCGTCGACGCCCTCGATCGTCCCGGCCGGCTGATCACGATCGAGGCGGCCTTCGCACGCCGCGCCGCCCGGTTCGCGGAGACGCTCGAGGCCGTCCGCACGGCCGCCGCGGCCGGCGGGTCCGCGGAGGAGCTGCTCTGGCTCGTCTGGGAGCGCAGCGGCCTCGCCGGCACCTGGCGCGAGCGCGCGCTGGCGGGCGGCACCGGGGCGGCCGAGGCCAACCGTGACCTCGACGGCGTCGTCGCGCTCTTCACGGCGGCGGCCCGTGCCGCCGAGCGCGCGCCCACCGATCCCGCATCCGTCTTCGTCACGGCCCAGCTCGTCGCCGAGGTGCCGGACGACACCCTCGCCCCCCGCGGCATCCGGGACGGCGTGCTCGTCACGACGCCCGTCGGCGTCGCCGGCCTCGAGTTCGACACCGTGGTGCTCGCCGGGCTGCAGGACGGCGTGTGGCCGAACCTGAAGCCGCGCGGCTCCCTGCTCGGCGTGGGCGACCTGGTCTCCGTGCTCACGGCGGGTGCGACCCCCGCCGGACCGGCCGACGAGCGCCGCGCCGCGCTGTCAGACGAGCTGCGGCTCGTGGCCCTCGCCGCGTCCCGCACCCGGGACGTGCTCGTGCTCGCTGCGGTCGCGAACGAGGAGGAGGCGCCGAGCGTGCTGCTCACCCTCGCCGACGAGCAGACCGTCGCCCGCTCCTCCGACGCCGCGCCGAACGCGCTGCGCCCGCTCGTCGGCGCGCTCCGGCGCATCGCCGTGACCGGCGCGCCCCCGCAGCGGCACGAGGCGGCCGCCGCCCTCGCCCGGCTCGCCCGTGACGGCGTGCCCGGCGCCGCGCCCGAGCACTGGCACGGCCTCGCCGACCCCTCCACCGACGCCCCCCTCGAGCCCGACCCCGACGCGCCGGTCCGCGTGTCGCCGTCGAAGCTGGAGCAGTTCGAGCGCTCAGCGGTCGACTGGTTCGTCGACCGGATCGCCGGGGGCGAGCCGCTGCTCGCGGGCGCGATCGGCACGATGCTGCACCGCATCCTCGAGGAGGGCGGCGACGCCGACGAGGCGGCGCTGCTCGCAGCGCTGGAGGGCCGCTGGCACGAGCTCGACTTCGAGGCCGCCTGGATCGGCGCGAAGGAGCGCCGGCTCGCCGAGCGGATGGTCCGCGCCATCGCCCGCTACCTCGCCGACCGTCGTGCCGACGGCACGCGCCTCGTCGGCGGCGAGACCCCGTTCGCCTTCGAGCACGGGCGGGCGCAGGTGCGCGGCACCATCGACCGCGTCGAGCTCGACTCCCAGGGCCGGCTCCGCGTCGTCGACCTGAAGACCGGATCGACCAAGGTGCCGAAGGCCGACGCCGTCACCCACGCCCAGCTCGGCGTGTACCAGCTCGCGGTCCTCGAGGGCGTCGTGCCCGACGTCGAGCCGGGTGCGCCCCGGTCCGGCGCCAGCCTGCTCTACGTGCGCGAGAAGACGCAGCGCGGCTACGCGCTCGTCGAGCAGCCGCCCCTCAGCGACGAGGCGGCGGTGCAGATGCGCGCCCGCCTCGCGGCGGCGGCCGAGGGCATGGCCGCGGCCCGGTTCGAGGGGCTCGTCGAGCCCGAGGTGCGGCACGGCGGCTCGTCCTTCCGCGCGATGCTCGCCAGGATCCCGGAGGTCTGCGGTGATTGAACGACCGGTGATCGAACGACCCGTGATCGAACGACCGGGAACCGAACGGACCACGACCGAGCGGCTGAGCGCCGCCGAGATCGCCCGGCGGCTGGAGATGTTCCCGCCGACGCCGCAGCAGGCGGCGGTGATCGAGGCGCCGCTCGCTCCGGCGCTCGTCGTCGCGGGTGCCGGCAGCGGCAAGACCGAGACGATGGCGCTGCGGGTGCTCTACCTGCTCGCGAACGGCCTCGTCGAGGCGCCCCAGATCCTCGGCCTCACCTTCACCCGCAAGGCGGCGTCCGAGCTCGGGGAGCGCATCCGGAAGCACATCGGCCGGCTCTCGCACGTCGGACTCGCGGGGGACTACGACCCCTTCGACCCGCCGGTCGTCTCCACCTACAACGCGTTCGCGAACGGGATCTACCGGGACCACGCACCCCTGATCGGGCGCGAGTCCGGCGGCGTGGTGCTCGGCGAGGCGTCCGCGTGGCAGCTGGCCAGGCGGGTCGTGCTCGAGTCGAGCGACGGGGCGCTGGCGGACCTCGACCTCGGCGTCGACCGCATCACCGAGCTCGTGCTCGACACGGCGAACGGCCTCGGCGAGCACGCGGCCGACCCCGAGGCGGTGCGGGCCATGGCTCTCGAGTACGGCCTCGCCCTCGACGCGCTGCCGGCCGGCACGCCCGCCTACAAGGCGGAGTTCGACACCTGCCGGCGACCGGCGGCCACCCTGCCGCTGCTGCTGTCGCTCGTGGAGACGTTCCGGGAGCGCAAGCGGGCCTCCGGGGCCGTCCAGTACTCCGACCAGGTGTCCCTGGCGCTCGAGATCGTCGCCGCGTCCGACGAGCTCGTCGCCGACTTCCGCGACCGGTACCGCGTCGTGCTGCTCGACGAGTACCAGGATACCTCGGTCGTGCAGACCCGCATGCTCGCCCGCCTCTTCGCCGGCGGCGCAGTGATGGCGGTCGGCGACCCGCATCAGTCGATTTACGGATGGCGGGGCGCGTCGGCGGCGAACCTCGAGGGCTTCGCCCGCGACTTCGGCGGCGGCGCCGAGGTGCGCTCCTTCGCGCTCAGCACGAGCTGGCGCAACGGCACCGCGGTGCTCGACGCGGCGAACACGATCGCCGCCCCTCTCGCCGCCGCCTCCCGCATCGACGTCCCGCAGCTGGGGCCGTCGCCGACCGCGAGCGGGTACGCGGTCGACTCCGTCTTCGCCGAGACGCTCGACGAGGAGGCCGACGCCGTCGCCGGGTGGTTCGCCGCACGGCTCGCGGATGCCCGCACCCCGCCGTCCGCCGCCATGCTGCTCCGCGCCCGGCGCACGCTGCCGGCGTTCCTCGCGGCGTTCCGGCGCCACGACGTGCCGTACCACGTGCTCGGCGTCGGCGGCCTGCTGCAGGAGCCCGAGGTCGCCGACCTCGTGAGCGCGCTCCGCGTCGTGCACGACGCCGGGGCGGGTGCGGAGCTCGTCCGCCTGCTCGCGGGCGCCACATGGCGCATCGGGCCGGCCGACCTGGCCGGGCTGCAGCGGCTCGCCCGGTGGCTCGAGCAGCGGGACTTCGCCCAGCAGCGCCTCGGGGCGGAGGTGGCCGAGCTGCTCGGCCGTTCCGTCGCGGAGGGGGAGAGCGCCTCCATCGTCGACGCGCTCGACTTCCTCGCGCACCACCGGGGCCACGGGATGGAGGCCGCCTTCAGCCCGGAGGGCCTCCAACGGCTCCGCCGGGCGGGGCGCACCTTCGCCGACCTGCGCACCCGCTCGGGCGGCGACCTCGGCGACTTCGTGCACCTCGTGATCGAGGCGCTCGACATCGACATCGAGGTGCTCGCCAACGAGGGCCGGCCGGGCCTGTCCTCGCTGCACGCGTTCGACGAGGCGCTCGCCGGCTACCTGCAGGTGGCCGAGGGCGCCACCCTCGGGGGGTTCCTCGGCTGGCTCGCCGCCGCGGAGCAGAAGGAGGACCTGTCGCCGCGCAGCGATCCGCCCGAGGCGGGCACCGTGCAGGTGCTGACGGTCCACGGCGCGAAGGGGCTCGAGTGGGACCTCGTCGCGGTGCCGCGGATGGTGGCGGACGAGCTGCCGTCGAAGCCGAAGAGCACCCTCGGCTGGCTCGCGCCCGGCGTGCTGCCGTGGGAGTTCCGCGGCGACGCGGCCGAGCTGCCGGTCTTCCCGTGGCGCTCGCTCACCGACCGCGCGGGGCTGAAGGCGGAGCTCGCCGCGTACAAGGGCTCCGTCGCCGCGTCGCTGCTCGCGGAGGAGCGCCGGCTCGCCTATGTCGCGGTCACCCGGGCCCGGCACCGGCTGCTGCTCTCCGGCTCGTTCTGGGCGACCCAGAAGACGCCGCGGTCGCCCTCCTGCTACCTGACCGAGCTGGCGGAGGCGGGCGTGATCCCGGCGCCGCCCGAGGCGCCGCAGTCGGCGGAACGGCCGGAGGGCGCCCCCGCGGAACGGTTCCTCTGGCCCGCGGATCCGCTCGGCTCCCGCCGCCCCGCGGTCGAGGCGGCCGCGGCCGCCGTCCGTGCCGCCGACCCCGACGACGCCGGCCGCTGGCTCGCCTCGGTCGACGCCCTCCTCGCCGAGCGCGCGGAGCTGCTCGCGGGCGGCGGCCCCGTCCCGCTGCCCGACCGCATCCCGGCGTCCCGCTTCAAGGACTTCGTCGACGACCCCGACGCCGTGCTCGCGGCGCTGCGGCGGCCGATGCCGGAGCGGCCCTATCGCGCCACCCGCCTCGGCACCCTGTTCCATGCCTGGGTCGAGGAGCGCGCCCGGCTCGCGCCATCGACCGAGCTCGTCGACGCGCTGCTCGACGAGCGGGACGGCGACCCCGAGGTCGGCGACGAGGTGCAGGGCCTCGCCGCGCTGCAGGACCGCTTCCTCGCGAGCCCGTGGGGGCGGCTCGAGCCCGTGGAGGTCGAGACCGAGATCCAGGTGCCGTTCGAGGGCCGGGTGCTCGTCTGCAAGATCGACGCGGTCTATCGGCGGGAGGGCCGCATCGAGATCGTCGACTGGAAGACCGGGGCGCCCCCGAAGTCCTCGGCCGACCTCGAGCTGAAGCAGTTCCAGCTCGCGCTCTACCGGTTCGCCTACGCCGAGCGGGAGGGCATCGACCCGGCGCACATCGACGCGGTCTTCTACTACGTGGCGCACGACCGCATCGTGCGGCCGGAGCGGCTCTACTCCGCCGACGAGCTCCGCGCCCGCTGGGCGACGGTCGCCGGCAGGGGCACCGGGCCGGTCCTCGCGAGCATCATCGAGCGCTGATCGTCGAGCATCCGCTCGACCTCGTCGAGCGTGAGCACCGGCATCGGCTCGGGGCCGAGGGAGCCGGCCGTGTCGGCCTCCACGCCGCGGGCGAGCCCGGCGAGCATGCCGAGGGCGTCCGTGACGATCTCCTGCCGGCCCGTCGCCCGGCCGTGCAGCAGCCAGCGGGCGAGCTCGAGCTCCGCGTGCAGCATCGCGCGCTGCCGGAGGGACGGATCCGCGGCGCCGCGACGGATCGCGTGGTAGGCCGCGAAGAGGCCGCTCGCCGCACCGGTCCCGGGCAGCCCGAGCGCCCAGGCGAGGTCGCGGGCCGGGTCGCCCACCCGCAGCTCGGACCAGTCGAGCAGCCCCGAGACCGCCTCGTCCGGCGTGCCCCGCGGCGCGGTGAGCACGGTCTCCGGCCGCAGCGAGCCGTGCAGCACGGTCGAGGTGAACTGCCAGAGCGTGGCGTCGTCGAGCGCCTGCTCCCAGCGGTCGAGCAGCGCGCGCGGCACGGATGCGGTGGCCGCGGCGGCGTCGACGACCTCGGCGACCGCCCGCTGCGCATCCGACGCGCTCTGCACGGGCAGGCCGGCGTCCGCGACGAGGCCCGTCGGCAGGGCGTGCACCGCGGCGACGGCCGCGGCGATCGACGCGGCGAGCCGCCCGCCCGCCTGGACGGCCTCGGGCCGCAGCCGCGAGCCGGGCACGTAGCTCGTGACCACGGTGGTCGGATGCGCGCCGGTGCCGTAGACCGTCGGCACCCCGAACGGCAGCCGCGAGCGCGCCCCTGCGGTCAGCGCCGCGAGCGCGCGCACCTCGGCGAGCAGCCGGTCCTCGGCACGCGGCGTGGCGGGCGTGCGCACGACCGCGTGCCGGCCGTCGACGGCGGTGATGAGCGCGGCGTCGTGCTCGCCGCTCCCGCCGCCGGTGAACGGCCGGGCGACCGCCACCTCGAGGCCGGGCACGGCGGATGTCGCCAGCGCGGCTAGGGTGAAATGGTGCCTGGACATGGTTTCAGGCTAGGTCGAGGGCGGGACGGGCCCACGCAGGGGCGGCCGCCGGGCCCGGCGTGTCGGCCGTGACACGGGAGGTCGGCGACGCTATGAGCGACACGTTCTTCGACCGTCTGCCCCTGTCGCGCACCGCCGTGGACCGTGATGCGGGGGGCCGCGACGTGCCCGGCGCCCTCGAGGCCGCGTGGGCCGATCCGGCCACGCGCGTGCTCGTCCTGGCCCGCCGCAAGGCCCTGCTCGCCGATGACTCGAGCCGCCTCCGTCTCGGCCTGCTGCCGCCTGCGGAGGTCACCGATCCGCAGCTCGTGCTCTACCTGGGTCGCACGCTCGAGGACTCGGAGGACGGTCCGGCCGGCACCGTCGTGCTCGCGGCCCTCGTCGACGACGCGACCGCCGACGCGATCGCTTCCGACGAGTCGCGGTGGGCCGACCTGCGCACCCAGGGCGCGACGCTCGACGCGCGCGACGCCGGCCTCTTCACCGAGGCGCTCGGGCTCGCGAACTGGCACGGCACGCACGGCCACTCGCCGCGCACCGGCCTGCCCACCGTCGCCGGCCGCAGCGGCTGGGTGCGCTATCCCGAGGGCCACGAGGAGGAGTCGAGCGGCGAGCACGTCTTCCCTCGCACCGATCCGGCCGTGATCGTCGGGGTCGTCGACGGCCGCGAGCGGCTGCTGCTGGCCTCGAACGCCGCGTGGCCGGAGGACCGCTACTCCGTCGTCGCGGGCTTCGTCGAGCCGGGCGAGTCGTTCGAGGCCGCCGTCGTGCGCGAGGTGTGGGAGGAGACCCGGGTGGCGGTCGCCTCCACCGAGTACCTCGGCTCGCAGCCGTGGCCGTTCCCCGCCTCCGTGATGATCGGCTTCCTCGCCCGCACCGCGCCGGATGCGGTCCCGGAGCCGGAGGCGGACGGGATCGAGATCCGCGAGGCCCGCTTCTTCGAGCGCGAGGAGCTCGCCGAGGCGGCCGCGGCCGGCCGCATCCGCCTCCCGGGGCGCACGTCGATCGCCCGCGCGATCATCGAGCACTGGTACGGCGGCGAGCTGCAGGGCGATTGGTGAGCGGTGTCCGACGCTGACGCGCTGCTCGACCCCCTCGACGAGCAGCAGCGGGCGGCCGCGACGGCCCTGACGGGCGCGGTCTGCGTGCTCGCCGGCGCGGGGACCGGCAAGACGCGCGCGATCACGCACCGGATCGCCTACGGCGTGGCGACGGGCGTCTACCCGCCGAAGCGGGTGATGGCGCTCACCTTCACCAGCCGGGCCGCGAGCGAGCTGCGGTCGCGGCTCGGCGCGCTCGGCGCATCCGGTGTCGCGGCCCGCACCTTCCACGCGGCGGCGCTCGCGCAGCTGAACTACTTCTGGCCGCAGGTGCTCGGCGCGAGCGCCCCGAAGGTGCTCGACCACAAGGCGCGACTCGTCACGCAGGCCACCGAGGTGCTGCACCTCCGGCTCGACACGGCGGCCGTCCGCGACGCCGCGGCGGAGATCGAGTTCCGCAAGGCGAGCGCGATGTCGATGGCCGAGTACGCGGAGCGGGCGGTGGGCCGAGCCCTGCCGGCGGGGCTCGACGTGGAGAAGATGGTGCGGCTCCAGGAGCTCTACGAGACGCTGAAGGACGAGCGGCGCATGATCGACTTCGAGGACGTGCTGCTCGCGACGGCCGGCATGATCACGAGCGAGCCGCAGGTCGCCACCGAGGTGCGGGAGCAGTACCGCTTCTTCACCGTCGACGAGTACCAGGACGTCTCCCCGGCGCAGCAGCTGCTGCTCGACGCATGGCTCGGCGAGCGGTCGGACGTCTGCGTCGTCGGTGACGCGAGCCAGACGATCTACTCGTTCGCCGGCGCGAAGGCCGAGTACCTGCTCCGCTTCGGCGAGCGGACCGGCGGCGCGACCGTGCTGCGCCTCGAGCACAACTACCGCTCGGTCGACGGCGTCGTGCGCACCGCGAACGCCCTGATGAACACCCGTCCGGGCGCGCTCACCCTCACCGCGGCCCGAGCCGCGGCGGGAGCGCGCGAGGCGGCGGTGCAGCTGCGGGTGTACCCGTCGGATGCGGACGAGGCGGCGGGCGTCGCCGCCGACATCGCGGCGCTCGTGGCCGCCGGCACCCGCCCCTCCGAGATCGCGCTGCTGCTGCGCTACAACGGCCAGTCGGTGCTGTTCGAGCAGGCGCTCGCGGATGCGGGGGTGCCGGTGCGCACCCGCGGGTCGCTGTCGTTCTTCGAGCATCCGGTGATCAAGCAGGCGCTCATGCTGCTGCGGGGCGCGTCGGTCGCGGGCCTCGACGAGCCGCTGTTCAAGTCGGTGTCGGACGTGCTCCGCGAGCTCGGCCACACCCACCACGCCCCGCCGGGGCCGGGGGAGCAGCGCACCCGCTGGGAGCTGCTCGACGCGCTCGCGACGCTCGCCGAGCAGGCGTCCGCCGGCACCACGCTGCAGGCGTTCGTGGCCGAGCTCGCCGAGCGGGCGGCGGCGCAGCACGATCCTCCCGTCGAGGCGATCACGATCGCGACGCTGCACTCGGCGAAGGGCCTGGAGTGGCCCGTCGTGTTCCTGATCGGGCTCGCCGAGGGGCTGCTGCCGATCGGCTACGCGAACACGCCCGAGGCGGTGGAGGAGGAGCGGCGACTGCTCTACGTCGGCGTGACGCGGGCGCGCGACCGGCTGCGGCTGTCGTGGTCCCGCAGCGGAACGGGGCGGTCGGGGGAGCGCTCACCGTCGCGGTTCCTCGCCGACCTCAAGCTGCCGGAACCGGCGACCGGCACGAGCACCGCGCGTGCCAGGGTCGTGCGAGCCGGCTGACGGATCCGTCCGCCGCGACGCGGACGGCGCGACCGGACAGGCCGGTCCATGCGCCCTGCCGGCCCGCGCGCACGGCGTTCGCGAGCCGCGCCGCGAGCTCGAGCCGCAGCGCCGGTGCCCGGGTGGCCGGTGCCGGACCGCTCGCGAGCAGCTGCGCCGCGACGACCGGCCACGCGGGGTCCCGATCGATCCGGTGCTCCTCGGCGCAGCGCAGGCAGGGGCTGTCGCCCGGCACCACGAGCGGGCCGAGCACCGCTGCGCGCTCCCCGAACACGACCGGCAGGTGCGGCACGTCGACCGTCAGCCACCGGGCGGCGAGCCAGGGCGCGAGCACGTGATGACCGGCCAGCACCACCAGCGCCGGGCGCTCGGCGGGCAGCGGATCGTCCGGGTCCCGAGCGGTGAGGCCGTCCGCGACGCCGAGCAGTGGCAGGAGGTTCGGCGGCGCCTCCACGAGCACCGATGACGGCGTCGGCGCCGCCGGCCGCGTGAGGGCCGGCTCCAGCGCCTCGAGCAGGCGCTCGAGCTCGCCCGGCGTGAAGCCGCGCGCCTCGGCGAGCAGCCCGAGCGACGCCAGGTCCGTCCCGGCGACCAGGGCGGTGAGCAGTCGCTCGGCGGTCGGCGGCAGGTCGGGCAGCACCGCGAGCGGCGGGTCGACGCCGATCTGGAGGGTGTCCGGTGAGCGCCAGACGAGGGCGGCGGCGGGATCGATCCTCAGCACGGCCGGGATGATGCGCGAGACCTCCGCCGGCCCGCAGCGGTTCTCCACAGCCCGCCCCTCGGGGCGGACGGATCAGACCGGCGGTGGCGGGTCGTCGCCGCGGAGCAGGTCCTCGATCTCGCGGTCCACGTCGTCCGGGGGCTCGCCGCCGCCGGTGAGGCGGGCGACGATCCGGTCGGGGTCGTCGATGTCCGCGGCGGTCGGCAGCAGGTCGGGGTGGGACCAGAGCGAGTCGCGCGCCTCGACGCCGACGGCGTCGGTGATCCGCCGCCACATGGCCGCCGCCTCCCGCAGCCGGCGCGGCCGCAGCTCGAGGCCGACGAGCGTCGCGAACGCCTGCTCGCCCGGGCCGCCGGTCGCCCGGCGCCGGCGCACGGTCTCGGCCACCGCATCCGCGCGGGGCAGCCGTTTCGTCGCCTCGGCGGTGACGACGTCGACCCAGCCCTCGACGAGGGCGAGGACGGTCTCGAGCCGGCCGAGCGCCGCGAGCTGCGCCTCGGTCTTCGGCGGGATGAGCTCGCCGTTCGAGAACGCCTCGCGCAGCCGGTCGGTGTCGGTCGGATCGAAGTCGGCGGCGAAGGACTGCACCTGGTCGACGTCGATCGAGAGGTCCTTCGAGAAGTCGCCGACGGCGCTCGTCAGGTTGAGGCGCAGCCAGCGCGCCTGCCGGAAGAGGCGCGCGTGGGCGAGCTCCCGCACCGCGAGGTAGAGGGTGACCTCCTGCTCGTCGATGTCGAGGCCGGCCGCGAAGTCGGCGACGTTCTGCGGCAGCAGCGCCGCGTGGCCGTCGGGCAGCAGCGGGATGCCGACGTCGCCGCCCGACACCACCTCGCTCGCGAGTCCGCCGACGACCGCGCCGAGCTGGGCGGCGAAGATCGTGCCGCACACGCTGCGCAGCACGCGGCCCGCGTCGGGGATGGCTCCGGCGATCTCGCCGGGCAGCTGCTCGGTGAACACGTGCGTGAGCGACTCGGCGATCCGCGTGGCGACCGGCTCGGCGAGCTGGCTCCAGAACGGCATCGTCGCGCGGATCCACTGGGTGCGGGTCAGCGCCTTCGGCTGGTCGGGGAGCGCGCCGAAGCCGCTCGACTCGTCCAGCCAGAGCCCCGCGACCGTGAAGGCCCGGTCGACGCCCGCCGCCTGCGCGTCGGTCGGCGTCGTGGATCCGGCCCCCGCCGCCGAGACCGCCTGGTCGGTCGCGATCGACCAGTCGACCGTGCCGTCCGGGTTCTGCACCGCGTCGCGGAGCCGCCCCATCAGCTGCTCGAGGCCCGCCGCACCGCCAGGCAGCCCCATCGCCTTCGCGAGCTCGGCCGCATCCGGCCTGCCGCCCTGCTCGAGCATCCGGCGCAGGATCTCCTGGAGATCCGGGTCGGGCCCTTCGTCCGGCGTCTCGGCCATGCACGTACGCTAGCGCGCGCGCTTCGGGACGGGGCGCGGAGGTTCGGAGGGGATGGCGTGCGGCTTCGACGGATCCCGTGGCGCACGGTGCTCCCGATCGCGGCCCTGGTGCTCGTGCTGCTGACGGCCCTGCTCCCGTCGCCGTACGTGATCGAGTCGCCCGGGCCCGTGACGAACACCCTGGGGACGACGAGGATCGACGGCAAGGCGACGCCGGTGATCCAGGTGCCCGGCCGGCGCACCTACGCGACGTCGGGCGCCCTCGACCTGCTCACCGTCAGCGTGATCGGCTCCCCGGGGCGGACGCCGTCCTGGTTGACCCTCGCGGCCAGCTGGTTCGACCCCGCCCAGTCGGTCACGCCGCTCGAGGAGATCTACCCCGTCGGGCTGACCCAGCAGCAGTCGGACCAGCAGGGCGCGGCGCAGATGCAGGGCTCGCAGCAGAGCGCGGTCGCCGCAGCGCTCACGCAGCTCGGCTACCCGGTCACGGGCACCGTCACCGTGCGCTCCGTCGGCAAGGACACCGCGGCTGCGGGCGTCGTGCGGACGGGCGACGTCGTCAGGTCCTTCGCGGGTCGGCCCGTCGTCGACAGCTGCGGGCTGCAGGACGCCGTGCTCGGCCACGGCACGGCCCGCACCCCCATCACGCTCGGGCGCTCCGGCAGCACGCGCACCGCGCAGGTCGCCCCGCGGCTCACCGACGTCGGCGACGGCTCGAAGCGCCCCCTGCTCGGCATCACGACCTCGTCCACCTACCGCTTCCCCTTCCCGGTGAAGCTGCAGCTCGGGAACGTCGACGGGCCGTCCGCCGGGATGATGTTCGCTCTCGGCATCATCGACGAGCTCACCCCCGGCTCGCTCATCGGCGGCGCGCACGTGGCCGGCACCGGGACGATCTGCGGCGACGGCACCGTCGGGCCGATCGGCGGGATCGTGCAGAAGATGGCCGGTGCCAGGCGGGCCGGCGCGACCGTCTTCCTCGCCCCGGCGAGCAACTGCGACGAGGTCGTCGGCCACATCCCTGCGGGCCTCCATGTGTACTCGGTGAAGCGCCTGTCTGGCGCCTTGGCGGTGCTGAAGGCGGTGGCTTCGCGGGGTTCGACGGCGGGCCTCCCGACGTGTTCCGCGCAGGTAGGGTCGGGACGGTGACGACGCAGGCAGCAGCGCCGGCACGACGCCGGAGGGCCGTTCTCGCGATCACCTCGGGCGTCGTGGTGGTCCTTCTCATCGGGTTCTTCATCTTCGCCGGGCTCTACGCGGACGTGCTCTGGTACGACCAGCTCGGCTACCTGCGCGTGCTCCTCACGGAGTGGCTGACGATCGCGTCGCTGTTCGTGATCGGGTTCCTCGGCATGGCGGTGCCGGTCTCCGTGACGATCCAGCTCGCGTACCGGCTCCGGCCCGTCTACGCGAAGCTGACCGCGCAGCTCGACCGCTACCAGCAGGTCATCGAGCCGCTGCGCCGCCTCGTGATGATCGGCGTCCCCGCGGTGATCGGGCTCTTCGCCGCGGTGTCGGCCGCGACCCGCTGGCAGCCGGTGCTGCTCGCACTGCACGGCGGATC
The DNA here is from genome assembly GCF_036559085.1 of Amnibacterium sp. Lineage (GTDB taxonomy): Bacteria > Actinomycetota > Actinomycetes > Actinomycetales > Microbacteriaceae > Amnibacterium. The sequence continues at coordinate 57,583 of NZ_DATBTU010000075.1, forward strand.
CGCCGGCAGGACGGATCCGCAGTTCGGCATCGACGTCGGCTTCTACCTCTTCCAGCTCCCCGCGCTGCACGGCCTGGTCGGCTTCCTGTCCGCCGTGCTCGTGGTCTGCGTGCTCGCCGCCATCGCCACCTCGTACCTCTACGGCGCGATCCGCATCTCCGGCCGCGAGGTGCGGGTCTCCCGCGCCGCGCGCGTGCAGATCGCGATCACGTTCGCGGTCTTCCTGCTCCTGCAGGCGATCAGCCTGTTCCTCGACCAGTACATGACGCTCTACGACACGAGCACCGGCGGCCTGCTGACGGGCGCGGCGTACGCGGATGCGAACGCGGTGATCCCCGGCCGGCTGATCCTCGCGGTGATCGCGCTGCTCGTCGCGATCCTGTTCGTCGTCACGGCGTTCGTCGGCCGGTGGCGCCTGCCGCTGATCGCCACCGGGCTGCTCATCGCCTCGGCGGTGATCGTCGGCTCGATCTTCCCGTGGGCGATGTGGAACCTCTACGTGAACCCGAGCGAGGGCAGCGTCGAGCAGCCCTACATCACCCGCAACATCAGGGCCACCCAGACGGCCTACGGGGTGAGCCCGAGCGACGTCCAGCAGATCCCCTACGCCGCGAAGACCACCGCGCAGGCCGGCGCCCTCAAGGCGGACGCGGAGACGACGGCGAACATCCGGATCCTGGACCCCAACGTGGTCTCGCCGGCGTTCGGGCAGTTCCAGAAGTTCAAGCAGTACTACCAGTTCCCGGACAACCTGGACGTCGACCGCTACACGATCAACGGCAAGAGCCAGGACGCGGTCGTCGCCGTCCGGGAGCTGAACCAGGACGGCCTCGGCGCGAACCGCACCGACTTCAACGACGCGTTCGTCTACACCCACGGGTACGGGTTCGTGGCTGCGTACGGCAACCAGCGCTCCCCGGACGGGACGCCGGTGTTCTTCGAGTCGAACATCCCCGAGGCCGGATCGCTCGGCGGCCTGCAGCCCCGGATCTACTTCGGCGAGAACTCGCCCACCTACTCGATCGTCGGCGCGCCGAAGGGCTCGAAGCCCATCGAGCTCGACTACGCCAGCAACGTCGGCCAGCAGTCCACGACGTTCACCGGCAACGGCGGCCCGTCGGTCGGCTCCTTCTTCAACCGGCTGATCTACGCGCTGAAGTTCCAGTCCGACCAGATCCTGCTGTCCTCCTCGGTGAACGCGAAGTCGCAGATCCTCTACGACCGCGCCCCGATCAGCCGGGTGCAGAAGGCGGCGCCGTACCTGACGCTCGACCGCGACGCGTACCCGGCGGTCGTGCAGGGCCGCGTCGTGTGGATCGTCGACGGCTACACGACCTCGTCCAGCTACCCCTACTCGGAGCAGCAGAGCCTCACGGCCGCGCTGTCGAACTCGACCGACAGCGCCACCCCGTACGCGACGGACCAGATCAACTACATCCGGAACTCCGTGAAGGCGACGGTCGACGCGTACACCGGCAAGGTGACCCTGTACGCGTGGGATGCGCAGGACCCGGTGCTGAAGGCGTGGCAGAACGTCTTCCCCGAGACCGTGAAGCCGCTGGCGGACATGCAGGGCGCGCTGATGGCGCACGTGCGCTACCCCGAGGACCTCTTCCAGGTGCAGCGATACGTGCTCGGCCGGTACCACGTGCAGAACGCCACCTCCTGGTACCAGACCCAGAACTCGTGGCGTCCGCCGTCGGAGCCGACCGGGCAGTCGACCACGCAGCTGCAGCCGCCCTACTACCTCACGCTGCGGCTGCCGGACCAGAACAGCTCGACGTTCACCCTGTACTCGACCTACATCCCGAACTCCACGTCGTCGAACTCGAGCAACAACCTCACCGGCTACCTCGCGGTCGATGCCGACGCCGGCTCGACCACCGGAACGCCGCGAGCCGACTACGGCAAGCTGCGGCTCCTCGTCCTGCCCGCGAACACGAACGTGGCGGGACCGGGCCAGGAGCAGACGCTCTTCAACGCGCAGGCGCAGAGCGAGATCGCGCTGCTCGAGCGCGGCAGCACGAAGGTGACCCGAGGGAACCTGCTCACGCTGCCCGAGGCCGGCGGCCTGCTCTACGTGCAGCCCGTCTACGTCACCTCGAACTCCGAGACCGCCTACCCCGTGCTGCAGAAGGTGCTGGCCGGCTTCGGCAACAAGGTCGCGTTCGAGAACACGCTCGACGAAGCCCTGAACTCGCTGTTCGGCGGGAACTCCGGCGCGAACGCCGGTGACAGCGGGGTGGCGACCGGTGGTTCGGGCTCGACCGGATCCGGATCCGGGTCGACCGGCTCGGGGTCCGGATCGGGATCGGGCTCCAGCACGGCGAACAACAAGGCGCTGCAGCAGGCCCTCGCGGACGCGAACGCCGCGCTGCAGGAGCGGCAGGCCGACTACGCGAAGAAGGATCTCGTGGCGGCGGCGCAGGCGGATGCCAGGCTGCAGGCCGCGATCCAGCGGGCGATCGCCGCCGGCGGATGACGCGCGGCCCGGCAGGTCGCCGAGCCGTCCCCGCACCCGTGGTAAAGTGATCAACGCATCGCGGGGTGGAGCAGTTCGGTAGCTCGCTGGGCTCATAACCCAGAGGTCGTAGGTTCAAATCCTGCCCCCGCAACCGAGTACGAAGGCCCTCGCCGACAGGCGGGGGCCTTCGTCGTTCCCCGGTGGTGTCATCGCCCGTCGGCCCGGAGGGAGCGCCGGGCGCGTCGCTCCGCGATCCGGCGCGGCGGCCGTGCCACCGTGGCGCCGCGGCCCGCTCGCGCCGCAGCACGGAGGAACGATGACCGCCACGCAGCCGGCACGCACCCGCCGCCGCCACTACGCAGCGCAGTCCGGGGCGTCACGCCGGGAGATCCTGGCCAACAGGAGCGCTCACCACCCGGCCGTCGTCGCCCTCGCGATGCGCCACGCGGGGGAGATCCAGCTCCGGGTCGCCGACGCGATCACCGCGTTCGCCGGGTCGATGCGGTTCGTCTACATCCACGTGGTGCTGTTCGCGGTGTGGATGCTCGTCTTCGAGCGGAGCCCCTGGCCGGCCCTGACGCTGGTCGTGTCGCTGGAGGCGATCTTCCTGTCGACCTTCGTGATGATCGGGCAGAACCGGCAGTCGGCGTTCCAGCAGGCGAAGGCCGACCACGAGTTCACGGTGCAGGAGAAGGAGCTCGACGAGAACACGATCCTCACCCGCGAGATCCACCGGCTGACCGTCGAGCTGCACCGGCTCCAGCAGGGCTCCGCCCCATCCGGCACCGCGACCCCTGCTGGACCGACGGCCTAGCATCGGGCGATGCCCCTCGTCGCTGTCGCCCAGTTCGCTCCTGGTCCCGACTCCGCCGCCAACGCGGAGACGATGCGGTCCCTCGCTGCGGAGGCGCAGGCGCTCGGCGCCGCGCTCGTCGCCTTCCCCGAGTACAGCTCGTTCTTCGAGCCCCGGATGGGACCGCGCTTCGCCGAGCACGCCGAGGACCTCGACGGGCCCTTCACGGCGGCCATGGTCGCCGCTGCCGAGGAGGCCGAGCTCACCGTGGTCTTCGGGCTCGTCGAGCGCGCGGGGGAGCGGTTCCGCAACGCCGCCGTCGCGGTGGACCGATCCGGCGTCCTGGCCGTCTACCGCAAGACGCATCTCTACGACGCGTTCGGCGCAACGGAGAGCCGCTGGGTGGAGCCGGGGCCGCTCGACGAGCCGGCGGTCTTCGACGTCGTCGGCGTGCGGGTGGGGCTGCAGACCTGCTACGACGTCCGCTTCCCCGAGGTGACCCGCCGGATCGCCGATGCGGGAGCCGACCTGGTCGTCATGCCGGCCGACTGGGTGCCGGGGCCGCGCAAGGTGGCCCACTGGCGCACCCTCGTGACGGCGCGGGCGATCGAGAACACCCTCTACGTGGCCGCCGCCGGGCAGGTGCCGCCGGGCGGCGTCGGCACGAGCCTCGTCGTGGATCCGCAGGGCGACGTGCTCACCGAGTTGGGGGATGCCCGGGGGGTGGGCATCGCCGCCGTCGAGGCCGCGCAGGTCGTCGCGACGCGGGAGGTCAATCCGGCCCTGACGCTCCGGCGCTACGCCGTCGTCCCGCGCGGCTGAGCCTCCGCGCACATCGCGCCGTTCCGGAGTTCCTGCGCGACACGCCGTGCCCGAGGCGCCGGATGCGGCGTGTCGTGCGGTTTCTCCGGAACGGCGCGATCCGGGCGGCGGTCAGCGGCGGCCGAGCGCGGCGAGCCGGTGAGCGGCCTCGGCGAGGACCGGCTCCGACTTGCAGAACGCGAAGCGGACGAGCGGCCGCACCTCGTCGGCGAGCGCCGGCCCGCAGAACGCGGAGACGGGCACCCCGACCACGCCGGCGAGCTCGGGCAGGCGACGGCAGAGCTCGGCGCCGTCGGTGAAGCCGAGCGGCCGGGCATCCGCGACGACGAAGTAGCCCGCCTGCGGCACCGACACCCCGAATCCGGCCGCGGTGAGGCCCGCGAGCAGCTGCTCGCGGCGGGCGGCGAGGTTCGCGGCGATCCCCGCGAACACCGCGTCGGGCAGGCCGAGTCCGACGGCGATGGCCGGCTGGAACGGGGCGCCGTTCACGTAGGTCAGGTACTGCTTCACCGCGACGATCGCCGCCACCAGGTCGGATGGCCCGGTGAGCCAGCCGATCTTCCATCCCGTCGTGCTGAAGGTCTTGCCGCCGGACGAGATGGAGACGGTGCGGTCGGCCGCGCCCGGCAGGGAGGCGATCGGCGTGTGCCTCGCGCTGTCGAACAGCAGGTGCTCGTAGACCTCGTCGGTGACGATGACGGCGTCGTGCCGGATCGCGAGTGCGACGATCCGCTCGAGCACGGCGGCCTCGAGCACGGCGCCGGTTGGGTTGTGCGGCGAGTTCACGAGGATCACCCGCGTGCGGTCGGTGACCGCCGCATCGAGCTCGGCGAGGTCGGGCCTGAAGTCCGGCCAGCGCAGCGGCACCGTGCGGTGCACGCCGCCCGCGAGACCGATCAGGGCTCCGTACGCGTCGTAGTACGGCTCGAAGGTGACGACCTCGTCGCCCGGCTCGACGAGGGCGAGCAGCGTCGCGGCGAGCGCCTCGGTGGCGCCGGCGGTGACGAGCACCTCCCGCTCCGGATCGACCCCGAGCCCGTACCAGCGCTGCTGGTGGGCCGCGATCGCACGGCGGAGCGGATCCGTGCCGCGGCCGGGCGGGTACTGGTTGAGTCCCGCAGCGATGGCGTCCCGCGCCGCCGCCAGCACCTCTGCGGGCCCGTCGGTGTCGGGGAACCCCTGGCCGAGGTTGATCGCGCCGGTCGCCGTGGCGAGCGCGCTCATCTCGGCGAAGATGGTGGTGCCGGGCGTGCCGTCCGGCGCAAGCAGGCCGGCGCCGGCCGCCGCGCGGCGCCACGGACCGGTCGTCGTCACCGTCTCAACCTAAGCCAGGCGGTCGACTCGGTCGTCGGCGCTGTCGTAGGAGCGCGACAGGGTCTTCATAAGATCTCCACAGGGGATGGACGCAGGCTTGATGCCGCTTGGAAGGAGCACCATGACCGACAGCACTGACCGGCCCGACGAGGGCCCGTCGGACATCGCCGGCACGCCCCGAGCGGCGGACAGCGCCTCACGAGGCGAGCCCGAGAACCCCTGGATCGCCGCGCGGCCTTTCGACGAGACGCCGGCTGCCGCCGTGGACACCGACGGCGACGCGGACACCACCCGGCCCATCCCCGAGCTGACGGACTCGTCCGCCGCCCGTGCGGACGACCGCTCGTCCTTCCGTGCGCCCGAGCGGCGCCGCGGCCTGCTCGTCCCCGTCGTCGCGGCGGCGGTCGTCGCGGCCCTGATCGGCGGCGGTGCCGGCGCGGGCATCGCGCTCGCCATCCGCCCGGCCGAGCAGACCACCTCGGCGAGCACGATCACCACCGGCGGCTCGAACGCCACGATCAACAACGCGAAGACCGCGACCGCGATCTCCGCCGTGGCGGCGAAGGCGTCGCCCTCGGTCGTGACCATCTCGGTGAACGCCTCCACCCAGTCCGGCACCGGATCCGGCATCGTCCTGTCCTCGGACGGCTACGTGCTGACGAACAACCACGTCGTCACCCTCGACGGCGCCTCGTCCTCCGGCACCGTCAGCGTGACCACCTCGGACGGCCACATCTACAAGGCGACCATCGTCGGCACCGACCCGGTCAACGACCTCGCGGTGATCAAGCTCACGGGCGCGAGCGGCCTGACGCCCGCCACCTTCGCGGACTCGAGCACCCTGAACGTCGGCGACACCGCGATCGCGATCGGCGCCCCGCTCGACCTGCCAGGCACCGTCACCACCGGCATCGTCTCGGCCCTGAACCGCAGCATCAGCATCCAGTCCTCGGCCGTGCCGAACGGTGGCGGCGACACGAGCGGCGGGAACGGCAACGGCGGCGACAGCGGCAGCAGCCCGTTCAACTTCTGGAACTTCGGCAACGGCGGTGGCTCCCAGGGCCAGAGCCGGTCGACGACCGGGACGAACAGCATCTCGCTCGCGGTCATCCAGACCGACGCCGCGATCAACCCCGGCAACTCCGGCGGCGCCCTCCTCGATGGCCAGGGGCGCGTCATCGGCGTCAACGTCGCGATCGCCTCGACCGGTTCGAGCGGGTCGACCGGCAGCCAGTCGGGCAGCATCGGCGTCGGGTTCGCCATCCCGTCGAACGTGGCCAAGCGGATCGCCGACGAGCTGATCCAGGACAAGAAGGCAACCCACGGCCTGCTCGGCGCGACGGTCCAGGACTCGACCAGCGCGGCGAGCAGCACCGTGGCCGGCGCGCTCGTGAAGACCGTCAGCGGGGGCGGCGCCGCCGCGGCCGCGGGCATCCAGGCGAACGACATCATCACCCGCTTCAACGGCGTGACGATCCAGAGCGCGACCGACCTCACCGCGCAGGTGCGGGCGCTCGCCGGCGGGTCCTCCGCCCAGGTCGTTTACGTGCGCGGCGGCACGACCCACACCGCGACCGTGAAGCTCGGCACCTACACCGGCTGAGCGGCGGTTCCAGCACGACGCGGGGCCGTCTCCATCGGATGGAGGCGGTCCCGCTTCATAGACTGCTCCTCGACGACGGATCGGGGACGTGGATGCTTTCGCTCGCTCAGCAGGCGAGGGCCGCGCGGGCCTTCGTCGACACCGCGCTGGCCGCTGCAGGCGCGATCGACGCGACGCTCGCCCGTCGCCTCGACACGCACTTCCCGCGGCTCTACGAGCTCTACACGTCGGTCTACGGGGACCGGGCGGACTGCCTCGACCGGCTGGCCGACCTGGTCCTGCTCGTAGCGCGGGTGACCGCGGAGCGCCCCGATGAGCTGCGCGCGCTCGACGCGGCCCGGGAGGCGGATCCGACCTGGTACCTGTCGAACCGGATGCTGGGCGGCGTCTGCTACGTCGACCGCTACGCGGGCGACCTCGCGGGCGTGCGGGAGCGCATCCCGTACTGCAAGGAGCTCGGCCTCACCGCGCTGCACCTGATGCCGCTGTTCCGGGCGCCGGAGCGCAACTCCGACGGCGGCTACGCGGTGTCGAGCTACCGCGAGGTGAACCCTGCGCTCGGCACGATGGACGACCTGCGCGCCGTCGCGGCCGACCTGCGGCAGGCGGGCATCTCGCTCGTCGTGGACTTCATCTTCAACCACACGAGCAACGAGCACGAGTGGGCGCAGCGCGCCCTCGCCGGTGACGCGGAGTACGAGGCGTACTACCGGATCTTCCCCGACCGCGCGATGCCCGACGCCTACGAGCGGACGACCCGCGAGATCTTCCCCGACGACCACCGGGGCTCCTTCGTGCAGCTGCCCGACGGCCGCTGGATCTGGTCGACCTTCTACTCCTTCCAGTGGGACCTCAACTACGCGAACCCCGCGGTCTTCAACGCGATGGCGGGGGAGATGCTCTTCCTCGCGAACGTCGGCGTCGAGGTGCTGCGGATGGACGCGGTCGCGTTCATCTGGAAGGAGCTCGGCACCACCTGCGAGAGCCTTCCTCAGGCGCATCTCCTGCTGCAGGCGTTCAACGCGGTCTGCCGCATCGCGGCGCCCGCGGTCGTGTTCAAGTCCGAGGCGATCGTGCATCCCGACGAGGTCGTGGAGTACATCGCGCCGAGGGAGTGCCAGCTCTCCTACAACCCGCTGCAGATGGCGCTGACCTGGGAGGCGCTCGCCACCCGGGACGCGACGATGCTGTCGCAGGCGCTCGAGCGCCGGCACGCGATCGACCCGGCCTGCGCCTGGGTGAACTACGTGCGCAGCCACGACGACATCGGCTGGACCTTCGCCGACGAGGACGCCGCCGAGCTCGGGATCGACGGCTTCCAGCACCGGCGGTTCCTGAACGCCTTCTACGTGAACCGGTTCCCGGGCAGCTTCGCCCGGGGGGTGCCGTTCCAGGAGAACCCGCGCACCGGGGACGCGCGGGTGTCCGGCACGACCGCCTCGCTCGCCGGCCTCGAGTCGGGGGAGCCCGGCGCCGCGCAGCGGATCCTCCTCGCGCACTCCATCGCCCTGTCCACCGGCGGCATCCCGCTCATCTACCTCGGCGACGAGGTCGGGCAGCTGAACGACTACGGCTACCTCGCCGACCCCGACCGGGCCGGGGACAGCCGTTGGGTGCATCGGCCGGCGTACCCCGCCGACCGCTACGCGCAGCGGAACGACCCGGATACGGACGCCGGCACGATCTACCGCGGCCTCCGCCGGCTCATCGCGGTCCGCCGCGCCACGGACGAGCTCGCCGGCGGCGCCCTGATCGGCTTCCACACCCACAACCGGCACGTGCTCGGCTACCAGCGGCCCGGCGCCGCGGAGACCGTCCTGGTGCTCGCGAACATGTCGGACGCCCCGCAGGTCGTGCCCGCGGAGGCGCTCTCGGCGCTGCCCGCGACCGCCGTGGACCTCATCACCGAGGCGGAGACCACGCTCTGGGCGGACCTCGAGCTCGCTCCGCTCGAGTTCCTCTGGCTGCAGGTCTAGCGGCCCTCGGCGTCCGCGAGCGCCGTGCGGCTCCGCTCGATGCTCTCCGGGAAGGCGACCGGCGCGGGACCGAACGCGTTCCTGGCGGAGGCGACCACCTTGCGGCCCGCGAGGTGGTTGCCGCTCCCGCCGAGCACGGCGCCGACGCCGAACGGCACCGCCCGCAGCACGACGGAGGCGCCCTGCCGGGTGGCGAACCGCTGCAGGAAGCGCTTGCGGATGCGGTCCGTCAGGCTGCCGAGCAGCTGCTTCGGCAGCCGCTCGGTCACCATCTCGCCCCAGTAGGCGGTGCGGCTCGGGCCTGTGCCGCTCGCCTCGCCTGCGAACTGCTGGACGAGGTTCGCGCCGGACGGGCCGAGCATGAGCGCCATGACCAGGGTGCTGGAGCGGTCGGGGTCGACGACCGCGACGCCGTGCAGCTCCGCCATCGACTGCGCGAGCAGCGCGCTCGCCTCGAGGAAGCCGACCGTCTCCGCGCCGCTGATCGCGATCGAGGCCGCCGTGCCGACCCCCGGGATGAGCGCTGCTGCGCCCGCCGCCGCCCCCGCGGTGGTCACCGCGGCGAGGTAGCGCCGCTCGAGCACGCGGATGATCTCCTCGGGGCTCGCGTCCGGCCGCGCCCGCCGCACGGCGCGCAGATGGGCGAGCACCGCGGGCCGCTGGACCGACAGCAGCCGGTCGAATCCCTGCTTGGTCCACCCGGACTGGAGCCGGTCGGGATCGAGGTCGGGGATCTTCTTCGCCATGGTCCGGATCCTAAGGAAGCGGTCCTGGCACATCGCCGTGCCCCCTGCCCGGTCGGGGATTCATGCCGGTGCTAGCGTCGGGCGGTCGCGCCCCCGAGCGTCCTGAGGAGTCGTGTGCCCATCCCGTTCTTCGGTCCCGCCCAGACGGACGCCTTCATCCCGGCGCTCGGCTGGTTCCTGGTCGCGACGGCGCTCGTCGCGGCGCCGGTCATCCTCGGCCCGCTCCTGCTGCGGCGTCGCTCGGGCCGGGCGCTGGTGATCGGGGCGTTCGTCCTCGCCGCGGTCGCGATCGTGCCCGGCGTTCTCGCCGCGGCGCAGGGCTTCCGCCTGCTCGGGGACGAGCACACGACGGTGCAGCGCACGCTCGCGGGCCGGTACGGCCTCGACCTGCCGGCTGCGGACGTGTCCAGCCTGCTCGAGGGCGGCACGGTCGGGGGCGCCGGCACCCCGGTCGCGAGCGCCACCGGCTCGACGCACCTCGTGCACCTGCAGGAGGATCCGGCGCAGCCGGGCAACTACGTGCCCGTGCAGGCGGCCGTCGGCCCCCTGCCCGCCCGCTGACGTCCAGCCAGGCGGCCGGCAGGGAGGTCAGCCGGAGTAGTCGCCCTCGTACCGCTCGAAGGCCTCCGCGATGCCGCCGTCGAACTGCAGGCGCCCCTTGTCGAGGTAGAGCCCCCGCTTGCAGAACCGCTTGAGGTCGCCGGCGTTGTGGGAGACGAAGAACAGGGTGCGGCCCTCGTCGAGCATCTCCTCGATGCGGGCGTAGCACTTGTTGCGGAACCCTCGGTCGCCGACGGCGAGCACCTCGTCGACGAGCAGGATCGGCTCGTCCATCCGGGACACGACGCTGAACGCCGCGCGCACCTTCATACCGCTGGACAGGTGCCGGTACGGGGTGTTCACGAAGTCCTTGATCTCGGCGAACTCGATGATGTCGTCGAACTCCGCGTCGATCTCGCCCTTGCGCTTCCCGTGCAGGCCGGCGGACAAGTAGATGTTGTCGCGCACGGAGAGGTCGTCGACGAAGCCGCCGGTGATCTCGATCAGCGGCGCGACGCCGCGGCGGACGGCGACGCGGCCCTCGTCGGGCAGCATCACCTCGGCGACGAGCTTCAGCAGCGTCGACTTGCCCTGGCCGTTGCGGCCGACGACGCCGATCGACTCGCCCTGCTGCACGTCGAACGACACGTTGCGGAGCGCCCAGAACTCGTCGGGCTTCGCTCGGCGCTCGCCGCTGGCGAAGAGGTCCTTGAAGCTGCGGGTGCGCTGCCGGTTCCGCTTGAAGCGGATGCCGACGTCCTCGACCGAGATGACGGGCGCGGCCACGTCAGATCTCCTTCAGGACGCGGGGCACGCTGCGCCGGAAGACGACCGTGCCGACCGCGAGCAGGATCAGCGAGACGATCGCGGCCTCCAGCACGTAGACCCAGTCGAGCACCTCGGGGAAGAAGCAGGCGCGGTACAGCTCGAGGAACCCGACGACGGGGTCGAGCCCGTAGAGGAAGTGCAGGGTCGGGTTGCCGAGCCTGAACGAGTAGATGACCGGGGCGCCGTAGAAGAGCAGGCGCGTGACGAGCTTCACGACCCGCTCGAGGTCGCGGAGGAACACCGACGCGGGCGCGATGATCAGGTTGATCCCGACCGTCAGCGTGATCTGCAGGATCAGCGCCAGCGGCAGGTAGACCAGGGCCTCGAGCACCGGCGCCTTCTGCGTGATGAGCGCGAAGAAGGCGATCACCGGCAGGCTGATCAGGAACTCGATGCCCTTCGAGGCGATCTGGCGGAGGATCCAGATGCTCCGGGGGATCTTCACCGAGCGGATCAGCTTCGCCTCGGAGCGGAACGCCTTCGTCGCGTCCGAGACGTTGCCGCTGAACCAGGTCCAGGGCAGCAGCGCCGAGAGCAGGAAGACGATGTACGGCTCCTGCCCCGCCTTGCCGTGCGGGATGATCAGCGTGAAGACGAACCAGTAGATCCCGGCCATCAGCAGCGGGTCGATGATCGACCAGAGGTAGCCGAGGGCGCTCGTCGTGTAGCGGACCTTGAGGTCGCGGGTCGTGAGCAGCCAGAGCGCGTGGCGGTACCGCGTCCAGTAGCCCGGGCGCCGCGACTCACGCACGGTGCGAGGCGCGGTCACGGCTGCGGTCACGGAGATCCTCACGTGTCGAGGGGGCGATCCGGCACGGATCGGGCGCACGGCGTGGGCGGAGCGCCGGGACGCCATGCTAATCGACGGGCCCGTCGGGGGACGGCTCACCCGTCGGCGCGCCCGGACGCCTCCTGGCCTCGGTTGCTACCGTGCCCGTGTGACCCCTGCAGCCGAGTCGGACCCCGTGGACCGCGATCCGGAGCAGGCGTCCGTCGCGCCGGAGTCGCCCGCCGCCCCGGAGGCGCCGTCCGCCCTGCCGCCCGTCCCGGCGGAACCGGCGGTCGCAGCGGATGCTGCGGAGCCGCCCACCGCACCGAAGCGGCCCGCACGCGCGAAGGCGGCGACCGGCGACGCGGCGTCCCCCGAGCGGCCCGCGCGAGCGAAGGCGGTGGCCACGAGGGCCGGCGCCGCGAAGGCCGCGACGGCGAAGGCTCCGGCCGCGAAGCCGGGCTCCGGCTCCACCGCTGCGAAGCGCACGACCGGCGCCGCGAAGGCCGGCACCGCCGCGAGCCGGGCCGGGGCCGCACCGGGCGAGGCGCCCCCGAAGCGAACGAGCACGCGGGCCCCGGCCCGCCGCATCGCCGCGGCCGACCAGGCGGCCGACACGGTGCGGGACCGCTCCGGGAAGGCCGGCGCGGCGCGGCCCGCTCCCGCGGCGGCGGCGGGCGAGGTCGAGGAGACCCGGACCGAGCAGCTTCCCCCGGCCGAGGAGGGGCCGACCAGGGAGCTCCAGCCGACCCTGCAGTCCGAGCCCGCCGTCGCCGCAGCCGACCGGACCACCGAACTCCTCGCCGTGCCCGACGACGAGCCGACGACCCTGCTACCCGTGGCGGAGCAGGCGCCCCCGCCGGCGGCCGCCGCATCCGATTCGTCGACGGCCCGCTTCAAGACGCGGCCGGTGCTGAAGATCGAGGGGCTCGCGAAACGGTTCGGCCCCACCCTCGCGGTGGCCGGCATCGACCTCACCGTGCAGCCCGGCTCGTTCTACGGGATCGTCGGCCCGAACGGCGCGGGCAAGACCACCACGCTGTCGATGATCACCGGGCTGCTGCGGCCCGACGCCGGCAGCGTGCACGTGCACGGCATCGACGTCTGGAAGGAGCCGGAGCGGGCCAAGCGCGCCATCGGCGTGCTGCCCGACGCGCTCCGCCTCTTCGACCGGCTCTCCGGCGCGCAGCTCCTCCACTACTCCGGGGTGCTCCGCGGGCTCGACGCCGCGACCGTGCGGCAGCGCAGCGCGGACCTCGTGCAGGCGTTCGGCCTCGAGGACGCGACCGGCCGTCTCGTCGCCGACTACTCCGCGGGCATGACGAAGAAGATCGCCCTGGCCTGCGCGATGATCCACTCGCCGCGGCTGCTCGTGCTCGACGAGCCGTTCGAGTCGGTCGACCCGGTCTCCGCGGCCAACATCGTCGAGATCCTGCAGCGCTATGTGCGCGCAGGCGGCACGGTCGTGCTCTCCAGCCACGGGATGGACCTCATCCAACGGGTCTGCGACCACGTCGCGATCATCATCGACGGGCAGGTGCTCGCGGCCGGCACCGTCGACGAGGTGCGCGGCGAGCAGAGCCTCGAGGACCGGTTCGTCGACCTCGCAGGCGGTCGCAAGGCCGCCGAGGGCCTGGAGTGGCTGCACAGCTTCTCGGACTGACCGGGCGCTGACCCCGGGGAGTGCGACGGATGCCACGGGTCTCGGTCGGGGTGCTGATCCGCGGCGGGCGGGTGCTGCTCTGCCATCGCGTCGTCGAGAAGGTGCACGACCCGGACCGGTGGGACTTCCCCGGGGGTCACGTGGAGCCGGGCGAGTCCGACGGCGAGGCGCTCGCCCGGGAGCTCGAGGAGGAGGTCGGCGTCGTGGTCGAGCCGCCGAGCCGGCCCTGCGACCTCGAGGTGAGGAGAGGCTCCGAACGCCCTCCACAGTCGGCCGCCGAGCGGGCATGCGGGGTGCACCGATCGCACATTCGGGTCGCGCAGCGGTGGCGCTTCGAACGTGCATCGCTGACGGTCAGCCACTGCCGCACACCCGTCCAGGTCCGCGCATTCGACACGCCGCGCCCACGCGTTACCGATTTGTGACCTGACGGAAGTGCTGCTACTTTCCACCGGTCGCCGGTCAGCCAGGACCGCGCAGGCGCCCATCACACCGCCGCCCCCCTCTCTCCGCCGCTGCCCGCCCTCGGCCGCGGAGGCGCTGCCGCACGCCCGTGCGCGCTCGCCGGGCGGCCCGACTGGAAGCTGCTCATCTTGCGATCCCTCGTCACGAAGGTCCGTGTCCTCACCCTCGCCGCCGCACTCGTGGTCGCCCCGGCCGTCACCGTGGCCGCCGCGCCCGCCGCTGAGGCGGCGACCGCGCACCACACGCCCGCGCGGCTGACGGCGCTGGCCTACGCGAAGCACAAGCTCGGCGACGCCTACCGCTACGGCGCCGCCGGCCCGAACGCGTTCGACTGCTCAGGCCTCACCATGCGCGCCTACGGCGCCGCGAAGAAGAGCATCGGCGGTCACTCGGCCACGGCCCAGTACCGCTCCGCCCGCGCGAAGCACCAGCTGCGCACGTTCAAGCACGTCCTGCGCGGCGACCTGCTCTTCTACGGGACGACCAGTGACGTCTACCACGTCGCCATCTACGCCGGCGGCGGCAAGATGATCGAGGCGCCCCACGCGGGCGCCAAGGTCCGCCTCGTGAAGGTGCGCAAGGGCGACCTGCTCTCCAACGTCGCCAACCCTTGAGGCGGTTCGACGCGCATCCCCGCGCGGGGGCGGCCTCGCTCGCTCCTGACGTCGAGCGGACCCGCCCTCCTCAGAGGCCCGTCGGGCGCCGCCAGTAGGCTTGAGGCCCCGCGAAGTTCCCGCGGTACCGAAGACCTGATCAGAGGCGTGTTGTAGGGTGATCGCGCAGTTCCTCCGCTTGAAGCTGCAGCTGACCGCGAACGCCTTCCGCCGCAGCACCTGGCAGGTCGTCGGGATCGCCATCGGCCTGCTCTACGGGGGAGCGGTCACGCTGCTGGCCGTCATCGCGCTGATCGGGCTCCGGTTCGTCTCCGTCGCCGTCACCGGGCCCGTGGTCGTGATCGGCGGCTCGCTGACCGTGCTCGGCTTCCTCGTGGTGCCGCTGCTGCTCGGCGTCGACGACACCCTCGACCCGCGCCGCTTCGCGCTCTTCGGGGTCGATCGCACCCGGCTCGCGGTCGCCCTCGCGGTCGCGGCGCTCGTCTCCATCCCGTCGATCGTGATCACCCTCGTGTCGCTCGCCACCCTCGTGACCTGGGCGCGGTCGCCCGGCGCGTTCGTCGTCGCGCTGCTCGCCGCGCCCTGCACCATCGCGATCTGCGTGCTCGTCGCGCGGATCAGCGCCGCGGCCGCCGGGCTGCTGCTCGCCACGCGCCGGTCCCGCGAGGCGCTCGCCGGCGTCGCGGTGGTCGGCCTCGTGATCCTCTCGCCGGTCATCGTGCTGCTCAGCACCGTGCGGATCGGCTCCGCCGGCGCGCACGACGGGGCCGTGGTCGCCGCGGTGCTCGGCTGGACGCCGCTCGGCGCCTCCTGGGCCGCTCCGGCGACGATCGCCGCCGGACACGCCACGGGCCTCCTGCAGCTGCTCGAGGCGATCGCGACGGTCGGGCTGCTCGCCCTCGCCTGGCGGGCCCTCGTCGCGAAGACCCTCGTCTCGCCGACGCGGCACGGCCGGCTGCAGTCGTACAGCGGCCTCGGCTGGTTCGGTCGGCTCCCGAGCACACCGGGCTGGGCCGTCGCCGCGCGCAGCCTCACCTACTGGAGCCGTGACGTGCGGTACCGGGTGAGCATCCTCGTCGTGCCGATCACGCCGATCGTGATCATCCTGGTCCTCGGCTTCGTCGGCGTGCCCGGCCCCGTGCTCGCGCTGCTGCCGATGCCGATCATCGCGCTGTTCCTCGGCTGGGTCTCGCACAACGACATCGCCTACGACAGCAGCGCCATCTGGCTGCACGTCGCGGCCGGGGTGCGCGGCCGGGCGGACCGGCTCGGGCGGCTGCTGCCCGTGATCGTCGTCGGTGTCCCCGTGCTCATCGCCGGCTCGATCATCTGCGCGGCGATCTTCGGCGACCTCGTCGCCGGGTTCGGGCTGCTCGGCGTCTCCGGCTGCCTGTTCCTCACCGGCATGGGGCTCGGCTCGGTCTCGTCGGCCCGCCTGCCATATCCGGTGCCCCAGCCCGGCTCCTCGCCGTTCCAGCAGCCGAACTCCTCCAGCGGGCTGACGGCCGCGGTGCAGTCGCTCACCTTCCTCGGCCAGTTCCTGCCGGCGATCCCCGCGATCGTGCTCGCCGTGCTCGGCCTGATCGGCCCCGACGGGTGGTTCATCGCGTCGTTCGTCGTCGGGCTCGCCATCGGCGCCATCGTCTTCGCGGTCGGGCTGCAGCTCGGCGCCCGGGTGTTCGAGGCCCGCGGCCCCGAGATCCTCGCGTCCGCGGTCCGGATGTGACACCGGGCGAGCCGAGGGCGGCATACCCTTGCCGCATGCCTCGCGACAGCATCTCCGACCCCGGCGGCGGCACCTCGACCCTCGACCGCGAGCTCGAGGAGCTGCTCAACGGCGAGCAGATCGAGGACGGCGACCACGACCGCTTCGCGCACTACGTGCAGAAGGAGAAGATCGTCGAGTCGGCCGTCACCGGCAAGCCCGTCCGCGCCCTCTGCGGCAAGGTCTGGGTGCCGGGCCGGGATCCGCAGAAGTTCCCGATCTGCCCCGACTGCAAGAAGATCTACGACACCCTGCGCAGCTGACGCCGCGGCGTCCGGTCAGGCGTCCTGGATCACCGTCGGGATCGCCGGGTCGCCTGCCGAGAGGCGCATGCCCTCGAGCGGCAGCTCCCGGATGACGACGGCGTGATGCTCCCGCGCTGCGCGGACGCCCGCCACGCCCATGAAGCCGGCCTCCGGCTGCCCGTCGATCACCAGGGGGACGGTGAGCGGCCTGCCCGTGCCCGGATCGGGCTCGCCGCCGATCACGACGCGCTCCGCGGTCGCCCTGCCCTCGGCGTCGAGGTCCCGCACCGACCACTTGCGGCCGCCGGTGCCGGCCTTCTCGCTCGAGCGCTTCGCCACCCGGCGCCAGGCGCCGCTCGCATCGGTGTGCTCCACGAGCTTGTAGACGAGGCCGGCCGCAGGGTGCCCCGAGCCGGACACCAGCGACGTGCCGACGCCGTACGCGTCGACCGGCATGGCGCCGAGCGTGCCGATCGCGTACTCGTCGAGGTCGTTCGTCACGGTGATGCGCGTGCGGTGCGCGCCGAGCGCGTCGAGCAGCCGCCGGGCCTCGCCGATCACGACGGGCAGATCGCCGGAGTCGATCCGGATGGCGCCGAGCCGGTCGCCGGCGACCCGCACCGCCGTCCTGATGCCCTCGGCGATGTCGTAGGTGTCGACGAGCAGCGTGGTGCCCTCGCCCATCGCGGCGATCTGCGATCGGAAGGCGTCCTCCTCCGAGTCGTGCAGCAGCGTGAACGAGTGGGCGGCGGTCCCCATGGTCGGCACGCCCCAGCGCCGGCCCGCCTCGAGGTTCGAGGTCGCCGAGAAGCCCGCGATGTACGCGGCGCGGGAGGCGGAGATCGCGGCCCGCTCCTGCGCACGGCGCGAGCCCATCTCGGACACCGGCCTACCGGCCGCGGCCTGCACCATCCGGGCCGCCGCGGTGGCGACGGCGCTGTCCGCGTTCAGCACGCTGAGGATCAGCGTCTCGAGCACCACCGCCTCGGCGAAGCTGCCCTCGACCGTGAGCAGCGGCGAGTACGGGAAGTAGAGCTCGCCCTCGCGGTAGCCGCGGATCGAGCCCGTGAAGCGGTAGTCGGCGAGCCACTCGAGCGTGCGGTCGGACACCATCCGCTCGCTGCCGAGCCAGTGCAGCGCGGCCTCATCGAACCGGAAGCGCCCGATCGCCTCGAGCAGGCGGCCCACGCCCGCGACGACGCCGTAGCGGCGGCCGCCCGGCAGGCGGCGGCCGAACACCTCGAAGACGCTGCGACGGTCGGCGGTGCCGTCGCCGAGCGCGGCGTCCAGCATCGTCAGCTCGTAGCGGTCGGTCATCAGCGCGGTGCTGCTCACGGCAGCAGCCTAGGGACGCCCGCGCCGCACTCGCCGAGTGCGCCCTCCGACCCCGACATCTCCACGGGGTCCGGGCGCGTTCCGCCATTCCGGGCGTGATAAGTAGCCCGGAATGGCGGAAGCCGCCCGGGATCGAGGCCGGGCGCCCCCGTACTGGGTACTGCCGAAGCGCCACCCCCGCTGCATACGCTCGACGGACGCCCGGTGCACCCACGCCGAGCGCTCCGCCGGCCACCCATCCGGTGCAGCAGCCTTTTCCCCGAAAGGTCCATTCCCCCATGCTCGGATCCCCGAGCGTCGCCGCCCGGCTCCTCGCCGTGCCCGCGCACCGCTCCTCGTTCGTCCTCTGGGACTACGTGCCGGCAGCGGTCGTCGCCGTCGTGCTCCTCGCCTTCGCCGTCACCCTCGTCGTGGTCGCCACCCACCAGCACCGCGACGTCGACCACTAGCCAGGCACCTCCCTCGGTTGCACCGTTAGGCTTCCCGCCCGTGACGGATGCACCGATCGGGGTCTTCGACTCCGGCGTCGGCGGCTTGACCGTCGCCCGCGCGATCCTCGACCAGCTGCCGAACGAGGCGATCCTCTACGTCGGAGACACCGCCCACTCGCCCTACGGCCCGAAGCCGCTCGCCGAGGTGCGGGCCTACGCCCTCGCGGTCCTCGACGACCTCGTCGCCCAGGGCGTGAAGCTGCTCGTCATCGCCTGCAACACCGCCTCCGCGGCGATGTTCCGCGACGCGCGGGAGCGCTTCACGATCGGCGCGGGCATCCCGGTCGTCGAGGTCGTGCTGCCCGCGGTCCGAGCGGCTGCGCGCCAGACGCGCACGAAGCGGATCGGCGTCATCGGCACCGAGGGCACCGTGCGGTCGAACGCCTACGTCGACGCGTTCGTCGCGGATCCGGCGATCCAGGTCGTGCAGGCCGCCTGCCCTCGCTTCGTCGACTTCGTCGAGGCGGGCGTGACCACCGGCCCGGAGCTGTTCGCGGCGGCGGAGGAGTACCTCGCCCCGCTGAAGGCCGCGCAGGTGGACACGGTGCTGCTCGGCTGCACCCACTACCCGCTGCTCTCGTCCGCCATCCGCTACGTGATGGGGGCCGATGTCGAGCTCGTCTCGTGCGCGGCGGAGACCGCCAACGACGTGTACCAGCAGCTCGTGCAGCACGGGCTGCTGCGCACCGCCGCCACCCCGCCGCGGCACGTGTTCGAGGCCACCGGCACCAGCGAGGCCGCCTTCCTCCGCCTCGCGCGACGGTTCCTCGGCCCCGAGGTGCCGTCCGTCGACCTCGTCCACACCGGCGCGATCCCCGTGCCGCCCGCCTCACACGGAGGATCCCGATGACCGAACGCCGTGACGGCCGAGCCCCCGACGAGCTGCGGCCCGTCACCATCGAACGGGGCTGGAGCAGCCAGGCCGAGGGCAGCGCGCTCATCTCGTTCGGGAGCACCCGGGTGCTCTGCACCGCCTCGTTCACCAACGGCGTGCCCCGGTGGCTGCAGGGCAAGGGCCGCGGCTGGGTCACCGCCGAGTACGCGATGCTGCCGCGCGCGACCAACGAGCGGAGCGACCGCGAGAGCGTGAAGGGTCGCATCGGCGGCCGCACCCACGAGATCTCGCGCCTCATCGGACGGGCGCTCCGCGCCGTCGTCGACACGAAGGCGCTCGGCGAGAACACGATCGTCCTCGACTGCGACGTGCTGCAGGCCGACGGCGGCACCCGCACCGCGGCGATCACCGGTGCCTACGTCGCGCTCGCGGATGCCATCGCCTGGGGCCGCGAGCAGCGCTTCCTCGGGCAGCGCTCGCAGCCGCTCGTCGACAGCGTGGCTGCGGTGTCGGTGGGCATCATCGACGGCGTCCCCATGCTCGATCTGGCATACACCGAGGACGTGCGCGCCGAGACCGACATGAACATCGTCACGACCGGCCGCGGCCTCTTCGTCGAGGTGCAGGGCACCGCCGAGGGCGCCCCGTTCGACCGTCGCGAGCTCGACGCCCTGCTCGACCTCGGCGTCGCCGGCACGGCCGCGCTGACCGCGCTGCAGCTCGACGCCCTCGGAACCGGGTCGTGACCGCCGCCGATCGCTTCCCGCGCATCGTGCTCGCCACCGGCAACGCCCACAAGCTGGCCGAGCTGCGGGCCATCCTCGAGCCGCTGCTGCCCGGCGTCGAGCTCATCGGCTACGACGGCCCGTCGCCGGTCGAGGACGGCGCCACCTTCCTCGCCAACGCGCTCATCAAGGCGACCGCCGCGAACGCCGCCACCGGGCTGCCCGCGCTCGCGGACGACTCCGGCATCGCCGTCACTGCGCTCGGCGGCGCCCCGGGCATCCATTCGGCCCGCTACGCCGGCACGGGACGCGACGACGACAACCGCGCGCTGCTGCTCAGCCGGATGGCGGACGAGGCGGATCGCCGGGCGCACTTCGTCTGCGCCGCGGTGCTGGTCGCCGGTGATGAGCGGTACGAGGTCGAGGCCGAGTGGCCGGGCGAGGTGCTGCGCGAGCCCGAGGGCGACGGCGGCTTCGGCTACGACCCGCTGTTCCAGCCGTCGGGGGAGCACCGGTCGGCGGCGGCGATGACCGCCGAGGAGAAGAACGCGGTGAGCCACCGCGGCACGGCGTTCCGCGCGCTCGCGGCGCAGCTGGACGCCTGAGTCACTCCGTCGCGGGCTCGTCGGTCGCGGCCCGCTTGGCCTTCCGCCGGTTCGACAGCAGGTGGAGCCCGGTGGGACCGAGGCTCAGCACGACGGCGGCCAGCAGGATCACGTCGATGTAGTGCACGACGAAGTAGCGCACCGGCGGGATGCCGCCGAGCAGGAACCCGAGGAACGTGATCCCGAAGCCCCACGCGATCGCGCCGATCAGGTTGTAGAGCGTGTACTTCCGCTTCGGCATCCGGCCGACGCCGGCCGCGATCGGCGCGAACGTCCGCACGATCGGCACGAACCGGGCGAGGATCACCGCGAGCGGCCCGTACCGGTCGAAGAAGCGGTTGGTGCGTTGCACCTGCTCCTTGCTGAAGAGGCCGGTCTCCCGCCGCTCGAAGATCCGTGGACCGGTCTTGCGGCCGATGAGGTAGCCGCACTCGCCCCCCAGGAAGGCGGCGATGCCGATCGCGGGGGCCGCGACCCAGATGCTGACGCCGAGGCCGTGCACGTCGTGCCGCGACAGCAGGCCCGTGATGATCAGCAGGGTGTCGCCGGGGAAGACGAAGCCGATCAGGAGACCGGTCTCGGCGAAGATGATCAGGCAGACGCCGATGATCGCGTAGGGCCCGAACGAGTGGATCAGCTGCGCGGGGTCGAGGAACGGGATCAGCGAGTGCAGATGCACGGCGTCCCTCCCTCGGCTCGAGCGGCGCGCGCCGCGACGATGCGGCGGGTGCGGAAGGAGGGACTCGAACCCTCACGCCGAAGCACAGGAACCTAAATCCTGCGTGTCTGCCAATTCCACCACTCCCGCATCGGGCGGGCTCAGTGTAGTGGGGAGGCACGACGGGACGAGGGCGCCGCGTGGCGGGCGTGGGGTCGCGAGGACCCGGCGTCCCCGATCCGCGTCGCCGGTCCCGCTGGACCGCATTCACCCGTACCAGGTGATGGTCCGGGATCATCCGGCGCGGATGCTGGGCCCGCAGCAGTCGTCGGGACCGTCACACCGACCCGTGAAGGTCACGGGCCGTCCGAGGGGTTCCACAACCCCGGCGCCCGCGAGCGAGCTTCGAGGGAGTCGAACTGTGAGCAAGTCGGATGTGCCACTTGAGCTGTACATCGCCGCCTACATGGACCCGGACGGCGCCCAGCAGGACTGGGACGGGATCAAGCAGATGGTCGCTGACAAGGTGATCGACGTCGAGGCGATGGCGCTGGTGAGCCGCGACGAGAACGGCAAGATCCACGTCAAGGACGATGCGCACCACGCCCGTCACGGTGCCAAGAAGGGCGCCATCGGTGGGGCGCTGGTCGGCCTGATCTTCCCGCCCACGATCATCGCCGGCGCGGTCGTCGGCGCCGCCGCCGGCGGGGTCGCCGGTGGCGTGCTGACCCGCGTCGAACGGCGGAAGATCAAGGCCGACGTGGAGGCCACCCTGCCCGTCGGGTCCTCCGCCATCGTGGCGCTGTTCGAGGAGCGGTGGCTCGGCGACCTGGAGAAGGCGCTGGCCAAGGCCGACCGCTTCCAGCTGGAGCACCTCCACGACGACGACCACGAGGTGGTCGACGAGGCCGACGAGACGCCGGCGCCCGCGACGGCTGCGGCGTCGTCCCCCTCCAGCGCCGCCTGAATCGCTCCGCCGAAGGGCCTCGGAGGGCGCTGACGCGACCTCCGAGGCCCTTCGGCCTGTGGAGAACCGGCGACGCGCTCGGCCCGGGGCCGACACACTGGCGGGCGTGGCGGATCCCATCCAGCTGATCAGCGCCGTCGTCCGCGACCGGGCGCGCCGAGGCGAGCTCGCCGACGACGGACCTGCCGACGCGGTCCGCGAGGAGCTGCGGCGGTACGCGGAGCACGCGGTCGCGTCGGGCGCGCCGCTGCTCGGCGACGAGCGCCAGGCGGAGCGGCTGATCGTCGCGGAGCTCACGGGTTTCGGGCCGCTGCAGCCGCTGCTCGACGACCCCGAGGTCGAGGAGATCTGGATCAACGGCCCCACGAGGGTCTTCGCCGCTCGTGGGGGCGTGGCCGAGCTGACGCCGATCGTGCTCGGCGAGCAGGAGGTGCGCGACCTCGTCGAGCGGATGCTCGTGACCAGCGGGCGGCGCGTCGACCTCTCCTCCCCGTTCGTCGACGCGTCGCTGCCCGACGGCTCGCGCCTCCACGTGGTGATCCCGGACATCACTCGGCAGCACTGGGCGGTGAACATCCGCAAGTTCTCCGATCGCGTGGTCGACCTCGACGCCCTGGTCGCGGGCGGCTCCCTGCCGGCGCACGCCGCGGAGTTCCTCCGCGCCGCGATGCTCGCCGGGATGAACGTGCTCGTGTCCGGGGCGACGCAGGCGGGCAAGACCACCCTGCTGAACGCCCTGCTCGCTGCGGGCCGGCCGTCGGATCGTGTCATCACGGTGGAGGAGACCTTCGAGCTGAGGTCGCCGGGCCGCGACGCCGTGGCGATGCAGTGCCGCCAGCCGAGCCTCGAGGGCGGCGGCGAGGTGACCCTGCGCCGGCTCATCAAGGAGGCGCTGCGGATGCGGCCCGACCGGCTCGTGGTCGGCGAGGTGCGTGAGGCGGAGGCCCTCGACCTGCTCATCGCGTTGAACTCCGGGATCCCCGGCGCGTGCAGCATCCACGCGAACTCCGCCCGGGACGCCCTGACGAAGCTCTGCACCCTGCCGCTGCTCGCGGGCCGCAACATCGACGCCGCCTTCGTCGTGCCGACGGTCGCGGCGTGCGTCGAGCTCGTGGTGCACTGCGAGCTGCTCGCCTCCGGACGACGGCGGGTCACCGAGATCCTCGCCCCGACCGGCGTCGTCACGGACGGCGGCGTGATCGAGGCGAGCCGCGTGTTCACGCTCGAGGACGGGGCGCTTCGGCCCCGCACCGGCGTGCTCCCGCGGTCGGCGAAGTTCGAGGCGGCCGGCCTCGACGTGCAGGCGCTGCTCGGACGAGCGGCGTGATCCCCGCGCTGGGGGCCCTCGGCGGCCTCGGCCTCCTGCTCGTGCTCGCCCCGCTGCTCTGGCCCGCCTCGCGCCGCATCGAGCGGCCGCGCCGTGCATCCGACCGGATCGCGGACCGCCTCGAGCGCGCGGGCGTCCGGGCGATCGCGCCGGGGATGTTCCTGCCCGTCTCCGTCCTGCTCGGCCTCGCCGCCGGCGCGCTCGCCCTCGCGGCCACCGGGCTGCCGGTCGTCGCGGCCTTGGCCACCCTCGCCGCCGCGGTCGCGCCGTGGACGGTGCTCGGCTGGCGGGCCCGCGCCCGCGTCCGGGCGGCACGAGCCCTCTGGCCGGTCGTCGTGGACGCCCTCGTCGCGTCGATCCGCGCCGGGATGCCGCTGCCCGACGCCGTCGCCGCGCTCGCCGACGAGGGGCCCGCCCCGCTCCGCTCCGGCTTCGCGCGGTTCGCCGCCCGCTGGCGCGAGACCGGCACGGCGTCCGTCGCGCTCGACGCGGCGAAGGCGCACTTCGCCGACCCGACCGCCGACCGGCTGATCGAGATCGTCCGGATGGCCCGGCAGGTGGGCGGCACGGAGCTGCCGTCCGTGCTCCGCGACCTCGCCGTGCACCTGCGCGCGGACCTCGCGCTCCGATCCGAGATGGAGGCCCGGCAGTCGTGGGTCACCGGCGCGGGCAAGCTCGGCCTCGCGGCGCCGTGGATCGTGCTCGTGCTGCTCGCCACGCGTCCCGAGGGCGCGGCGGCCTACGGCACGCCGGCGGGCGGTGTGCTCATCGCCGGCGCCGCGGTCGTCACGTTCGCCGCATACCGGGTGATGGTCGCGATCGGCAGGCTGCCGGAGGACCGGCGGTGGTTCCGGTGAGCCTCGAACCGGGCCTCGCGCTCGCGATGGCATGCGGCATCGGGATCGGGCTCGGCCTCTGGAGCATCGCGAGCCGCCTGCCAGCCTTCGCCCGGCCGCGGCTGGCGACGCGGATCGCCCCGTTCCTGCTCGACGTCTCGCCGGAGGCCCGGCGCCTGCACGAGCGCGCCCCTGCCGACCCGGTGCCCGTGCTCGGGGTGCTCGCGGTACCGCTGCTCGAGGGCTTCCAACGCGGGTTCGGCGCCGTGCTCGGCACTGAAGACCGCACCGCCGTCCGGCTCCGGCGCGCCGGCCTGGCGCGGAGCGTCGAGGCGCAGCGCCTCCGCCAGCTGGGCTGGACCGTCGCCGGGGCGGTCACCGGCGGCGGGGCCGCCGTGCTCGCGGGGCTCGCCGGATCCGCGTCGCAGCTCGCGATCGTCGCGGCGCCGATCGTCGGGGCGGGGATCGGGCTGGCCGCGTCCGACCACGCCCTCACCCGGGCCGCGCGGAAGCGAGCCGCTCGCCTCGAGAGCGAGCTGCCCACCGTTCTCGAGTTCGTCGCGCTCAGCCTCGCGGCGGGCGAGGGCGTGCACGACGCGCTGGCCCGCGTCGCACGCGTGGGCAGCGGCGTCCTCGCGGACGAGCTCGGCCGGGTCGTGGCCGAGACCCGCGTCGGGGTGCCGCTCGGGGCGGCCCTCGCCCGGCTCGGCGACGACCTCGTGCTGCCCGCGCTGACCCGCTGCCTCACCCACATCGCCGCGGCGCTGGAGCGCGGTTCGCCGCTCGCCGAGCTGCTGCGCGTGCAGGCGGCGGACGCGCGGGAGGAGGCGCGACGCGCGATGCTCGAGACCGCGGGCAGGAAGGAGGTCGCGATGCTCGTGCCGCTGGTGTTCCTGATCCTGCCGGTCACCGTCGCGTTCGCGGTCTGGCCGGGCATCGTGGTGCTGCAGACCCGCCTCTGAGCCAGCCGCCCGCGCCATCTGCAGGATCTCGGACGATCTGCGGGACCGATCGACCGGATCCCTGCGGCGGACGGCCGCGGATCCTGCGGATCGCTCGGCGGGGCTAGAGCTCCGGCGCGACCGGCTCCAGCGCGGCGCGCACCATCTCGGCCGGGCCCTCGTGCCGGCCGGCGAACTCGCGGTAGTCGACCTCGTACCCTTCCGCCTCGAGGGCGGGGACGAGGCGACGGCTGCAGCGCTCGATCGGCAGCACCGGGTCCTCGGTCCCGTGCGAGACGAAGACCGCGGGGCGTCCGGCCCTGGTCGGCGCGGCGAGGAAGCCGGGGAGAAGGCGAGGATGCGGCTGAAGAGCCGCCCGTTCGTCGTGCCGAGCGACAGCGCGTAGGACGCGCCGTCGGAGAAGCCGCCGATCACGATCCGGGCGGCGTCGACCTCGAACCGGTCGAGCACGAACGCGATCGTGCGGTCGATCTCGGCGACGTCGGGGCCGAATCCGCCGCGGCTCACGTCCCAGGTCGCGTCGCCGGACTTCGGCGCGAGCACGAGGACGCCGCGGCGTTCGGCCTCGACCTGCAGGAACGGGAGCATGCCCGCGGGGCCGCCGCCCGCGCCGTGCAGCAGGACGACCAGCGCCGCCGGATCCGCGCGCCGCCGTGGCACGAGGAGCGCGGGCCCGACGCCGGGGCTGCCGTCGAGCCAGGTGATGCCGGGCTCCAGGGCGTCGCGCGTCGGCGGTGCCGGCAGCACGGACAGCTGGCCGCGCCGCCATCCCTCGCGCAGGTCGTCGGGCACGTCGAGCGGCAGCTTCGTCACGCCGGCCACGCTAGGAACCGGGCCTGAGGCGTTCAGGAGCGGCAGCTGGCAGCGCTCCGAGGGCCGGCCATGCGCGGAGCGACATCAGTCGAAGAGTGCGCTCCAGCCGTCGAGGCGGCTGCGGCCGTGCGCCCATCCGGCGATGAGCATCGTGCGCACCCAGTCGTCGAGGCCGGCGGCGGTCACGGTGACCTCCGGCGTCGTGCCGTGCACCGACCACTCGTCGACCTCGGTCTCGGGCGAGCGCACGTCGACCTCGTAGTCGCCCTCGGTCTCCAGGTACTCGGCGAGCTCGTCCGCGATGTCCTGGTCCTGCGCCGCGAAGGCGAACTCGATCCGCACCGCGCCCGTGGCATCTCCTGCCACCGACTCCGCCGTGTCGCCGTTCATCTCCTCGAGCTCGGCGAGGTTCTCCGCCACCCAGTCCGCCGGCGCCGCACCGCGCTCCGGCTCGGGCAGCGTCTCCTCGATCGGGACCGCCACGTCGGTCTCCTTCCTCGTCGTCGACCCCCATCGTGCCCTGCCGCGCCCATGGCGAGAGAATGGGGTGTGCCAGACGCCGATGGAGCCGCGCCCTTCCGCCTCGACGTGGGCGGCGATCCCGGCACCGACCCGCTCGCCCTCGCGCGCCGCGCCGCCGAGGCGGAGGCGGAGGGCTTCGACGGGATCGGAGCGTCCGAGACCCGGCACGACCCGTTCCTGAGTCTCGCGCTCGCCGCCCGCGAGACGACGACCATCGACCTGCTCAGCACCGTGGCGGTCGCGTTCGCCCGCAACCCGATGACCGTCGCCCAGAGCGCCTACGACCTGCAGGCGATCTCCGGCGGCCGCTTCCTGCTCGGGCTCGGCTCCCAGGTGCAGCCGCACATCGAGAAGCGGTTCTCCATGCCGTGGTCGAAGCCCGCCGCCCGGATGGCCGAGTTCGTCCGCGCCGTCCGCGCGATCTGGGCGACGTGGCAGACCGGCGAGCCGCTGCGCTTCCGCGGCGAGTTCTACACGCACACCCTCATGACCCCGTTCTTCAGCCCGCCCGCGGTCCCCGAGGGGCCGCCGCCGGTCTGGATCGCCGCGGTGGGGGAGCGGATGACGGAGGTCGCCGGCGAGGTCGGTGACGGCCTGCACGCGCACAGCTTCACCACCCCGCGCTACGTCACCGAGGTGAGCGTGCCCGCGCTCGCCCGCGGCGCGGAACGCGCCGGCCGGGACGTCGCTGAGGTCGGGATCTCGCTGCCCGCCCTGATCGCCGTCGGCGACGACGACGCGGCGCTGCAGGTGGCCATCCGCGCGACGAGAGCGCAGATCGGCTTCTACGGCAGCACGCCCGCCTACTTGCCGGTGCTCGCGGCGCACGGCTGGAACGACCTGCACGAGCGGCTGCACGAGGCCTCCCGTCGCGGCGACTGGGCCGCGATGGGCGACCTCGTGTCCGACGAGGTGCTCGAGACCTTCGCGGCGATCGGATCCGCCGAGTCGGTGGCGCGGGAGCTCCGATCCCGGTACGCCGGCGTCGTGTCGCGCCTCTCGTTCAGCGCGAGCTACCCGATCGCGCCGCAGACCACCGCCGCGCTCGTCCGAGGGCTCCGCACCGGCTGACCCGGCCCGTCACTCCTCGGGCGGCGCGTTCCGGCGGCTCGCCCGCACGAGCACCACGATGCCGGCGATGATCACGACGGCCCCGATCACGCTGACGACGACCCAGAGCACCTCGGCGAGCCCGTCGGTCACGGCGAGCTGCGCGATCACGCCGACGAAGAGGATCAGCACGCCGAGCAGCGTCAGGGCGACGCCGAGGCGGGAGGGTCGGCTGGGCACCCGGTGACGCTACTCCCGGACCGTATGAGCGCCCCACCCGCGCCCGCTGCGTGCGTTCTGCAGGATCCCGCGCGGTCTGCAGGACGACGCGCCGATATCGGTCCTGCACACCGCACGCCGTCCTGCACTCCGATCATGGCCGGCGGCGCCGCCCGGGCTAGCCGCCGATGGCGAGCAGCACGCAGAGCACGGCGAGCGCGGCGGTGATGCCGCCCATGCCCCAGCGCTCGAGCGGATGCCGCCCGGCGAGGTTGCCCGCCGTGTTCAGCGCGAACAGTCCGGCGACGATCCAGACGCCGACACGGACGACGGGGCTGCCCGGCTGGGCGGCCCCGAGCATCCCGCCGTGGAGCAGGAGCAGGCCGCCGATGCCGAGCAGCACGATCGCGGTGATGGCGCTGGCGACGCGGAGCCGCTGGGGGAGGCGGCCGTCCGGTTGCGCCGACCGACCGCCGTACGCCGCGCCGGCGAGCGGGGCGCCGGCCGCCAGCGCCACCTGGAAGGCGGCGCCGAGCAGCAGCAGCACGAGGGCGACCGCCGTGAGGACCGCGACGACGGTGTGGGGCATGCCGGTTCCTTCCCTGTCGACCCTCCGGAAGGCCGGCGCGGGTGCTCCTCACCGTATCGATGGGGGAGCGGAGCCCGAGGCAGCGCGCGGCAGCGCCCGCCGCTGTCGCAGCGCGGGCCCGCATCCCACCCTTCGTGTGCGTTCTGCAGGATCCCGCGCGGTCCGCAGGACGACACATCGATATCGGTCCTGCGCACCGCTCGCCGTCCTGCAGAACGACCGAGGTCGCCCGGCGCCCTGTGGACAACTCCTGCGGGCCGGCCCCGGCGCGCGTCACACTGCGCGGGTGGCGAGGGAGGCCGACGTGAAGACACTGCTCACTGACGTGCGGACGCGGATCGACGACGAGCGGGGCGACGTGCCCGGCTGGGTGCTCGTGACGTTGATGACCGCAGGACTGGTGGTGCTGCTGTGGGGCGTCGCCGGCCCGGCGCTCACGAACCTGTTCCAGCAGGCGATCTCGAGCGTCTCCGGCATATGACCCCGTTCGGCGAGCGCGGCTCCGCCCCGGTGGAGTTCGTGCTGGTCGGGGTGCTGCTCGTCGCGCTCGTGATCGGAGTGCTGCAGGTCGCGGCCGTGCTCTTCGTCCGCAACACCGCCCTCGACGCCGCGGCGGAAGGCGCCAGGTGGGCGGCGATCGATGGCGCGCCGGCCGCGGGCGTCGCCCGCACCCGCCAGGTGCTGACGACGGCGCTCGGACCGGGCTACGCCCGCGACGTGGTGGGCGGCACGTCCGCCGAAGCCGGTATCCCCGTCGCGGTCGTCACGGTCCGCACGCCGCTCCCGGTGCTCGGCCTGCTGGGGCCCGCGGCCGCGCTCGAGGTGTCCGGTCATGCGGCGCTCGAACCCGCTCCCTGACGGCGGCGCGGAGTCCGGCTCCGCCGCGGTCGAGTTCCTCACCCTCGGGGTGCTGCTGCTCGTCCCCGTCGTCTACCTGGTGCTCGTGCTGGCGACGCTGCAGGGCGCGGCCTTCGCGGCGGAGGGTGCGGCGAGGCAGGCGGCGCGCGAGCTCGTGCTGGCGCCCACGGATGCGGACGGGCGCCGTGCGGCAGCCGCGGCCGTCGAGGTCGGGCTCGTGGACTGGCGGATCCCCGAGTCCGCAGCCGCGGTCGACGTGCGCTGCGCGCCGGACCCCGCCGACTGCCTCGTGCCGCGCGGCTCGGCGACCGTGACGGTGCGGGTCGCCGTCGCACTCCCGCTGCTGCCGCCGGCGCTTCGGCTCGGCACGCCGGGCGCCATCCCCGTCGAGGCGACGGCGGTCCAGCGCGTGTCGATGTTCGAGGTGGCGCGGTGAGACGCGGGGACGAGGGCTCGACGGTGCCGCTCATCCTCGTGTTCCTGATGATCGCCGCCGGCTTCGTCGTCGTGGCCGCGGGCGCGACCGCCCTGCACCTCGAGCGGCTGCGGCTGCTCACGATCGCGGACGGCGCGGCGCTCGCCGCGGCGGAGTCGTTCCGGGTCGCCGATGCTCGGGTCAGCGGGAGCACGGTGGTGCCCTCCCTCGGCGACGCGGACGTGCGGGCGACGGCCGCCGCCTATCTCGGTGCGGCGGACACCGCCGGGCTCAGCGACCTGCGGCTCGACGAGGCGCGCACCCCCGACGGGCGGTCCGCGCTCGTCCGGCTGACCGCCACGTGGCATCCGCCGATCGCGAGCGCGCTGCTGCCGGTCTCGGTCCCCGTCACGGTGGAATCGACCGCCGCTGCGCGCTTCCGCTGAGGGATCCGGCGACGTTCAGCCGCTTCAGGTGATCCGCGCCGCCCGGGATGCTGGTTGCGTCGCTCCATGGACGCTGTGGAGCGAGCGTGAGCGCGAACGGACGCGCCGTGCTGAAGCCGGACGCACCTGCTGAGGCCGCCGAGGACGGCCCGGCCGGGAGCGAGACGCCCTCCCTGCTGCAGGTGCTGCGTCGGCCGCTCGCCGATGCCGCGTCGGTGGAGTCGGTCGGCCTCGTGGCCGGCGCAATCGTCTTCGTCGTCGGGGGCGTCACGACGTTCCTGATCGCGGACGGCCGCGACCTCCCCATCTCCGGGCCGGGCTCCGTCGGTGAGATCGTCGCGATCGGCGGCGCGATCGTCGCCGCCGTGGTCCTGGTGGCCGTCGCCCTGCTGCTCCGCAGGCGCGAGGCCCGGCTCCACGGCACGGTCCGGCCAGGGCGGCTGCGGCTCCATCCGTTGGACGCGATCGCCCTCGCGGTCGCGCACGCGATCATCGCCCTGCTCGCCTGGACGGCGATCGCGGCCGTCGTCGAGCTGTCCTTCATCGACGCCGTGGTCTTCCCGTTCTCGGCGGCCCTGCTCGCCGGCGTGGCGATGGCGGTGACCGCCTACGCCGCCTTCCTGTCCGCGGCGCACCTCAGCGCGACGTCGCTGTCGCTGGTGCTCGCCGTCTTCCTGGTCGTCGGGATGTTCGCGAGCATGCTCACCGCATCCGATCCGCACTGGTGGCAGAAGAACCTCAGCTCGCTCGGGATCACCGGAGACGTCTCCGCGCTCGCGTTCAACCTCACCCTGATCATCGCGGGCGTGATCGTCTCGGCGATCGCGCATGCGGCGACCGTCGCGCTGCCCGACGGGACCCGGGCCGAGCGCCGGGGCAGGGCGTCGGTGCGCACGTCGCTCGTCCTGATCGGCGTCTTCCTGGCGTGCGTGGGCATCTTCAAGGCGGACGTGTTCTTCTGGGTCCACACGCTCGTCGCGGTCGGCATGCTCGTCGTCTTCGCCGTGCTGGTGGTGCGGCTGCCGCGGACCATCCCGGCGATGCCGCGCGTGTTCCGGCTCCTCGGCGACGTCTTCCTCGGCGTGATCGCGTTCCTCGCCGTGCTCTACGTGACCGGCTACTACAACCTCACCGCGGTCGAGCTGGTGTCGGCCATCCTGATCTTCAGCTGGATCATCCTCTTCCTGCGGAACACCGGTGCCATCACGTCGGCTCCGGTGCAGGATGTCGTCGAGGGCTCGTCCGTGCCGGCGACCGGGGTCGCGTGAGCACGGCGGGGTGATCCGGTCGGTTCAGCCCTGCGGTCCCATGACGAGCAGGCTCGAGGTCGCCGTCGCGTAGACGGTGCCCGCCTCGTCGGTGAGCACCCCTTCGGCGAACGCGACCCGGCGCCCGCGCTTCACCACGGTGCCGGTCGCCGTCACGGGACCGACCGACGGCAGCAGCGGGCGCAGGTAGCTCACCGAGAGGTCGATGGAGGTGTAGCCGGTGCCGGCGGGCAGCGTCGTGTGCACGGCGCAGCCGACCGCCGTGTCGAGCATCGTGCAGGCGAGTCCGCCGTGGACCACGCCGAGCGGGTTGAAGAACGCCTCCCGGGGGTCGCAGCCGACGGTGATCCGGCCGTCCTCGACGTCGCTGAAGCGCATGCCGAACACCCGCGCGATCGGTGGCGCCGGTAGGCGGCCATCGCTCATCCGGCGGAGGTACTCGATGCCGGGGAGGTCCGCGAAGCGAGGCAGCGCCTCCGCGGGATCGGTCCATTCGACGACCAGGCGGCGATCCGTGTCCACACGACGACGCTAGCCGACCCGCGCCACACTTCGCGAAATGTTGCAACCGACAGGCCTCGGTTCCTGCGGCACCCGAAGTGGGAGCGGGTGTGCGGGCCGAGGCTGACCTAGGGTCGGCTCGTGCCGGGGGGCGAGGAACGAGGGGGACGGCTGCGCGCTCGGACCCTGGGGATCGCGCTCACCTTCGCCCTCCTCACGCTCGGCGCCCCGGTCGCCGCCGGGGCCGACGAGCTCCCGGCACCGGTCACGGTCGCTCCGGCCGACAGCCCGTCGCCGGACCCGGCACCCACGGTGGGCGAGCCGGCGCCGCTGCCGTCCGCGCAGGACCCGGCGCCCGCGACCGACCCGCCGACGGGCGACCCGAGCCCGACCGGCCCGCCGTCGGGTCCGGCGGCGTCGCCGACGCCTGAGCCCTCCATGATTCCGACCGAGACGCCCTCGCCTGCGCCCACCGCCTCCGCGACCCCGCCGCCGCCCGCACCGCTGCCGCTCGCGATCACCCTGCCCGCCGATCCCGTGCTCACGCTGCCGAACGGCGACGGATTCCGGGACGCCCTCACGGTGACCGCGACCGCGCCGATCGCCGCTCCGATCACGATCACGGCCGTCCGCCTCGGAAGGACGATCACCGTCGCGAGGTCCGTCTCGACCACCCCCGACCATGGCGGGTGGTCGGCCAGGGTGCGGGTCCCGCTCGGATCCCTCGCCGCGGGCTCCTGGACGCTGCATGTCGCGCAGACCGGCCGGAACGTCGCGGCGGCGCACGTCCTTCGGGTGGGCTCCGGAGCCGTCCGGACCCTCTCGGTCACCCTGGATCGGTCGGCGTACTTCCCCAAGAGTCCCGGCGCGCCCTCGCGGGTCGGCGTGACGGTGCGGGCCGCCGACGAGACCGGCGCGGCCCTGCCGATCGCCGGCACGCTCACCGCCTCCGCCGGCCGCGCCTCCCGGACCGCGACGATCAGCCGCGTCGCTCGGGGCGCCGGGCGCGTGTCCGTCAGCGGGTTCCCGGACGGCACCGGGGTGGTGTCGGTCCGCGTCACCGGTCCGTCGGGCGCGTCGCGCACGGCCACCCGGTCGATCCACCTGGAGCCGACGCTGATCCGCAAGGTCACCGCCGCGCGCTCGTGGCCGACCGTGCAGCCCGTGATCGACGACCAGCTCGACACGGTGACCGTCTCGGCGAGTGCGACGACGAGCTCCGGCGTCGTCGTGCCGGTGCACGGGGACATCCGGATCAGCCGCGGCGGCAGGGTCGTACGCACCTGGTCCCTGACCTCCTCGGCGATGCGACACGGGGTCTGGGACGGTCGCGTCAAGGGCCTGATCGTCGCCGGCACCTACACCGTCACCGTGCGCGAGCGCGGCCCCGACGGCGGCACCGTGACCGCCGCGACCACCGTCTCGGTCAGCACGGCCCACCTGCCCTACCGCATCCGCGTCCTCGCGCAGCTTCGAAGCGGCAACGAGCAGGGCCTCGCGATCGGGCGGATCGGCGGCGCGACCCGCGTCTTCGCGGGCGTCGACGTCGGCGGCGGCAAGGCGCGGATCGACGAGTACGACCTCTCGGGGAAGCACATCGCCTCCTCAGCACCCCTGTCGCTCGGGCACGCCGCCGAGATCGCCGTGGGCGCGAAGGACGGCCTGCTCTACGTCGCGAACGGCAGCGCGGCGGCCCCGACGAGCATCGGGGTCGTCGACCCGATCGGATGGCGCCTCGTGCGGACGATCGACGCGGCGGCCCTCGGCGTGAACGGCATGATCGCCACCGACCCGACGCGGGGGTTCGTCGTCTTCGCGAACCTGCCCGGTGCGCCGTACACGGTGACGCCGATGGCCGCCGACGGGACCTTCGGTGCATCCGTGCCGATCCCCGATCCGGGTGGCGTGCCACAGGGGATCGAGGTCGTCGGCCACCAGTGGTGGATCTACACGAGTCTCGCGGGTGGCGGGAACCGGATCACGAAGGTCGACCCGGCGACGGGCCACAGCCTCGGGACGATCGAGCTGGCGATGCCCGGCGAGGGGGAGGGCGAGGCCATCGATGCCGCTACCGGTCGCGTCTACGTCGGCTGCCACGGCCCGAACCGCTTCGGCGTGCTCGAACGGGTGGTCGTCCGCTAGGCCGCCCGCGTCCTCGGGATGTAGCGGGGCACCCACCTCAGGATGAGCCCGGCGCCCACGAGCCCGACCAGGCCCATCACGCCGGCGGCCGCCGCCACCGAGGCGACGGCGGTGACGCCCGCCACGACGAGGGGCGCCGCCGCGTTGCCGGCATCTCCCGTGAATCGGTAGGCGCCGAGGAACGGCGCAGGATCGTGCCGGGGCGCGAGGTCGGCGCCGAAGGTCATCAGGATGCCGCTGCCGATGCCGTTCGCGACGGCGAGGAACATCGTGATGGCGACGAACCAGGCGACCGCCGAGTGGAGCCCGGCCGTCGCGAACAGCGCGAGGTGGCCGATCGCGAGCCCGATCATCGAGGGCAGGGCGCTCCACAGGCGGCCGAAGCGGTCCATGATCTGGCCGCTCGAGAAGAACAGGGCGAAGTCGATGGCGCCGGCGACGCCGATCACGAGCGCGATCGTCGGCTCGGGCAGGTGCAGGCTCACCCCGATGAGCGGCACGATCACCTGCCGGCTCGCCCGCAGGCCACCGATCAGGGCGGCGTTGGTCCCCATCCGGGTGAGGACGCCGCGATGCTCCACGAGGGTGCGGAACAGTCCGACGCGATCGGGCGGTGCCGGTTCCCCGACGGCGTCGACCTGGGGGCGCGCGGCGGCCGCCCGGATCGCCGACATCCGTCGGGCGGCGAGGACCTCGGTCGGGTCCGGCAGCGCGAGCAGCACCGCGCCCGCGGCGAAGCAGGCGATCGCGTCGATCCAGAACGCCGCCTGCGTGCTGCCGGCCAGCCCGATCACGGCCGCGGCGATGAAGGGGCCGACGAAGTAGCCGGCCCGGAACATCCCGCCGAGCAGCGACAGCGCCCGCGCCCGGTAGGCGAGCGGCACGAAGGAGGTCATGAAGGCCTGACGGGCGAGCGCGAACGACGCCGTCGCGATGCCGACGAGCAGCACGCCGATGGCGAGCACGAACGGGTTCGGCGACAGCAGCGCGACGACGAGGCCGAGCAGCGCCGCGGTGGCCGACCACAGCATCGCGTTCCGCTCGCCGATGCGGGCGACGATCCATCCGCTCGGCAGGTCGCCGATCAGCTGGCCGAGGGTGATGCACGCCGCGATCAGGCCGGCGAGGGCCAGCGAGGCGCCGAGGTGCACGGCGGCGACGGGGATGATCGGGATGATCGCGCCCTCGCCGGTCGCGAACAGCAGCGACGGCAGGTAGACCGGCAGTGCGACGGATCCGAGCCGGAAGGATTCGGTCGTCGTCATCGCCTTCGAGCCTACGCCGCGGCGGATGCGGCCCCGGCGGGGTGCGCCCGGCGCCAATAGACTGGCGGCACTCATGGTGCAACTCGATTACGCCGCCCGGCTCGCCTCGCTCAAGAGCACCCTCGACGACGTGCTGTCCGTCGTGGACCTGGACTCGCTGAAGGCTCGGATCGCGACGCTCAGCGAGCAGGCCGGGGTGCCCGACCTGTGGGACGACCCGGAGGCCGCGCAGAAGGTGACGAGCGCGCTCAGCCACGCGCAGTCGGAGCTCGCGAGGATCACCGCGGTGCAGCGGCGGCTCGACGACCTCGAGGTGCTCGTCGAGCTCGTCAACGCGGAGGAGGACGAGGGCCAGGCGGCCGAGACCGCCGCGGAGGCCGAGTCCGAGCTCGCCGGCGTGCAGGCGACCATCGACGAGCTCGAGGTCCAGACCCTGCTGAACGGCGAGTACGACCCGCGACCAGCGGTCGTCACGATCCGGGCCGGCGCCGGCGGCGTGGACGCGGCCGACTTCGCGGAGATGCTGCTGCGCATGTACCTGCGGTGGGCCGAGCAGCACAAGTATTCCGTCACGGTCATGGACACCTCCTACGCGGAGGAGGCGGGCATCAAGTCCGCCACCATCGAGGTCGACGCCCCCTACGCGTTCGGCACGCTCTCGGTCGAGGCGGGCACCCACCGGCTCGTCCGGATGAGCCCGTTCAACTCCGCCGGCAAGCGGCAGACGAGCTTCGCCGCCGTCGAGGTCATCCCGCTGCTCGAGGAGTCGAGCGTCATCGAGGTGCCGGAGAGCGACATCCGCGTCGACGTCTTCCGTTCGAGCGGCCCCGGCGGCCAGAGCGTCAACACCACCGACTCCGCTGTGCGCATCACCCACCTCCCGACGGGGATCGTCGTCTCGATGCAGAACGAGAAGAGCCAGATCCAGAACCGCGCCGCCGCCCTGCGGGTGCTGCAGTCCCGGCTGCTCATCCAGAAGCGCGAGGAGGAGGCCGCGAAGAAGAAGGAGCTGGCCGGCACCATCACCGCGAGCTGGGGCGACCAGATCCGCTCCTACGTGCTCGCTCCCTATCAGATGGTCAAGGATCTCCGGAGCGAGTACGAGGTGAACAACCCGTCCGCCGTGTTCGACGGCGACCTGGACGGCTTCCTCTCCGCCGGCATCCGCTGGCGGAAGCGAGCGGTGGACTGATCAGGGGCTTTCCCGCCGTCACCACCCCGTCTCGCGTGCTCGGCCGGTCCGTCGGTCTCGCCGCTCCGACACGCCGAGGAGTAGGCTTCCCGCCACCTCTCACACGTCCCCGATCCGGCCAGCCTGCGCGGAGCCCCCGCCGGATGTGCCTAGGCTGCCAGCCGTCATGATCCGCTTCGATTCCGTCACCAAGCGCTACCGCGGTGCTCCGCGAGCCGCCCTCGACGACGTGTCCCTCGAGATCGGCAGCGGCGAGTTCGTCTTCCTCGTCGGTGCCTCCGGCAGCGGCAAGTCCAGCCTGCTGCGCCTCATGCTCCGCGAGGAGCGCCCGACGTCCGGCGAGATCCACGTGCTCGGCCAGCGGCTCACGTCCATCTCGAGCCGCAAGGTGCCGTACTTCCGTCGCAGCCTCGGGGTCGTGTTCCAGGACTTCCGGCTGCTGCCGAACAAGACCGTCTTCGACAACGTCGCCTTCACCCTGCAGGTGATCGGCAAGTCCCGCGGGTTCATCGAGTCCGCGGTGCCCGACGTGCTCGGCATGGTGGGTCTCAGCGAGAAGGCGCAGAACCTGCCGACGGAGCTGTCGGGCGGTGAGCAGCAGCGGGTCGCCATCGCCCGCGCCGTCGTGAACAAGCCGGCGATCCTGCTCGCGGACGAGCCCACCGGCAACCTCGACCCGACCACGAGCGACGAGATCATGTCGGTGCTCGACCGGATCAACGACGCCGGCACGACCGTCGTGATGGCCACCCACGACGTGACCATCGTCGACCGGATGCAGAAGCGCGTCATCGAGCTCGTCGGCGGCCGCATCATCCGCGACGAGGAGGAGGCGACCTACGTCACCTCCTCCATCCCGATCCAGCGCCCCGCGGCGCAGGACGTGGCGCCCGGCGACACCGGTTCGCTGCCGGTCTGGGCCCGCCGCGGACGCGACCGCAAGGAGCCGCCGGTCACGACCGGGCCGACGGTCGCCCCCGGAGCACCGCCGCAGACCGCGTGGCAGCAGCCGCCCCTCGCGGTCGCGCCGGCGGCGCCCCGCCCGGCCACCGGCCCGCAGCCCACCGTCGAGCCGCCCACAGGGCCGAGCTCGCACGCCGTGCCGCACGAGGAGCCGGCGCGTCCGCCCGTGTGGGCGCGGTCCGACACCGGCCCGGTGCTCACCGCGACGGGTGACAGCACGCCCTGGCGGCGCCCTGAGCCGACGCCCCGCGCGACGCCCGAGGCGACGAGCCTCTTCTTCGCCGCGCCCCTGCCGCCGCGCCGCCCCGCCGACGAGGACCTGCCGGCGGCGGACCCGGGCCTCGACGCCGACGACCGGCCGCGCTTCGACCTTCGGCCCGGGCCGCGGACGGTGCAGGAGCCGACGCCGGCGGAGCGGACCGATCCGCGGATCGCCGTGCGCCCGCGGACCGGACCCATCGACCTCGATGACACCGGCGACCCGGAGGGCCTCGCCCGCCGGGCCGGTCGGCACCGCGTGCCGCCGCTGCCGGACCATCTCGACTTCATCACCGGGCTCGGGCTGCGCGACCAGCGCCCGGCCGGTGACGAGGAAGTAGGGCCCTCCTCATGAGACTCGGACTCGTGCTCGCGGAGGCCGGCAACGGCCTGCGCCGCAACCTCTCGATGGTCGTCTCCATCGTGCTCGTCACCTTCGTCTCGCTGACGTTCGTCGGCGCCGCGGCCCTGCTGCAGCTGCAGATCGGGCAGATGAAGAACTTCTGGTACGACAAGGCCCAGGTGGCCGTCTACCTCTGCAACGGCGAGGTGCCGAGCGCCCACTGCGGCGGCGGCAGCGCGACCCCCGCGCAGATCAAGGCGATCGGCGCCGCGCTGCACGACCCGACGCTGAAGAAGTTCATCAACAAGACGTACTTCGAGGACCACCAGCAGGCGTACGACAACTTCAAGGCGCAGTTCAAGGGCAACCCGGTCGCCGACTACGTGACGCCGGACCTCCTGAACGAGGCCTACTGGGTCAACCTCAAGGACCCGTCGCAGTCGCCGATCATCGCGCAGGCCGTGGGCGACCTGCCCGGCGTCGACGCGGTCACCGACCAGCGCCGGCTGCTCGACCAGATCTTCGCGGTGCTGAACACGGCGTCGATCACGGCGGCGAGCATCGCCGCGCTGATGCTGGTCGCCGCGGCCCTGCTGATCTCCACGACCATCCGCCTGTCGGCGTTCTCGCGGCGCCGGGAGATCGGGATCATGCGGCTCGTCGGCGCCTCGAACCGGTTCATCCAGACCCCGTTCATCCTCGAGGGCGTGCTGGCGGCCCTGATCGGGTCGGTGCTCGCGGGCGCCGCGACGGTCGGGATCGTGCAGTTCTTCGTGCAGGGCTTCCTCGCCCAGGCGCAGAAGGAGATCGCCTTCGTGACGGTGCCGGATGCGCTGGGGGTGGTGCCGATCCTCATCGGCGTCAGCGTGCTCCTCGCGGCCGTCTCGGCGAACATCGCGATCAGCCGCTACCTCCGCGTCTAGCCACGACGTGCCCGGCTGTTCAGCGGGTGCACCGCTGTAGACTGCTGGGCTGCCCGTTCGGGCGGTACGACGACGGAGGTGGCCCGGATGCCCAGGGAGCAGGGGCGCAAGGTCGTGGCCAGCAATCGGCGCGCCCGCCACGACTACACGATCGAGGACACCGTCGAGGCGGGCCTCGTTCTGACCGGCACGGAGGTCAAGTCGCTGCGCCAGGGGCGCGCGTCGCTGATCGACGGCTACGCCTTCATCGACGGCGGCGAGGCCTACCTCGACGCCGTGCACATCCCCGAGTACAACCAGGGCACCTGGACCAACCACCCGCCCCGCCGCACCCGGAAGCTGCTGCTGCACAAGCAGCAGATCCTGAAGCTCTCCAGCCGGGTGAAGGAGGGCGGCTACACCCTCGTGCCGCTGTCGCTCTACTTCAGCGACGGCAGGGCGAAGGTGGAGCTCGCGGTGGCGAAGGGCAAGCGCGAGTACGACAAGCGTCAGGCGCTGCGCGAGCGCCAGGATCGCCGCGAGGCCGAGCGGGCGATGTCCACGCGCCGGAACCTCGGCGAGTAGCACCCTTCCGACTGCTCGACCCTGGGAACCCTGGGCGCTAAATCCGTTCATCGACACCACTTCGCGGGTGTTTCGGCGTGGCCGGAGCAACCGACCGGTAGCGTCGCGGCGTGCCTCTCACCGCCCTCCGCGACGATCCGCTCAGCCCCGACGTCATCGCCTTCCTGGCGGAGCACCTCGCGGACATGCGGCGGATCTCGCCGCCGGAGAGCGTGCACGCGCTGGAGCCGGCGGCGCTCGCCCGCTCGGGTGCCGCGTTCTGGACCGTCCGCGAGGCGGATCGGCCGATCGGATGCGGCGCGCTCACGGCCCTCGGCGAGGACGAGGGCGAGCTGAAGTCGATGCGGACTGCGCACACCGCGCGGGGCCGCGGCGTCGCGACCGTACTCATCGCCGCGATCGTGGCCGAGGCGAAGGCGCGCGGCTACCGCCGGCTGCTGCTGGAGACGGGCACCGAGCAGTACTTCCAGGCGGCACGGCGCCTCTACGAGCGAGCGGGCTTCCGGCAGCGCGGGCCGTTCGCCGGCTACCGCGAGGATCCGCACAGCGCCTACTACGAGCTGGAGCTGCAGCCGGATCCGGGAATGGCCGTGCCGGCAGAACGGTTCTAGACTGTCGGAACCTCCACGAGGGGGTGCCTCCAACTCCACAGTGCGACAGCGGCTCCGCGCCGTCATGGGGATGATCGGTTTCGACATTGCCTGATCTACGACGGAAAGCGGGCCGAGGATGCGTGCTTATCTCGATAACGATGCACGCAAACAACAGGTGCCAGTAAGACTCGCACCGCCTTCGCTCTCGCTGCGTAAGCAAGAGTAGACAAGGCCGTCGGACCGGGTTCGCCTCCGCCCCGGTATCCGGCGTCATCTAGGGGGCTTGCTGCGGAAGTCCTGCCTCGGGGCTCCGTGGGACTCGAACCGGGACTGGGCCTGTCGTCCGTAACCTGCCTGTGGCAAGGGACGGGGCCGAGCAGAACGTCACACACAGGCTGCGCCCGGAGAAGACGTCGTTCTCCAGCAGTGGACGGGGGTTCGATTCCCCCCATCTCCACTCCTCGCGCGGACCGCTGTCGCACTGCGGAGTCGATCGCATCGATCGTCGTCTCAGGCCGTGCCCGTGAACGTCAGGCCGAGCAGCACCACGTTCAGCGCGATCACCAGCGCGGCCGATGTCCAGCCTGCGATCCGCAGGCTCCGGCCGGCGACGTACGCGCCCATCACCGCGGGATCCGAGTTGAGGCGGATGAGCGGCACCACCGCGAACGGGATCCCGAAGCTCAGCACGACCTGGCTGAGCACGAGGGTCGCCGTCGGCGGCGTGCCGATCGCGAGCAGGGCGAGCGCGGGCAGCAGCGTGACGGTCCGACGCACGAGCAGCGGCACCCGCACCTTGAGCAGCCCCGCCATCACCTCGGAGCCCGCGTAGGCGCCGACCGACGACGAGGCCAGGCCGGAGGCGAGCAGCCCGACCGCGAACAGCACGCCGACGACGGGCCCGAGCGCCGAGGTGATCGCGGCGTGCGCGCCCTCGATCGTCCCGGTGCCCGCGTGCCCCTGCAGGTTGGCCGCGGCGACGACGAGCAGCGCGATGTTCACCGCGCCGGCGAGTGCGAGGGCGACGATGACGTCCCACCGCGTGACCTTCAGCAGGTGGGGCAGCCGGTCGCCCGCGTCGCCGTGCCGGTCGCGGGTGAGCGACGAGTGCAGGTAGATCGCGTGCGGCATCACGGTGGCCCCGAGCATCGAGGCGGCCAGCAGGACGGATCCGCCGTCCTTGAGGCGGGGCACGAGGCCGCCGGCGACACCGGGCCAGCTCGTCGAGCCCGTGAAGACGCCCGCGGCGAAGCCGATCGTCAGCACCGCGAGGAGACCGACGACGATGCCCTCGAACAGCCGCTTGCTGCGGTGCCGCTGCGCCGCGAGCATCACCAGCGACACCCCGCCGACGATGAGGCCGCCGAGCAGCAGGGGCAGCCCGAAGAGCAGTCGGAGCGCGATCGCGCCGCCGATCACCTCGGCGACGTCGGTCGCGGCGGCCACGCTCTCCGCCTGCAGCCAGAACGCGATGCGGCCGCGGCGCGACAGCCGCCGGCCGAGGAGCTCGGGCAGGCTCGCGCCGCTGACGAGCCCGAGTCGCGCCGAGCAGTACTGCACCACGGCCGCGATCGTGTTCGCCACGACCAGCACCCAGACGAGCGCGTAGCCCTCGGTCGCGCCCGCGGTGATGTTGGCGGCGACGTTGCCCGGATCGACGTAGGCGATCGCGGCGACGAAGGCGGGCCCGAAGCCGGCGACGAGCCGGACGATCGGCACCCGGGGTCGCGCGACGGTCGTCGTGTCGGGCGCGGTCACGGGGGCATCCTGCCTCACTCCGGCCGGATCGGGATCCCTCCTGGCTGGGGAAGCACCCCGTCGCGCTCGAGCGCGAGCAGCTGGACCTTCGCGGCCGCGCCGCCCCGGTAGGCGCCGGTCGTGCCGTCGGAGCGGACGACGCGGTGGCACGGCACGACCAGGGGCACCGGGTTCGTGGCGCACGCGGTGCCGACGGCCCGGACCGCGCGCGGGTTGTCCGTGCGGGCGGCGAGCGCGGCGTAGCTGATCCGGACGCCGTACGGCACGGCCTTCAGCTGCTCGAGCACGGCCAGCCGGAAGCCCCGCGCGAGGCGCAGGTCGATCGCGCCGGTGTAGGGCTCCGCGCCGCCGGCGAAGTAGGCGTCGAGCCAGGCGGCGACCGCGTCGAGCCGCTTCGGCGACCGCAGCACCCGCGGGCCGACTCGGGTCGCGAGCTCGTCGAGCACGCCGTCCTCGTCCTCGATGGCGAACGCGAGCCGGGCGACGCCGGCCTCGGTCGCCGCGACGAGCAGCGGTCCGAGGGGCGAGTCCACCCGGCGGTAGTGCACGTCGGGGGAGTCGTCGCCCACCGCTGCCGCCTCGAGGCGGGCGTGCAGCCGGGCGAGCA
This sequence comes from Amnibacterium sp., assembly GCF_036559085.1. Lineage (GTDB taxonomy): Bacteria > Actinomycetota > Actinomycetes > Actinomycetales > Microbacteriaceae > Amnibacterium. Next base: position 100,220 of record NZ_DATBTU010000075.1, read on the forward strand.
GCGCCGGATCCGCGTCCGGCACGGTCAGCGGGGCGAGTGTCTCGGTCATGCGATCTCCTTCCCGGCGAGCAGGGCGCGGAGCCGCTGCACGCCGTCCGAGGCGGCCTTGCGAGCCGCGGCCGGGGTGGTGCCGGTGAGGTCGGCGACCTCCGTGAACGGCACCCCGGCGAGGTGGTGGTGCACCACCGCGGCGCGCTGCCGCGGTGGCAGGAGCTGCAGCGCGGCCCACAGGTCGAGGTCGCGGTCTCCCGGGACCCCGAGCCGCGAATCCGTCTCGGGCAGCTCGTCCGTGGGGATCGCGGTCCGCGCCTGTGCCCGCAGCACGTCGATGGCCTTGCGGTGCGCGATGGTGACGAGCCAGCCGGCGGTGTTCCCATCGAAGGCGGGCCAGGCGCGCATCGCGGCGAGGAAGGTCTCGCTCCAGGCGTCCTCGGCGTCGTGCTCGACCAGCATCCCGCGGCAGACCCGCCAGACGAGGGCGCCGTGCTCCTCGACCACGCGCTCGAACGGGGCCCTGCCGGCGGCGAGGTTCGCGGGCCGGATCGCTCGGGTGGGGGATGCGCTCACATCAGGTCAACGCGCGGCGGCGTCGGGATGTGAGGTGCGCAGCCCGATCTTCTCGAGCGCGGCCTCGTGCAGGAGGCCGTTCGTGGCGAGCGCCGTGCCGTGCCAGGGGCCCGGCCGGCCGTCGAGGGAGGTGAACCGGCCGCCCGCCTCGGTGATGATCGGCACGAGCGCGGCCATGTCCCACACCTTCAGGTCCGGCTCCCCGGCGACGTCGACCTGGCCCTCGGCGACGAGCACGTACGACCAGAAGTCGCCGAGGCCGCGGGTGCGCCAGCAGCTGCGGGCGAGCGCGAGCAGCCCGTCGAGGGCGCCGGCGTCGTCCCAGCCCTGCAGCGAGTTGTAGCTGAGCAGGGCGTCGGGCAGCTCCGCCACCTGCGACACCGAGATCCGGGCGGGGGCGCCGGTGCCGCGCTCGGTGACCGTGGCCGTCCAGGCGCCGTTGCCGCGCGCGGCCCACCAGCGGCGCCGCAGCGCGGGGGCGGCGACGACGCCGAGCACCGGCTCGCCGTCGACCGCGAGCGCGATGAGGGTGGCCCAGATCGGCAGGCCGCGGAGGAAGTTCGTCGTGCCGTCGATCGGGTCGATGATCCACTGGCGGCCGGGCAGCGGCTCGCCGCCGTACTCCTCGCCGAGCACCCCGTCGTCGCGGCGGGCGTCCCGGAGCGCTGCGCGGAGGGCCTGCTCGATCGCCTGGTCCGCATCCGTGACCGGCGTGCGGTCGGGCTTCGTGGTGATCGTGAGGTCGGATGCGCGGAAGCGGTCGCTGGCGAGCACGTGGGCCATGTCGGCGAGATCGAGCGCGAGCTGCAGGTCCTCGAAGATGCCGGCGGTCACGGGCTCAGCCTAGGGATCCTCGTCGTCCGCGCCCACGACCCGTCCGCCCCTGGCCTCCAGCAGCCGCTGCAGCGACTCGAGCCGCCGCCGGCCCGCCTCGCCGAGCTCGCCGCCGTTCACCCGGTCGACGATCTCCCAGTCGTGGGCGTCCTGCAGCAGGATGCCGTCGGGCGGGTCCACGACGGGGCGGCTCCGCGCGACGAACGACCGCAGGATGTTCGCCGGGTCGACGTGGCCGAGGCCGAACGACCGGATGCCCGGGGTGTCGATGACCCAGCCGGTGGCGGGGAACCCGGCTGCGACGTCCTCGGGGGTCGCGCGCACCCGCAGCGAGATGCTCGACGACGAGGTGTGCCGGCCGCGGCCGGTGACCGCGTTCACGACGCCGGTCGCCCGGCCGGCCTCGGGCACGAGCACGTTGACGATCGTGGACTTGCCGACGCCGGAGTGCCCGACCGCGACCGTGGTGCGGCCGAGGAGCAGGCGGCGCAGGTCCGTCAGGTCCTCGCCGCGCTGCGTCGTGACGGCGGTGAGGTCGAGCGGCGCGAACTCGGCGAGCAGCGGCGCCGGATCGGCGAGGTCGGTCTTCGTGACGAGCAGCACGGCGTCGAGCCCGGCGTCGAACGCGGCGACGAGGTAGCGGTCGATGAGCGCCGGCCGCGGCTCGGGGTCGGCGGCCGCGACGACGATGAGCAGCTGGTCGGCGTTCGCCACCACCACCCGCTCCACCTCGTCCGTGTCGTCGGCGCTGCGGCGGAGCACGGTGCGGCGGGGCTCGATCCGGACGATGCGGGCGAGGGTGCCGGCTTCGCCGCTCGTGTCGCCGACGACGTCGACCGCGTCGCCCGTGACGACGCCCGCCTTGCCGAGCTCGCGTGCGCGTGTCGCCGGCACGTCCCGCTCCTCGGGCGTCCCCTCGAACAGGAGCACCTGCATCCGTCCGCGATCGACGGTCAGCACGCGCCCGGGCACGGCGTCCTCGTACGCGGGCCGCTGCTTCGTGCGGGGCCGGGAGCCGCGCGGGTTCGGGCGGACGTGCGCGTCGGACTCGTCGTACTCCCCGTACGGGCGGTCGTCGTCATCGTCGTCCGTCAGCCAGCTCATCCGAGCATCCGCCCCCAGCGGTCCGGGAAGTCGGGCATCGTCTTGCTCGTCGTGCCGATGTCGTCGACCGTCAGGCCGTCCACGGCGAGGCCGAGCAGGGCGCCCGTCGTCGCCATCCGGTGGTCGCCGTAGGCACCCCACGGCCCCGCGGGTGTGTGCAGCGGGCCGGGATCGACGACGAGTCCGTCCTCGGTCTCCGTCGTCGTGGCCCCGACGGCCGTCAGCTCGGCGGCGAGCGCCGCGAGACGGTCGGTCTCGTGGCCGCGCAGGTGGCCGATGCCGGTGAAGGTGCTGCGGCCGTCCGCGAAGGCCGCGAGGCCCACCAGCGTCGGGGTGAGCTCGCCGGCCTCCGACAGGTCGAGGTCCACCGCCGTCAGGGGCCGCGCGAGGGCACCGGCGCCGCCGTCCACCACCAGCGTGTCGTGCTCGCGGCGCACCTCGGCTCCGAACGCGGCGAGGAGCTCGCGGAGCCGGGCGCCGACCTGCGTCGTCTCGCCGGGCCAGCCGGGCACCGCGACGGTGCCACCGGCCACGAGCGCCGCGGCGAGGAACGGGGCGGCGTTCGAGAGGTCGGGCTCGATCGAGACCTCGCGCCCGCGGATGCGGTGCGGCCAGACCCGCCAGGACGCGGCCGGGGGCTCGAGGCCGATCTCCTCGGCGTGCGCGCCGCGACGCCGCAGCGCGTCGATCGTCATGTCGATGTGCGGCGTCGAGGGGAGCCGGCTGCCGCGGTGCTCGATGACGATCCCGTCGGGCAGCCGCGCACCGACGAGCAGCAGGCCCGAGACGAACTGGCTCGATCCCGATGCGTCGATGGTCACGCGGCCGCCGCGCACGCCGTCGCCGCCGGTCACCGTGAAGGGCAGGGTCCCGCGGCCGTCGTCGTCGACGGTCGCCCCCAGCGCGCGCAGGGACAGCACGGTGGTGGCCATCGGCCGGGCGCGCGCCCGCTCGTCGCCGTCGAAGCGGACGGGGCCGTCGGCGAGGAGGGCGACGGGTGGCAGGAACCGCATCAGGGTACCGGCGAGGCCGCAGTCGATGTCGGCGCCGCCGGCGACGGGCGCGGGCGTGATCCGCAGGTCCCCGTCGTCCGTCCGCTCGATCGAGGCGCCCAGCTGCCGGAGGGCGTCGACCATGAGATCCGTGTCGCGTGCCTGCAGCGGACGCCGCAGCGTGGAGGGGCCGTCGGCGAGCGCGGAGAGGACGAGCTCCCGGTTGGTGAGGCTCTTGGAGCCCGGCAGCTCGACCCTCGCCGCGAGCGGTCCGGACGCCGTCGGCGCGCGCCACCCCGAGGATCCGGAATAGGTCGGCGCGGGCATCGGTTCCACCCTAGGTCCGGCGAACGTGAAGTGAAGGAGGGCGTGATGGCGGCAGCAGTGCTCGACGCGCCGATCCGCGCTCAGCCCGCGCTCGCCCCACGTCCGATCCGCGCCGAGTGGCCGCCCGTAGAATCCTGGGCCATGTCCACTCCGTCCGACCGCCCCGTCGACGACCACGAGGTCGTCCCCTCCGTCGATCAGGACGAGGACCTCGAGACGCAGGACGAGGACCTCGACGAGCAGGTCGACGAGGCGCCCGACGCAGAGACGCTCGAAGACGAGACCGAGGCCGTCGAGGAGGAGCTCGAGGACGTCCCGATCGCGATCGGCGACGAGGAGCTGCGCAGCCTCTTCGAGGAGCAGGCGCTGCCGTTCCTCGACCAGCTCTACGCGGCGGGCATGCGGATGACCCGCAACCCGGCCGACGCGCAGGACCTCGTCCAGGAGACGTACGTGAAGGCGTTCAGCGCCTTCCGCCAGTTCCAGCAGGGGACGAACCTGAAGGCCTGGCTGTACCGCATCCTCACGAACACGTTCATCAACAGCTACCGCAAGAAGCAGCGGGACCCGTACAAGAACACCATCGACGACCTCGAGGACTGGCAGCTCGGCGAGGCCGTCTCCACCACGTCGGCGTCGCGGGTGTCGCGGTCCGCCGAGGCGGAGGCGATCGACCACCTGCCCGACTCCACGGTGAAGGACGCGTTGCAGTCCATCCCCGAGGACTTCCGGCTGGCGGTCTATCTCGCCGACGTCGAGGGCTTCTCCTACCAGGAGATCGCCGACATCATGAAGACGCCCGTTGGCACCGTGATGAGCCGCCTCCACCGAGGCCGCCGGCTCCTCCGGGACCGTCTCACCGATTACGCACAGGAACGCGGGATCGCGATGGGCGCCGTGTCGCGCCGCGCCGCGCCCGCTCGGAGAGGGGCAGTGACGCCATGACCGACTGCGGTTGCGAGAAGGCCAAGCAGGATCTGGAGGAGTACCTCCACCAGGAGCTGGAGCGCTCCGAGTACGCGGACATCACCGAGCACATGGCCGGGTGCGTGGACTGCGCGGAGGAGCACCACATCGGTGTCGTGCTCACCGAGGCCGTGCGCAGGGCCTGCCGCGACACGGCGCCCGAGGAGCTCCGCGAGACCGTGATGCTGCAGCTGCGCCTCATCGCGCGGCACGCGTAGGCGCCGAGCTCACCTCCCGCCGAAGAGCCTCCGCAGGGGGCCCGGCAGCCGCTCGAGCAGCGCGTCGACGTCGACGCCGTACTTCTTGAGGGTCTCCGCGTACTGCATCGGATCGACCTGCTCCGGCAGGTGCTGCTCCGCCTGATCGGCGAGCGCGCCCCTGCCGCGCTGCCGCAGGAAGTCGACGATGGTCGATCGCGGGATCTGCATGCCGCCAGCCTGACGCATCCGCCTGGACCGGTCCCGGGCGTAGGGGATCGTGCCCGGAGTAGGGGCCGAGGCGGTGTGTCGGCCTACGCCTGGCACGAATGCCTACGCCCGGCACCGGGCTGCGGCTCACCCCCATGCAGCGGGACGGCGACCGGCTGCGGGCTCCCTCGGTGGGGCGAGGGGCAGGGACGGATGGTGGGTGGCCGGCTTCTCGAGGCGGGTCGCCACGTATTGATGGCTGGGTCGGTCGGCGACGGAGGATCTGGTCGGTAGCGGAGGACGCGGAGGCCGATTCTGTCCTCCGGTAGCGACGGAATCCTCCGTTCGCGCCGCCCTCGGTGCCGGGCGTAGGGGACCGTGCGCGTCGTAGGGGCATATCCGGCGTGTCGGCATACACCCGGGACGATTGCCCACGGCCGGGACGTGGTGGCCGGCGGCGCGGCCCGCACATGCGGATGGGAGGGGCCGACCGGCCCCTCCCATCCGGGCCACGCGTTCGTCAGCGCTCGAAGACCCGCTGGATCAGCTCCGCCTGCTCGGCCGCGTGCCGCTTCGCGCTGCCCGCCGCAGGCGACGCCGACGCCGGACGCGAGATGAGGCGCAGGGCCCTGGGCACGGGGGAGTTCAGCGCCTGCAGCTGCACGAACGGTGCCGCGCCCTGGTTCGCCGGCTCGTCCTGCGCCCACACCAGCTCGGCGTCCTCCGGGTAGGAGGCGACGAGGTCGAGCAGCTCGTGCTTCGGCACCGGGTAGTACTGCTCAACCCGCACGAGCGCCGTCCTCAGGTCGTTCCGCTTCGTGGCCTCGGCGAGGAGGTCGTAGTGGATCTTGCCGCTGTGCAGCACGATCCGGTCGACCTGCGACCGGTCCTGGATCCGCGCATCGTCGATCACCGGCTGGAAGCGGCCCTCGGTGAGGTCCTCCACCGAGCTGACCGCGCCGCGGAGGCGGAGCATCGACTTCGGGGTGAACACCACGAGGGGGCGCCGCGGCTGCGCGTACGCCTGGCGGCGCAGCAGGTGGAAGTACGAGGCGGGCGTCGACGGCTGGGCGATCGTCATGTTCCGCTGCGCGGCGAGGATGAGGAACCGCTCGATCCGCGCGGAGGAGTGGTCGGGGCCCTGGCCCTCGTAGCCGTGGGGGAGCAGCAGCACGAGGCTCGAGTGCTGGCCCCACTTCTGCTCCGACGACGAGATGAACTCGTCGATCACGATCTGCGCACCGTTCGCGAAGTCGCCGAACTGGGCCTCCCAGCAGACGAGCGCATCCGGCCGCTCCACCGAGTAGCCGTACTCGAACGCCATCGCCGCGTACTCCGACAGCAGCGAGTCGTAGATCCAGAAGTGGCCCTGGTCCTCCGACAGGTTCGTCAGCGGGATCCACTCCGCGCCCGTCTCGCGGTCGTGCAGCACCGCGTGCCGCTGCGTGAACGTGCCACGGCCGCTGTCCTGGCCGGAGAACCGCACCGGCGTCCCGTCGAGGAGCAGGGTGCCGAGCGCGAGCAGCTCCCCGAACGCCCAGTCGATCCCGCCGCTGCGGGTCATCTCGACCCGCTTGTTCAGGACGGCCTGGAGCTTCGGATGCACGGTGAAGCCCTCGGGGGCGTCGCCGAACGCGTCCCCGACGCGCTGCAGCATGTCGAGCGGCACCCGGGTCTCCGGGTCCTGGTCCTCCGGCGCCTCGGCGCGCTCCTTGCCGATGCCGCCGGGGGCGCCGACCTGCGTGACGGTGGGGATCGTGCCGGTCTGCGCCGCGTGGGTCTCCGCGAACGCCTGCTCGAGCCGCGACTGGAAGTCGCGGTGCGCCTCGTCGTAGATCTCCTGCGTGATGTCGCCGCGGCCGACGAGCGCCTCGGTGTAGAGCTTGCGGACGCTGCGCTTCGCCTCGATGAGGTTGTACATCAGCGGCTGCGTCATCGACGGGTCGTCGCCCTCGTTGTGCCCGCGGCGGCGGTAGCAGACGAGGTCGACCATCACGTCGCGGTGGAACTCCTGGCGGTACGCGAAGGCGATCTCCGCGACGCGGGCGACGGCCTCGGGGTCGTCGCCGTTCACGTGGAAGATCGGCGCCTGGATCGTCTTCGCCACATCCGTCGAGTACACGGACGAGCGCGAGTCGACCGGCGGCGTGGTGAAGCCGATCTGGTTGTTCACCACGATGTGGATCGTGCCGCCGGTGCGGTAGCCGCGGAGCTGGCTCATCTGCAGCGTCTCCACGACGACGCCCTGGCCGGCGATCGCCGCGTCGCCGTGCACGAGCAGCGGCAGCACGCGGAACGTCGCGACCGGGTCGCGGTCCTGCTTCGCCCGCACGATGCCCTCGAGCACGCCGTCGACGGTCTCGAGGTGCGACGGGTTCGCCGCGAGGGTGACGGGGAGCGTGGCGCCGGTGGCGGAGACGTACTCGCCCTCGGTGCCCAGGTGGTACTTCACGTCGCCGGACCCGTGGATGGTCCGCGGGTCCTGCGTGCCCTCGAACTCGCGGAAGATCTGGCCGTAGGTCTTCCCGCAGATGTTCGTCAGCACGTTGAGCCGGCCGCGGTGGGCCATGCCGATCGCGGCCGCGTCGAGGGCGTCCGCCTCCGTCGCGCGCTGCAGCACGGTGTCGAGCATCGTGATGAGGCTCTCGCTGCCCTCGAGGCTGAACCGCTTCTGCCCGACGTACTTCGTCTGCAGGAAGGTCTCGAAGGCCTCCGCCTGGTTCAGCTTCGAGAGGATCCGCATCTGCTCGTTGTTCGTCGGCTTCTTGTACGGCCGCTCGAGGGACTCCTGGAACCAGGCGCGCTGCACCGGGTCCTGGATGTGCATGTACTCGACGCCCACCGTGCGGCAGTAGGTGTCGCGCAGCAGGCCGAGCACGTCGCGCAGCCTCATCGACCGGCGGCCGCCGAACCCGCCCACCACGAACTCGCGGTCGAGGTCCCAGAAGGTGAGGCCGTGGTTGCGGATGTCGAGGTCCGGATGCATCCGCTGCTGGTAGACGAGCGGATCGACGTCCGCGAGCAGGTGGCCGCGCACCCGGTAGGAGTTGATCAGCTCCTGCACCCTGGCGGTCTTGGAGACGTCGTCCGCGAGGTCGACGTTGACGTCCTGCGCCCAGTGGATCGGGTCGGACGGGACGCGCAGGGCGGCGAAGATCTTCTCGTAGAAGTGCTGCTCGCCGATCAGCAGCGAGTGCACGATCTTCAGGAACTCGCCGGAACCGGCACCCTGGATGACGCGGTGGTCGTAGGTCGAGGTCAGCGTGATCGTCTTGCTGATGCCGAGGTCGACGAGCGTGCGCTCGCTCGCGCCCTGGAACTCGGCCGGGTACTCGAGCGCGCCGGCGCCGATGATGCAGCCCTGGCCGGGCATGAGCCGCGGCACGGAGTGGACCGTGCCGATGCCGCCGGGGTTCGTCAGCGAGATCGTGGTGCCGGCGAAGTCGTCGGCGCCGAGCTTGTTCGCGCGGGCGCGCTGCACGAGGTCGTCGTAGGCGGCGACGAACTCCGCGAAGGTCATCGTCTCGGCGCGTTTGATGCTCGGCACGAGCAGCGCGCGGGTGCCGTCGGGCTTCGGGATGTCGATCGCGAGCCCGAGGTTGATGTGGCCCGGCTGCACGAGGGACGGCTTGCCGTCGGCCTCGGTGTAGTGGACGTTCTGGCTCGGGAACTGCATGAGCGCCTTGACGAGCGCCCAGCCGATGATGTGGGTGAAGCTCACCTTGCCGCCGCGGGCACGGCGCAGGTGGTTGTTGATGACGATCCGGTTGTCGATCATCAGCTTCGCCGGGATGGTGCGCACGCTCGTCGCCGTCGGGATCGACAGCGAGGCGTCCATGTTCGTGGCGAGCGTCTTCGCCATGCCGCGCAGCGGCGACACCTGGTCGTCGTTCGCGGTGGCCGGCCGAGCCGCGGCGCGGGGCGCGTCGGCGGGGATCGCTCGCGTCTTCGGGCCGACCGACGTGCGGGCGGCGCTGCGGGGCGCCGCGCTCGGGGCGGATGCGAGGGCGACCGCATCCGGAGCCGGCGTGGTGGTCACCGCGGTCGGCGAGGGCTCGGGGCGGGCGGCGATCTTCGCGGCCTCGGCGGCGTTCGGCGCTCCGGGGGAGACGGCCGGCGCGTCGGGGACAGTGGCGCCGGCGCGGGGCTCGCGGGGGGCGTCGGAGGTCGGAGCGGCGGCGCCGTCGGTGGAGGGGGCTCCGCCGTTCGTGGCGGCGGCCCCGTCGGTCGCCGGCGCGCCGCCGTTCTCGGTGTGGCCGAGCCCGGCCTCGCCGTCGACGGGGTGGTAGGCCTCGAGCACCGGCCACCAGGACCGGTCCACCGAGTCCCGGTCCGCCAGGAACCGCTCGTAGAGCTCGTCCACGAGCCACTCGTTGGCGCCGAACTCGTTTCCAGCGCCCTCCTCGGTCCCGGTCAACTGACTCGACACGGTGCTCCTCGCCCACTTCCGTTGCACATCGCTGATCTGCTCGTCCGAGGGTACGCCTCGGCGTCCGAGCGGCCGGTCAGACGGATACCGTTTCGGCCATGCGTTTCCTCGCGGCGCGCCCCGCCCACGACCTCACGTACTCCGATGTGTTCCTCGTCCCGGGGCGATCGGGCATCGGCAGCCGGCTCGACGTCTCGCTGGCGCCCGCGGACGGCACCGGTGCGACCATCCCCATCGTCGCCGCGAACATGAACTCGGTGACCGGACCGCGGTTGGCGGCCGTGCTCGCCCGGCGTGGCGGCCTCGGCGTGCTGCCTCAGGACATGTCGCCCGCGGCGACCGCGGAGGCCGTCGCGTGGGTGAAGGAGCAGTCGCCGCGGTGGGACTCCCCGTTCGTGCTCGGGCCGGACGACACGGTCGCCGATGCGCTCGAGGTGCTGCCGCCGGTCCCCGGGCGTGGCGTGGTGCTCGTGGACGGCGAAGGCGCGCTGCTCGGCGGCCTCGAGGCCACGCGGCTCGCCACCGCGCTGCTCGACGCACGGCTCGGTGACCTGCTGCGCGGCGGCTTCGTGCTCGACGGGACGGTGGAGGACCCGGAGGCGGTCTTCCACGCGCTCGTCGACGCGGATGCGGACTTCGCGCCGGTCGTCGTCGACGGCGTGCTGGCCGGCACCGTGAGCCGGCGCAGCGCCGTCCGCGGCGCCATCTACAGCCCCGCCCTCGACGGCCTGGGGCGCCTGAAGGTCGCCGCAGCGGTCGGGATCAACGGCGACGTGGCGGCGCGCGCATCCGCGCTCGCCGGCCTCGGCGTCGACGTGCTCGTGCTCGACACGGCGCACGGGCACCAGGAGGGCATGCTCGGCGCCCTCGAGCGGGTCGCCGCGCTCGACCTCGGGCTGCCGCTCGTCGCGGGCAACGTCGTGACGGCCGAGGCCGTCGAGGACCTCGTCGATGCCGGTGCCGACATCCTCAAGGTGGGCGTCGGGCCGGGCGCCATGTGCACGACCCGGATGATGACGGCGGTCGGGCGGCCGCAGTTCTCCGCGGTGCTCGAGACGGCGGAGGCGGCCCGCGAGGCCGGCGCCCACGTCTGGGCGGACGGCGGGGTGCGCTATCCGCGTGACGTGGCGCTCGCGCTCGCGGCCGGCGCGAGCTCGGTGATGATCGGCTCCTGGTTCGCGGGCACGATCGAGGCGCCGGGGAGGCTCGAGCACGCCTCCGACGGCGGCCTGTTCAAGCAGAGCTGGGGCATGGCGTCGACGAAGGCCGTCGAGGCGCGGTTCGGCGCGGAGGACCCGTGGCGCCTCGCCCGGCGCACCCTCTTCGCGGAGGGGATCTCGTCGTCGCGGATCGCCCTGGACCCGCTCCGTCCGGGCCTCGAGGACCTGCTCGACATGATCACCACCGGCGTGCGGTCGTCCTTCACCTACGCGGGTGCGGCGGATCCGGCGCAGTTCCACGAGCGCGCGGTGGTGGGCGTGCAGTCCGCGGCCGGATACGAGGAGGGCAAGGCGCTCCCGGTCAGCTGGTGACCGCCGCCAGCAGGTCGGCCGCCCGGCGCGAGCCGGGCTCGGCGCGCTCGGTGACGAGCCGCCACATCTCGCGCTGCAGCAGCAGGTTCACCGGCGTCCGCACGCCGTGCAGCCGCCCGACGCGCACGATCTCGCCGTTCAGGTGGTCGGTCTCGACCGAGCCCTGACCGCGGGCGACGCTCTGCCAGGTCGAGCCGCCCCGCCGATCCTGCCCGCCGACCGGCGCCGTGCGGACGCCGCCCGCGAGCGCCGCGCTCCAGGTGGCGTCGTCGACGACCGGGAGCCCGGCGGCCGCGAACGCCGCCAGGCCCTCCTCCGCCGCGCGGGCCGCGAGCGCGTCGACGACCTCCTCCGCATCCGGCGGCAGATCGGATCCGCAGAGCGCGTCGAGCGCGTTGCCGAGGTTGCGGAGCAGCTTCGCCCGCTTGAACGCCATGACGTCGTCGACGACGTCGGCGCGGAACCCGGCCGAGGCGAGCGCGCCTGCGACCGTGCGGTCGATCTCGTCGGCGCCGCCCGGTGCGAGCCCCAGCTGGAGGATGCCGGCGACGTCGGCGCCCTCGCCGATCACGACGCCCGGCTCGAGGTGCGTCGCCGGCAGGTTCACGCACACGCCGTGGACGGCCGCGAACATCCGGAGGGCGGCGTCCTCGTTCGCGACGCCGTTCTGCAGATGGAGGATCGGCAGCACGTCGCCGGCGCGCTCGCCCCCGACCGCGAGCGACGCGATCTCGTCGAGCAGCGCCGCGGTCTGCTGCGACTTCACCGCGAGCAGCAGCATGTCGCCGGCGGCGAGCCCGAGCTCCGAGACGGTCGTGGCCGTCCGCGGCCGCACGTGCAAGGTCCGATCGGGCCGACGCACCTCGAGGCCGCGGTCCCGGATCGCGTCGCCGTGCGCGCCGCGGGCGACGAGCGCCACCTCATGGCCCTGGTCGACGAGCAGGCCACCGACCACCCCGCCGATCGCGCCCGCCCCGATGACGACGTACCGCATCCATCACTCCCGTCCCGGCTCGGCCGCTAGACTCGCGGGCCAAATGGACGAGCACCATACGCCGCCCGCCCTGATCCAGTCGGCCGCATGATCATCGACGTCGTCCTTCTCGCCGTCGGCCTGGTGCTCACCCTGCTCACCGGGTTCTTCGTCGCGGCCGAGTTCTCGCTCGTCAACCTCGACCGTTCGGACCTCGAGGCGCAGGCGCGCAACGGCGCCAAGGGGCTGGCGCCGATCATCGGCGCCCTCAAGATCACCTCGACGCACCTTTCGAGCGCCCAGCTCGGCATCACGATGACGACGCTGCTGGCGGGCTACACGTTCGAGCCGGCGCTGTCCGCGTTCCTCGCGGTGCCGCTCGCCGCGCTGCACGTGCCGTCGGCGGCGGTCCTGCCGATCGCGGCGGTGCTCGGCCTGCTCTGCGCGACGGTCATCAGCATGGTCGTCGGCGAGCTGCTGCCGAAGAACCTCACCCTCGCGCTGCCGCTGCGGATCGCCCGGGTGGTCGTGCCGTTCCAGGTCGGCTTCACCGCCGTCTTCCGCCCCGCCGTCACGCTGCTGAACCGCACCGCGAACGCCGTGCTGCGCCTGATCGGCATCGAGCCGAAGGAGGAGCTGTCCGGCGCCCGGAGCGCCCAGGAGCTCTCCTCGCTGGTGCGCCGCAGCGCCATGGAGGGCGTCCTCGACCGCGAGACCGCCACGCTGCTCACGCGCTCGCTCAGCTTCTCCGGCCACACCGCGGCCGATGTGATGACGCCGCGCCCTCGGCTGTCCGTCATCCCCCGGTCGGCATCCGCGGCGGATGTGCTCGAGCTCGCGCGGCGAACCGGCTTCTCGCGCTTCCCGGTCACCGGCGACGACGGCGTCGACGACGTGGTCGGCCTCGTGCACGTGAAGCAGGCCATGGCCGTGCCGCGCGACCGGCGGGCCGAGGTGCCGGTCGGCGCCATCGAGACGAAAGCGCTCCGCGTGCCGGAGACCGTCACCCTCGACTCGCTGCTCGGCGAGCTGCGCGGCCGCGGCTACCAGATGGCCGTCGTGATCGACGAGTACGGCGGCACCGCGGGCGTCGCCACCCTCGAGGACCTCGTCGAGGAGCTCGTCGGCGACCTCGTCGACGAGCACGACCGCACCCGCGCGGGCGTCGTCCGCGGACGCGACTCCCTGACGTTCCCCGGCATCATGCGGCCCGACGAGCTCGAGGACCAGGCCGGCGTGCGGGTGCCCGAGAGCGGCCTCTACGAGACGGTCGCCGGGTTCGTCGTCAGCGAGCTCGGCCGGCTGCCGAAGGTCGGCGACCGGGTCCGCACCGAGCAGGGCGAGCTCGAGGTGCTGCGGCTCGACGGCAAGCGGATCGACCGGCTGCGGTTCCGCGCGGATCCGTCGGCCCAGGTCGAGCCCTCACCCGTGAGCGCGGAGGCGCCGTGAACGACTGGGCAGGACTCTTCTGGCTCGTGCTGCTGCTCGCGGTCAACGCGTTCTTCGTGGCCGCCGAGTTCGCTGTCATCTCCGCGCGCCGCTCCCAGGTGGAGCCGCTCGCGGAGGAGGGCCGCCGCTCGGCGCGCACCGCGATCAGCGCGATGGAGCACGCCACCCTGATGCTCTCGACGACGCAGCTCGGCATCACCGCCGCCTCGCTGCTCATCCTGGAGGTGTCCGAGCCGGCCATCCACCACCTGCTGGAGGCGCCGCTCGGCCTCACCGGGCTGCCCGACGAGGTCATCGGCGGGATCGGGTTCGTGATCGCGCTGGTCGTCGTCACGTTCCTGCACGTCGTGTTCGGCGAGCTCGTCCCGAAGAACATCGCGTTCTCGGCGCCCGACCGCGCCGTGCTGCTGCTCGCGACGCCGCTCGTGTTCGTCGCCCGGGTGTTCCGGCCGATCATCTCCGTGCTGAACGGCGTGACGAACGGGCTCGTGCGCCTGTTCGGTGTGCAGCCGAGGAGCGAGGCGAACAGCACCTTCACGCTCGACGAGGTCGCAACGATCGTCGACACCTCCCGCCGCGAGGGCACGCTGCAGGACGTCTCCGGCACGCTGACGGCCACGTTCGAGTTCACGGAGAAGCTCGTCTCCGAGGTGACCGTGCCCATGGACCGGATCGTCACCCTCACCGCCGACGCGACGCCGGCCGACCTCGAACGGGCCGTGGCCCAGTCCGGCTTCTCCCGCTACGTGCTGGTGGACGAGAACGGCGAGCCGGTCGGCTACCTGCACCTGAAGGACGTGCTCGACCTCGACCCCGGCGAGGTCGACCGGCCCGTGCCGAAGAAGTTCGTACGGCAGCTCACCTCGGTGTTCGCCGAGGCCGAGCTCGAGGACGCCCTCGCCGCGATGCGCCGCGGCGGCCACCACCTCGCGCGGGTGCTCGACAAGGACGGCCTCACCCGCGGCATCCTCTTCCTCGAGGACGTCATCGAGGAGCTCGTCGGCGAGGTCCGGGACGCCACCCGCCGCTGACCGGCGACGGCCCCGACGGGCCACTTCGGGCACGGATGGGCGTCATCGGACGCCCGTTCCGCCCGAAACCGCCCGTCGCGATGCGGGAGCGGGCGGCGGGAGTCCGGGCGAGGATCAGCGCTGGCCGGCGGCCCTCGAGCGGCGGCGGGCGGCGCGCACATATTGCGGCGGCCACGGGGCGTCGGCGCCGAGGTCCTCGGCGGCCGCGAGCGGGAAGTGCGGGTTGCGCAGGGACGCGCGGGCGATCATGACCGCATCCGCACGGCCGGATGCCACGATCTCCTCGGCCTGCTCGGCCTCGGTGATCAGGCCGACGGCGCTGACGGGCACGCCCGCGAGCCGCTTGACCTCCTCCGCCAGCGGCACCTGGTAGCCGGGACCCACGGGGATCTCGGCGGGGCCGTTGCCGCCGGAGGAGATGTCGAAGAAGTCGGCGCCCGCATCCCGTGCCCAGCCGGCGACCGTCGCGGTCTCCTCGACGGTCCAGCCGTCCTCGCGCCAGTCGGTGGCGGAGAAGCGGACGTAGAGCGGCGTGCTCGGCGCGGCCGCGCGCACCGCGGCGACGACCTCGAGCAGCAGCCGGGCGCGGTTCTCGAGCGAGCCGCCGTACGCATCCGTGCGCTGGTTGCTGAGCGGCGAGAGGAACTGGTGCAGCAGGTAGCCGTGCGCGGCGTGCAGCTCGAGCACGTCGAAGCCGGCCTCGACCGCCCGGCGCGCCGCGGCGGCGAAGTCCTCGACGACCTTCGCGAGCCCGTCGGCGTCGAGCGCGTCCGGCTCGTCGTAGCCCGGGAACGCGACGGCGGACGGGGCGACGGTCCGCCATCCGCCCTCGCCGACGGGGACGGTGCCGGAGGCGCCGGCGAACGGCGAGTAGGTCGACGCCTTGCGGCCGGCGTGCGCGAGCTGCACGCCGGTGGCGGTGCCGAGGCCGTGGGCGAAGTCGATGATGCGGGACCAGGCGGCGGCCTGCTGCTCGTTCCAGATGCCGGTGTCCTGCGGGGAGATGCGCCCCTCGGGGCTCACCGCGGTGGCCTCCGTGAAGACGAGGCCGGCTCCCCCGCGGGCGAGCGAGCCGAGGTGCACGAGGTGCCACTCGGTGGGCACGCCGTCCTCGTCCTCGACGGAGTACTGGCACATGGGGGCGATCCACAGCCGGTTGGGCAGGGTCAGGCCGCCCACCTCGATCGGGGAGAACAGCGTGGATGTCATTCGGGCTCCTGGGTGTCGTCGGCGAGGGCGGTGAGGAAGGCGCGGAGCGCCGCGGCCGTCGTGAACACGTGCGCTGTCGCGCCGATCGATTCGGCGCCGCGGACGTTCTCCGCCCTGTTGTCCACGAAGACGAGCGCGGCCGGTGCTATTCCGAGCTCGCGGCAGACGTGCAGGTAGACCGCGGGATCCGGCTTCGACATCCGCAGCTCGCCTGACACGAACGCCTGCTCGAACCAGCGGCTGATCGGGGCGAACCGGAAGATCCCGCCGTACTCCTCGGCGGCGTTCGAGAGGAGCGCGAGGCGCGTGCCTCCCGCGGCGAGCTCGCCGATCAGGGCGACGACATCGGGCTCGGCGGTCAGCCAGCCGCGCATGTCCGCGTTCCAGAGCGACTGCCGGCGGGCCGCGTCCCAGTCCCCGCCGCAGTCCGCCGCGATCCGCCGCCAGTACTCGTCGGAGGTGATCGTGCCGCCGTCGAGGTCGGCGCGGTAGGCGGCGTAGCCGGCCCAGAACGCGTCGGCGGGCACATCCGCGATCGCCAGGAGCTCCTCGCGGTCGGCCTCGGTCGGGGTCAGGGAGATCACCTCGCCGTAGTCGAAGACGACGACGCGGTCCCGGATGTGCAGAGCCATCCTGGGACGGTACCGAGTCGCCGGCCGAGCGCCCGCCGTACGCTGCCCGGATGGCAGGGGAGTGGGCGCCCTTCGGCGCCGCGGAGGCGAGGCGCTGGATCGCGGTCCCGGAGTCGGGCGACGACAAGTACTCGCGGGGCGTGCTCGGGGTGCTGACGGGGTCCGACCGGTTCCCGGGCGCCGCGGTGCTCGGCGTCGAAGGCGCGAGCCGGGCCGGGCTCGGCATGATCCGCTACGTCGGTCCCGCGCGGGCGGCCGACCTCGTGCTGCAGCGGCGTCCGGAGATCGTCACGGTCGACGGCAGGGTGCAGGCGTGGCTGATCGGCTCGGGGATGCCGCCGGAGCGCGACGACGCCCTCGAGCGGCAGGTGCGCGGGATGCTCGGCCAGGGCGTGCCGGTGGTGCTCGACGCCGGCGCCCTCGACCTCGCGACGTCGGGCAGCGGGCCGGTCGTCGTCACGCCGCACTACGGCGAGCTCGTGCCCGTGCTCGCCGCCGCGGGTGTGACGACCGACCGGGCGACCGTGCAGGCGGATCCGCGCACCTGGGCCGTGCGCGCCGCGCACGAGACCGGCACGACGGTGCTGCTGAAGGGCGCCGTCACCCACCTCGCCGACGTCTCCGGGCCGCGCTTCGCCGTGCAGGCCGGGCCGCCGTGGGTCGCCACGGCCGGCGCGGGCGACGTGCTCGGCGGCGTGCTCGGTGCGCTCGTCGCCACCCACGCCGATGAGATCGCCGCGGACCCGGCCGTGCTCGCCGAGATCGCGGCGGCCGCCGCGTGGCTGCACGGGGAGGCCGGGCGGCGCGCGTCCTCCGGTGGCCCGATCGCGGCCCTGGACATCGCCGAGGCGCTGCCCGCGGTGATCGCGCAGCTGCTCGCCGCCTGAGCCCGCGATCCTGAGGCGCTTCCAAGGCCCGTGGCGCAGCGACGCCCCGAGCGCCGTCTACGGTCGGATCGTGCGAAGAATCGGAGCCGCGGCCGCACTCGGGATCACCGTGGGAGGGCTGCTCGCGGGCTGCACGGCAGCCGGGGCCGCCGTCCCGGCGCAGTCCGCGGCGCCGGCCGGGCCGGCGAAGGACGGCACCTACTCCGCGACCGGCGACTACGACACCCCGGGCGGCCCCGAGTCCGTCCACGTCACCCTGTCCGTCGCGTCCGGGATCGTGCGGTCCGTGCAGGTCACCGGGTCCGGCGGCACGCCGAACGCGCAGCACTACGAGGCGGCGTTCGAGTCCGGCATCGCGGGCGTCGTGGTCGGCAAGAAGCTCGCGGGACTGACCGTCGGCGCCGTCTCCGGCTCGTCGCTCACCGGCGCGGGCTTCGATGCGGCGCTGAACGCCATCCGCAGCGAAGCGGCCAAGTGATCGCGACGACCTCGGTCACGGCGTTCGAGGCCATCGGCACCACCTGGCGGATCACGACGGAGCGGCCTCTCGAGCCCGCGGTGCGCGCCCGGGTCGACGCGCTCGTCGCCGAGTACGACCGGACGTTCTCGCGGTTCCGCTCCGACTCGGCCGTCGCCCGGCTGGCCGCGACCGGCGGCCCCGTCGACCTCGGCCGCTGGGCGCCGCCACTGATCGACCTGCTGCTCGCCTTCGCCCGCATCACGGACGGCGGGGTGACGCCCCTGGCCGGCGGCGCCCTCGAGCACCTCGGCTACGACGCCGGCTACTCGTTCGCCGCCGGTCCCGGCTACCGGTCCGCGCCGGCGTGGACGGCCCTCCACCTCGACGGCACGGTCGCGACCCTGGACGAGCCGGCCGTGCTCGACGTCGGCGCGGCCGGCAAGGGCCAGCTCGTCGACCTCGTCACCGAGCTGCTCGTCGCCGCCGGCCATCCGGCCTGCACGGTCGACGCCGGCGGGGACATCCGCGTCGTCGGCCCCGCGGTGCGCGTCGCCCTGGAGCACCCCTTCGACCCCGAGGCCGCCGTGGCGGTGGTCACGCTGGCCGATGCGGCCATCGCGGGATCCGCGCTGGGCCGCCGAGCCTGGACCGCCCCCGACGGCCGCCGCCTGCATCACGTGCTCGACGGCCGCACCGGCCGGCCCGTCGACACGGTCGCCGCCACCTGGGCCGTCGCCGGCAGCGCCATGCTCGCCGACGCGCTCGCGACCGCGCTGTTCCTCGTGGGGCCGGAGCCGCTCGAGGCCGACTTCGCCTTCGACTGGTTCCGGATGGCGGCCGACGGCCGCGCCCACTGGTCCCCGTCGCTGCAACCGGAGGTCTTCCGGTGATCGTGGTCGACCGCATCCGCGGGCCGCTCGGGCGCATCCCGATGGCGCGGCTCGTGCTGATCTGCCTCGCGGCGATCGCCCTCGTCGCCGTGATCGCCTCGATCCCGCACTGGATCGGCTACCCGACGGCGGGCCTCGTGAGCAGCCTCGTCGTCGCGCTCGTCGCAGCCCGGCTCGCGGCAGCGCTGATGGGCGCGATCTCCCGCGCGCCGGTGCACGGCACCTCGTCCCTGATCACCGGGCTGATCCTCTTCCTGCTGCTCTACCCCTCGACCAAGCCCGTGGACCTCCTGCTGCTCGCGGCCGCCGCGATCGTCGCCGCCGCGTCGAAGTACCTCGTGACCGTCGGCGGCCGGCACGTGCTGAACCCGGCCGCGGCAGGGGCCTTCGTCGTCGGGCTGACCGGCCTGTCGGGCGGGGTCTGGTGGGTCGCGAACCCGGTGCTGCTGCCGCTCGTGGCCGTCACCGGGCTGCTCGTCGCCGTGCGGGTCGGCGCCGTGCTGCCGGCCCTCGTGCTCGTGGCCGCCGGGGCGCTGCTCGAGTCCACGGCCTCCGTCGCGCAGGGCGCGGAGCCGCTGGCGGCGGTCACGGTCGCGCTGACGAGCACCCCGCTGGTGTTCCTCGCCGGCTTCATGTTCACCGAGCCCGTCACCCTGCCGCCCCGCACCGGCCAGCGGATGCTCGAGGCCGGCCTCATCGCCGTGCTGCTCGCGGTGCCCTACGTGCTGCCGTTCCGGGTGGCCACGTTCGGCCCGAGCCCGGAGCTCACGCTGCTGCTCGGCAACGTGCTCGCCGTGCTGCTCGCCCGTCCCGTCGCGGCGCAGCTGCGCTTCGCCGGCCGCCGCCCGCTGACCGCGAGCGCCACCGAGTACGCGTTCACGCCGGACAGCCCGGTGCTGCACCGCGCCGGCCAGTACCTCGAGCTGCAGCTGCCGCACCGCGGCGCGGACCGGCGCGGCATCCGGCGCACCCTCACGATCGTGTCGCCGCCAGGCGATCCGGCGCTGCGCGTCGCGGTGCGCACCCGGGAGCCGATGTCGAGCTTCAAGCAGGCGCTCGACGTGCTGCCGCTCGGCAGCCCGGTCCGTGCCGTCACGGTGTCGGGGGCGTTCACCCTGCCGGACGACCGGTCGACGCCCCTGCTGCTCGTGGCGAGCGGGATCGGCATCACTCCGTTCGTGAGCCAGCTGGAGGCGGAGCGGGCGGCGATCGCGGCCGGCGAGGCGCCGCGCGACGTGCTCCTCGTCGACCGGGTGGCCACCGGCGAGGACCTGCCGTACCGGGACGTGCTCGTGGCGAGCGGCGTCCGCGTGCTCGTCGTCTGTCCCGACCCCGGCACGCTCGGCGGCTTGCCCGAGCACTGGCACGTGGCGCAGCGGTTCGATGCCGCGGCGCTCGCCGCGGTGCTCCCGGAGCCGCGGCGGCGGATCGCGTACGTCTCCGGATCGCCGGCGTTCATCGCCCGCGCCCGCTCCGTGCTCCGCGCCGCGGGGGTGCGCCGCATCCGGACCGACGCCTTCGCCGGGTACTGAGTACGCTCGCCCCGTGAGCGGGAGCGGCGGCCGGCGGAGTCGCCCCCTCGGGCTCGTGGTCCTCATCGCCGCATTCGTGCTGCTGCACGGGCTGCTCGGCGTCGCCGGGCTCGTGCCTGGCCTCGGGGGCCCCTGGGCCGACCCGACTCCGTTCGGCGACGTGATCAGCGTCTACCGCTTCTGGATCGACTACTGGCACCAGAACGGGCAGCTCGTCGGCATCGACACCCCGTGGGTCTACCCGCTGCTCGCGCTCGTGCCGATGCTCGCGGTGTCGGTCGCGGGCGACGCCGCCTACGGGCCCGTCTGGGTCGTGCTCGTGACGCTGCTCGACGTCGGCGCGCTGGTGCTCGTCGCCCGGCGCAGCCGCCGGCTCGCGTGGTGGTGGGTGCTGTTCACCGCCTGCCTCGGCCCGGTCGCGATCGGGCGGATCGACGCGGTCGCGCTGCCGATCGCGATCGCCGGCGTGCTCGTGATCGGATCGCGACCCCTGCTCGCCACGGTGCTGCTGTCGGTCGCCACCTGGGTGAAGGTCTGGCCGGCCGCGGTCATCGCCGCGCTGCTCGTCGCGGGCAAGCGGACCGCCGCCGTGATCACCGGCGTCGCGTTCACCTCCGCCGTCGTGATCGGCGGAGCCGTCGCGCTCGGCGCCGGGCGCAACGTGTTCTCGTTCGTGGCCGCGCAGACCGGCCGCGGGCTGCAGGTCGAGGCGCCGGTGACCGGCCTCTGGCTGATCGACGTGCTGCTGCGGGTGCCCGGCGCATCCGTCTACTACGACCGGGACATCCTCACCTTCCAGGTGGCGGGCGTCGGCGTCACGCAGACCGCGGCGGTGATGACGGCGGTGCTCGCGGTCGGGGCGCTGATCGTGCTCGGGCTGGCCCTGCTCGCCCGGCTCCGCGGCGGTCGGGACGAGGACGTCGTCGCGCTCACCGCGTTCGGCCTCGTCTCCGCGTTCCTCGCCCTGAACAAGGTCGGCTCGCCGCAGTACCTCACCTGGTTCGTCGCGCCGATCCTGCTCGGCCTCCTCACGACCCGCCGGTTCCGCTTCCCGGCGATCGTCGTGCCGATCATGGCCGTGCTCACCCAGCTGGTGTACCCGTGGGGCTACTCGCTCGTCGTGAACGCGGCGCCGATCGGCATCATCGTGCTCGAGCTGCGCAACCTGCTCGAGGTCGTGCTGCTCGCCTGGACGATCGGCGCGCTGCTGCGCACGCGCGCCGAGACGACGCCGGGCACGCGGCCGCAGCCCGAGCGCCTGCCGGACCGCGCGCTGTCCTGAACGACGGATCGCGCGGAAGCCGAGGCCTCCGCGCGATCGCGTGCTGGTTCCGGATGCGACCGGTCAGTCGGTCTGGAGCAGGATCCCGTCCTGGATCGCGCGCTTCCGCAGCGCGACCTTGGTGCCGACGTCGAAGCCCGCGACCCGGTACTTCTCGCGGATGCGCTTGAGGTAGGACTTCGCCGTCTCCTCGGAGATGCCGAGCTCGTAGGCGACGGTCTTCACCGGCTCGCCGCCGCCGTAGAGGGCCATGACGCGGCGCTCCTGCGCGGACAGCTTCGGGGATCCGCCGACGTCGCCGGAGTTGATCGCGAGGTCGAGCTCGGCGGAGATGTAGGCCTCGCCGCGGTGGGCGGCGCGGATCGCGTTGACGATCATCGACACGTCTTCGCTCTTCGGCACGTAGCCGAGCGCGCCGGAGGCGAGCGCCTCGCGCACGATGTTCGGCTCCGTGTAGCTCGACATGAGCACCGTCGAGACGCCGGTCTGCTTCAGCTGCGCGAGGCGCAGGGAGACGGGCGTGTTGTCCTTCAGGTCGACGTCGAGCAGGACCACGTCGACGGGGAAGCCGGGGTGCGCGAGCAGCTCGGGGAAGGTGGTCACGGCGGCGACCAGCTGGATGTCGGAGGCGGCCCCGCGGATCCACTCGGTGAGGGCGCCGAGGAGCATCTTGTGGTCGTCGACGAGGGCGAGGCGGATGGTGCCGGAGTCGGTCACGGGGGGTCCTTTGCTTGCGCCGTGGGGGGGCGGACGGGCGGGGTCAGCGCTCGGCGGGCTTCTCGACCACGCAGTCGATCTCCACGCAGAGGCTGCCACCGCGCTGGGAGTCGATGTGGCGTCCGACCTTGCGCATAGCGTCCCACGTGGCCGGGTCGACGCGGCTGCGCGCCACGCCGGTGGTCTGGATGACGATCGGCACCCGCATCGTCTTCGCCTTGCCCTCGACGGGCTTCGCCGGGCCGACCGTGATCTCGATCGCGACGCGGGTCGCGCTGCGGCGGGACCGCTCGGGGGTGTCGCCGAGCATGAGCCAGACCGCCTGCAGCAGGGCGTCGCGCTGCTTCGGGTCGAGCAGGCCGGCGAGCGACTCCGGGTCGGACAGCGTGACGGCGCGGCCGAGCAGCTCGGACTCGCTGATCGCGTGGTAGAGCCAGGTCTGCCTGCGCCCCTCGATGAGGTGCAGGCGCAGCTCGGTCGCGAGCTCGGCCGCCGCCTGCGCCGAGGCGGGGTTCAGGGGGAGCCGGGTGCGGCCCGTGGCGACGGAGTCGAGCAGCTGCTCGGCGGCGAGGTCGAGGCGGGCGAGCTCCTCGGAGGCGAGCATCCCGACCGCGAACCTGGGCGCGGAGACGGTGGACTGCACGAGCACGCGCTCGAGCTCGCGGCCGACGATCCGCCGGAACGAGTGCACGATCAGGGCCGCGATCACCGGCGGCAGCACCGCGCGGCCGATCATCGCGACGGCGGACTCGAGGCCGCCCTCGGGCACGGGGGAGCCGGCCCACGACGCGAGCACGAGGACGGCGAGCACGAGGCCCAGGCCGCCGGCGGCGAGGATGACGCTCCGGCTGGACCGCACGCCGACCATCGCCAGCAGCACGAGCGCCGTCGCAGGTGCAGCGGTGAGATCACGGGCGAGGTCACCGCCGCCCCAGACCGCGAGTGCGTCGAGCGCCACGACACCGCCGAGGCCGCCGACCAGGGCGCCGCCGATCCAGGGGCTGAGGGTGTCGCCGGCGGAGCGCGAGGCGAAGGCGAGGCCGACGAGCAGGCCCGCGAGCAGCAGCCAGGCCAGCGCGGCGAGCCCCGGCGCCGGATAGCTGCGCCACTCGAAGGCGAACCGCCCGATGTCGAAGCACAGCAGCAGCACCGCCATGATCGTGGCGGCGATGCCGAGGAAGCCGGTCCCGAGGCTCGTGCGCGCCGGGCGGGGGCCCGCCTCCGCCCGCGGCAGCCGGAGCGCGGGAAGGCGCCGGACGACGTCGTCGCGGTCCGCGGTGGCGGTGCGGTGGGCGCGCCGAGGGGCGAGGATCGACGCGACGGCGACGTCCTGCTCGGGGGCGACGGTCATCGGGGAACCTCCAGGACCACGGTCGTCCCGGAGCCCTGGGCCGAGAAGACGCGGGCGTTGCCGCCCATCTCGGTCAGGCGGGCGACGATCGACTCCCGGTAGCCGAGCTTGCCGGCCGGGACGGCTGCGGGTTCGAATCCGACCCCGTTGTCGGTGACCAGCGCGCGGACCGTGGTCTCGTCGTCGGTGATCGTGACGTGCGCCTCCTTGACGCCGGAGTGTCGGCGCACGTTCTCGAGGCACTCACCGAGCGCCAGCAGGAAGCGGTCGAGCTTCTGCGGCGGCAGCGACACGGACGTCGCGCCGTGCCAGCTGACCTCGAGGCCGAGGCGCTCGAACCGCTGGCGGACGCTCTCCAGCGAGTCACCCGGGTCCGCAGTCGCGCCGTCGCTGGTGCCCTCGTCGTCAGCGGAGGGGCCCGAGACGACGCTGAGCGGCGAGGCCGAGAGGCGCAGCTGGCGCAGCAGGCGCGCGTCGTCGCCGGCCTGGCGCCGCAGCGCGTCGCGGCTGACGCCGACGCCGGAGTGGGCGAGCAGGGTGAGGGTGGCGAGCACGGTGTCGTGCAGCAGGCGCGCGCCCTGGCGGCGCTGCGCCTCGGTCTCGCTCGCCTGCCGCTCGCTGCGGTGCGCGCGGCCGATCGAGGAGACGCGGCGGGCGGCTCGCAGCAGGCCGGCGGACAGCACCGCGCCGGCGGCGACGAGGCCGCTCCATCCGGCGATCGTGGAGAGGGCGGCGAGGCCGAGCAGCGTCTGGCCGGCGAAGACGACGACCACGACGATCATGGTCACCGCGAACGCGCCGACCAGCACGAGCATGCGGCCGAGGCTGATCGTGAGCAGCACCGCGGCGGCGGCGATCGCACCGGAGGTGAGCACCCGCATCGCGTCGGCGAGGGGCAGCGGCAGCTCGGCGGTGCCGGCGAGCCCCGTCCAGCCGGTGAAGGCGCCCGCGGCCTCGCAGCGCAGCAGGATGACGGCGGCGAGGCCGAGCACGATGGTGGCGATCGGCCACTCGACGGCCTTCGTCTGCCCCATCCGCACCTGCGCGCCCGCCAGCAGCGCGAAGAACGGCAGCGCGAGCAGCAGCGCCGGGAGCGTCATGCCGCCCAGCACGAGCAGCAGGAACGCGACGACGGTGGAGGTGAGCCCGATCAGCCGGGCGCTCTCGGCGAGGAGCCGGTCGCGTTGCTTGAGGATGCGTTCCATGACTTCCGCTGCGGGTGTCGACGCGCGGCCGCGGGGGTGCGGGGCGCGAGTCGTCATGGAAACACACACCGTGCCCCGGACAGGGGGTGCCGCGCCGGTTGAAGGTTTTGCGTTTCCCATCCGGTACCCGAGCGCGTCGGCGGATGCAGGCACCCATCGCGCGGATCCGGAGTTCCTGCGCGACACGCCGTCCGCGGCGCTCGAACTGCGGCGTGTCGTCCGGTTTCTCCGGAACGGCGCGATCAGCGCGGCGCGATCACTCGGGCGGGATCCAGCCCTCACGGATGGCGTGGCGGCGCAGCAGCAGCTTCGTGCCGAGGTCGACGCCGGCCGCCCGGTACTTGCGACGGCCGCGCTTGATGTAGCTCTTCGCGGTCTGGTCGGTCGTCGCCATGTGCAGGGCCACCTCGTGCACGCTGCGGCCGCCCGCGTACAGCTGCAGCGCCATGAGCTCCTGCTTGCCGAGGCTCGGATCCGCGCGGTTCGCGTACTCCTCGAGCGCCGCGGCGACCGCGGGGGAGCGGTGCTGCCGCCCGTGCGCCACGTCGTGCACCGCAGCGACCAGCTCGTCGGCCGACTCGGTCTTCGCGACGAACGCCGCCGCACCCGCGGACAGGGCCGCGTGCACGGTGGCCGGGTCGCCGGAGCGGGCGAGCACGACGACGGGGACATGCGCCTCCTCGAGCGACTTCAGCTTCTGGTCGAACGGCACGCCGTCCTCGAGGTTGTACTCGACCACGACGACGTCGACGGGGAAGGCCGGATGCGTGAGCAGGTCGTCCCAGCGGGTGAGCGCTGCCGTCACATCGATGCGGCTGCGGGCCGCGCCGAGCCGCGCGGCGAGCCCCTCGACGAGGAGGCGGTGGTCGTCGACGATCGCGATCCGCACCCGGTGGGTGCCGGCACCGTTGCCGTCGAGCGGGCGCCGATGCGCGGACAGCGGATGCGTGTCGGCCGTCATCGTGCCGATCCGCTGCTCCTCGATCGTCATGCGGTCCCTCCCGGCGCCCATCGTAGGGCGAAGGACGCCCCCGGGGGCGCGCCGTTCAGAGGCTCAGCAGGCGGGCGATCGAGCGCCCCACGGCCTCGCGCTCGATGAGGAACGCGTCGTGCCCGAAGGGGGACTCCAGCACGATCGGGCGCGGTCCGTCGACCGTCGTCGGGACCGCCCGCGCGATCCGCTCCTGGTCCGCGACGGGGTAGAGCCGGTCCGAGTCGATGCCGAGCACGAGCGTCGGGGCGCTGATCGTCGCGAGGGCGGCCTCGACGCCGCCGCGGCCCCGGCCGACGTCGTGGGAGCTCATGGCGTCGACGAGGCGGATGTAGCTGTTCGCGTCGAAGCGGCGCGGGAACCGGTTGCCGTGGAAGTCGAGGTACGACTCGACCGCGAAGCGGCCGTGCGCGCCGAGGGGGGAGACGTCGCTCTGCCACGAGCGGCCGAACCGCTCGTTCAGCTCACCCGCGCTGCGGTAGTTGAGCAGGGCCATCCGTCGGGCGAGCGCGAGGCCGCGGTGCGGCCCCTCGCCGTCGGGGGCGTCGTAGTAGTCGCCGCCCCGGAAGCGCGGGTCCGAGCGCACGGCCTCGGTCTGCACCGAGTTGAGGGCGATCTGGTCCGCGGTCGACGCGGGCGGCGCGGCGAGCACGGCGACCCGCCCCACCCGATCGGGCAGCCCGATGGCCCACTCGAGGGCGTGCATCCCGCCCATCGAGCCGCCGAGCACCGCGGCGAAACGGTCGATGCCGAGCGCGTCGGCGAACGCGGCCTGCGCGGCGACCTGGTCGCGGATGGTGAGGAAGGGGAACCGGCCGCCCCACTCGACGAGGTCGGGGCCGAGTGACGCCGGGCCGGTCGTGCCCTGGCAGCCGCCGAGGATGTTCGGGGCGACGACGAACCAGCGATCGGTGTCGATCGGGAGGCCGGGCCCCACCATCCCGGCCCACCACCCCGCCGTCGGCTGGCCGGGTGCCGCCGGGCCGACGACGTGCGCGTCGCCGGTGAGCGCGTGCAGGACGAGCACGGCGTTGTCGCGCGCCGCGTTCAGGGTGCCCCACTGCTCGTACGCGATCCGCACGTGCGGCAGCGAACCGCCGACCTCGAGGGGGAGGTCGCCGATCGGGACGAAGCGGCGGTCGGCGACCGGATCACCCTCCCGCCAGGCGCCGCTCGCGGGCGGCTTGCCGATCAGCTGGCGCGCATCCGCGTCCGTGATCGGCCGCGCCGCCTCGGAGTCCTCCGACGTCTGCCAGTCCATGTCCCGCCCAGTATGGATGCGCTGGAAGGGGCGCCCCAGCTGTGTGACAGCGAGGGCGCCCCTTCCGGATCGGATGGTCCTAGACCGTGGTCTCCTGGAAGGAGCGGGCGGCCTTCAGGCCGGCCTCGAGGTCCGCCTTCAGGTCGTCGATGTGCTCGAGCCCGATCGAGAGGCGCACGAGGCCCGGCGTGACACCGGTCGTCAGCTGCTGCTCGGGCGTGAGCTGCGAGTGCGTCGTCGAGGCGGGGTGGATGACGAGCGAGCGCACGTCGCCGATGTTCGCGAGGTGGCTGAACAGGTGCAGGCTCTCGACGAAGCGCCGGCCGGCGTCGACGCCGCCCTTCAGCTCGAACGACACGACCGCGCCGACGCCCTTCGGGGCGTAGCGGTTCGCCGCGGCGTACCAGGGGCTCGACGGCAGGCCCGCGTAGTTCACGCTGGCGACGTCCTCGTGGTTCTCGAGCCACTCGGCGATCTCCTGCGTGTTCTGCACGTGCCGCTCGATCCGCAGCGACAGCGTCTCGATGCCCTGGATGAGCGAGAAGGCGGTGTCGGGGGAGACGGCGGCGCCGATGTCCCGGAGCAGCTGGACGCGCGCCTTGATGATGTACGCGATGCCGTCGCCGACGGCGGTCGTGTACGAGGCGCCGTGGTACGAGGGGTCCGGCTCGGTGAGGCCCGGGAACTTGTCGACGTGCTCGCTCCACTTGAAGCGGCCGCCGTCGACGATCGCGCCCGCGACCACGGTGCCGTGGCCGCCGAGGAACTTCGTCGCCGAGTGCACGACGATGTCGGCCCCGTGCTCGAACGGGCGGATGAGGTACGGGGTCGCGATCGTGTTGTCGACGATCAGGGGGATGTCGTTCTCGTGCGCCACGTCGGCGACGGTGCGGATGTCGAGGACGTTGATCCTCGGGTTGCCGATCGTCTCCGCGAAGAACAGCTTCGTGTTCGGCCGCACGGCCGCGCGCCACGCCTCGGGGTCGTCCTGGTCCTCGACGAAGGTCGTCTCGATGCCGAGCTTCGCGAGCGTGTACTTGAAGAGGTTGTAGGTGCCGCCGTAGATCGAGCTCGACGAGACGATGTGGTCGCCCGCCTGCGCGATGTTCAGCACGGCGAAGGTCTCCGCCGCCTGCCCGGAGGCCAGCAGCAGGGCCGCGGTGCCGCCCTCGAGGGCCGCGATCCGCTCCTCCACGACCGCCTGGGTCGGGTTCTGGATGCGGTTGTAGATGTTGCCGAACTCGGCGAGGGCGAAGAGGTTCTTCGCGTGGTCGGCGGAGTTGAAGACGTACGACGTCGTCTTGTAGATGGGGGTCGCCCGCGCGTTGGTCACGGGGTCGGGGGCTGCACCGGCGTGGATCTGCTCGGTCTCGAAGTGCCAGGAGTGCTCGGTCATGCGGGCAACGCTAGGAAGGTGGGCCGCGGGGCGGTAGCGGCGGCGACACATGCCGTAACGAAGGCCCAGCGCGCGTGCTCTTGAATGGCCCTATGACGCGCAGAGCAGTGGTGACCGGGGCCAGCACGGGGATCGGGGCGGCCGCCGTCCGCCTTCTGCGCGAGCACGGCTGGGACGTCGTGGCCGTCGCGCGGCGCCAGGAGCGGCTCGCGGCGCTCGCCGCGGAGACCGGCTGCGACTTCGTCGTCGCGGACCTCACCGTCGCCGAGGACGTCGACCGCCTCGCCGCCGAGGTCGCCGCAGGGGGCCCGCTCACGACGCTCGTCAACAACGCCGGCGGCGCCCGCGGGCTCGCGACCGTGGAGGCCGGCAGCGTGGAGGACTGGCGGTGGATGTTCGAGGCGAACGTGATCGCCACGAAACGGGTGACGTCCGCCCTGCTGCCGCTGCTGCGGGACGGCGCCGAGGCGACCGGATCCGCCGACATCGTCACGGTCACCTCGATCGCCGGGCACATCGCCTACGAGGGCGGCAGCGGGTACAACGCGGCGAAGTTCGCCGAGCACGCCCTCGTCGCGGTGCTGCGCCTCGAGCTCGCCGGCGAGCCGATCCGCGTGATCGAGGTCGCGCCGGGACTCGTGAAGACGGAGGAGTTCTCCCTCAACCGCTTCGGCGGCGACCAGGCCAGGGCGGATGCCGTCTACGCGGACGTCCCCGAGCCGCTGACCGCCGAGGACATCGCCGAGAGCATCGTCGGCGCGGTGGAGCTGCCGGCGCACGTGAACCTCGACCTGATCACCATCAAGCCGGTCGCGCAGGCCGCCCCGTCGAAGCTCGTGAAGGGGAAGATCGCCGTCAAGCGCTGACGCCGGCGGCCCGGCACCGCACCTCGACGCAGATCGCAGGTGCGCGCCGGCGCCGGCAGGCGGAGGATTCCGGCGTGACCGGTGGGCGCAGCTCCGACACCCTCTCGCCGCGTGAGCGGGAGGTGCTCGGTGCTGTCGCCGAGCACCGTACGAACGCCGAGATCGCAGCCGAGCTGTTCATCTCGGTGCGGACGGTGGAGAGTCACGTCGCCGCGCTGCTGCGCAAGACGTCCGCCGGCGACCGGCGAGCGCTGATCGCCGCGGCACCAGGCCTGCTGCGAGCGGGATCCGGATCGGGGCGCTCCACGCGCTCCTCCGTCACGTCCTTCGTGGGCCGCGTGGCCGAGCGGGAGGCGCTCGGGGCGGCGCTGGACGAGCACCCGCTCGTCACCGCGCTCGGTCCCGGCGGGGTGGGGAAGACCCGCCTCGCGCAGGCGGTGATGGCCGAGCGGGGCGACCGGTACGCGGACGGCGCGTGGTACGTGGATCTCGTCCCGGTGACCGACCCGGAACGGGTCGCGCCCGCGATCGCCGCGGTGCTCGGCATCCCGGAGCGGCAGGACCGATCGCTCGCCGAGGGACTCGCGGCCTGGCTCGCCGGCCGCGATCTGCTGCTCGTGCTCGACAACTGCGAGCACCTGCTCGACGGCGTCGCCGCGCTCCTCGAGCACCTGCTGCTCGCGAGCGGCGGCCTCGTCGTGCTCGCGACGAGCCGCACGCGGCTCGCGGTCCCGTTCGAATCGGTCTTCCCGGTGCCCGGGCTGTCCTCGGACCGGGACGGCGCCCCCGGCGACGCCGTGCGGCTGTTCGAGGCGCGGGCGGCTGCGGCCGGCGTGGTGCTCGGCCCGGAGCTGCGGCCGCGCGTCGCCCACGTCTGCGACGCGCTCGACGGCATGGCCCTCGCGATCGAGCTCGCCGCCGCGCGCCTGCCGGCGATGGGGCTCGACGGCCTGGAGGCGGGGCTCGCCGACCGGCTCCCGATGCTCACCGGAGGCCGCCGGGCCGACGACCGCCATCGCTCGCTGCGCGCCACGCTGGACTGGAGCTACGCCCTGCTGCCGGCCGCGGACAAGGCGGTGCTGCGCGGCGTCGCCGTGTTCGCGGCGCCCTTCTCCGCCTCCGCTGCCGCGAGCGTCCTCCAGGACGACCGGAGCACCGGGGCGGAGGTCGAGGTGCTGGCGGAGCTGGCCGACAGCAGTCTCGTGATCGCCGAGCTCGGCCCACGAGGAACCCGCTACCGGCTGCTCGAGACGATCCGCCAGTACGGCGCCGAGCGGCTCGCGGAGCATGGCGAGGACCTCGCCACCCGCTCCGCGCATCTCGCCTGGTGCGCCGGGGAGGCGGAGGAGCTCCGCTCGCGGACGGATGCGGGAGGCGAGCTCTGGCGGGAGGACTTCGACGCCGTCGCCGACGACCTCCGCGCGGCGCTGGCCTGGGCGCGAGGGCGCCCCGACTGCCGCGCCGTCGCGTACCGGCTCGCGGAACGGTTCGGGTCGGCCCTGTTCACCCGCGGCCGGCCCGCGGAGTCGCAGCGACGGCTGGAGGAGGCGGCGGCGCTCGCCGCAGATCCCGCCACCGCTGCGTCCTGCCTCCGAGCCGCGGCGGGTGCGGCGGAGGCGCGACAAGCCGGCAACGAGTCGTTCCGCCTGCGGCGCGACGCTGCGGCCGCGTTCGTCCGGGCCGGCGATCCCGCCGGGGGCGCCGAGGAGCTGACCAAGGCGGCGTTGCTGGTCATCCGCTTCAACATGCTGTCCCCGCCTCCGGGACCCGAGGAGGTCCGGTCGCTGCTCACGGACGCCCGCCGCCTCGCCGGCGACGACCCGGTCGCACAGGGCCGTGTGCTCGCATCCGAGGCGTGCCTCGCGCCCCAGGACGACGCGACCAGCGCGGAGCTCGCGCGCCGGGCCATCGAGCTCACGCACCGCGCGGGCGACGCCGTCGGGGAGAGCGTGGCGCTCGACGCCCTCTGCGCGGTGCAGCTCACGCTGGGTGATCTCCAGGCCGGGGCGGCGAGCGCGTTCCGGCGCGTCGAGCTCCTCGACCCGCTGGTGATCACCCCGGAGCTCGGCTTCGAGCTCTTCGACGCGCTCGGCATGTCGACCGGCTGCGCCGTCGGTGTGGGGGACCTCACGCTCGCCGCGCGCTTCGCGGGTCGGATCCTCGCCCTGCCCTACTACGCGGAGGAGCAGCACCTCGCGACCACACGCTTGCTGATCGTCGACGCGCTCGCCGGGAACCTCGAGCGGTGCGCCCTGATGGCCGAGCGCTTCCGCGAGGACTGGGACCGTGCGGGCCGTCCCCTGGCGTCGAACCTCAGCGCCCCGGCGCTGTCCGCCTCGGTGGCCTTCGCGCTGCTCGGGGACGACGCGGCCGCTGCCGAGTGGCGAGCGGTGACGGATCTGCTGCTCACCGGCCCCGAGCGCGACGAGGAGTTCGACCTGAGCAGCCTGGAGGTCCTGGTGCTGCTCCACCGCTGCCGCTTCGACGAGGCGGTGCGGCGACTCACCCGCGATCCCCTGCGACCGGACGACTGGTACAACGCCGCCTGGCGCCCCTGGTACGCCGCGCTCTGGGCCGAGGCCGCCGTGCTCGCCGACCTCCCGGATGCGGCCGAACGGGTGGCCCGCGCGCGCCGCGTCGGGGCGCCGAACCCGATCGCGGTCGCCCTGCTCGACCGGGCGGCGGCGCTGCTCGATGGGGACGAAGCAGCGCTGCCGGCGATCGCCGAGCGCCTTCGCGCGGCAGGCTGCCCCTACCAGGCGGCGCGGACGGGCCTCCTCGCCGCACCCGGGGACCTGCGGGAGCAGGGGGCGGCCGACATGGCCCGGCTCGGCGCCACCGTCCGGAAGTAGGTCAGACCCGCCCGATCACGCCGCCGAGGATCAGGCGGGCGCCGGCCACGACCGCGAGCAGCACGGCGGCCGCCGTCGCGCCGACGAACGCCAGGCCGGCCACAGCGACGGCGAACAGCACCGCCTCCGTGAGCAGCCGGCCCCGTGGATCGAGGCGGCGGGCCGCCCGTGGTGCGAGGAAGGCGCCCCACACGACGACGACCACGACCGGCAGCAGCACGGCCGCCACGACGCGCACGGGCAGCGGGGCGGGGAGCGCGAGCCCGATGCCGACCGCGGCGACGAGCAGCGCCGCCTCGCAGGCGAGGGCGAGCACGGCGTTGAGGAGGATCGCGAAGCGCACCCGATCATGCTGCCGGTCCCGGCGGGAGCCGACGGACATCGCGGTCCGACGACAGCGGCCAGGCCCGATCCGGGAGCACCCCCGATCGCCTCCAGGACCTCGGCGAGCGCCGAGAATCCGTGATTCCCGACCGCGAGGTCGGCAGTGGGTTTCGGGAACCGGCACGGATCTCGTATCACGCGGCCCTGCCGAGCCTCCTGTCTATCGACAACCGAAGGAGTCGATCATGATCCACACCACCACCTCCCGCTCCGCCGACCTGCGGCACGTCCGTCGCGGCGTCCTGGCCGTCGCAGCGGCCGCCACCCTCCTCCTGGCCGTCGGCGCCACGCCCGCGACCGCCGCCCCCCGCATGCTCCCCGACGTCGGCGCCGGCATCGCCGTCGCACCCGCCCCCTCGACCCTCGACGCCCTCCGGTCGGCGCTGGAGGCGCTGCCGAACAGCGCCGAGGTCCACATCAGCCAGATCGACAAGAACTTCGAGGAGGGCGTCCTCGGCTGACCTGGGACGGCCGGTCACGCTGCCGCCCGCAGCGGGAGCGCCGTGACGTCATCGTCCCAGGACAGGAAGGACGCGCGAACCGGCAGGTCGGCACGGATCGCCGTGACGGTCGCGTCGACAGCCGCCGCCTCCCGGGGCGTGAGCCGCTGCGGACCGGGCCGCTCCCACAGCAGCCCGACCGAGCCGGCGTCCGCCGACCGGCAGATCTCGAGCACCGCCTCGGCCAGCCGGGGCACGACGTCGGGCGTGAACGGCACGCCCTCGATCGGGACCACGAGCTGCATCGGCACGCCGTCCTCGTCGTAGGGGAACAGCCAGAGCTGGTTCCGGATCGCGGGGCCGACGAGGCAGCGCACGGACTCGAGCAGATCGGCGTCGGTGGGGACGCCCGGTTCTTCGTTCATGGCCGGGATCGTGCTGCCGATGCGGCGCTCGGCGGGGAGCGGCGTGCATCCGGATCCGAGGAGCTCGCTCTCGGCGGCCTGTGGAGGAGCGGAGGCCGCGACGTCTTCGAAAGAATGGCGACGTGACGATCGCCGTGCGCCGGGCCGGAGCCGCCGACGCCGCAGCGCTCGTCCGCCTGCGGGCCGAGATGTACGCCGACATGGGGGACTCGTCGGATGCTCCGGATGCTCCGGATGCGCCCTGGCGGCCCGCGGCGGAGGCCTGGTTCACGGCATGGCTGCCGCGCACGGACGAGGTCGCCGCGTTCGTCGTCGACGAGCCGGGCGTCGGTCCGGTCGCCTGCGCGCTGGGCCTCGTGGAGCATCCGCCGCCCTCGCCGTCGAACCCGGTCGGCATCCGGGGGCACGTCTCGCAGGTCAGCACGCTGCCGGCGTTCCAGCGCCGCGGCTACGCGCGCGCCTGCGTCACGGCGCTGCTCGACTGGTTCGAGCGCGAGACGGACGCGCGCCGCCTCGATCTCTCCCCAAGTGCACGGACGCCACGCCGCTTCGCGTCGCGTCGTAACCGGCGCTCGGGGGCCCCCGCGACAACGAGCGGCGAACCCCGCTACCGCTCGCTCGGCTTCACCCCGTCGTCCTACCCGGCGCTCCGGCTCCGCCTCCACTGAGCTCGGCTGCGCGCCACCACGGAGCGCGCGGTTCCGTAGTGGGTTCGGTGGTGAGCACGGATGTGTGCCGGGCCGCCCCGGACAAGCCTCTCGGTCATCCAGATCCTCCCGATCATCAAGGAGCCGATCATGTTCCAGCCCACGACCCTCCACACCGACTTCGCCCTCCAGTCGCAGTACGACCGGATGGCCCGAGTCCGCATCTCGCGGCGCAGCCGCGGTGAGCGCCGGGAGCGCCGCGAAGCGCTGTTCGCCGCAACCGCCCGGCTGTTCCGCTCCGCCGAGACGACCGCGCCGGCGCTCGACGCCGAGCGTCCCGCCACCGTCTGAGCCGCTCCCACCGCCCCTCCGGACGCGGGGCCCTGTGCAACGGGCCCCGCGGGGAGGATGATCCGATCTCGTGCAGAGCCGCCCGCTCGTACCGCTTTCGGCCCGCGAGCTCGACGTCCTCCGTGCGCTGGCGGAGCACGGCACGAACGCCGAGGTCGCCGCCGAGCATCCGGCCGTCGCTCCGCTCACCTCGTTCGTGGGCCGGAAGCGCGAACGCGAGCGGCTCACCGCCGCACTCGCGGCCGACCTCTTCGTCACCACCGTCGGGCCGGGCGGGCCCGGCAAGACCCGGCTCGCCCGGGACGTGCTCGAGCGGGCCGCGACGCTGCCGGCGATCGCCTGCCGGCTGGACGGGCTCGGGGCGTCGTACCAGGCGGCGCGCACCCGGCTGCTCGCCGGCGGTGCGGAGGCGGCGCGCGGGGCGGCGGAGCGCCGGGCGTGCGGGGCGGCGCCGGTGGGGCCGCCGGCATCGGGCGTCGCGACGGAGCAGGACTCCCGCTCGTGAGCACCGGGACGGCCGACGCCCTCTCCCCGCGGGAGCGGGAGGTGCTCGCGGCGCTCGCCGGGCACGCGACGAACGCGGAGATCGCCGAGCGGCTGTTCCTGTCGGTCCGCACCGTGGAGAGCCACGTCGCGTCGCTGCTGCGGAAGACGGGTGCGCGGGACCGTCGCGCGCTCGCGGGCCTCGCGGTCGAGCCCGCCGCATCTGCGCCGCCGGTCGCCTCGACCCTCACGTCGTTCATCGGCCGCGCCCATGAGCGCGCCGCCCTCGCCGTCGCGCTCGGGGAGCACCGCCTCGTCACCGCGCTCGGACCGGGCGGCGTCGGCAAGACCCGGCTCGCCTTCAGCGTCGCGGCCGACCTCGCCGAGCGGTACCCGGAGGGGTCGTGGCTCGTCGACCTCGTGCCGATCACGGATCCGGCGCGGATCGCGCCGACCATCGCCGAGCGGATCGGCGTGCAGGAGCGGCAGGGTCGCGCCCCCGTCGACGCGCTCGAGGCGTGGCTGAGCACGAGGACCACCCTGCTCGTGCTCGACAACTGCGAGCACCTGCTCGATCCCGTCGCCGAGCTCCTCGAGCGCCTCCTCGCCGGGTGCCCCGGCCTCACCGTGCTCGCGACGAGCCGCACGCGCCTCGCGGTGCCGTTCGAGTGGGTGTTCCCGGTCCCCGGCCTCTCCGCCGGCCCCGACGGCGACGCGGCCGCGCTCTTCACCGCCCGGGCGCTCGCGGCCGGCACGCGACTGACGGATGCGGATCGCGAGCGCGTCGGGGCGATCTGCACCGGGCTCGAGGGCGTGGCGCTCGCGATCGAGCTGGCCGCCGCTCGGCTGCCCTCGCTCGGGCTCGATGGCCTCGAGGCCGGCCTCGGCGACCGCCTCGCGCTGCTCACGGGCGGCCGCCGCGCCGACGCCCGGCACCGGTCGCTCCGCGCCGCCGTCGACTGGAGCCACGACCTGCTCGCTCCCGAGGAGCGCGCGGTGCTGCGGCGGGTGTCCGTGTTCGCGACGCCGTTCCCGGCGACCGCGGCGGCCGACGTCGTCGCCGCGCTGCCCGGCGTCACCAGGGGCGCGGTGCCCGGGGCGCTCGCGGCCCTCGTCGACTGCAGCCTGCTGGACGCGGTCAGCACGAACGACGGCACGCGGTACCGGGCGCTCGAGACGATCCGCCAGTACGGCGCCGAGCTGCTCGAGGCCGAGGGGGAGACGACCGCGGTGCGGTCCGCGCACCTGCGGTGGTGCATGGTCCATGCCGAGCAGCTGCCGGTGGAGGCGCAGGACGACGAGCGGTGGACCCGCGACGTCGACGCCCTCGCCGACGAGGCGCGGACGGCGCTCGCCCGGGACGACCTCCCGGCGGCCGACCGCGAGGGAGCCTTCCGGCTCGCCGAGCGGATCGCGCGGCTGGTCTTCGCCCGCGGCATCCCGGCCGAGGCGCAGCGTCGCTTCGAGCAGGCGGCCGTGCTCGCGGCGGATCCGGCGAGCCGCGGCCGGATGCTCGTCGCGGCAGCCGGGGCCGCGGAGGCACGGCAGTTCGGCGCCCCGTCCATCCGCCTGCGCGGGGAGGCTGCACGGGCGTTCCGCGAGGCGGGCGACGACGCCCTGGCGGCGGTCCAGCTCGCCCGCGAGGCCGAGGCCATGGTCCGGTTCCGGGGCATCATCACGCCGCGGCCGGAGCCCGAGGCCGCCGAGCCGGTGCTCGACGAGGCGCGTCCGCTCGCCGGCGGCGACCCGCGCGCGCTCGCTCGCATCGCCGTCGCGGAGATCCTCGGGATGCACGACGAGGATCCGGCGAAGGAGTCGGCCGCGCTCGATCTCCTCCCCGAGCTCGAGCGGCTGGACGACCGCGTCGGGCGGAGCTCGGTGCTCGACGGGATCTGCACCATCCGCCTCGCCCGGGGCGATCTGACCGGCGCCTTCGCCGCCGCCTCCGAGCGGATCGAGCTGCTCGCACCGCTCGGCATCAGCCCGGAGATCGGCGCCGAGCTGACCGATGCGCTGCAGATGACGGCGGAGTGCGCGATCGGCGTCGGCGACATCCCCGCGGCGAGGCGCCTGAGCGGCAGGCTGCTCACCCTCCCGTCGCACGCAGGCGAGGGGTACCTGGCGGTGTCGAGAGCGATCATCGTCGCCGCGATCGCCGGCGACGTGCAGCTCGCCCGCGATCTCGGCGTGCGATTCCTCGACGGCTGGGAGCGAGCCGGCCGTCCCAGGGTGAACAGCCTGAGCCCCACCGCGATGGCCGTCGGTTGCGCGGCCGCCCTCCAGGGCGACGACGACGACGCGGCGCGATGGCTGGGGATCGCGCGGGCGCTGCTGACGCGCGACTTCCGGGAGCAGTACTTCGAGGTGCTCGTCTGCCGCCTCCTCCCGCTGCTGCACGGCGGCGACAGCACGCGAGCGCTCGACACGGCGGCGACCGCGCCCGATGGCAGGAACGGCAGGGACGACTGGTACGAGAACCTGTGGCGCCCCTGGTACGCGGCATTGCGAACGGAGGTCGCGGTCATCGCCGCGGTACCGGGCGCGGCCGGATGGATCGCCGCTGCCCGGTCCATCGTCGAGCAGAACCCGGTGACCGCCCTCCTCGTCGACCGCGCGGACGCCCTCCTGCGCGAGGACGGTGATGGCCTGCCGGCGATCGCCGACCGCCTCGAGGCGCTCGGCGCCCGCTACCAGGCGGCGCGCACGCGCATCATGGCCGGCGGCGCGCTCCGCGAGCGCGGCGAGGGCGAGATGGCCGCGTGCGGCGCCGCCCCGATGACCTGGCCGCTCGGCTGAGGGTCAGCCGCGGCCGTACGGCCACCGCCAGTCCGCGATCGACGGGTCGTCCTCGCCGTGCTCCCGCGTGTAGGTGCGCGCGGCGAGGCGGGCGTCGCTCATCCGCTGGCGCAGGGCGGCGTACCCGGTGCCGAGCGACGGCACCCGGTCGATGACGTCCGACACGAGCGAGAACCGGTCGAGCCGGTTCATCATCACCATGTCGAACGGCGTCGTGGTGGTGCCCTCCTCGATGTACCCGTGGACGTGGAACTGGTCGTGGTTCGCGCGCTTGTACGTGAGGCGGTGGATGAGCGTCGGATAGCCGTGATAGGCGAAGACCACCGGCTTGTCGGGAGTGAAGATCGCGTCGAACTCGCGGTCCGGCAGCCCGTGCGGATGCTCGCGGTCCGACTGCAGGCGCATCAGGTCGACGACGTTCACGACCCGGACCTTCAGGTCCGGCACGTGCTGCCGCAGCAGGTCGGCGGCCGCGAGCACCTCCATCGTGGGGATCTCGCCGGCGGCGGCGAGCACGACATCCGGCTCGTTCACGGTGGTCGACGCCCACTCCCAGATGCCGAGCCCCCGTGTGCAGTGCGCGATCGCCTCGTCCATCGTCAGGTAGTCGAGCTGCTCCTGCTTGCCCGCCACGATCACGTTGATGTACTGCCGGCTGCGCAGCGCGTGGTCGCCGACCGAGAGCAGGCAGTTCGCATCCGGCGGCAGGTAGACGCGGGCGATCTCCGCCTTCTTGTTCACGACGTGGTCGACGAAGCCGGGGTCCTGGTGACTGGACCCGTTGTGGTCCTGCCGCCAGACGTGCGAGGTGATCAGGTAGTTCAGGCTCGCGATCGGTCGCCGCCACTCGATCCGGTTGATGTCGTGCAGCCACTTCGCGTGCTGGTTCACCATCGAGTCGACGATGTGCGCGAAGGCCTCGTACGAGCTCATCAGCCCGTGGCGCCCGGTGAGCAGGTAGCCCTCCAGCCAGCCCTGCAGGAGGTGCTCCGACAGCACCTCCATGACCCGGCCGTTCGGCGCGAGGTGGTCGTCGGTCGGCAGGATCGGCTCCTGCCAGGCGCGGTCCGTGGTCCCGAACACGGCCTGGAGCCGGTTCGACGCGGTCTCGTCCGGGCCCATCAGCCGGAAGCGGTCGGGGTTCGCGGCCATCACGTCGCGGAGGTAGTCGCCGAGCACCGTCGTGGCCGAGTGCATCGTCGAGCCGGGCTCCTCGACCTCGACGGCGTAGTCGCGGAAGTCGGGCAGCTCGAGGTCCTTGAGGATCGCCCCGCCGTTCGTGTGCGGGTTCGCCCCCATCCGCCGCGGCCCCTCGGGCGCGAGCTCCTGCAGCTCGGGCACGAGCCGGCCGTCCTCGTCGAACAGCTCCTCCGGGCGGTAGCGGCGCATCCACGCCTCGAGCTCGCGCAGGTGTCCCTCGTTCGTGCGTACCTCGGACAGCGGCACCTGGTGGGCGCGGAAGGTGCCCTCGATCTGCTTCCCGTCGACCTCCTTCGGGCCGGTCCAGCCCTTCGGGGTGCGCATCACGATCATCGGCCAGGGCGCCGGACCCTGCGGGCGGGATCCGTTCCGCGCCGCCCCCTGGATCGCGGCGATGCGGTCGAGGCAGGTGTCGAGCGCCTCCGCCATCGCCCGGTGCACCGCCATGGGCTCCTCGCCGGCGACGACGATCGGGTCCCAGCCCCAGCCGCGGATGAGCTGCAGCAGCTGCTCCTCGGGGATGCGGGCGAGCACGGTCGGGTTCGCGATCTTGTAGCCGTTGAGGTGCAGGATCGGCAGCACCGCCCCGTCGCGGGCGGCGTCGAGGAACGCGGGCGCGTGCCAGCTCGTGGCGAGCGGGCCGGTCTCCGCCTCGCCGTCACCGATGACGGTGAAGGCGACCAGGTCGGGGTTGTCGAAGACGGCGCCGGTGGCGTGCATCAGCGAGTAGCCGAGCTCGCCGCCCTCGTTGATGGAGCCGGGCGTCTCGGGCGCCGCGTGACTCGGGATGCCGCCGGGGAACGAGAACTGCCGGAAGAGGCGCCGCATCCCGTCCTCCGACTCCGAGATGTGCGGGTAGACCTCCGAGTAGGTGCCCTCGAGGTAGGTGTTCGCCACGACGCCGGGGCCGCCGTGGCCGGGACCCGCGATGAAGATCCCGTCGAGGTCGCGCTCCTTGATCACCCGGTTGGCGTGCACGTAGACGAGGTTCAGCCCGGGCGTCGTGCCCCAGTGGCCGAGCAGGCGCGGCTTGATGTGCTCGGGCGCGAGCGGCTGCTGCAGCAGCGGGTTGTCGAGCAGGTAGATCTGCCCGACGGAGAGGTAGTTGGCGGCCGACCAGTAGCGGTGCATCCGGTCCAGCAGCTCGTCGTCGACGGTGGTGCGGGGGGCGGCGGTGTCGGTTGCGGTCACACGCCTCAGCGTCACCCGACAGCCTGGACGGCAGCCCCCCGCCCGGTCGGAGAGCCATGAACAGCGGGCGAACGGCTCGTCACGCCCGCGTCACGGCTCGGTCGTGCTCGGCGAGGAAGGCGGCGAGCACCTCGAGGATCGCCTGCGGGTGCTCGAGGTGCGAGCAGTGGCTCGCATCCGGCTCGACGTGCGTGCGCACGTCCGGGATCAGGTCGACGAACGGCTGCCAGACCTCGGGCGTCGCCTCGTCGAACTCGCCGGCGAGCACGAGCGTCGGCACGGCGATCTGCGGCAGCCGGTCGATGATGCTCCAGCCGGCCATCGTGCCGGTGACGAAGAACTCGTTCACGCCGTTCATCGTGTGGTACACGGTCGGCTCGGCCTCCATCTGCGCGGTGGAGGCGACGAGGTCCGCGGGGTACGGATCCATCCGGCAGACGTGCCGCCGGTAGTAGACGTCGACGGCGGCGAGGTACTCCGGGTCCTCGATCGAACCGTCCGCCTCGTGCCGCTCGAGCGCCTCGCGCGTCTCGGGCGGCAGGTCCTCGCGGAGCCGGTTCGCGCCGGCGACCCAGAGCTCCATCGAGGCGGGGGAGTTGAGGATGCCGAGCGAGGCGAGCCCGGCGGGCCGCCGCACCGCGATCTCCGAGCCGAGCATCCCGCCCCAGGACTGGCCGGCCACGTGGTACCGCTCGAGCCCGAGGTGCGCGACGAGGTTGTCGAACTCCTCGACGAACAGCTCCGGCGTCCAGAACTCCTTCGGTGCGTCGGGCAGGTGGGTGCTGCGGCCGCAGCCGAGCTGGTCGTAGTGGATGACCCGGCGGCCCGTCTTCGACAGCGCGGCGAGGTTCCGGATGTAGTCGTGCGCCATGCCGGGGCCGCCGTGCAGCAGCACGACCGGCAGCGCACCGGGCACGGGCTCCTGGGGCTCGGTGATCCTGACCCACGTGGTCCAGTCCCGGAAGGGCACCTCGATCTCCGTCACATCCACGCTCTGGCTCCTTCCGCCGTCGTCGCTCATTCTGGTCCTCCCGCACCCGGCGATACGCTTCCGGGGATGAGCACCGATCAGGCCGCCCCGCCCCGCGAGATCCTGCGGTGGGAGGACGTGGGCGGCGCCGCCCGCGAGCTCGCCACCCGCATCCACGACGACGGCTTCGAGCCCGAGATCGTCGTCGCGATCGCCCGCGGCGGCCTCCTCGTCGGCGGGGCGCTCGCCTACGCGCTCGGCGTGAAGAGCTGCGGATCGATCAACGTCGAGCTCTACACCGGGGTCGATGAGACCTTGCCCGAGCCGCTGCTGCTGCCGCCGCACCTCGACGGGGACTCGCTGGCGGGCCGCCGCGTGCTGCTCGCCGACGACGTCTCGCAGTCGGGCCTGACCCTGAAGCTCGCCGTCGAGATCATCGAGCGGATGGGCGCTGAGGTGCGCACCGCCTGCTTCTACACGAAGCCGCAGACCGTCTTCGTGCCCGACTGGTCCTGGAAGGACACCGACCGCTGGATCGTCTTCCCGTGGTCGGCCGAGCCGCCCGTCACCGGCGGCGCGGCCGGATGACCGGACGCCTCCACCTCGTCGGGGGCGGCTGGGGCGGGCGGGCGGAGCCCTGGCGCGGCTTCGTCGAGGACGCGCGGGCCGCGGGCGGCCGCGAGGTCCCGCGCATCGCGGTGCTCTCGGTGCGCGACGGCGACGAGGACGACCACGCCGCGAAGCTGATCGAGGCCGTGACGCTCGCCGGCCCGATCGAGGCCCGCGTCGCGACCGCCCGGCACGGCGGCAGCCTCGATCCCGCCGTGCTCGACGAGGCCGACGGCGTGCTCGTCGGCGGCGGCCTCACCCCGGCCTACCTCGACGCGGTGCTGCCGCTCGCGGACCGCATCCGCGCGCTCGTCGCGGCCGGCCGGCCGTACGCGGGCTTCTCCGCGGGTTCCGCGATCGCGGCCCGGCACGCCCTGCTCGGCGGCTGGCGGCACCACGGCGTCCCGGTCCTCGATCCGGACTTCGGCGAGGACCGCGACGAGCTGCTCGTGCGGGACGGGCTCGGCCTCGCCGCCCTCACGATCGACGTGCACGCCGCGCAGTGGGGCACGCTCGCGCGCCTGATCACCGCGGTCGGCGGCGGCGTCGTGCCCGAGGGCGCGGCGATCGACGAGGACACCGCCCTCGTGCTCGGCGACGCGGCGACGATCGCGGGCGCCGGCAACGTCTGGTGGGTGTCCTCGGGCGACGGCGCGGTCGCGGTGCGGCGGGAGCCGGCCGGATGAGCCGACTCGCAGACCTCGCCGCCGCTGGCACGATCGATGCCGGCTGGGCGGCGGCCCTCGAGCCGGCCGAGCCGGCGCTGCTGGCCGCGGAGGCCTTCGCTGCCGCGGACGTCGCGGCGGGGCACGACGTGCTGCCCGCCCCCGGGCTCGTGCTGCGCGCGTTCACGCTGCCGCTCGACGCCGTGCGGGTCGTCGTGGTCGGGCAGGACCCGTATCCGACCCCCGGGCATCCGATCGGCCTCGCGTTCGCCGTCGAGCGGCACGTGCGGCCGCTGCCGCGCAGCCTCGTGAACATCTACCGGGAGCGCCAGGACGACCTCGGGCTGCCGCCCGCGGCCCACGGCGACCTCACCGCGTGGGCGGACCGCGGGGTGCTGCTGCTGAACCGCGACCTCACCGTGCGCGCCGGCGCCGCCGGATCACACCACGGCCGGGGCTGGGAGGCGGTGACCGGCCGGGCGCTCGCGGCGCTCGCCGAGCGCGGCGGGCCGCTCGTCGCGATCCTCTGGGGCAAGCGGGCGCAGGCGCTCGGGGCGGACCTGCTCCCGCACGTCGCGCGGGTCGAGTCCGCGCATCCGAGCCCGCTGTCGGCGCGCACGGGCTTCTTCGGGTCGCGGCCCTTCAGCCGCACGAACGCGCTGCTGGAGCAGCAGGGCGCGCGCGGCATCGACTGGCGCCTCCCGGATTAGGCTCGCGCCGTGCTGGAGGAGGAGTACGAGGCGCGGCGGGTCAAGCCGTTCCACCTCCGACGCCTGCCGCCGCCGGAGCCCGAGTTCGCGTACTCGATCCGGCCGGCGACCGCGCGCGACCTCCCCGACGTTCGGCAGCTCTACAACCACTACGTCACGAACAGCATGGTCACCTTCGACGAGGACACCATGTCGCTGCGTGAGTGGCGCTCGAAGTTCGCCTACCTCACCCGGCTGAAGCTGCCGTTCCTCGTCGCCGTCTCGCCGTCCGGGCAGGTGATCGGCTACGCGCTCTGCACGCCGTGGCGGCAGAAGCGCGCGTACCGGCACACGGCCGAGAGCTCCATCTACCTGTCGCCGGCGGCGACCGGCAAGGGCCTCGGCAAGGCGCTGCTCACCGCGCTCATCGACGCGGGCCGCGAGGCGGGCCTCAAGGAGCTGCTCGCCGTCATCGCCGACAAGGGCGCCGAGTCGTCGCTGCGGCTGCACGAGTCGCTCGGCTTCAAGGAGGTCGGGCGGATGGGGCGGGTCGGCTTCAAGTTCGACCGGTGGATCGGCACCGTGCTGCTGCAGCGGTCGATCAAGTAGTGGCCTTCGAGCTCCACCACCTCTCCGCGCAGGAGCAGTGGGACTGGATCCAGCGCCGCGACGCGACGGTGCTCGAGGTCGTCGAGCACGCGCTCGCGCGCATCGCACGGCTGGACGGCGACCTCGGCGCCTTCGCCCGGGTGGATGCGGAGCGGGCGCGGTCCACGGCGGCGCGGCTCGATGCCGAAGGGCCGGGGCCCGCGCCGCTCTGGGGCGTGCCGGTCGCCGAGAAGGAGCTCGCGCGCCGAGCGGGCACCGTCTCGGGGAGCGGATCGCGGCTGTTCGCGGACCGGCCGGCGGCCGCATCCGACCGCATCATCACGGCGATCGACGCCGCCGGCGCCGTCTCGGTCGGCGCGACGACGGCGCCCGAGTTCGGCCTGACCGGGTACACCGAGCCGGCCGGACGCCCGCCGGCGCGGAACCCCTGGGGCCCGTCGACGGGCGCCGGCGGGTCGAGCGGCGGCGCGGCCGCGGCGGTCGCGGCCGGGCTGGTGCCGGTCGCGGTCGGCTCCGACGGCGGCGGCTCCGTGCGGATCCCGGCCGCCACCTGCGGCGTGGTCGGGCTGAAGCCCTCGCGGGGGCGCGTGCCCGCGCAGGGCGGCCGGGAGTCGCTCGCCGGCATGGTGACCGCCGGGCCGATCGGCCGGAGCGTCGCGGACGTCGCGATGGTGCTGGACGCGCTCGGCGCGCCCGACGGGGTGCCGCGCCGGCCGCCGTTCGCGCTCGTGCCGCCGGGGGAGGGGCCGTTCCTCGGCGCCGCGGTGCGCGGCGAGGGCCGCTTCCAGGTCGGCGTGCTCGAGGGTTCGGTCTGGGACGAGGCGGTCGACATCGCCGTGGACCCCGCATCCGTCGCCGCGGTGGGCCGCACCATCGCGGCGCTCGACGAGCTCGGCCACGGCCTCGAGCCGGTGCGGCTGCCGGGGGAGCGGTACCCCGAGTTCTTCGGCGTGCTGTGGGCGGCGTCCGCCGCCGGCATCCCGGCGCACGGCGAGGCGGAGCTCGCGCTGCTCGAGTCCTACACCGCCGCGATGGTCGAGCGCGGGCGGGCGCTGCCGGCCGAGCGGCTGCTGTGGGCCTTGTCCGCCGCCGCCGCGTTCGAGCGGCGTGCCGTCGCCGCGTTCGACGGCTTCGACGCGGTGCTCACGCCCGCGC
Organism: Amnibacterium sp.; assembly: GCF_036559085.1. Taxonomy (GTDB): domain Bacteria; phylum Actinomycetota; class Actinomycetes; order Actinomycetales; family Microbacteriaceae; genus Amnibacterium. Next base: position 144,976 of record NZ_DATBTU010000075.1, read on the forward strand.
TCGCCCTCCCGCCGATGCCGCTCGGCTGGTTCACCGAGGATCCCGACCCCGACGTCGTCTTCGCTCGCCAGGTGCAGGCGGCGCCGTACTCGTCGTTCGTCAACATCGCCGGCCTGCCCGCGATCGTGCTGCCCGTCGGCGCCGCCGACACCGGATGGCCGGCGGGCGTGCAGCTGATCGGCCGCCCGGGCGGGGAGGCGACGATCCTCGCGCTCGCCCGGCAGCTCGAGCGGCGCTTCGGCTGGCCGCGCCGCCATCCGCCGGTCTGGTGACCGGCGCCTGATCCCTTGGTGGGTTGCCACTTCTGGCCCTTGAAACGCCCGTTCGAGGGCGAGAAGTGGCAACCCACCGGGTGCGCACGCCCCTCAGGACGTGAGGGAGATCGCCAGCGTCGCGAGGGTCACGGTGATCGGCGCGGCGATCAGGCCGAGACCCGCGAACCGCAGCCAGGACACCCGCATGTCCATCGAGGTCAGGCCTCGATGCCAGAGCAGCGTCGCGAGCGACGCCCACGGCGTGATCAGCGGCCCCGCGTTCACGGCGACGAGCAGCGCGAGCAGTCGTTCCGGGGACTTCGCCACCGGCTCGAGCGCGAGGTAGGCGGGCAGGTTGTCGGCGACGTTCGCGGCGACCGTGCCCGTGCCGGCGAGCCGGAGGAGGTCGAGCGGGCCGTTCCCCGTGCCCGCCACCGCGGCGAGCAGCTCGGTGAGCCCCAGCCGCCCTGCGGCGGTGACGACGAGGAAGAGGCCGCAGACGAACACGACGAGCGACACCGGCAGCAGCGTGAGCGTGAAGCCCTTCGTGCGCCGGACGGCGAACGCGACGGCGAGCACCACGGCCGCGACGGTGGCCGGCATCCAGACCGCGATGCCGAGCAGCGGATCGCCGAGGGCGAGCGAGGGGACGAGCAGCACGAGCACGATCGCGGCGATGCGGAACAGCACCGGATCCCCGACCGGTGCGGGCTCGGGCACCACGTAGGAGCGGCGGAGGTCGCGCCGGTACACGATCGCGAGGATCACGACGGGCACCACGATCGCGACGAGCGCCGGCAGGGCCGCCCGCACGACGTAGCCGCCGGCGCCGAGACCCGGACCGGCCGCGGCGAGCAGGTTGGTGAGGTTCGACACCGGCAGCAGCAGAGAGCCGGTGTTCGCGAGCCACACGGTCGCCATCGCGAACGGCAGCGCAGGCAGGCCCACGCGGCGGGCGAGCGTCACGACGATCGGGGTCAGCAGCACCGCTGTGGTGTCGAGCGACAGGAAGATCGTGGCGACCACCGCCACCACGACGACGAGCAGCCAGAGCAGGATGCCGCGTCCCCGCCCGGCGCGCGCCGCCCCGTCGGCGATGCGGTCGAACACCCCGGCGCGCGTCGCGAGCGCGGCGACGACGGTGATCGCGACGACGAAGCCGAGTACGGGCGCGATCCGCTCGCCGAGCGCGAGCGCATCCGCCGGGGGCAGCACGCCGACGACGACCGCCACCGCGCCGACCAGGAGCAGGCCGCCTCCGAGCACGGCCAGCACCACGGGCCGAATCTATCGGTCGCCGCCCGTGGGAACCGAGCGCCGGCGGCCTGCCGAGGTGCTCGCGCTAGCGCAGTCCCGCGCGGACCTCGCTCACGGACCACAGCGCCTTCGCGACGCCCGCGTCGTCCGCCTGCTTCGGCAGCCGGCCGGGCGCCTTCAAGCGGTCGAAGTAGTTGCCCGACGGTGCCGGCACGTCGGGGGCGGCGGCGAGCCGCACGAGCGGCTCTGCGCCCTGCTCGGACGAGAGCGCGAACCGCTGCCCGAAGCTCACGAGCGCGCCGCGGTTGCCGAAGCCGCTCGCCACGAAGCCCGGATGGAAGGCGTACGCGGTCACGCCGGTGCCGGCGAGGCGCCGCGCGAGCTCGCGCGTGAAGACGACGTTCTCGAGCTTGCTCGCTCCGTAGGCGCGCCAGCCGGCGAGCCAGGGGCCCTTCTTCGTGTCGAGGTCGTCGAAGCGGATGCGGCCGGAGGCCGCCGCTGCACTCGCCGTCTGGATGATCCGCACGCTCGCCGGCGGCGCATCCGCCGCGGTCGCGACGATCCTCGGCAGCAGCAGGTTCGTCAGCAGGAAGCCGGCGAGGTGGTTCCGCTGGAACATCGAGCCGAAGCCGTCGACCGTCTCGGTCTTCGGGCCGATGCCGCCGGCGTTGTTCGCGAGCACGTGGATGGCGGGCAGGTCGCGGTTGAGCTCGTCGGCGAGTCGGCGCACGTCGTCGAGCCGCTCGAAGTCCGCGAGGTAGGCGCGGCCGCCGATCTGCTCCGCGACGGCGCGGGTGCGCTCCGGGTTGCGGCCCACCACGACGACGTCGGCGCCGAGCGCGGCGAGCTCGATCGCCGCCGCGCGGCCGATGCCCGAGCTCGCGCCCGTGATCACGACCGTGCGGCCCTCCATGCGGCCCGGGGCCGGCAGCGTGACGCTCATGCGCGGCCGTCCGTCTCGAGCAGGCGCAGCCAGATCTCGCTGAGCGTCGGATAGGACGGCACCGCGTGCCAGAGCCGCTGGATCGGTACCTCACCCACGACCGCCACCGTCGCCGACTGCAGCAGCTCGCCCACATCCGCTCCCACGAAGGTCGCTCCGATCACCACGTCGCGGTCGTCGTCGAGCACCAGCTTCGCTCGCCCGACGTAGTCGTCCGAGAAGACGGTAGCCCCCGAGACGCCTGCGAGGTCGTACTCCACTGTGCGGATGGACCGTCCGGCCTTCCGCGCGGCCGCCTCGGTGAGTCCCACGGATGCGACCTCCGGATCCGTGAACGTCACCTGCGGCACCGCGCCGTGGTCCGCCGTCGCCACATGGCGCCCCCACGGGTCCGTGAGCAGCGGGTCGCCGCTGGCCCGAGCCGCGATGACCCGACCCGCCGCACGTGCCTGGTACTTGCCCTGGTGCGTGAGCAGGGCGCGGTGGTTGACGTCGCCGACGGCGTACAGCCATGGCACCGCGGCGTTGGTCTCGGCGGTGACGATCAGGGTGTCGTCGGTGGGCAGCCAGTCGCCGTCGGTCAGCCCGACGGAGGCGAGGCCGAAGTCCTTCGTGCGCGGGGCGCGGCCGGTGGCCGCGAGGATCTCCGCGGCGGCCACGACGGCGCCGTCGCCGAGGGTCACCTCGACGCCGCCGTCGCCGGTGCGATGCACGGCCGTCGTCAGGGCGCCGAGCCGGACGTCGACGCCGAGGCCCTGCAGCGCATCCGCGACGAGCTCACCCGCGAACGGCTCCTGCCCGGCGAGCAGCCCGCTGCCGCGCACGAGCATCGTCACGGCCGTGCCGAGGCTCGCGTAGACCGTCGCCATCTCGCAGGCGACCACGCCACCGCCGACCACCACGAGCGATTCCGGCGCCTCGGTCGCGCCGGTCGCGTCACGCGAGGTCCAGGGCTTCGCGTCGGCCAGCCCGTCGATCGGCGGGATCAGCGGGTCCGAGCCGGTGCAGACGGCGACCGCGTGGGTCGCCTCGACCTCGACGACGGTGCCGTCGAGCGCCGTGATCCGCACCTGCTTCACGCCGCTGAGCTGCGCGCGCCCGCGGATGAGGTCGATGCCGGCCGAGCGCAGCCACTCGACCTGGCCGCCGTCGTCGTAGTCGCCGACGACCGAGTCGCGCCGGCCGAAGACGTCGGCGGGGGAGAGGGTGCCGGTGACGGTCTCGGCCGCGCCGCGCACGTGCTGGGCGGCGCGGAGCGCGGCGCCGGGCCGGAGCAGGGCCTTCGACGGGATGCAGGCCCAGTAGGAGCACTCGCCGCCGACGAGCTCGTTCTCGACGATCACCACCGAGAGCCCGCCGCGGTGGGCGTAGTCCGCGACGTTCTCGCCGACCGGCCCCGCGCCGATCACGACGAGGTCGTAGGTGTGATCCGCCATGCCCGCTCCTTCATGCGACCCCGACGGGGGTCGCGCATCTCGAAGGCTAGCCCGGGCCTCCGTCCCTCCGGCGCGGTGGTCAGCGCGCGGGGGCGCGCACCGATCAGCGCGTGCGGGTGGCGGCCGTGAGCGCGGAGAGGATGCGCAGGATCGGCGCGAGGCCGCCCGTCGCGGCGTCGGGCGAGGCGGGGGCGAACATGGTGATCGCGGCGCCCGCGAGCCTGCGCCCGGTCAGCGCGGCGCCGATCGCGGCGGTGAGGTCCGCCGTCGCGACGCCGAACGGCTGCGGGTCTGGCACGCCGTCGAACTCGGCGGGGTCGAGCACGTCGAGGTCGACGTGCAGGTAGACCTCGTCGAAGCCGAGCGGGTCGAGCACCGACGCGAGCCCCGCGCCGACCGCATCCGCGTCGATCCGCACGATCGGCGACTCCTCCAGGTACTCCGCCTCGCCGTCGTCGAGGGCACGGGTGCCGGCGAGCACGACGGATGCGGGATCGAGCGGCGGGGCGGCGACGAGGCCGGGCGCGCCGTCGCCGAGCAGGGCGCGCAGCACCATGCCGGAGAACGCGGCGGACGGGCTCGTGGCCGGGGTGTTGAGATCCGGGTGCGCGTCGAACCAGAGCACGCCGAGGCGCGCCTTCCGGCTCGCGGCGGACGCCATCGCGTGCTCGACGGCGGCGAGCTCCACGCCGCAGTCGCCGCCGATCACGATCGGCACGTCGGACACGGGGACCTGCCCCAGCGCCTCGGCGAGCCGCTCGCGCACGACGGCGAGGCTCGAGTACCGGTGCACGCCGCTGCCGACCGCGTCGCCGGCGCCGAGCGGGATCTCGACGACGCGGGTCGCGGATGAGGGCAGGTCGCCGCGGATCGCCTCGGCCCCGTCGATCAGCCGCATGGACCGGCTGGACGCCGACCCCTGCCATTCGGGCACGACGAGGAAGGTGGCGGCCATCGCCGCAGCGTATCCCGGTGGGGCGGTGCGGCCGGACCGCCCCGCGTCAGCCGGCGACGGGCCGGGTGTCGCAGTCGCGGCAGACGGTCCGCGTCGTGTGCGGGGTCACACCGGCGTCGGTGACCGCGTAGAACGGCACCTCGTACACCTGGTCCCCCTCGCAGCGGTCGCAGGTCGCACCGGTGTGCCGGGGCTCGCCGGTCGTGATGGTGGGGCGCTTCGGCTGCCGGGTCTCGCAGACGCAGAAGGTCGTCTCGCCGACGCGACGCGGTCCGGTGTCGTGCATCCGGAACAGCACCACGTGGAAGAGGCCCTCCGTGCGGCAGCGGAGGCAGGTGGCGTCGACCGGCGTGGGACTGCCGGCCGTGACGGCGGAAGCGGAGGAGGCGGCCATGGCGCATGCTGGCATCCCGCTGGGACCGCGGCGTGGCTCCCACTCGCGGTTCGCCGACGGCGGACAACGCGTGCTCGAGGAGCGCTGCGCCGCTCGAGGTCGCAGCTCGTGCCGCTTCGGGCGTGGCAGAGCGGCCCGAACTGCGACCTCTGCAGCGCTGCTCCTCATCCGGCGCTCCTCCACACCTGGTCGCAGCTCGCGCCGGGCCTGGCGTCGCGTGGTCCGAGTCGCGCGATGACCCGGATGCGGGACCCGCCGGGCGCGCCCCATGGCGGGCATGGCACGATGCCGGGGGCGGCGTGTGCCTCTCGCCGACCGGAAGGGGACCGATATGGGACCGCTCGTGCTCACCAGCCTCCTGACCGCTGCCTGGCTGCTCGTGGTCGCCGTCGTGCTGATCGCGCTCATCGCGATCGCGGTCGTGCTCGTGCGCTTCCTGCTCGTCGCCACCGTCGCTGTGTCCACCTGGGCCGAGCAGAACGGGGCGGATCCGCGCACCTACTGGTGGCCGTTCCGGCCGATCGAGCGGCGCACGCGCCCCGAGCCGCGCCCGGCGCCCGAGCGGACGGGCTCGTCGAGGCCGCAGGATCGCCCCCAGGATCGTCCCGCCTACCAGCCCGCGGCCCAGGAGCGTCCGGCCCAGCAGGCCGCCGCGCCGCAGCCTCCCGTGGCTGCTTCCAGCGTGCCCGGACCCGTCGTCGAGGAGCGCCCGCCCGCCCGGTCGACCGCGCCCGGTCCGCAGCCCCGCGATGCCCGGTCGGAGGCGCACGCCAACAGCTCGGTGCTCGCCGGAATCCGTTCGCGCTTCCACTCGGAGCCCACCCGCCCCGAGCCGATCCTGCCGGATCCGCCGCGCGCCGAGCCGCCGCGCGCCGAGCCGCCGCGGGCCGAGCCGCCGCGGGCCGAGTCGCCGTGGATCGATCCGGTCCCGCCGCGCGCCGCAGCTCCCGCCGAGCCCGCCGCGCGGACGGTGCAGGCGCCTGCGCAGCCCGCGCCCGAGCAGGCACCGCCCGCCCGCACGCCGGCCGGTCGCACGCGGCCCGCGCCGGAGCCGCAGGTGGATGAGGACGACGACCGCGAGTCCGCGATCGACCGGCTCTTCGCCCCGCTCGCCGAGTCGGACCACACGGAGCCGATCCCGGCGGTCCGGCCCCGCACGCCGCGCACCCCGCGGCAGCCCCGACCCTGAGCGCCACGCGCTGCCTCGTCACCGGAGGCAGCCGGGGCATCGGCGCCGCGATCGCCGGCGCGCTGGCCGAGCGCGGCGCGGTGGTGGCCGTGCACGCGGGCCGCGACCGGGCCGCAGCGGAGGCGGTCGCCGCGGCCCTCCCGGGCACCGGACATGTGGCCGTCGTCGGCGACCTCACCGACCCGGCCGCCGCGGAGCACGTCGTCGCGGCCGCGATCGAGGGGCTCAGCGGACTCGACGTGCTCGTCAACAACGCGGGCGTCTTCGAGGCGCATCCGATCGACGGGGTCGACCTCGCCACCTGGCGGGCCGCGTGGCGCCGCCACGTCGACGTCAACCTGCTCGGGCCCGCCGACCTCGCCTGGTTGCACCTCGACCACCTGCTGGAACGACCCGAGGGTCCGGCCGGCGGGCGGATGGTCGCCGTCGGCTCCCGGGGCGCCTACCGCGGCGAGCCCGTCACCGCCGCCTACGCCGCGACGAAGGCGGCCCTGCACGCGATGACCCAGTCGCTCGCGCTCGCGCTGGCGCCGCACGGCGTCGTGGCGACCGCGATCGCACCCGGCTTCGTCGAGACCGACATGGCCCGGGAGGTGCTCGACGGCCCCGCCGGGGACGCGGTCCGGGCGCAGAGCCCGTTCGGCCGCGTCGCGACGCCCGACGAGGTGGCGGCGACCGTCGCCTGGCTCGCGCTCGAGGCCCCGTCCTGGGTCAGCGGCGCCGTGCTCGACGTGAACGGCGCCTCCTACCTCCGCTGACCCGCGCCGCCCCTCCGGCCACCCCGCGAGCACGCCCAGCAGGACGAGATCGCCCGTTTCGGGCCGCCCGAGCGAGTTCGTACGGCGGTAGGGCTGAGGAGGAGGGAGGGACGGGGCGGATGAGGCGGGTCCGGGCACTCGCCGCGGTCCGCCGCTCCGAACACCAGGGCATGGACGGTCATCCGATGGACGCATGGTGGGCGGCGCACGCAGCGGCCCAGCACGTGCCGTTGCTGCCCGCGTCCGGCCACTGGTCCGAGGAGCGCCCCGCGGCCTGACGGGTCGGCCGGCGGAGAGGGTTCAGCTCGCGGCGGCGAGCACCTGCCGCGCCTGCCGCAGCAGCGGCTCGTCCACCATCCGCCCGTCGACCGCGACCACGCCGCCCGCTGCTGCGGCTTCCACGATGCGCCGCGCCCAGGCGACCTCCTCGTCGGCCGGCCGGAACGCGGCGCGCACGATCGGCACCTGCCGCGGATGGATGCACACGGTCCCGGCGAACCCGCTCGCCGCGGCGTCCTCCGCCTCGGCCGCGAGGCCGGTGTCGTCCCGGAAGTCGAGGTGCACCGCGTCGAACGCGGCCTTACCCGCCGCCCCGGCGGCGAGCAGCACCGCGGCCCGGGCGGCCCGGCCGACGTCGCGGTAGCGGCCGCCCGCCCCGCGGCTCGATCGGCCGCCGAGCGCCGCGACGAGGTCCTCGGCGCCCCACATCAGCCCGATCACGTTCGGCGCCGCGGCGAGCTGCGGCGCCGCGAGCACCCCGGCGGGCGTCTCGCAGAGCGCGATGACGTCGTAGCCGGCGAGCGCGGCGAGGTCCGTCGCCGAGTCCGCCTTGGCGAGCATCAGGAGGCGGTACCCGGCGGCCTCGACCGCCGCGAGGTCCGCCTCCAGCATCCCGGCCGCCACGGGGTTCACGCGCACGACCGTGCGCTCCGGCGGCAGCGCGGATGCGGCGAGCGCGGCCCGCGCCTCGTCCTTGCGGTCGGGCGCGACGGCGTCCTCGAGGTCGAGGATCACCGTGTCGGCCGCCGCGAGCGCCTTCTCGTACCGGTCGGGCCGGTCGGCGGGGCAGAACAGCAGCGCGGGCCCCAGCGCGGCGTTCATGCCGTCTCCGGCATGCGCTGCATCAGCGCGGTGCGGACCGCGACGGCCACGGTCTCGCCCCGCTGGTTCACGGCCGTGTGCTCGAACACGACGAGCCCCTGCGTCGGCCGCGACTGCGACAGCCGCTTCTCGACGACACGCGTGGACGCCGTGAGCGTGTCGCCGGCGCGGACCGGCGCCGGGAAGCGGATGTCGCGGAACCCCAGGTTCGCCACGATCGTGCCCTGCGTGAGCTGCGCGACCGACAGCCCGACCAGGGTCGAGAGCGTGAACATGCTGTTCACGAGCCGCTCGCCGAACTCCGTGCCGGCGGCCCACTCCGCGTCGAGGTGCAGCGACTGGGTGTTGCCGGTCAGCGTGGTGAAGAGCACGTTGTCGGCCTCGGTCACGGTGCGCGACGGGGCATGCACGTAGCGCACACCCTCCTCGAGCTCCTCGTAGTAGAGGCCCCGCTGCTGCACGATCCGCTCGGTCATCCCGCCGCCTCCTGCTCGTCGCCGGTCTCGTCCTCCGGCGCCTCGATCACCGCGAGCACCTGGCCCCGGGCCACCTTGTCGCCGACGCGCGCGGCGAGCGACACGCGCCCGGCGGTCGTCGCCCGCAGCGCGTACTCCATCTTCATCGCCTCGACCACGATCACCGGATCGCCCTCGGCGACCGTCGCCCCGTCCTCCGCCGGCACCGCGACGACGGTCCCCGGCATCGGCGACCGCAGCTCGGGATCCAGGGCGCCCGCCGCGCGGCCGGCCCCGGCCGCCACCCGCTCGGTGAGCACCGCCGTGCGTCCGTCGGCGGCGAGGTGCAGCGCGTCCCCGTCGCGCAGCCACGCCACGCTCCGCTGCACGCCGTCGAGCCGGATGCGGGCGGTCCCGTCGCCGAGGACCACGCTCGCCGCGCGCTCGGCCCCGTCCGCGCTCCGCACGACTGCCGCATCCGGCGACCCCGTCACGAGCACCACCTCGGCCGCACCGCCGTCGACCGGCCGGAACGCGTAGCGCGCGGGCGCCGGCGCCCCGATGCGCCACCCCGCGAGCCGGCCCCACGGCCCGTCGGATGCGTTCGCGGCCCGCTCGGCCGCGAAGGTCGTCAGCGCGGCGAGCACCGCGGCGTCGGGCAGCGCGCCCGTGCCGACGAGCGCGTCGAGGCGCCGCTCGATCAGGCCCGTGTCGAGGCGCCCGGCGCGGACGTCCGGGTCGTCGAGCAGCGCGGTGAGGAACGCGACGTTCGTGCCGACGCCCTGCACCACGGTCTCGCCGAGCGCGCGGCGCAGCCGGGCGATCGCCTCTGTCCGATCGGGCGCCCAGGCGATCACCTTCGCCAGCATCGGGTCGTAATCCGAGGTGACCTCGAGGCCGGCGACGAGCGCCCCGTCCACCCGCACGCCCTCGCCCTCCGGCAGCGTCACGCCGAGCACGCGGCCGCCCGTCGGCAGGAACCCCGCGGCGGGGTCCTCGGCGTAGAGGCGCGCCTCCACCGCGTGACCGGTCAGCCGGATCTCGCCGAGCTCGAGCCGCTCGCCGGCCGCGACCCGCAGCTGCTGCTCCACGAGGTCGACGCCGGTGACGAGCTCGGTGACCGGATGCTCGACCTGCAGGCGCGTGTTCATCTCGAGGAAGAAGAACTCGTCCGGCGCATCCGCCGACACGATGAACTCGACCGTCCCGGCGCCCGTGTAGCCCACGCTCCGCGCGGTCTCGCAGGCGGAGGCGCAGATCCGCTCCCGGGTCGCCGCGTCGAGCAGCGCCGACGGGGCCTCCTCGACGACCTTCTGGTGGCGGCGCTGCAGGCTGCACTCCCGCTCGCCCAGCGCGACGACGGCCCCGTGCTCGTCGGCGAGCACCTGCACCTCGATGTGCCGCGGCGTGGCCACGTACCGCTCGACGAAGAGGGTGTCGTCGCCGAACGCCCCCGCCGCCTCGCGCCGTGCCGCGGCGATCGCGGCCGGCGCGTCCGACAGGTCGGTCACGACGTGCATGCCCTTGCCGCCGCCGCCGGCGGACGGCTTCAGCAGCGCGGGCAGCCCGATCTCCGGGATCGCCGCGAGCAGGTCCTCGTCCGTGAGGCCCGGCCGCGCGAGCCCCGGCACCACGGGCACGCCGCGCGCGGTCACCTGGTCGCGAGCGCGGATCTTGTCGCCCATCACCGCGATCGCCTCGACCGGCGGCCCGACGAACACGATGCCGGCGTCCGCGCAGGCCGCCGCGAACGCGGCGTTCTCCGACAGGAATCCGTACCCCGGATGCACGGCCTCGGCCCCGGTGGCCTTCGCGGCCGCCACGACGGCCGCGATGTTCAGGTAGCTGTCCGCCGCGGCCGCCGGCCCGATCCGCACGGCGACGTCGGCCATCGCGACGTGCGGGGCACCCGCATCCGCGTCGCTGTAGACGGCGACCGAGCGGATGCCGAGCCGCTGCAGCGTGCGGATCACCCGGCAGGCGATCTCGCCCCGGTTCGCGACGAGCACGGTGGAGAACATGGCGCTCACATCCGGAAGACGGGCGAGGCCCGGTCGGGCAGGGGGACGGTGGCGCAGGTGTCGAGCGCGAGCCCGACCACGTCGCGCGTGTCGACCGGGTCGATCACGCCGTCGTCCCAGAGCCGGGCGGTCGAGTAGTAGGGCGAGCCCTGGCTGTCGTAGCGCTCGAGGATCGGCGCCGTGAACGCGGCCTCCTCCTCCGGCCCGAAGGTGCCGCCCGCCGCCTCGACCTGGTCGCGGCGCAGGGTGGCGAGCACGGATGCGGCCTGCGGGCCGCCCATCACCGAGATCCGGGCGCCCGGCCACATCCAGAGGAAGCGCGGCGAGTAGGCGCGGCCGCTCATCGAGTAGTTGCCGGCGCCGAACGAGCCGCCGATCACGACGGTGAGCTTCGGCACCCGCGCGGTCGCGACGGCAGTCACCATCTTCGCGCCGTGCTTCGCGATCCCGCCCGCCTCGTACTCGCGGCCGACCATGAAGCCGGTGATGTTCTGCAGGAACAGCAGCGGGATGCCGCGCTGGTCGCAGAGCTCCACGAAGTGCGCGCCCTTCAGCGCCGACTCGCTGAACAGCACGCCGTGGTTCGCGACGATGCCGACCGGATGCCCGTGGATGTGGGCGAACCCCGTGACGAGCGTCGTGCCGTACTCGGCCTTGAACTCGGTGAACCGGCTGCCGTCCACGAGGCGCGCGATCACCTCGCGCGGATCGAGCGGCGTGCCGGCGTCCGCGGGCAGTGCGGCGTAGAGGTCGTCGGGGGAGACGGCGGGCGCCTCTGATTCGCGGCGCTCCCAGGCGACCGGGGGAGCAGGCGGCAGTGTCGCGACGAGGTCGCGGATCCGCTCGAGCGCTGCCGCGTCATCGGCGACGAGGTGGTCGACGACCCCGGAGACGCGGGCGTGCACCGCACCGCCGCCGAGGTCCTCGGAGGAGACGACCTCGCCGGTCGCGGCCTTCACGAGCGGCGGCCCGCCGAGGAAGATCGTGCCCTGGTCGGCGACGATCACCGTCTCGTCGCTCATCGCCGGCACGTAGGCGCCGCCCGCCGTGCTCGACCCGAGCACGGCCGCGAGCTGCGGCACGCCGGCGGCCGAGAGGTTCGCCTGGTTGTAGAAGATCCGCCCGAAGTGGTCCCGATCGGGGAACACCTCGTCCTGCATCGGCAGGAACGCGCCGCCGGAGTCGACGAGCGCGATGCAGGGCAGCCGGTTCTCGGCGGCGATCTCCTGTGCGCGCAGGTGCTTCTTCACCGTCATCGGGAAGTAGGAGCCGCCCTTCACGGTCGCGTCGTTCGCGATCACCATGCAGAGCCGCCCGGCCACGCGGCCGATGCCGGTGACGATGCCGGCGGACGGGCACTCGTCGTCGTACATGCCGGTGGCCGCGAGCGCCCCGACCTCGAGGAACGGGCTGCCGCGGTCGAGCAGCCGATCGATGCGGTCGCGGACGAGCAGCTTGCCGCGGGCCGTGTGGCGCTCGCGGGAGGATGCGGGTCCGCCGAGGGCGGCGACGGCGAGCCGTTCGCGCAGCTCGACGACGAGCGCGCGCTGGCGCGCGGCGTTCGTCTCCGCGGCGGCGTCGCCCGTCGTGACGGCCGTTCCGAGTGGCTGCATCGGCACTCCTGTGTGCGATCGAATCGAGTTAGTGACCGCTAACTGAGAGTAGCATCCCGGAGCATGGCGAGCACCTGGCGCGCGACGGCGAAGGCGGACCGCCGCCAGCGCTACCTCGACGCGGCCGCGGAGCTCTTCGCGGCGCGCGGCTACGCGGGCGTCTCCATCGAGGACCTCGGGGCGGCGGCCGGCGTGTCCGGGCCCGCCCTCTACCGACACTTCCGCGGCAAGGAGGACGTGCTCGCCGAGCTGCTCGTCTCCGCCAGCGAGCGGCTGCTCCGCGGCGCGACCGCCACGATCGAAGCCGGCCGGGATCCGGCCTCGACGCTCGCCGACCTCGTCGCCTTCCACGCCGACTTCGCGATCGCGGAGCGGGACGTCATCCGCGTGCAGGACCGCGAGCTCGTGCACCTCGGCGAGGAGCCGAGCCGGCGGGTCCGCTCGCTGCAGCGCCGCTACGTCGAGGCCTGGGCGGACGTGCTCGTCGCCGCGCAGCCGGGCCTCGCCCGGGACGAGGCGGTGGTGCGGCTGCACGCGGTCTTCGGGCTGCTGAACGCGACTCCGACGACGCCGGGCCTCGAGGCGATGGGCGACCCGGTCGGGCTGCTCGGCGGGATGGCGCTCGCAGCGCTCAGCGGGCGGCCTCGTCCTCCAGCCGGGACTCCAGCAGCGGCGTGATCCGGTACGGGATCACCTCGCTGATCCCCATCGCCGTCTCCGCGCGCTCGACCCCGGGCACGGCGAGCATCGCCGCGTTGACCCGGAACAGGTCCTCGGCCGAGGTGCAGACGATCCGAACGAGCAGATCCGCGGATCCGGAGAGGCCGTGCGCCTGCACGATCTCGGGGATGCGGGTGAGCGCCTCGACGATCGGCTTCAGCATCTGCTGCTTCACATGCAGGGTCGTGAATGCGACGAGCGGGTACCCGGCGGCGCCCGGATCGATGCACCGGTCGTAGTCGAGGAAGGTGCCGGCGCGGGTCAGCGCGGTCATCCGCGCCTGCACCGTGTTGCGACTCAGGCCCAGCGAATCGGCGAGCGCGACGGTCGTCGCCCTGGGGTTGCCGGCGAGGGCGAGCAGGAGCTTCAGGTCGACGGTGTCGAGGTCGCGCACAGTGCGGAACCGTAGCAGCGCCGAGTGCCACTCGTCGAGGCTCCGATTGAGCAGAGTGCGCGACACGATTGGAACTCATTGCAACTCTTGAGCAATGAGGCGTACCGTCCGCAGGCATTCGGCACTGTCGCCGAGCAGCAAAGCACCAAAGGCGGTGGCTCTTGTCCAACACGGTCGCGGCTCCGCGTGCCTCAGGCACGCCCGACTCGGATCCGGCCCTTCGCGGCGCCGTCCGCATCCTCACCCCGTCCGGCGAGCGGACCGACGAGCCGGAGTACGGCTGCCAGGTCGCCGACGTCGACGACGAGGCACTGCTCGCCCTCCACGACGACATGGTCGTCGTGCGGCGCATCGACACCGAGGCCACCAACCTGCAGCGGCAGGGCGAGCTGGCGCTCTGGCCGCCGCTGCTCGGCCAGGAGGCCGCGCAGATCGGTTCCGCCCGCGCGCTCCGGTCCGACGACTTCGCGTTCACCAGCTACCGCGAGAACGGCGTCGCCTACTGCCGCGGCGTGACGCCCGCGCAGCTGATGCCCGTCTGGCGCGGCGTGACCGCGTCCGGCTGGGACCCGTACTCGGTCGGGATGGCGACGCCCCAGGTGATCATCGCCGCGCAGACCCTGCACGCCACCGGCTACGCGCTCGGGCTGCAGTACGACGGCTCCGACGCCGCCGCGATCGCCTACTTCGGCGACGGGGCGACGAGCGAGGGCGACGCGAGCGAGGCCCTCGTCTTCGCCGCCACCTACAAGGCGCCCGTCGTCTTCTTCTGCCAGAACAACCACTGGGCCATCTCCGAGCCCGTCACGCTGCAGAGCGGATCGAGCCTCGCCGGCCGCGCCGCCGGCTTCGGCGTGCCCTCGGTCGCCGTCGACGGCAACGATGTGCTCGCCGTCATGGCGGTCACCCGGGCAGCGCTCGCCCGCGCTCGTGCCGGTGGCGGTCCCTCGTTCATCGAGGCCGTCACCTACCGGATGGGGCCGCACACCACGGCGGACGACCCCACGCGCTACCGCGAGCCCGCCGAGCTCGAGGCCTGGCGCCGCATGGACCCGATCGACCGGGTCGAGAAGCACCTCGTCTCCCGCGGCGTGCTCACCGACGAGCGCCGCGCCGAGACCCAGGCGCACGCCGACCAGGTGGCCAAGGCGATGCGGGACGCCTGCATCGGCATGCCCGACCCGGACCCGATGTCGCTCTTCGAGCACGTCTACGCCGAGCCGCACAGCGACATCGACCGTCAGCGGACCCGCTTCGCGGCCTACCTCGACTCCTTCGAGGACGCCCGATGAGCGCGATGACGATGGGCGGCGCCCTGAACGCCGGGCTGCGCGCCGCCCTCACCGCCGACCCGAAGGTGCTCGTCATGGGCGAGGACATCGGCGCCCTCGGTGGGGTCTACCGGATCACCGACGGCCTGCAGCGCGAGTTCGGCCCGCGCCGCGTGATGGACACGCCGCTCGCGGAGTCCGGCATCCTCGGCACCGCGGTCGGCCTCGCCTACCGCGGCTACCGGCCGGTCTGCGAGATCCAGTTCGACGGCTTCATCTACCCCGCGTTCGACCAGATCGTCAGCCAGGTGGCGCGGATGCACTCGCGCACGAACGGCGCCGTGAAGATGCCCATCACCATCCGCGTGCCCGTCGGCGGCGGCATCGGCTCGGCGGAGCACCACTCCGACTCGCCCGAGGCCTACTTCGCGCACACCCCGGGCCTCCGCGTCGTGAGCGTCTCGAACCCGCAGGACGCCTACGACCTGCTCCAGGACGCGATCGCGTGCGACGACCCGGTGCTGTTCTTCGAGCCGAAGCGCCGATACCACATGAAGGCCGAGGTGGACACGGCGCGCAGCCGCCCCGCGGCGATGGGCACCGCCCGGGTGCTCCGCGAGGGCACCGACGCGACGCTCGTGACGTTCGGCGGCCTCGTGCAGGTGGCGCTCGCGGCGGCCGACGCCGCCGCGGACGAGGGCGTCTCGCTCGAGGTGATCGACCTGCGCTCGCTCTCGCCGATCGACTGGGTCGCCCTCGCGACCTCCGTGCGGCGCACCGGCCGAGTCGTCATCGCGCACGAGGCCCCGGAGTCGGTCGGCCTCGGCGCGGAGCTCGCCGCCGGCATCACCGAGCGCTGCTTCTACTTCCTCGAGCACGCGCCGGTGCGGGTGACCGGGTTCGACATCCCGTTCCCGCCCTCGAAGCTCGAGCGGCACCATCTTCCCGACCTCGACCGGATGCTGGACGGCGTCGACGCCGCGCTCGGCCGCCCGTCGAGCCTGGCCGAGGAGGACTGAGCCGTGATCCGGGAGTTCCGGCTGCCCGATCTCGGTGAGGGCCTCACCGAGTCCGAGCTCGTGCAGTGGCGGGTCGCCGAGGGCGAGGAGGTCACTCTGCACCAGGTGATCGCGGAGGTCGAGACCGCGAAGGCCATGGTCGAGCTGCCGTCGCCGCACGCCGGCGTCGTCGAGCGGCTCTACGTCGGCAACGGCACGACCGTGAACGTCGGCGAGCCGATCATCGCGTTCCGCGTCGAAGGCACGGATGACGAGTCGGATGCGCCGCAGCCGAACCTCGTCGGCTACGGCGCGGCGCCGGATGCGAGCGGCCGGCCGGCGCGCCGGGCCCGCCGTGGCGCCGCGGCCGTCGCCACCGCGCCCACGCCGATGCAGGCTCCGCCCGCCCGGACCGCGCCTGCGCCCGTCCCCGAGCCGCCGGTCGCTCCGGTGGTCGCGGAACGACCCCGCGAGGAGCGCGTCCGCGCCACCCCGCCGGTCCGGCGCCTCGCCGAGCAGCTCGGCGTGCACCTCGCCGAGGTCGTCGGCACCGGTGAGCGCGGTCTCGTGACCCGTCACGACGTCGAGCTCGCCGCTGCTGCGTCCGCGACGGCACCCGCCGCGCCTGTCCAACGGACCGCGGATGCATCCGACGTCGAGCGGATCCCGGTCACCGGCGTGCGCCGCCGCACGGCCGAGGCGATGGTCGCGAGCGCGTTCACCGCGCCGCACGTGACGATGTTCCTCACCGTCGACGTCACCGCGACGATGGAGCTGCTCGAGCGACTGAGGGCCACGCGCGAGTTCCGCGAGACGCGGCTCACCTTCCTCACCGCGGTGGCGAAGGCGCTCTGCCTGGCCGTGGCGGACTTCCCGGAGGTGAACGCGCGCTGGGCCGGCGAGGAGATCGTCCGCTCCCGCTCCGTGCACCTCGGCATCGCGGCGGCGACGCCCCGTGGCCTCGTCGTGCCGGTGCTCCGCGACGCGCAGGCGTCGAGCCTCGCCGAGCTCGCCCGCCGCATCGCGGAGCTCGCAGAGACCGCCCGCGCGGGCCGCACCGCGCCGGCCGATCTCAGCGGCAGCACGATCACGATCTCGAACGTCGGCGTCTTCGGCGTCGACGCCGGCACCCCGCTCCTGAACCCGGGGGAGGCGGCGATCCTCGCCGTCGGCCAGGTGGCGAAGCGGCCGTGGGAGCTCGAGGGCGGCATCGCCCTGCGCTCCGTCACGACCCTGTCGCTCTCGATCGACCACCGCGTGCTCGACGGCGAGCAGGGTTCCCGCTTCCTCGCCGCCATCGGCCGGACCCTGTCCGACCCCGCCACCGTCTTCACCCGGTGAGGCGCGCCATGACCGGCCGCCCCGCCATCCGCCCTACGAGGAGTTGCTGATGACCCTGCTCACGCCGACCGACGAGACGCCCGCGGGCTTCGAGCTGCCCGCGTTCCATGCGCGCCTCCGCGACGAGGTGCGCGACTTCGCCGACGCCGTCGTCGCGCCTGCCGCCTACGAGTACGACACGAAGCGGGAGCTGCCGTACGACATCATCCGCACGATGGGCGACATGGGCCTCTTCGGCCTGCCCGTCCCCGAGGAGTACGGCGGCGGCGGCCGCGACTACCTCGCTCTCTGCCTCGCGGTCGAGCAGCTCGCCCGCGCCGACCAGAGCATCGCCGTCACCCTCGAGGCCGGCGTCGGGCTCGGCATGATGCCGATCCTGCGCAGCGGCACCGAGGCGCAGAAGCGCGAGTGGCTGCCGCTGCTCGCCTCCGGGCACGCGCTCGGCGCGTTCGGCCTGACGGAGGCGGAGGCCGGTTCGGATGCGGCCGGCACGCAGACGACCGCCGTGCTCGAGGACGGGCAGTGGGTGATCAACGGCTCGAAGCAGTTCATCACCAACTCCGGCTCGGAGATCACGCGGCTCATCACCGTCACCGCGGTCACCGGCGAGAGCATCCGGCCGGACGGCTCGGTGAAGAAGGAGCTCACCGCGATCCTCGTGCCGGTGCCGACCGAGGGCTTCGTCGCGCACCCCGCCTACGACAAGGTCGGCTGGCACACGTCGGACACGCATCCGCTCACGTTCACCGACGTGCGGGTGCCGGAGGAGAACATCCTCGGTGCGCGCGGACGCGGCTTCGTGAACTTCCTGCAGACGCTCGACGAGGGCCGCGTCGCGTTCGCCGCGCTCTGCACGGGCGCCGCGCAGGGCTGCCTCGAGGAGGCGGTGCGCTACGCGGGGGAGCGGCGGGTGTTCGGCCGAGTGATCGGCGACAACCAGCACATCGCGTTCAAGCTCGCCCGGATGCAGGCCCGCGTGCACACCGCGCGCCTCGCGTACTACGACGCGGCGATCAAGATCGTGCGTGGGCAGCCGTTCAAGACGGAGGCCTCCATCGCGAAGCTCGTCAGCAGCGAGGCGGCGATGGAGAACGCCCGCGACGCGACGCAGATCTTCGGCGGCTACGGGTTCCTCAACAAGAGCCCCGTGGCGCGCCACTACCGCGACTCGAAGATCCTCGAGATCGGTGAGGGCACCTCCGAGGTGCAGCTCGGGGTCATCGCGCGCGGTCTCGGATTCGCGGCGCTCTGAACGGAGCGACCGTGCAGCAGCCTCGGCCCGGACCCCCAGCAGGGTCGCACCGCAGTCATCGCCTCCTCATCGGATCGAGGTGCACGCTGCGGTTGTGACCGGGTCGGGGAGTGCGACGAAGGAGCGAGCGACCGTGGTCCTCACCCTTCTCGCGCTGGTCGGTTCCGCTTGCACCCTCGCCTGGGTGGTGGTGACAGGAGTCCTGCCGCTCGGCTGACGAGGGTGCAGCGGACCGGCGTCCCCGGTTCGCGCACCGCCTTGCGGTCGGTTCGCTGTGTTCGATCCGGTCTGTTTCGATCCTGATAATTCTTGGGCGCGCCGCGTGTCGGCGTGCGCTTCTTGCGCGCAACACTCGCTCATGGACGAGACGCGCAGCCTTTCCCCCACAGCGTTGCTCCTCGACGCATCCCTCCCGATCACCGTCGAGCTCACCCCCACCACCCGCCGGCTGGAGCTGGTCGCCGCGACCGGCGCCGTTCGAGTCGTGCTCCCCGAGAGTGTTCTCGTGTGCCCGCCGGACCGGATGATCAGCGGCAGCACCGCGGACGGCCAGCACTTCAGCGAGGTGGCGGGAGTCCTCTACCTCGACGCCGCCGAGCGGCAGGGGATCCCCATCTCGGTCATCTGA
>NZ_DATBTU010000076.1:0-30295 GCF_036559085.1 Amnibacterium sp.
CCAGACCCTGCTCGTCACCGGCTACGACCGCGTGACCAGCGAGGACGACGGCGCCACCGCCGTCGAGTACGGCCTGCTCGTCGGCCTCATCGCCGTCGCCATCGTCGCCGCCCTGCTCCTGCTCGGCCCGAAGCTCGCCACCATGTTCCAGTCCGTCACGGACACCCTGCCCGCAGGCTGACCCGGACGGCGCGGATGCGCGGGCAGCCGCCCGAGACGCATCCGCGCCGTTCCCGTCCGAAGGAGGAGGACCACCATGAGGAAGCACACCGACGCGATCGCCCCGGCGATCGCCAGCGTGCTGCCGGGTTCCGTCCTGCCCTCGGACGGCAGCGGACGGCGTCGCGGCCGCGCTCCGCGTGAGGATCGTGACGGCGGCGCCGTCGCCGTGGTGGTGGCCGTCGCCATGGTCGCCCTCATGGGCGCCGCCGCCCTCGCCGTCGACGTGGGCTCGCTCCTCTCCGAGCGCGGTCAGCTGCAGAACGGCGCGGATGCCGCAGCGATCGCGATCGCCCAGGCCTGCGCCGGCAGCGCGACCGCCACCGCCTGCACCTCGCCGGCCACGACCGCCCAGACCCTCGCGAGCAGCAACACCCTCGCCGGCGCGGCGGACGTCCGCTCGGTCACCGTCTCCGGTGGCCGAGCGACCGTCACCCTCGGCAAGACGGTACCGACGAGCTTCGCCGCCGCGCTCGGCATCATGAGTAAGGACGTCACCGCATCCGCCACCGCGTCGTGGGGCTCGGTCGCATCCGGGCCCGCCGTGCTGCCGATCGCCTTCGCGAGCTGCGTCTTCACCGCCAAGCCGCAGGGCACCGCCGAAGACCTGCTGGAGAAGGGCGTCACCGACACCTCGGGCGGGTGCACCGACTCGCACAACGGCCTGCTGCTCCCCGGCGGGTTCGGCTGGCTCGACGACCCGAGCGGCACCTGCAACCTCGCCTCCGTCGTGAGCGGCTCGTCGTACACGGCGAGCAGCAAGCCGGGTCGGAGCCTCCCGTCGAACTGCGGGACCGTACTCAATCAGTACCTCGGCAAGACCGTTCTGCTGCCCGTCTTCGACAGCACCGCCGGGAACGGGGCGAACGGCAGCTTCCACATCGCCGGATGGGCCGGATTCCAACTGCTCGGCTGGGGATTCCCGAGCACGAACGTGAACACCACCGGCGACAGCAGCCTGAGGATCCCGCCGAACCGCAACGGCCTGATCGGCAAGTTCCTCGGCTTCACCACCCTCGATGACGCCTTCACCATGGGCGCCACCAACCCGGGCTACGCGACCGTCGTCGCGCTCACCAACTAGGACCCGACATGAAGACCCGACTCCTCGCCGCGCTCACCGCGCTGGTGCTCGCCGTGCTCGGCGCCGTGCTCATCAACGGCTACGTGCAGGGAGCGGACGCCCGCGCCCTCGCCGGCATCCGCACCACATCCGTGCTCGTCGTGGACGAGCCCGTGCCGGCCGGCACCCCGGTCGACAAGCTGGCGCTCAGCGTGAAGCCGAAGGCGGTCCCGTCGGCCGCGCTCGCCACCGGCGCGCTGACCGATCTCTCCAAGGTGAAGGGCAAGGTCACCTCGGTCGACCTCGTGCCCGGCGAGCAGCTGCTGAGCAGCCGCCTCGTCCAGGCCTCCGCCGTGCAGAAGACGGGCGCGCTCGCCGTGCCCGCCGGAATGCAGGAGGTCACCGTGCAGCTGGCCCCCGACCACATCGTCGGCGGCAAGATCCAGCCGGGCGAGAGGGTCGCCGTCTACTTCTCCTTCCCCGGCTCCCCAGGGGCGCAGGCCGTCACCCAGCTGGTCTTCCAGGAGGTGCTCGTCACCGACGTGCAGGGCGCCCCGGCACCCGTCGCCGCCGGCGCCACGGGCGGCCAGGCCGCCCCGTCCGGCACGGAGCTCGTCACGCTCGCCCGGCCCGCCGCCGACGTGCAGCGCATCATCTTCACCGCCCAGAACGGCACGATCTGGCTCTCCAGCGAGCCGACCGGCTCCGTCGTCAACGCCCTTCCCCAGGTCACCCGATCGGATGTGCTCAAGTGAGCCGCTTCGTCCTCGTCACCGCCGACACGGAGTTCGAGCTCCGGGTCACCCGCGCCGTCACCGGCGGCCTCACCGGCCGCCTGCGCGTCGTCCGCACCTCGTCGGCTCCCGACGGTCCCGCCGCCCTGCTGACGCCGGGCTCGGAGCCGACGGAGCTCGTGCTCCTCGGCCCGGGCATCCCGGCCGATGAGGCACTGCGCCTCGCCGCGGCGTTCGACGTGCAGCACCCCGCGATCGCGGTCGTGCTCGTCGGCGCGGTCGACCCCGAGCTCGCCCTCGCCGCCATGCGGGCCGGCGTGCGCGACCTGCTCGACCCCGCCGCCGACCCCGACTCCATCCGCGTGCTGCTCGAGCGGGCGCTGGCCGCCGCCGCGGGGCGCCGGAAGGACCCGTCGGCAGTCTCGCCGGCCCAGGAGGGCCGGATCATCGTCGTCGCCTCGCCGAAGGGCGGCGTCGGCAAGACGACGCTCGCGACGAACATCGCCGTCGCGCTCGGCCGCGTCGCCCCGATGTCGACCGTGCTCGTCGACCTCGACGCGCAGTTCGGCGACGTCGCGAGCGCCCTCCGGCTCGAGCCCGAGCACTCGCTCGCCGACGCCGTCGGTGGTGCAGCCGGCCTCGACTCGATGGTGCTGAAGACCTTCCTCTCCGTGCACCACAGCTCGATCTATGCGCTGTGCGCGCCGACCGACCCCGCGGAGGCGGACCGCATCAGCGGCGAGGACGTCGGCCGGGTGCTCCAGCAGCTCGCGCGCGAGTTCCAGTACGTGATCGTCGACACCGCGCCCGGGCTCGGCGAGCACGCGCTCGCGGCGCTCGAGCACGCGACCGAGATGGTGCTCATCTGCACGATGGACGTCCCGAGCGTCCGCGGCCTCCGCGAGGAGATCGACGTCATCGACCGGCTCGGCCTCGGCACCGGGCGCCGGAGCATCGCCGTGAACCTCGCCGACCGCGGCACCGGGCTCTCCATCCGGGACATCGAGGCGACCATCAAGCGTCCGGTGGACGTGGTCATCCCCCGCTCCCGCGACGTCGCCTACGGCACGAACCGCGGTGTGCCGGTGCTGCAGGAGAAGAGCCGCAGCCGTGCGGCCAAGGCGCTGCGCGCGCTCGCCGGCCGCTTCGAGCCCGTGCCCGTCGGCGGCGGCAAGGGCGCCCACAAGCGGGCGGTGGCCCCGTGAAGCTCTCCGAGCGGCTCGGCCGCGCCCCCGAACCCGTGCTGCCCGAGGCGGCGCCCGTCGCCGTGCCGGTGCCGACCCTCAAGCCGGTCGTGACTCCGCGGCCCGAGCCCGTGCAGGACGGGCTGCTCACGCTGAAGTCCCGGGTCGGCGAGACGCTCTTCGAGCGCCTCGGCAGCCGGATGAACGACCCGAACCTCACCGAGAACGACCTCCTCACGTACGCCCGTGAGGCGCTCACGGAGATCGTCGAGGCGGAGCGCGTGCCGCTCAGCAACGAGGAGCGGCACCGGCTGGTCCGCGAGATCAGCGACGACGTGCTCGGCTACGGGCCGCTGCAGCCGCTGCTCGACGACCCGTCGGTCAGCGAGATCATGGTCAACGGTCCCGACATGATCTTCGTCGAGCGCGCCGGCAAGCTGACCCTCACGACCTCGCGCTTCCGCTCGGAGGAGCAGCTGCGCCGGGTGATCGAGAAGATCGTCTCCCGCGTCGGCCGCCGCATCGACGAGTCCTCGCCCCTCGTGGACGCGCGACTCGAGGACGGATCCCGCGTGAACGCGGTCATCCCGCCGCTCGCGGTCTCCGGGTCCACCCTCACGATCCGGAAGTTCTCGGCCGACCCGCTGACGGTCGACGACCTCGTGCGCTTCGGCTCCCTCTCGCCCGAGATGGCGCAGCTGCTCGAGGCCTGCGTCGCAGCGCACCTGAACATCCTCGTCTCCGGAGGGACCGGTACCGGCAAGACGACGCTGCTGAACGTGCTCTCCTCATTCATCCCGGAGGGCGAGCGGATCATCACCATCGAGGACGCGGTCGAGCTGCAGCTGCAGCAGTCCCACGTGGTGCGACTCGAGAGCCGGCCTCCGAACATCGAGGGCCGCGGCGAGATCACCATCCGCGACCTCGTGAAGAACTCGCTCCGCATGCGCCCCGACCGCATCGTCGTCGGGGAGTGCCGTGGCGGTGAGGCGCTGGACATGCTCCAGGCGATGAACACCGGTCACGACGGATCGCTGTCCACGGTGCACGCCAACGCGCCCCGCGACGCGATCGCGCGGCTCGAGACCCTCGTGCTGATGGCCGGGATGGACCTGCCGCTCCGCGCCATCCGGGAGCAGATCGCCTCCGCGATCGACGTGGTCGTGCAGCTGACGCGCCTCCGCGACGGCACCCGTCGCGTCACCCACATCACGGAGGTGCAGGGCATGGAGGGCGAGATCGTCACCATGCAGGACGCCTTCGTCTTCGACTACTCCGCCGGTGTCGACGCCGACGGCCGCTTCCTCGGCAAGCCGGTCTCCACGGGCGTGCGCCCGCGCTTCGTCGACCGCTTCGAGGAGCTCGGCATCAGCGTGCCGGCGTCGATCTTCGAGACGCCCGATCGGTGGGGCCGCTGATGCTCGGCCTCGCCGTCGCGCTCGTGCTCGCCGCTGTCGGCGTCACCCTCTTCGGGGTGCTCGCGCCGCGCCGCCCGCGCCTGCCGAAGGACCGCCGCCGACCCGGCGAGGCGACCGCCGCCGCGCTCACCCGCCAAGGGTCCGCACTCGACGAGCTCGTCGGCGACGCGCTCGGCCGACGCGGCTGGGACCAGCGGCTGGTGGTCGCACTCGAAGCCGCCGGCATGCACCTCACGCCGGCACGCTTCGTGCTGATCGCCGCAGGCGCGTCGCTCGGCCTCGGCGCCGTGCTGGCGCTGCTCCTCGGGATCTTCGGGGTGCTGCTCGGCGTCGCCGCCGGGGCGATCGGCGCCCGCCTGCTCATCGGCCGCAAGGCCGCCCGGCGGCGCAAGGTGTTCGCGAACCAGCTCGACGACACCCTCGGGCTGCTCGCCGGCAGCATGCGTGCCGGCCACAGCCTGCTCAGGGCCGTCGACGCCGTCTCCCGCGAGGCGGAGGCGCCGACATCGGAGGAGTTCGCCCGCATCGTCAACGAGACCCGGCTCGGGCGCGACCTCAACGACGCGCTCGACCAGTCCGCCGAGCGGATGCGGAACGAGGACTTCGGCTGGGTCGCCCAGGCGATCGCCATCCACCGCGAGGTGGGCGGCGACCTCGCCGGCGTGCTCGACGAGGTGGGCCACACCATCCGCGAGCGCGGGCAGATCCGGCGCCAGGTCGCCGCGCTGTCCGCCGAGGGCAAGATGTCCGCCTACATCCTGCTCGCGCTGCCGTTCGTCGTGCTCGGCATCCTCTTCCTCACGAGCCGCGACTACGTGGCGAAGTTCGTCGAGTACCCGATGGGCTGGGCGATGATGGCGGGCGCGGCCGTGCTGATCACGATCGGCGCCCTCTGGCTCAAGAAGATCGTCAGCTTCAAGTTCTGAGAGGGAGGGAACCGTGCCGTTGACCGTCCTGATCGCCGTGCTGGCGGTCGGTGTCGCGCTGCCGCTGCTCGCGTGGAGCGCCGTGCCCGGCGACGCCTCCGGGCGCCGCGACGTGCGCAACAACCTGCTCCTCGGGCTCGACGCGGAGGCCGCATCCGCCCGCATCGTGCGCGACCCGGGCTCGCTCGGCTCCCTGCTCGTGCTGCCCGCGAACCGGAGCAAGCTCGACAAGCTGCTCGCGCTCGCCGGGCGGCCGGCGTCGTGGCCGCTCAGCCGCGTGCTGCTGGCGAAGCCCGCCCTCGCGATCGTCGCCGCGGTCTTCGGCCTGATGGTGCTCTCCAGCACGAGCAACGGCGTCATCGTCGTGATGGTGCTCGCCGTCGTGGTCACCGCCTACTTCGTGCCCGACCTGCTGATCTACAGCCGCGGCATCGAGCGGCAGGCCGCCATCGCGCTGGAGCTGCCCGACACGCTCGACCAGATGCTCATCGCGGTCGAGGCGGGCCTCGGCTTCGAGTCCGCGATGGCGCGCGCCGGCAAGAACGGCAAGGGGCCGCTCGCGGAGGAGCTCGTGCGCACCCTGCAGGACATGCGGGTCGGGATGGCGCGGCGCGACGCATACAAGGCGCTCGCGGCGCGGACCGATGTGCCCGACCTCCGCGCCTTCGTGCGCGCGGTCGTGCAGGCCGACATCTACGGCATCTCGGTCAGCACGGTGCTCCGCACGCAGGCGAAGGAGATGCGCACCAAGCGCCGTCAACGGGCCGAGGAGAAGGCCATGCAGATCCCGGTGAAGGTGCTCTTCCCGCTGATGCTCTTCATCCTGCCGGTGCTCTTCATCGCGGTGCTCGGGCCCACGATCATCTCGGTGGTCACGAACTACCTCTGAGCCGTCCAGCCCGTCGCGCATCCGACGCATTCAGGAGATCGCGGCGGACACGCCGCGCTCAGTGCTCGAGCGTCCTGAATACGGGCCGCGGATCCTGAGAACGGCGGATGGCCACGGATGCGGGCGCGCGGATCAGAGGTTGGGGCGCGGGCCGGGCTTCGGGTGGGGGCGGCGCTGCCCGCGGATCGTGGCCGGTGGTGCCGGCGGTGCGGTCGGCGCTGCGGGCGCATCCGGAGTCGCGGGCTCGGCGGGTACGTCGGTCGCCGCGGGGTCCGCCGGCTCGGGTGCGGGATGCCGCACGCCGCGGAGCAGTCCGACGAGCGTCTCCGCCGTGGACGCGCTGGTCGCTGCCGCCTCGGTGTTCGCCTCGGTCACCGCGACGACCACCTCGGCGCGCTGGATCGGCACACCACGCGGCGCGTCGAAGCCGATGCGCACCCCGTCGCCGCGGATGTCGATCAGGGTCACGACGATGTCGTCCCCGATCAGGACCCGCTCGCCCTTCTTGCGGGTCAGTACGAGCACGGGACCACACTATGCCTCCGGCCCCGCGGAGCCGGGAGGCCCGCGCTATCCGGCGAGGTCGGTCCACGCCTCCGGCAGGCCGAGCTCCGGCAGGGCGTGCGGCGCGCCCGCCGACCGGGCCCGCACGCTCGCGACCGCGTCGACCTGCAGACGACCGCGCAGCGCACCGGTCCAGACGAGCGTGTGCTCGGGCCGCCGGGTCGCATCGACGACGAGCCACGCCTGGTCGCCGTCGATCGACAGCAGGCCGTCGTAGCGGGGATCCGCGAGGTCGCCGTCGCCGATCCCGTAGGCGACGATCACGGGCTGCTCGCTGCGCACGCCGTACGCGCGGGCGGCGAGGGCGCCGCGGCGGTCGTCGACGCGGCGGCGGGTGTTGCCCTCGACCGAGCCGCCGTCGCACACGTAGCCGCGCTGCATCCGGTCGCGCACCGAGTTCGCGACCCGGACGGCGTCGTCGCCGAGGCCGACGAGCAGCAGGAGGTCGCCGGCGCGGGTGCGCTGGGGCGGCGGGGCGCCGGGCACGAAGCGACCGGTCCGGGAGCGCGGCCGGGGCGTCGCCCAGACGATCTGCTCGGCGATCGCGGCGTCGGTCTGCTCCCGGACCGGCGCGACGCGGGGCGGCGCGAGCGTCAGCACGCCAGGGGCGGTGGGCTGCGGCGCGGGCTTCGGGGTGCGGGGCACCACGACGGGCGCCGTCGCCCAGCTCGGCCGCCGCGCGTCCGACATCGGCAGCGGCCGGGCGGGTGTGCCCCCGCCCGACGCGCCAGCCGGCTCGACGTCGATCCGGAGCGCGTCGAGCATCGACGCGAAGTCGTGGCCCTGCGTGGAGACGGCCGGCTCGCGGCCGGCGGATGCACCCGGGCGCAGCACGTCCTCGAACGGATCTCCCGTGGCCGCGCCGAAGTCCTGGCTGTCCGCATCCTCGAGCAGCGCTGCGAGGCCCACCCGGGTCGGCATGTCGAACTGGTGCGACCCCTCGAGGTGCGCGGCGTCGGGCAGGTCGACCGTCACATCGACGACCTTGCGGCCGAACAGGCCGCCGAGACCACCGACGACCGACTCCTGGGTGGCGACGATGCGGGCGTCGGGACCGTAGTCCCGGCGCACCTGCTCCGCCAGCCCGGTCAGGGTCGGCTTGTCAAGCCGAAATCGGATCGAGGGCACGAACCACTCCAACGGTCTCGATGGTGACGTCCGAGGACGTCACCTCCTGGTAGGACAGCACGGGCAGGCCGTTCGTCTGCGGCGCGACGAGGCGGCGCACGGCGGCCCGGAGCGCGGGCGCGCACACGAGCACCGGCGCCCATCCGCGGGCCTCGGCCTGCGCGACGGCGGCGCGCAGCGAGTCGACCACCTGGCCGAGCCGGTTGGGGTCGAGCAGCACCTGTGAGCCGATCTCGCTCGGGCGCAGCTGCTCGAGCATCGTCTGCTCGAGGACGGGGTCGATCATGATCACCCGCAGGGTGCGGTCCTCGAGGTGGGCGGAGACGACCACCGGCCCGAGCGCGGCGCGGGCGGCCTCGACCAGGCCCTCCGGATCCGTCGACACCCGAGCGCGCAGCGTGAGCGCCTCGTAGATGCGGGGCAGGTCGTTGATCGGCACCCGTTCCTGCAGCAGGCCCTGGAGCACGCGGTGCACCTCGGCGAGGGTGAGCAGGTTCGGGATGAGCTCCTCGACGACCGCGGGGCTCACGCGCTTCACGCCCTCGGTGAGCACGCGGACGTCCTCGCGCGACAGCAGGCGGGCGGCGTTGCTCGTGATCACGTTCGAGAGGTGGGTGACCAGCACCGAGCCACGGTCGATGACCGTCGCGCCGGTGATCTCGGCCGAGTGCCGCATCTCCGCGGGGATCCACTTGCCGGCGAGCCCGAACACCGGCTCGATCGTCGGGGTGCCGGGCAGCGCGTCGAGCTGGTCGCCGATCGCGAGCACCTTGCCGACGGGTGCGATTCCCCGGCCCATCTCGACCCCGGCGACGCGGAGCACGTAGGTCGAGGGCGGCAGGTCGACGCTGTCGCGGGTGCGCACGGGCGGCACGACCACGCCGTACTCCATCGCGATCCGCCGGCGGAGGGACTTCACGCGGGCGAGCAGGTCGTCGCTGACGCCCGAGACGAGGTCGACGAGGTCCGCGGAGAGCTGCACCTCGAGGGCGTGCACCCGCATCTGCTCCATGAGCTCCTCGGGCGAGTCCGCGGATCCGGTGCTCTCCCCCGCGGTCGTCGCGACGAGCGCGGCGGCCGCCTTCCGCTGCTCGGCGCGCGCGATCCGCCGCGAGACGACGATGAGGACGATCCCGACGAGCAGGAACGGGATCATCGGCATGCCCGGGATGAGCGCCATCGCGCAGGCGGCGACGCCGGCGATCATCAGCGCGGTGCGGGACTGGGCGAGCTGGGCGCCGGCCGTCTGCCCGAGGTCCGCCTCCGCGTTCGAGCGGGTGACGATCATGCCCGTCGAGACGGCCATGAGCAGCGCGGGGATCTGCGCGGTGAGGCCGTCCCCGATGGTGAGCAGTGTGTACGTGTTCAGCGCGTCGTTGATCTGCTGGCCGTGCATGAGCACGCCCATACCGATGCCGCCGACGATGTTGATGAGCACGATCACGATGCCGGCGATCGCGTCGCCCTTGACGAACTTGCTCGCGCCGTCCATCGCGCCGTAGAAGTCCGCCTCCGCAGCGACGTCCGCGCGGCGGCGGCGGGCCTCGTCCTCGGTGATGAGGCCGGAGTTCAGGTCGGCATCGATCGCCATCTGCTTGCCGGGCATCGCGTCGAGGGTGAAGCGGGCGCCGACCTCGGCGACGCGCTCGGCGCCCTTCGTGACGACCACGAACTGGATGACGACGAGGATCAGGAAGATGACCGCGCCGATGATGAGCGAGCCGCCCACGGCGACCTGCCCGAAGGCGTGGATGACCTCGCCGGCGTAGCCCTGGCCGAGCACGAGGCGGGTCGATGCCACGTTGAGGCCGAGGCGGAACAGCGTCGCGATGAGCAGCAGCGACGGGAAGACGGAGAAGTCGAGGGGGCGCTTCGCGAACATCGTCGTGAGCAGGATCACGAGCGCGAAGAGGATGTTGACGGTGATCAGCAGGTCGAGCAGCCAGGAGGGCACGGGGACGACGAGCAGCATGATGATCGCCACCACGCCGATCGGCACCGCGATCGCGGCGGCCGTCCTGCCCAGCTGCAGTCGTCGCACGTTGCTCCTCGAGGCCGGGGATCCCCGATCCGGCTCCGCCGGAGGACCGCCCGCTCGCCCGGCTCCGCCGTGCTCGAAACGCGGGACCGTCGCCGGAAGGCGCACGATCCCGGGCTCATCCTGCGGCGTCGGGCCCCCTGTTCGGGGTTGCCACGCGGCTCAGTGGACGGCGTTGAACCCGGTGGTCGCGAAGACCTCGTAGGAGACCGAGTCGCCGTAGCGCGGATCGTGGTACCCGGTGAGGTTCGAGCACCACTTCGGCGAGCAGAACTGGCCGGTGCTGCCGCCGGCGGTCTCGTCGTTCGCCGTCTCGTCGTATCCGGCCTTCAGCAGCAGGGCGCGGGCGGTCCTGTACGCCTCGAGCGGATGGGCCGAGCGCACCCAGACGTACCACTCGCCGTACTCGTGCTTCGACGCGATCACGTCGCCCCCGAGCACGGGTACGGTCGACGGGAAGCCGGGCGGCAGGCGGGGCGCCGTCGGCGTGCATCCGGCGAGCGCCGGCCCGAGGAGCGCGAGCGCGAGCGCGAGCAGTGCCGCGGCCGGGGCCGTCGAGGTACGCACGGCCCGATCATCGCGCGGTTCCGGAGAAACCGCGCGCCACGCCGTACGCGGAGCCACGCGGGCGGCGTGTCGCTCAGGAACTCCGGAACGGCGCGATCCCTGGTGTCAGGTCGTGGTCGGCGGCGTCGAGACGGTCCCGACCTCGTTCGCGCGGGTCGGGACGGCGGTGCCCGGCGACCCGATGGCCCGGCCGAGGAACCCGAGCGTCCGGGTCCAGGCATCCGCTGCCGCAGCCGCGTCGTAGGTGCGCGGGCTCGTGTCGTTGAAGAAGGCGTGGCCGACGCCGGCGTAGACGTGCGAGGTGAAGTCGATGCCGCCGCGCTTCATCTCCTGCTGCACGTCCGGCAGGGACGTGATGAGCCGCTCGTCGAGGTCGCCGTAGAACGCCAGGATCGGCGCGGTGATCTTGTCGACCTCGGTCACCTCGGGCGGGGCGCCGTAGAACGGGACGACGGCGCGGACCCGCGGGTCCTCCGACGCGAGCGCGAAGGAGTAGGTGCCACCGAAGCAGAAGCCGGTGACCGCCACCTGGTTGCCGACGCCCGGCTGCTGCTCCAGCCAGTCGAGCGCGCCGCGGAGCGCCGTGATCGCCCAGGCGGCGAACATGGGCGCGTGCGTCGGGGCGAACGCGGTGCGGAGCCGCGGCTGCCCCTCGATGCGCACGCGCTCGTCGGGGCTGAACATGATCTCCTGCAGCTGCTGCCCGAGCTGCGGATGAACTCCCACCCGGCTCAGCAGGTCGGGCGCGATCACGACGTAGCCCTCGCGGGCGAAACGGTCGGCGACGTCCTTGATGTGGTCGACGAGGCCCCAGATCTCGTGGATGACGACGAGGCCGCCCCGCGGCGGCTGCGCGCCTTCGGGCTCGACGACGTAGGCGTCGAACGGCCCGTCGGCCTCGAGGGTGATCATGCGGCCCATGGCGTCCTCCTCGTCGGGTCGCCGCCCGGCGGCCCTGCTCCCCCGTTGATACCAGGATGCGCTGATCGCCGCCCCCAGACAGCGGCAGCCTGCTGGGGTCCTCTAGTGAAGGCCGGGTCAGCCGGCCATGCGGTGCACGCCGAGGGCGGCGCCGCGGCGCTTCAGCGCCATGACGAACGCGAGCACCCGGGCGACGGCGGTGTAGAGGTCCTCGGGGATCTCCTGCCCCACCTCGCACGCCGCGTGCAGCGCGCGGGCCAGCGGGATGTCGTGGACCATCGGCACCCGGGCGTCGGCGGCCCGCTCGCGGATCTTCGCGGCGATCGCGCCGGCACCCTTCGCCACCACGCGTGGGGCCGACTTGCCCGGCTCGTACTTCAGCGCGACCGCGACGTGTGTGGGGTTCAGCAGCACGACGTCCGCGCTCGCGACCGCCGCGATCATCCGGTTGCGGGAGATCGCGAGCGCCCGGGACCGGCGCTGCTGCCGCACGAGCGGGTCGCCGTCGGTGGTCTTCGCCTCGTCCTTGATCTCCTGCCGGGTCATCCGGGTGTGCTTGCGGTTGCGCCGCATCACGACGAAGAGGTCGACGGCGGCGAGGCCGATGCCGGCGAGGATCGCCGCCTGGAGCACCGTCGTGATGACGCCCGCGCCGATCCCGACGAGGGCCATGAGCGGCAGCGCCCCGGACGACCCGAGCAGCGGGATGATGCCCTGGATGCCCGCGAACACGGCGATGCCGAGCACCCCGGTCTTCAGCAGCGCCTTCGCGCCCTCCCACAGCGCCTGCTTGCCCACCATCCGGGCGACGCCGGCGACCAGGTTGAACTGCTTGCCCGAGGGCTTGAACCGCTTGAAGTGGATGCCACCCTGCAGCAGCGCCCCGACGATCGCGCCCACCACCGCGGCGGCGAGCAGCGGGGCGAGGATGGCGGGGATGCGGCCGAGGGCGCCGTCGAAGTAGCGCTGGGCGGACGTGACGTCGGGCGTCATGATCACGCCGCGCAGGCTCAGCACGAGGTCGTCGAGCGCTGCCGCCGCGGAGTTGACGACCACAGGCAGCACCAGGGCCGCGCCGCCCATCGAGACCCAGGCGGTCATGTCGCGGGAGGTGGCGAGCTTGCCCTCTCGGAGCACCTCCTGCATCCGCTTCGGGGTGGCCTTCTCGGTGCGCTCCGCGGAGGTGTCGCTCATCTAGTGCACCCCGCCCATGAGGCCGATCATGTCGTCGGTCAGCGTCGCGACCACGCGGGGCAGCGCGAGGAACAGCACCCCGCCGGCGAGCAGCGTGATCAGGATCTTCAGCGGGAAGCCGAGCTGGAACGCGTTCAGCGCCGGCGCCACCCGGGTGAGCAGGCCGAGGCCCACGTCCGCGAGGAACAGCACGACCACGATCGGGCCGGCGATCTGCGCCGACGCGATGAACAGCTGCCCGAGGCCCGGAAGCAGCTTGTCGCCGGTCGAGACGTCGAAGAGGCCGGTCACGGGCAGCGCCGTGAAGGTGCGGAACAGGCCGTTCAGGATGAGCTCCGCGCCACCGCTGACGAAGAGCAGTCCGAGCGCGGTCATCTGCATGAGCCGGGTGAGCTGCGCGCCGTTCACGTTCATCTGCGGATCGAACGCCTGCGACAGCTGGAACCCGGCGAAGAGGTCGACGAGGTTGCCCGCGGACTGCACCGCGGCGAAGACCATGGCGCAGAGGAACCCGAGCAGGCCACCGATGATCAGCTGGCTGACGATGGCGAGCAGGAAGGTGCCGGTGTCGAGCTCCCCGCGGATGCCGGTCGCGGCCTGCGGGGCGACGAGCAGGGAGAGCGCGACGGCGAGCATCCCCTTGATCCGCAGCGGGATGCCCGAGAACGAGAACGGCGGCGCGAGGATCAGGAAGGCGACGATCCGGACCCCCGCGAGCATGGCGGCCTCGAGGAACGCCATGTCGAGGGTGAGGTTCATGCTCAGCCGGTGCCGGTCGTGCCGGTGCCGCCGGTGCTGCCCGTGTAGGTGGGGATGAGGGCGAACAGGCCCTGTGTGAAGCTGACCGCCTCCGAGATCATCCAGTGCCCGCAGACGAGCAGCGCGATGGCGACGGCGACGGCCTTCGGCACGAACGAGAGCGTGGGCTCCTGGATCTGCGTGATCGACTGGAACACGGAGATCGCGAAGCCGACGACGAGCGACGTGATGAGCAGCGGCGCGGCCAGCTCGCCGGCGAGCAGCAGCGCGTGCAGGGCGAGGTCGATGACCTGGTTCTGGGTCACGCCTACCCCGTCCGATAGCTCTGCACGAGGGACGTGATGATGAGGCCCCAGCCGTCCACCAGCACGAACAGCAGGATCTTGAACGGCAGCGCGATCATCGTCGGCGGGAGCATCATCATGCCCATCGCCATCAGGCCCGACGAGACGACGAGGTCGATCACCAGGAACGGCACGAAGATGACGAGCCCGATGATGAACGCCGCGCGCAGCTCCGAGAGCATGAACGCGGGGATGAGGGTCACGAGCGGCACCGTGGACGGATCCGTCGGGTTCGCCTGACCCGCTGCCCGGGTCATCAGCGCGATGTCGCTCTCCTTGGTGTGCAGCACCATGAAGTGCTGCAGGGGCCCGGACGCGGCGCCGATCGCGGCGTTGAAGTCGATCTTTCCGGCGAGGTACGGAGTGAGGGCGGCCGTGTTCACCTGCTGGAGCACCGGCCACATGATGAACAGCGACAGGAACAGCGCGAGCCCGGCGAGCACCTGGTTCGGCGGGATCGTGGGCAGGCCGAGCGCGTTCCGCGTCATCGCGAGCACCACGAAGATCTTCGTGAACGACGACATCATCAGCAGCAGCGCCGGGGCGACGGACAGCAGGGTGATGCCGATCAGCACCATCACGGATGTGGACGGCGCTCCGTTCGCGCCGCCGATGGTGATGGAGACCGCACCGGATCCGGCCGACGGGGTCGGCGTCGGGACCGTCGGATTCACGGGGTCGGCGAACGCGGACAGCGGCGAGGCGACGACGAGGTAGGCGACGACGAGCACGCCGAGCAGCAGCACGACGCCGGTCGGCCACCACGCCCGCACCCGGGCCGCGACCGGCAGGCGCGCGGGCCCTGCGGTCGCGGGGACCCCGCGGGTCACCGTCGTCTCAGCGCGGCGGCGGTCTGCCGCCACGTCTCGGGGGACAGGACGGAGCCGGCGAGGGGCGACGGCTTCGCGGTTCGGACGCGCTCGGCGACGACCCGCGCCTCCTCGGCCTCGCGGGCGGCGCGGCGGCTCGTGTGCTGCACCGGCTCGGGGCGCGCAGCGGCGCGGCCGTGGGCGGGCAGCGAGATCGTCTGGGTGGGCGGTCCCGAGGGTCCCGCATCCGGGCCGACGACGACGGGGACGCCGCCGGTGCCGGTCACGCCTGTGCTCATCCCGGATGCCCGGTGGAGCTCGCGCTCGAAGGCCGATGCGGGCGCGACGAGCGGCACCGGGGCGGTCGAGACGACGGAGACGGCCGGCGTCTCGCCGTCCGCGGCACCCAGCCGGTCGAGCACCGTGACGGCGTGCTCGGTGACGCCGAGCAGGTAGCGGCGGCCCCCGGCGTCCACGATCGCGACGCCCGCCTTCGTGCCGAGCCCCTGGCGCGAGACGACGGAGATCGCCTTGCCGCGCAGGCCCCCACCGCCGGCACCGCGGCCCTTGGTGAGCCAGCGGTGCGCGAAGAAGAGCGCGCCGAAGACCGCCCCGAGGGAGACGATCACGCGCAGCGCGAGGAAGACGGTGTCCATCGACCGGGGTCAGCCCTCGTCGATGGCGTCGAGGACCTCGGTGATCCGCACGGCGAACTGGCGGTCGACGACGACGACCTCGCCGTGCGCGATCATCCGGCCGTTCAGGAACACGTCGGCCTGCGAGCCGACGGACCGGTCGAGCTCGATGACGGTGCCGGGCTGCGCGTCGAGCAGCTCCCGCACGGACACCCGGGCGCGGCCGATCTCGACCGCGAGGGTCATCTCGACGCCGCTGATCCGGCCGAGCTTGCTCGAGACGTCGCCGAAGCGGCGGGGGCCGCCCTCGCCGCGCACCTGGACGGCGAACCAGCCGGCGACCCCGCCCTCGCCGACGAGGTCGAACACGACGGCGTCGGGCGACTGGAAGAGCGAGGCGGGCGCGCCATCGGTCGCATCGCCGAGCATGCCGCCGCCGATGACGGACGCGGCGTGCTCGAGCGCCGGCCGCAGCACGTCGCCGAGCCGGACGCGGGAGGCGTCACCACCCGCCGCGGCGAGCAGCTCGGTGCGGTCGAGCAGGATGAGCGCGAAGTCGGCGGAGTGTGCCCCGACGTAGGTGGCCGAGACGCCGGCGGCCAGCTCGGCGGGCGGCACCGGCGCGCCGCCGTGGCGCTGCGCCATGAGCGCGGTGCCGGGCAGGGCCGCCACCAGGGCGTTCGCGCATGCGGTCTCGACGGCGCGGTCGTCGGCGCCGGCCGTGCCGACGTCGGAGAGGGCGGAGGGGAAGGTCACGATCTGCTCCTCATGCGTCCACGACGACGCACGCGAGACGGTCGCCGTTCCCCCCGACCGCGGCCCGGACGACGGGCATGCCGTCCATCGTGATCGCGAGCGGCTGGTGCCGCGGATGATCCAGGGGGATGAGATCACCTTCCGCGAGGGAGAGCACGACCGCGGCGGGCACGCGGGTGTCCGCGAACCGCAGCGCGACGTCGACCGGGGCGGCGGCCACGTGCTGCTCGAGCCGGTGCGTCACGAGGCCCTGCTCCTGGCGCGCGGCACCGTGGCCGAGCGCCTCGAGGATCGGCTCGGCCGGCAGCGTGACGGTGACGATGCTGCGGGAGCCGGGGCGGTCGAGCGCGAAGCCCGCCTGCACCATGAGGTCGTCGGGCGCCGCGAGCTCGCGGACGCGGTCGTAGGCGAAGGCCTCGACGATGAGGGTCGGCAGCAGGCCGTCGAAGGCGAGGTGCAGCTCGAGGGCGTGCTCGTCGACGAGGTGCCAGACCAGGGCTCGCTCGACGGCGGTGAGCAGGCGCTCCTCCCCCGACGGCGCACCGGTGCCCCCGACGAGGCGGGAGGCCCA
Source organism: Amnibacterium sp. (assembly GCF_036559085.1). Classification (GTDB taxonomy): domain Bacteria; phylum Actinomycetota; class Actinomycetes; order Actinomycetales; family Microbacteriaceae; genus Amnibacterium. The sequence goes on from NZ_DATBTU010000076.1 coordinate 16,720, forward strand.
GAACCGCGCCTCGACGAGCGGGAGCCGCAGCACCGCCCGGGCGCGCACGCCCTCGACGGCGGCCACCACGTAGGCGGCGGGCTCGGCGGAGTCGCGGAGCGCACCGGCCGGGCTGATCACGTAGCCGCCGTACTCGACGTCGATGACCGTGCGGGTCTTCGCGGTCAGCTGCAGGCCGAGGGATCGCCCGAAGGACTCGAAGGCGGAGGCGAGGCGCTCGCCCTGCGGCTCGGAGAGCAGCTCGGGCTTCTCGAAGTCGTACGGGCGCACGTCGAGATCCGCGGCACCGGGAGGGTGCACGCGGACACGCTGGCGCCGCCGATCCGTCACGAGTCGGATCCTCGCAGCGGACCCCCCGATCGGGGGTGCGACACTCCAGCGCCACGGGAACGGCCCCGGTCAGCCCTTCGCGGCCGGTGTGGCAGCGGGAGTGGGAGCCGGTGTCGCGGCCCCGCTCGAGCTCGTGGAGGGCGTCGCGGCCGGGGTGTGCACGACGATGTCGACGCGGCGGTTCTTCTCCTCCGTCGTCTCCCCGGTGCCCGGGATCGGCTGCGCGGAGCCGTAGGAGACCGAGGAGATGCGCGTGCCGTCGACGCCGTGGTCGACGAGGTAGAGCAGCACGTTGCCGGCCCGCACGGCGGCGAGGTTCCAGTCGTTGCCGAACCGGCCGGGCGACCCGTGCGGATCCGCGTGCCCCTCGACCGTGATGACGCGGTCGCTGCTCCCGAGCACCGGCCCGATGGCGGTGAGCACCGTCACGGCGGAGGGGCGCAGCGAGGCGTCGTTCCCGTCGAAGTAGGCGGACGAGCCGACGAGGCCGATCGTGAGCCCGTTGGCGTCGAGCTTCACGTCGGCGAGGTTCGATGCATGCGCCTTCTGCAGGGCCGCCTCGATCGCCGTCTTCATGGTCTTCTCGAGCTTCAGCGACCCGGTCGTGGTCTTCGACGCGGTGAAGCCGTTGCCCTTCTTGTCGACGAGCTCCTTCGGCACCGGGATGCCCTTGGTGAGGTCGAGCTTCGCGCTGTTCGTCACGCCGAAGCCGGATGCGAGCGAGTTCTTCAGCACGTCGAACTTGTGCGAGTCCACCGTCGACATCGCGTATAGCACGATGAAGAGGCACATCAGCACCGTGATCATGTCCGCGTAGGAGGTCATCCAGCGCTCGTCGAGATGGAACTCGCCGCCGTGCCCCCCCTTGCGGCGTCTGCCGCTGCTCACGATCAGGCGGCCGCTTCGGCGGTCTTCGTCGCCTTGGCCGGCTTCGCGGCCTTCTCCGCCGACTTCTCGGCGGGCTTGCCGAGCTGGCTCTCCGGCACCATGGCGCGGAGCTTCTCGCTGAGGACGCGGGGCTGGGCACCGGCCTGCACGGCCATCACGCCCTCGACGAGCACGCCGTAGCGCTCCGCCTCGAGGTCGGCGACCTTGCCGAGCCGGCCACCGATGGGCAGCCAGATGAAGTTGGCCGACATGACGCCCCACAGGGTGGCGACGAAGGCGCCGGCGATGGAGTGGCCGAGGCCGGCGGGGTTCGAGAGGTTCTCGAGCACGTGGGTGAGCGAGACGACGGTGCCGATGATGCCGACGGTGGGGGCGAAGCCGCCGAGGGAGTTGTAGAACTTCGCGGCGGACCGCGCCGTCTTCTCCTTCGCCGCGGCCTCGTCCTCCATGACGATCCGGAGCTCATCCGCGTCCATGCCGTCGGCGACGTTCTGCAGCGCCTTCTTCAGGTACGGGTCCTCGACCTCGGCTGCCTGCGCCTCGAGGGCGAGCAGGCCCTGCTTGCGCGCGACCTCGGCGAGCTCGACGAGCCGGTCGATGTCCGCGCCGAGCTTGACGCCCTTGAAGAGGAACGCCTTCGGCAGCGCCTTGATGGCGAGGATCGCATCCGGCAGCGTCGTCGATGCGATACCGACGCCGATCGCGCCACCGAGCACGAGGATCATCGGCGCGGGGATGATGAGCGACATCGGGTTGGCGCCCTCGAGGAACGCCATGACGAGCAGCGAGCCGAAGGCGACGACGATGCCGCCCAGGGTCGCGGGATCCATCAGTTCCCCCCGCGGCGTGCATCCGCCGGACGCACGGGAGCCTTGGCGCCGTCGACGACGCCGAATCGGCGGCCCCCTCGCGACGACGCGGGGACGGCGGAGGGTGCCTCGAAGTGCATGGAGTGGGCGAGTGCGATCACTCGAGCCCGGTACTCCGCGATCTCGCCGATGACCTCGTCGATCGTCTCGGTGACGATGAAGGTCGTCCCGTCGACGAGGACGACCGAGGTGTCCGGCGATTCCTGGATGCGTTCGACAAGGTCGGGGTTCACCGCGAACGTGCTGCCGTTCAGGCGCGTCAGCAGGATCATCGTCTCCCCCGTCCATGGGCACGGCCGACCCCGTCCGTGGGGTCGTTCCGCCGTCGAGTTCCACAATCGGCGGATGCGTCGACGATGTCAGGAGCGGGGGCGGATGCGCATGCCCCCACTTCGCGGCAGGCGGCCCGCCGCGCGCCGCCGCCGCTCCTGCCCCTCCCCCGAGCACCTTCCCCATCGGCTCGGCCTCCGCGCCTGCGCCGATGGGGAAAGTGCTCGTTCCGCGGTCACTGCTTGAGCTGGACGAGTTCCTGCAGCACCTGGTCGGACGTGGTGATGATGCGGGCGTTCGCCTGGAACCCGCGCTGGGCGATGATCAGGTTGGTGAACTCCTGGCTGAGATCCACGTTCGAGGCCTCGAGCGCCCCGGCGACGATCGTTCCCGCGCTGCCCTCCCCGGCGGTGGTGAGGGTCGGCGAGCCGGAGTTCAACGTCTCCTGCAGCGTCGAGTTCCCCGCCTTCGCGAGTCCCTCCGGGTTCACGAACGTCGCGAGCGCCAGCCGCGCGAGCGGGATGGTGGCGCCGTTGCTGAAGGTGCCCGAGAGGGTGCCGTCGTTCCCCATCGAGGTGGAGAGCAGCCGGCCGGCGGCGGTGCCGTCCTGGGTCGCGATCGTGGCGGTGGAGAGGTCTGCGAAGCCGGTGAGGCCGGACATGTCGATGGTGATGCCGTCGCTCGTCGTGAACTTCGTGGCTCCGGTCACGGCGCCGTTCGCGCACTGCACGGTGCCGGTCACCGGGGCGCCGCTGCCGTCGCCGGCCGAGTAGCTCCAGGCGCCGTTCGCGCCCGGCGTGAACGTGATCGACAGCGTCTTCCGGGTGCCGTCAGCGGCGTAGACGCTGATCTCCTTGACCGACTGCCCACCCGCGCCGGTGGAGTCGAGGTTGCCGGTGACGACCGCCTTGGTCGTCGCGACCGCCGGGGCGACGGAGCCGGACGGGAGGCTGATCGGGCTCGGGGCTCCGCCGGTGTTGATGACGCCGCCGACCGCCGACCAGCCCTTCACGAGCCCGCCGTCCGCGCTCGCCAGCCGGCCCTGGGCGTCCCAGTGGAACGCGCCGTCACGGGTGTACTGCGTCTGCGTGCCGATCGTCGTCACGAAGTAGCCGTCGCCGGAGATCATGGTGTCGAGGTTGTTGCCGGTCGACTGCTGCTCGCCCTGCGCGAGGTTCGTGGTGATCGCTGCGACGCGGACGCCGAGGCCCACCTGGTTGGGGTTGGTGCCCGCCTTCGTCGGCTGGGGGAGTCCGGCGGCGGACAGGGTCTGGGACAGCGTGTCCTCGAACTGGACGCTCGAGGACTTGAAGCCCGTCGTGTTGACGTTCGCGATGTTGTTCGAGGTGACGTCGAGCATCGTCTGTTCGGCGCGGAGCCCGGAGATCCCGGCGTAGAGCGAGCGGAGCATGGCGGAGAGCCTTTCGGAACGGTTCGGCGGGCGCTCGATGCGCCGCCGGTGGTGGCCGTCCTGGCCGGGAGTTCGCCGTCGTGGCTGTGGGGGTGCCGCGGGGGCGGCGGGGGGGATCAGGAGGTGGTGGAGGAGGTGCTGATGCCGCTGAGGGCGGTGAGCGCGACGGTGTCGGACCCGACCGTCACGGTCGGCGTGCTGCCGCTGAAGGAGACGGCGGTGGCGACGCCGGTCTTCGCGTTCCCGGCGGCGTCGGTCCAGCTGACGGTCTTGCCGAGCACATTGGCGGCGGCGGAGCGCATCTGGAGGTTGTAGGACTCGGTCGTCGACGAGTTCAGGGCGGTCAGCTGCTCCATCGAGGCGAGCTGCGAGGTCTGGCTGATCATCTGCGTGCTGTCCATCGGCGAGCTCGGGTCCTGGTTCTTCAGCTGCGTGACGAGCAGCTTCAAGAACATGTCCGAGTTGAACGTCTGCGTCGGCAGGCGTGCCGGGGTGGTGCTCGTGCCGGTCGTGGGAGCGGTCGCCGGGGGCACGGTGGTCATGGCTGGTCCTTTCAGGCGAGGACGTCGAGGCGCCCGGCTGCGAGCGCGGGGCGCCACGGGGAGCGGGCGGTGGATGCGGGGGCCGGTGCGGCCGAGCGGGCGGCTGAAGGACGACCGGATCCGGCGGAGCCGCGCTCGGATCCGGATCCGCGGGTGTCGCTGCGGGCCGACGCCTCGCCGCCGAGGCCGACGGTGGTGGAGCCCGTCCCTTCGGTGCCGGCGAGGTCGCGGCGGAGGTCGGGCAGCATCGCGGAGAGCGCGTCTCTCGCGTGCGGTGCGGCCGCGAAGAGCTCGACCTTCATGCTGCCGGCGACGACGTGGGCGCGCACGGTGACGGCGCCGAGGTTCTCGGGCGACACCCGGACCGTGACGACGTGCTCGCCGTTCCCGCGCGCGGCGAGCGCGGCGATCGGCGGAACCAGCTGGGCGGCGAGCGTCGGCTCGGCCGAATCCGCGGGAGTGACGGGCGCGGCCGGGGCGACGGCCGCGACCGGGGTCGCGGCGGGCTGCTGCACCGGCGCGGCGGGCGTCGGGGCGCCGACCGGCGGCGCGGCGGAGGCGTCAGCGGTCGGTCCGGTCGCCGGAGCGGCGTCGCCCGTGTCACCAGCGGTCGCGCGGCCGGCGGCGCGGATGCGCATGCCCGCGAGCAGGTCGGCCGGGTCCTGCGTCACCGAGGCGACCGCTACGGGAGCGGACGCGGCGGCGTTCGAACGGTGCTGACCGGCGGCCGAGGGGCGGGCAGCGGGAGCCTGCGGGCTCGCCGTGCTCACGATCCGGACCCCCGGAGCAGCGACCTGGGCGGTCGCCGCGGCCGCTGCTGGGGTGCCGACGGGGGACGCAGCAGCGGCGGTCGCGTCGGGCGAGGAGACCGCGGCGGCGGGAGTGGCGGCCGTGTCGGGAGCGGCGGCCGTGACGGGAGCGGCGGCCGTGGCGGAGACGGGAACCGCGGCGGAAGCCGGGTCGGGTGCCGCTTGGCCGACCGGCCCGAGGGCCGTGAACGGAGCGGGACCCACGCCAGGTGCGGGTGCGGCCGACGGGGCGGGAGCCGTCGGGGCAGCGCTCGACTGCGGCTGCCCGTTCGTCACCGGCGGGCCCGGAACCGAGAGCTGCGCCGTGGCTTGCGGAACGCCGAGAGCGCTCGCGTCGGGCGTGCTCGGATCCGTGGTGTGGGGCGCGGATGCGTCGTCCGTCGGAGCGGTCACCGCAGCGGCCTGCGGCGGAGGCGCCATCAGCTGCGGATCCGTGGCAGCACCGGGGACGGCCTGCTGGGCGTCCGCTTCCGTGCTGCGCGGCTCGTGGCGGCCGGCGCGCCGCGTGCCACCCTCGGCCGCGTCGCCGGCGGAAGCCGGACGATCCGCCGGCCCGTTCTGCACGCTCGCATCGGCGGGGCGCTGCTCCTGCCGCGGGGCGGCGGGCTGCGGGGCCGGAGACCGCAGCTGCTCGGACTGCGCGTCGAGGGCGCCCTGGAACGCGTCGGCGCCGCCGCCGGAGCGGGCGGCCGTCTTCGCGCCGCTGCGGGCCGCGCCCGACGGGGCGCTGAGGAGGATCGTGCCGGCGTTCATCCGGCGGCTCCCGTGATCGAGGCGCGGGCGGCGAGCAGCTGCTGAGCCGTGCTCGAGCTGCCCGAGACGCCGAGGGTGGAGAGCAGGCTGGAGAGCGAGGTGTCGGAGCCGCTCAGCGACGGCGAGGTGCCCTGCCCGAGCATCGCGGACAGTGCGGCGAGGTTCGCGCTGGTGCTCGCGGCGACGCCGCCGGTCCTCGGCACGGAGGTGGCGTCGCCGGTCGCCGGCACGATCCGGCGGATCGTGACGATGTCCTTGTCGGTGAACCACGCCTTCTGGACCGAGACGGTACGGCCCTCGTAGGGGGCGTGGATCACGGTGTCGTTGCCGGCGTAGATCGCGATGTGGTCGCCGCCGTTCAGCACGATGAGGTCGCCGGGCTTCGCGTCCTTCAGCGAGTCGACCTTCTGGCCGACCGTCTGCTGCTCGTGCACGAGGCGCGGCACCGAGATGCCGAGGTCCGAGAACGTCTTCTGCACGAGACCGGAGCAGTCCATCCCGGAGGAGGACTCGCCCCCGAACACGTAGGGCACGCCGACGTACTGCTTGGCGGCGGCCACGACCCCGTCGCCGGTGACTCCGCCACCGTCGATCAGCGCACCGTCGGTCGAGGCGGTCTTCGAGGTCTCGACGGTGCCGCTCGGGGCGGTGGCTCCGGTCAGGGCGTCGGCGAACGCGGCGCCCGACCCCGGCGTCGTCTGTGCGGCCGGGGACAGCGAGGCGAGCTGCGCCTGGATCTGCTGGATGGTGGAGACCATCTCGGTGAAGGTCACGAGCTGCTCCCGTCGTCCGTGAAGCGGCGGGCGCGGCCGGCGAGCTCGTCGAGCACGGCCTGCTCCGCTCGGAGGTCCTCGACGCGCGTCGCCTCGTCGTGGCGCTCCTCGAGCTTCTCGACCGAGAGCGTGCCGCGGCGGGCGTCGCGGTGGCGCGCCTCGGCATCCGCGACGATCTGGGCCTGCGCGATGTGCAGCGCCTCGAGGTCCGCGAGCATCGTCGAGGTGGAGGCCCTCGCGGCCGAGATGGCGGCGATGCCGCGCACGTCGCGCGCCTCGTGGCCGTGGTCCGACAGCGAGTCGATGAGCTGGTGGCGCTGGGAGGCGATCTCGGATGCGCGGGAGCGGGCATGCCCGACCTCGGCGGCCGCCTGGTCCTCACGGAGGCGACGGAGCCGGAGGAGCCCGGCCAGGCTGAAGACCGCCATCAGAGACCCCCCATCGGCGCGACGAGGGCCGCGAGCCGGTGCCACGCGACCTCGGCGGGCGTCACGTCGTCCATCCGCTGCGTGAGGAACGCGCGGATCGGCTCCGCGTTCGCGAGCGCCGCGTCGACGCGCGGGTTCGCACCGGGGACGTATGCCCCGACGTCGATGAGATCCTGCACCTCGCGGCGGGCGGCCAGCACGGATCGCAGGGTCGAGGCGGCAGCCCGCTGCTCGGGCGTCGTCACGCGCGACGCGAGGCGGGAGACGCTGCCGAGCACGTCGATCGACGGGAAGTGGCCGGCCGTCGCGAGCTTGCGGTCGAGCACGATGTGGCCGTCGAGGATCGAGCGGACGGTGTCCGCGATCGGCTCGTTGTGGTCGTCGCCGTCGACGAGGACCGTGTAGACGCCGGTGATCGAGCCGGTCGTACCGGTACCGGCGCGCTCGAGCAGGCGGGCGAGCAGCCCGAAGACGCTCGGCGGGTAGCCGCGGGTGGCGGGCGGCTCGCCCACGGAGAGCCCGATCTCGCGCTGCGCCATGGCGACGCGGGTGAGCGAGTCCATCATCAGCATCACGTGGGTGCCGGCGTCGCGGAACGCCTCGGCGATGCGGGTCGCGGTGAAGGCGGCACGGGCGCGGGTGAGGGCCGGCTGGTCGGCGGTCGAGACGACGACGACGCTGCGGGCGAGGCCCTCGGGGCCGAGGTCGTCCTCGAGGAACTCGCGCACCTCGCGGCCGCGCTCCCCCACCAGGGCGATGACGGTGACCGCCGCGTCGCTGCCGCGGGCGATCATCGACAGCAGCGACGACTTGCCCACGCCCGAGCCGGCGAAGAGCCCGATGCGCTGCCCGCGGCCCACCGTGGTGAGCGTGTCGAGGGCGCGCACCCCGAGGTGCAGCGGCACCTGGATTCGGGCGCGGTCGAGCGCCGACGGCGGCTCGGCGTCGACGGGCACGTGCCGTTCGACGCGCAGCGGGCCTCGGCCGTCGATCGGGCGGCCCGTCGCGTCGAGCACGCGGCCGAGCAGCCCGCTGCCGGTCGGCACGGAGAGCCGCCGGCCGGTGGCGCGCACGGGTGCACCCACGCGGATGCCGTCGATCCGGTCGATCGGCATGAGCGTGAGCTCGGCGCCGGTCACGGCGACCACCTCGGCGCGGGCGAGCTCGTCGCCGACGTGCAGCAGGTCGCCCATGGCGGCGTCGACGCCGCGCACGCGGATGCCGAGGCCGGCGACCGCGGCGACGGCGCCGATGCGCTGGGGTAGGGCTGCCGTGAGGAGCGCGTCGAGCCCGGGGGGCCGGTAGGGGGCGGTCGCGAGGCTCATGCGCCCTCCCCCGCGAAGGTGGCGCGCACACGGTCGAGCGCCGCGCCGATGCGCGCGTCGACCCGTCCGTCGGGCAGGTCGGCCACGGCGTCGCCGCGGTCGAGGGCGGGGTCGGCGACGAAGCGCAGACCCGGGTGCTCGTCGGCGAGCGCGGCGGCCGCCGGGACGTCCTCGGGGTGCAGGCGCACCGTCAGCGCCTGCGTGTCGCCGGCGACCGCGAGGGCCCGCCGCACGGCGGCGACGGCGGAGGCGGGACGGTCGAGCAGCTCACGCCCGAGCACGAGCTCGGCGATGTCGACGGCCGCGGCGAGCATGGCCTCGTCCGTGGCTGCATGGGCGGCGGCGGTCCGGACGGCGAGCGCCGTCGCGGCCGCCTCGAGCGCGGCGGCGGCGCTGCGGAGCCGCACGATCTCGGTGGCGAGCAGGTGGTCCGCCTGGGACCGCTGCGCGGCGCGCTCCTGCTCGAGCACGGCGGCGGCCTCGCGGCGACCCGCGGCGTAGCCGGCGGCGTGACCCTGCACACGGGCGCGCTCGGCGATCTCGCCGGTCACCGGCGTCGCCAGCTCGGGGAAGACGAGCGGGGCGAAGGAGCTCCTAGTCGACATACTCCTCCTCCGGCTCGCTCGAGGCGCCCTCGGGCGCATCCGTCTCGCCGTCGACGGGCTCGCGCTTCAGCTCGAGGCCGCCCGTGCCGGCCAGCTCGCGGATCGCGCGGACGATCACGTGCCGCGCCTCCTCGACCTGGCTCTTCGGCACGCGGCCCAGCTCGGCGGACTCCTCGGCGAGCGTCTCGCGGTTGCGCTCCGACATGTTCGACCGCACCGCGTTCGCGATCTCCTCCGGCGCCCCCTTGAGGGCGAGGGCGAGCTGGGCGATGTCGATGCCGCGCACCACCTGCTGCAGGTCGAGGTCCTGGAGGCGCGGGAGGTCCTCGAAGGCGAGCATCTTCGCCCGCACCTCGTCGGCGAGGTGCGCGTCGCGGGCCTGCAGCGCGGCGAGCAGCTCGCCCTCCGCGGCCGGCTCGGCGTGGTTCATGATGTCGACGAGCGGCTGCACGTGCAGCGACGGGCCGTCGACGGCGTCCGGCTCGACCGGCGCGTAGCGGGACGTGGATGCGCGCAGCTGACGACGGAGGGCATCGGCGACGATGCCGCCCGCCTCCGGCACGGGGGTGCCCATGGTGGCGATCGCCGCCGCGACGTCGGTGCGGCGGCCCGGTTCGAGGGCCATGAGGATCTTCGCGGCCTGGTCGGGACCGAGCTGCACGAGCACGAACGCGACGGTCTCGGGGGTCTCCGCGGCGAGCTGCTTGCCGAGCGCCGGCGCCTCGACCTGCTCGAGGAACGCGAAGGAGGCGCTCGCCTCGGGCGCCTCGATCCGCTCGATCAGGCCGGCGGCGCGCTCGGGCTCGAACGACGCGTGGATGAGGTCCGCGGCGATGTCCTTGCCGGTGCGACCGGACGGCGCGTCGGGGCGCACCACGTTCTGCTCGTGGAACTCGCGGATCGCCAGCTCGGCGTCGCGGCCGGCGGGGACGCGCATCCGCGACATCTCCGCGGTGATCTCCTCGGCCTCGGCGGGCTCGAAGTTGCGCAGCACCGCGGCGGCGCGCTCGGTGCTCATGTTCATGAGCACGAGCGCGGCCTTCTGGATGCCCGAGAGGCTGCGGACCGCGACGGGGGCGAGGTCCGTACCGATGCCGGTCACGCGCCGGCACCTTCCGCCATCAACGCCCGGAGGTACTCGGCCGTGCGGTCGGGCGCGGCCTCGGCCAACGCGTCGACGTCGGCCTGGAGGCGCTCGAAGGGCGACAGGTGCTCGTTGGAGACGCGGGGCACGGGGACGGCCTGCGGCATCACGACGGTCGGGGCCGGCACGGTCGGCAGTCCGGCCATGGGGCTGCTGCCACCGAGACGCTGCGCGCCCATCCCGCCGGCGAGGGCGGCGTCCATCGGCGAGGCCGGCGGCAGGACGGCGAACTCGCCGCCGTCGACGCTCTCGCGCTCGGGCTTCTTGAACAGCTTCCGGAGCAGGAGGACGAGCAGGACGAAGAACACGAGACCGCCGACGACCCAGATCGCCGCGGTGATGATGCGGGTCATGCCGTCGGAGGACTGGGCCGCCTGCTGCTGCGCGAGTGCCGCCTTCGCGGCCGACGCGGCCGCGTTCGAGAACGGCGCCGCGGCCACCGTGACGGTGTCGCCCCGCTTGGTGTTCACGCCGGCGGCGGCCGACACGAGGCTCTGGATGGTGCTGGTCGGGATGTTCGCGGCCTTGGTGGCGTTGACGGCGACCGCGATCGATTGGGAGGTGAGCGTGCCCGGCGTGATCGTCTGGGTCGTGCTCGTCTCGTTGATCGCGTTGTTCTTCACGCCCTGGGCCGACGTGTAGGTGTTCGCGCCGCTGCCGGTGCCGCCGGACGCCGCCGTGGCGGTGGTGTCGGTGCCGAGCACGCCGGCGGCGCCGCTCGCGCCGCTGCCCTTGTAGGTCGAGGTGTTGCTGCTCTGCGACAGCACGGGAGCGCCGGTCGGCGTCGAGTAGGTCTTGCTCGTCGTCGTACCGGAGGACTGGCTCACGGTGGCGGCGACGGTGACGGTGGAGTTGCCCGGGCCGAGCAGCGAGTCGAGCACGGCCTGCACCTTCGCGCGGGTGGAGTCCTCGTAGCTCGTCGCCTGCTCGGAGGCGCTGCCCGACGGGGAGCCGCCGACCGAGGAGAGCGTCTCGCCCTTCTGGTCGACGACGGACACGTTCGTGTCCTTCAGGCCCGGGTAGGCGGCGGCGGTGAGGTGCACGATCGCCTGCACCTGGTCGGTGGTGAGCGGCGTCGTGACGTTCACGAACACCGATGCGGTCGGGTCCTGCTGCTTGTCACTGAAGACGGTCTGCTGCGGGATCGCGAGCTGGACGGATGCCGTCGCGACGCCGCTGATCGAGCCGATGGTCTTCGCGAGCTCGCCCTCGATGGCGCGCTTGTAGGTGACGTTCTGCTGGAACTCGCTCGCGGTGACGCCCATGCTGTCGAGCAGCGCGTAGCCGGTGGTGCTCGAGCTCGGCAGGCCGGCGGATGCGGCGGCGAGACGCTCGGCGTCGACCTTGTCGGCGGGGACGAGGATCGTCGCGCCGCCGTCGGAGAGCTGGTAGTCGACCTTGTCCTTGGCGAGCTGCGCGACCACGCCGCTCGCATCCGATGCCGAGAGCCCCGTGAACAGGGGCGAGTAGGTCGGGCGGCCGAGCCAGTTCGTGAGCGCGACGCTGCCCAGCACGAGGATCGCGACGCCGATCAGCGCGATCGTGCGCTGCGCGAGCGTGAAGCCGCGGACGGACTCGAGGACGCGGCGGCCGGCACCGTTGAGGTTCTTCATCAGCCCTGCATGTTCATGATCTGGTTGAACGCGTCGATGCCCTTGTTGCGCACGGCCGAGACGAGCTCCATGGTCACCTGCGCGCGGGTGGCGGCGAGGGTCGCCTGGTGGATGTCGGTGAGGTCACCGCTCGTCACGGCCTGCACCGCGGCGGAGTTCGCGGCGTTCTGCAGCCCGGAGAGGTTGTCCACGGCGTTCGTGAGCACGTTCCCGAATCCGCCGCCCGAGGTGGACGTGGTGGCGGTGGTGCTCGGGGTCATGGTGACGCCGGGCAGGGCGCCGATCCCGGAGACGGCTCCGATGGTCATGCGTTCCTGCCGATCTGCAGCGCGGACTGGTACATGGTCTTGGCCCGGTCGACGACGTTCGCGTTCGCCTGGAACCCGCGCTGCGCCATGATCAGCTCGGACATCTGCTCGCCGAGGTCGATGTCCGGCATCCGCACGTAGCCGGTGGAGCTGGCGACGGGGTTGGTCGGGTCGTAGACGAGCTTCCCGGCGGCGCTCCCGTGCGCCACGCCGGTCACGGCGACGCCCTGGTTGCCGGCGACCTCGTTCGCGACGAGGTACTGCGCCTGGAATGCGTTCTGGCTCGGGTTCCGGGCGTCGTTGATGTTCGCGATGTTGTCCGAGATGGAGTTCAGCCAGGCCTGGTGCATGTTCAGCGCCGAGGCGGCGATGCCGATCGCGTCCATCAGGCGGTCTTCAGGGCGACGGATGTGGCGTCGAAGTCCATGTTCACGGCCTGCGCCGCGAACTGGTACATGAGCACCGTCTGCTCGTTGTTCAACGTCTGGGAGTCCAGCGAGACGTTGTTGCCGTTCTGCACCGTCGGCGCGCCGGAGACGCCCTCGGTGACGCCGGCGATGCCGCTGCCCGCCGCGACGGACTGCGCGAGCGCCGCCTCGAAGCTGACCGTCTTCGCCCGGTAGTTCGGGGTGTTGACGTTCGCGATGTTCTGGGCGATCGCCGTCTGGCGCGCGGCGAGCCCGTCGAGTGCGCTGGAGAGCGCATTCATGGTGACCGATTGGAACACGGCGCATTCCACCTAAGGGGAAACGGTGCGGCGGCCGGGTCCATGGCCTACAAGGAACCCGAGCGATCCGTGCTCGGGAGTTGACGCGACACTAAAGCGGGGATTGAAGGATGTCCGGGAGGCGCGATGCCCCCCGTTCGGGGGACCGGCGTCCCCCGCGGCTCAGAGCGAGCGGTCGACGTACACCGGTGGGGCGGTGAACGCCTTGAATGCCGGCTTCCGCGCGGCGGCCATGCGCACGGCGACGCGGCCCTGTTCCTCCCGGAGCCGGGCGAGCAGCGCGCGCTGGCGGCCGAGCACCCGGGTGGCGCGCTCGACATCGGCGGGGGTCATCGCGGCGGCCGTGCTGGGCGGCGTCCAGCCCTCGAGCACGGCGAGATCGCCCTGCTCGGCGGCGGAGACGCGGTGCTCGAGGTCGTCGAGCACCGGCGTCCACTCGACGGGATCAGCCAACGGCGTCGCGGCGGTGCGCCGCCTGCTCCATCGAGACCTGCAGCGCGGCCTCGTGCCAGGCGGTGCGCAGCGGCTCGAGCAGCACGATGCACTCGCGGGTCTTGCCGATGTCGCGCCGGATGTTCGCGGTGACGAGGTTCTGCACGACGTAGCCGTAGAGGGCGAGCAGGCCGGGGCCGCCGTCCCAGATCTCCGGCCGCAGCGAGGTCATGAGCTCCGTGACGATCTCCTGCGCGTGCAGCAGGCAGGGCGAAGCGGCGGTCCAGTCCTCCTGGCGCTGCGCGGTCTCGGCGCGCTGCAGGTCGAGCAGCAGCCGGTCGTAGAGCAT
>NZ_DATBTU010000077.1:0-27592 GCF_036559085.1 Amnibacterium sp.
GTCGGCGTCCACGAGAACCCGACGCCCTCCGCGCCGTCGCTGTCGATCACCGTCGTCTCGAGGAACGTGAGCGTGGGCACGTTAGGACCCCACGGCCGCGGCAGCGGCACCGTCACAGGCCGGACCTGCAGCTCGGCGATCGTCGCCGTCGAATCCGTCGGGGACGGCCAGGCGGCGCTCACGCGAGCTCGGCGGCGAGCTCGACGCCACGCTTGAGGATGCGGCCGAGCTCCTGCTCCTGGCGCGGGTCGGGGTCCGACAGCGGCGGCCGCACGCCGCCCACGGGCACGCCCTGGAGCCGCAGACCCGCCTTCACGAGCGAGACGCCGAATCCGGGTGTCTCATCGCGGAGCGCGACGAGCGGCAGGTAGAAGTCGCGCAGGATGCCCAGCCGCCGCTGCTCGTCCTCGGCCACGTAGGCGTCGTAGTAGGCGCGGGCGATCTCCGGTGCCATCGCGAACGCCGCGGATGAGTAGAGGGGCACGCCGATCCCTCGGTAGGCCGCCTGGCTCGCCTCCGCGGTGAGCAGCCCGTTGAAGAACGCGAAGTCGTCGCGCACCTCCCGGACGACCGAGACGATCTCCTGCGTCCGCGCGACGTCGCCGGTCCCGTCCTTGAAACCGATGATGCGCGGATCCGCGGCGAGGCGCCGCATCAGCGCGGACGAGTACTGCGCCGTGCCGCGGTGGTACACGATCAGCGGTAGCGGGGAGGCCTCGGCCACGGCGGTGACGTAACGCTCGAGCCCGTCGGCGGGTCCGGCCACCAGATACGGGGGCAGCAGCAGCAGCGCGTCCGCGCCGGCGTCCGCGGCGCGGGCGGCCAGCTCGACCGCGTGCGGCAGCGTGCCGCCGGCGCCCGGCACGACCGGCACCGATCCCGCCGCCTCCTCGACAGCGACACGGGTCATCGCGACGCTCTCCTCCACGCTCAAGGCGTGGAACTCCCCGGTGCCGCATGCCGGGAAGACGCCGCCCGCACCGTTGGCCAGACCCGCCGCGACGTGCTCGCGTGCCAGGCCCGACTCGAGCGCGCCGCGCTCGTCGAACGGGGTGACGGGGAAGAACAGCACACCGGTGAACGCGACGGTCATGGAACGATGATCCCGCCCGTTTCGACGGGACGTTCCCAGCCGCCTCGATCACCCGGCGACTCGCCGCGCGGCGGGAGGATGAGCGACCTGGCGCCGACCGGTGCCGGCACTCACCCGGCGGGTGGTCGACCGGCGTCCTGGTGATCCCGCTCCATACGATGATGAGGCCGGCGAGGGAGACGATCGACCGATCGTTCGGCGTCGAGCTGGTTGCGCTCGCGCCCGACTCCCTGCGACGCGAGCGCCTTCGCAGCCGGCAGCCGCGAGTCCCACAGCTCGGCGGGCGTTCCCCCTTCGGCGGCGATGGCGAGCACGCGTTCGATCACCTCGACCTCGAGGTCGTGTCGGTGCAGCTGTCGGGCGATCACCGCGACTCCCCACGCCCATCCGTAGGGCAACGGCCGCACGCACTCGACGGCTTCCATGCCCGACCATGCGACTGCCAGCGCCTCCGCGAACCTGCGCTCACGCTGCAGACGCGCGATCTCCGGACTCCACCAGAACGTGAGGTCGTCGCGGGAGCGATCGGCGCGCTCGACGGCCGGAACGTACTCCACCACCTGCAGGCCGATCTGGTTCATGTCGTTCTCCGGCTGAAGGTCGCACCCTGCCCAGCAACGGGCGGAAGTGTGGCGCGCCCGTCAGAAGGCTCGGAAGGGGCTTGACAGCATCAGCTGCGTCTCGTGAAACCGAAACGCGAGCAGGTCGCCCGCGGCCCGGCTGCCGGCCCCTTCGACGGGTCGGTCCGTCGAGACGGACCGGCGATCGGGGCGTGAGACCGCTCAACACGACCGCGGCCGTCCTTCCGCAGATGCGGTCGGCCGCGCCCGGGCGGATCATCACGGTCTCCTCCATGCTCGGACGGGTGGCGTTCCCGTCGCGTACCGGACCCGTCGGATGAGGCGATCAGGAGCGCCGGCGCCCCGATGCTCACGAACTCAGGACCCGTTCGAGACCATCAAGGAGCAGTTCGAGGCCGAACCCGAACTCGGCGGCGTAGTCGTAATCAGGTTGCAGGGCGTGCTCGGTGAGCATGCGGGCGAGGTGAGGGTATTCACTCGACGGCAGTTGGCGGAGGATGCCCTCCGCCACGGCCGCGGCCTCATCCGGTGTGCTGTAGGTCAGGTTCTGCAACTGCTGGGCGAAGCCGTAGATGTAGCTGTCCATGAGCGAGAACGCGTGCGCTGCCTGATGGATGGTGAAGCCGGCCTGCAGGAGACGCCCGATCACGGCGTCCTGGTGCCGGAGCGTTGCTGGCCCTGGACTCGTTCGAGACTGCATGAGCGCGCTCGCCCATGAATGCCGCATCAAGGCTGCACGCGCAGAGTGCGCCCTGAGACGCATCGCCACCTTCCAGTCAGCGTCGCCTGACGCCACAACGATCTCGGCGAAGACGAGATCGACGAGGCCGTCGAGGATGTCGCTCTTGTCCGCGATGTGGTTGTAGAGCGCCATCGGTTTCGCCCCGAGCTCCTCGGCTATGTGGCGGATGCTGAGCCCTTCGATCCCCTCCCGATCGGCGACGACCAGCGCCGCCTGCAGCACGCGCTCCCGACTCAGTCGAGCCCGACGGCCGACGCGGGGGGCCGTCTCATCTGCCAATTGGACGCTCCATCGATGCAGTTCTCGCAATGGGATCTGACGAGCCCCTTGACTTACGTACAGCGTACGTCTACCGTCGCGAACACGCGAACGTACACCGTACGTTTTGATCCCGGCCAACGGGACCCACCCCCGAAGAAAGGCCGCACCATGAACTCCCCAAAGCGCCTCGCACGGCTCGCCGGCGCCCTCTACCTCGCGGTCGGCGTTCTCGGCGGCTTCGCGGAAGGGTTCGTCGAGCCCGCTATGTACGTCCGCGGGGACGCAGCCGCGACGGCGCACAATCTCGTGACGAACACGGCTCTCGTCCGCCTCGGCGTCGTCGCTGATCTCGCCGACCAGGTCGTGTTCGTCATCCTCGCCCTCGTTCTCGCCGCGCTGCTCAGGCACGTGCACCGCGGCGCAGCACGGGCAATGGCCGTCCTCGTCGTGCTCGCGGCCGCCGTCGCCTCTCTCAACGTCGCCTTCGAATACGCGGGGCTGCAAGTGGCGACGGGAGCGGTGGACCTTTCGTCGCTCGGAACCGGGGGTTCACACGCCTTGGCGCTCCTGCTGCTCGACACTCAGCACTACGGACTGCTCGCGGCGCAGGTCTTCTTCGGGGCGTGGCTGGTGCCGTTGGGGTACCTGGCCCTCAAGTCCGGATGGTTCCCCAAGGCTCTCGGCGTGCTGCTGGTCGTCGCCGGCGGCTGCTACCTGGCCGACGTGATGACCGCGTTCCTGCTCCCCGAGGTCGCGCGGACCATCCATCCCTTCCTGGTCATCCCGTGCGTCACGATCGCCGAGGTTTGGATGGTGTTCTACCTACTCATCGTCGGCGTCAGGACGAACAGGAGCGTCGAGCCCGTCGAGCGGGTCATGGCCACGGCCTGACGACCCGGACTTCGCACCCGCGGCTGATCGCAGCCGCGGGTGCGAACCTGTGCCGGCAGCAGGGTGGGCCGAAATGGGCGCCCGGCTCAGGGGCTCACCTCGGATGGTCCAACCATGATCACGACGTTGCCGATCTTCCGGCCCGTCTCCACGTACCGGTAGGCCTCAACGATGCGAGTCAGCGGGTACGTCCTGTCGATCAGCGGTCTGAAGCGACCGGACGACATGAGGTCTCCGAGATAAGCGACCATCGCCTGGTCATGCCGCGGAATGGGGAAGAGGACTCGCTTCCCTCTCCGCATCGGGGCGATCAGCGCAAGGAACGGGTTCTCGGCGCGGGGGCCCAGCTCGGAGGAGATGTAGATCCCGCTCGGCTTCATCAGGGGCCGACACCTGCTGAACGAGGATTTGCCGACGGTGTCCAGCACCACGTCATACGTCTGCTCGTCCTGCGTGAAGTCCGTCACTGTGGAGTCGATGACACGATCGGCCCCAAGGCGCTGCATCATCTCCGCGTTGCCCGTGTCGCACACCGCCGTCACCTGGACGCCGAGCGCCTTCAGCAGCTGAACGGCCGCCGATCCGATCGCGCCCGTGGCGCCGTGAACGAGGACGTGCTGCCCTCTGGTGATCCCGGCCCCTCGGATCTGGGCCAGGGCGTAGTGGGACCCCTCGGTGCCGGGGGCCGCCTCAGCGTAGGTCAGGTTGCGGGGCATGGCGGCGAGCGAGCCGTCCTGAGGGATTGCGAGGTACTGGGCATGTGCGCCGAACGGACCTTCGATGTAGCCGAACACGTCATCGCCCACCGAGAACTTCGCGACCTGGGCGCCCACCTGCACGACGACTCCTGCGAACTCGTTTCCCAGAACCGTCGCCCGCGGCGTGATCAGCCCTGTGAACAGCCGCATGAAGAAGGGCTTGGCGGCCCGGCACGCGCAGTCCGTCCGGTTCACTGTGGTGGCCCGAACCTCGATCAGCACGTCCGTGGCCGTGATGGTCGGTCGGTCTACCTCGGCGAGCCGTACCACGTCCGGTCCCCCGTATCTGGTGTGCACCGCAGCCTGCATAAGGGGAATGTAGGCGTCGGGGGGCAGGCGCTGAGCCCCAGCCCTCCACGCGCGGCGCACGGGCGCAGGTCAGCCAGCTGCAGCCCGCCCCGCGACCCTCCGGCGACGACGCCGCGGCGTGCCTGCGCCACGTACGGGACGAGCCAGCACCACTCGTCCCCGCGCGCCGGCGTGGGCACAATTTGGGACAGCTTCGTGCCCACGACGTCATCGAGGCTTCGCGAGGTCATCCCAGATCCGCATGATTCCGGGGTTTTCGGTGCCTCGTGAAGCCCTGAAAAGCGGAGGGCGTGGGATTCGAACCCACGGGACGTTTCCGCCCACCGGTTTTCAAGACCGGGTCCATCGGCCGCTCGGACAGCCCTCCAGGGCAGTGATGCTAGCGGAGCGGTCGTCGCCCGCCCGAGTCGTCGGAGCCTCCCATACGCCTCGGATTCCGAAATTCCAAGCCTGTCATTCCGGTCGAGCGCGACCTACGGTGGCACCCGCGGCGCCGCTCGGCCCGCGGGGGACGGATGGGGAGGTCCGGATGCGAACAGCTCGTTTCACTCGATCGGTGCTGCTGGGGGGAACCGTGCTGGCACTGCTGATGACAGCAGGGCCGGTGGCAGCGCAGGCGGCGCAGAACTGGCCGGCACGATCCGCCGGGCACGTGCACGTCTGCGGCACACCGGCGCACGGCGCGGCCGCGTGCAACGCCATCCGTGCCGACCCGGTGAGCAACAACGGCACGGTCCAGCCGAACGTGACGCCGTCCGGATACGGCCCCGCGGATCTCCGCTCGGCCTACAAGCTGACGGCGACCGGCACCTCCTCGCAGACCGTCGCGATCGTCGACGCGTACGACGACCCGAAGGCGGAGGCCGACCTGGCCACCTACCGGGCCCAGTACGGGCTGCCCGCCTGCACGACCGCGAACGGCTGCTTCACGAAGGTCGGCCAGACGGGCAGCAAGACCAGCCTTCCGCGCGCCGACGGCGGATGGACCCAGGAGATCTCGCTCGACCTCGACATGGTCAGCGCGATCTGCCCCGGCTGCAAGATCCTGCTCGTCGAGGCGAGCAGCTCGTCGCTGACGAACCTCGGCACCGCGGTGAACACGGCCGCACGGCTCGGCGCGACGGAGATCTCGAACAGCTACGGCGGATCCGAGTCGCCCAGCGACACCGCGTACGACTGGAAGTACTACAGCCACCCCGGCGTCGCGATCACGGCGAGCTCCGGTGACAACGGCTACGGGGTCGAGTACCCGGCGGCGTCGGCGAACGTGACCGCGGTGGGCGGCACGAGCCTCGCGAAGTCGTCGACCACTCGCGGCTGGAGCGAGACCGCATGGAACGGCGCCGGCTCGGGCTGCTCGGCGTACGACCCGAAGATCAGCGGGCAGTCGTCGGTGAGCACCGGATGCGCGAAGCGGGCGGTGGCGGATGTGTCCGCGGTCGCCGATCCGAACACCGGCGTGGCCGTCTACGACAGCTACACCTACCAGGGCGCTGCCGGCTGGATGGTCTTCGGGGGCACCTCGGTGGCGTCCCCGGTGATCGCTTCGGTGTACGCGCTGGCCGGTGGGGTCAGCGCCTCGACGACGAACTCCTCGCTCTACAGCAACGCGAACGGGCTGTTCGACGTGACGAGCGGCAGCAACGGCACGTGCACCACGAAGGTGCTGTGCACGGCCGGCACCGGCTGGGACGGCCCGACCGGGCTCGGCACGCCGAACGGCACGGCCGCGTTCTGATCGAAGGCGAAGGGGCGGCCGGCGCGAGCCGTCCGCCCCTTCGTCGTTTGAGTCCTACGGGCGGACGAGCGACTCCAGCACGTCGGCGAGGCCGTCGGATGCGACCGGACCGGCCACAGAAGCGGCCGCGGCCCGGACGTCCGACGGCGCCTGGCCCATCGCGACACCCCAGCCGTGGCGTGAGGCCCACTCGAGCATCTCGATGTCGTTGCGGCCGTCGCCGACGGCGACCACCCGGTCGAGCGGCACGTCGAGCCGCTCGCGCACCCGCTCCATCGCGGTCGCCTTGTTCACGCCGTCGGGCGCGATGTCGAGCCAGGCCGTCCATCCGACGGCGTAGCTGACGCGGTGCAGCCCCATCTTCTCGACGACCTGCAGGAACTCTTCGGTGCCGTGGTTCGGCGAGATCACCACGACACGGGTGGCCTCCACGTCCAGCAGGCCTTCGAAGTCCACCTGCCGGCTCGCCGATCCGACCGCCCCCTGGGGGAACGACTCGGTGTACCGGAAGAAGCCGGTCTCGTCCTCGACCGCGTACCGCGCGTCCGAGAGCGCGCCTCGGATGGTCGTCAGCACCTCCGACGGATCGAACGTCTCGACGATCTCCCGGCGGTAGCCGCCCTCGGCATCCGCATCGCGACGAAGGGTGATGGCGCCGTTCGAGCAGACGACGTACTCCGGGGTGATCCGCAGCTGCTCGAGCACGGGCAGCGTGGTCGCGACGGAGCGCCCTGTCGCGAGCATCACCTCGTGGCCCGCCTGCACCGCGGCGCGCACCGCCTGCCGCACCCGGGGGGAGGCGGACCCGTCCTCGTGCAGCACCGTGCCGTCGATGTCGAGCGCGACGAGGCGCGGCGACGCAGCGTCCGCGGCCGTCACTTCGTCGTCGCGGGCTCGAGCACCTCGAGGCCGCCGAGGTAGGGACGCAGCACCTCGGGCACAGCCACCGAGCCGTCTGCGCGCTGGTGCGTCTCGAGCAGCGCGACGATCCAGCGCGTGGTCGCGAGGGTGCCGTTCAGGGTCGCGACCGGCGCCGTGCGGCCGCTCTCCGCGCGATAGCGGATGCCGAGCCGGCGCGCCTGGAAGGTCGTGCAGTTCGAGGTGGAGGTGAGCTCCCGGTAGGCGCCCTGCGTCGGCACCCAGGCCTCGACGTCGTACTTGCGGGCGGCGGAGGTGCCGAGGTCGCCCGCGGCGGTGTCGATCACCCGGTACGAGAGGCCGAGGTCGGTGAGCATCGCCTCCTGCATCGCGACGAGCCGCAGGTGCTCGGCCTCCGCATCCGCGGGGTCGATGTAGCTGAACATCTCGAGCTTGTTGAACTGGTGCACCCGGATGATCCCGCGGGTGTCCTTGCCGTGGCTGCCGGCCTCGCGGCGGTAGCAGGTCGACCAGCCGGCGTAGCGGAGCGGCCCGTCGGACACGTCGATGATCTCGTCCGCGTGGTAGCCGGCGAGCGCCACCTCGCTCGTCCCGGTGAGGTAGAGGTCCTCCGACTCGAGGCGGTAGACCTCGTCGGCGTGCTCGCCGAGGAAGCCCGTGCCGGCCATGATCTCCGGCTTCACGAGCGTGGGCGTGATGAGGGGGACGAAGCCGACCGCCAGGGCGCGGTCGAGCGCGAGCTGCATGAGCGCGAGCTCGAGCCGGGCACCGATACCGCGGAGGTAGTAGAAGCGCGCGCCGGAGACCTTGGCTCCCCGGGCCATGTCGATCGCGGCGAGCAGCTCACCGAGCGCGAGGTGGTCGCGCGGCTCGAAGTCGAACTCGGGGCGCGTCCCGACCTCGCGGATCACCACGTAGTCGTCCTCGCCGCCCGGCGGCACCTCGTCCTGCACGATGTTCGGGATCGCGGCGAGCAGCTCGTCCGCCCGCGCCTCGGCAGCCGAGGAGCGCTCGCTCGCCGCCTTCACATCCGCGGACAGCTGCTTCACCTCGGCGAGCAGCGCCGGCTTCTCGTCCTTGCTCGCGGCCGCGACCCGCTTGCCGAAGGCGTTCTGCTCGGCCCGGAGCCGCTCGAACTCGGCGATCGCCTCGCGGCGCTCGGTGTCGGCGGCGGCGGCCTCGGCGACGAGCTCGACCCGGGCTCCGCGCATCCGCTGCGACCGCTCGACGACCTCCGGTGCGGCGCGGAGCAGCTGCACGTCGATCACGACCCCAGCCTATTCGGGCGGAACGGCCCGTTCCGGCGCTCCCGAACTCCCAACGAGCCGTGGATAGGGTGTGCGCCATGCCGCAGTCTGCGACCGCCGAGCCGCAGCGTCACGCCGCGGTGGTCTACAACCCGATCAAGGTCGACCTCGACGCGCTGCGCGAGACGGTGCACACCGCCGCTCAGCAGGCCGGATGGGGCGACACCCGCTGGTACGAGACCTCCGAGGAGGACCCGGGCACCGGCCAGGCGAAGCAGGCCGTCGACGACGGCGCCGAGGTCGTGCTGAGCGCCGGCGGGGACGGCACGATCCGCGCCGTCGCGGAGGGGCTGCGGGGCTCGGACGTGCCCATCGCCCTGCTGCCGTCGGGGACCGGCAACCTCCTGGCCCGCAACATGAAGCTCACCCTCGATCGGCTCGAGGAGTCGGTGACGACCGCGTTCACCGGTACCGACCGGCGGATCGACCTCGGCGTCGTCGAGCTGGAGCGCCCCGACGGCAAGCGCGAGACGCGGGCCTTCCTCGTGATGGCGGGCCTCGGGCTCGACGCGGCGATGATCGAGAACACCGACCCGGGGCTGAAGAAGAAGGTCGGCTGGCTCGCCTATGTCGGCGGGATCGCCCGCAGCGTCGGCAGCAAGAACTACATCCGCCTGCGCTTCAAGCTCGACGACCAGCCGACGCGGAACCTCCGCGTGAACACGATGCTGATCGGCAACTGCGGGCTGCTGACCGGCAACATCCTGCTGCTGCCCGATGCCGTCGTCGACGACGGCGTGTTCGACATCGTGGCGCTGCGCCCGGAGGGCTTCTTCGGATGGGTGCAGATCCTGGTGAAGGTCGTGTGGGAGAACGGGGTGCTCCGGCGCAGCAGCCTCGGCCGCAAGATCCTGTCGAACACGAAGGAGGTGCGCACCCTGCGCTACCTCCGGGGCAAGGAGATCGTCATCCGGCCCGACGACCCGCGGCCGGTGCAGCTCGACGGCGACACCTTCGGGCAGATCGTCGCGCTCCGCGCGAAGGTCGAGGACCTCGCGCTCGCCGTCCGCATCCCGCGTGACGAGGCGGATGAGCTGCCCGCGTCCGAGAAGGCGCAGGAGGAGGAGCGCGTTCCTGCCTGAGGGCCGGGCCGACGGCTGACACGCCTCGTACAGCGCTACTCCGGAATCCGTTGGGACCCCCATAGCCTCGTTGCATGCTTCGGGGGATGCGTTCGTTCCGCCGCGTCCGCGACGCGGCCCTGCTCGGCGCGGTCCTGGCCGTCGGGCTGACCGGCTGCTCGCTTGCGGATGGCGGATCCGCGCCCGTCGAGTCGGCGCCCGTCGGCGGCGACACCGCGGCGCCCGATAGCGCTGTCGTGCACACCGCGTCGCCGGCGACCGGCACCGTCAGGGGCGGCTCGAAGGTGGTGCTCACGGGCAGCGGCCTTGCCGGCGTGCGGAGGGTGAAGCTCGCGGGCACCACAGTCCCGGCCGGCGGCGCGGGCGACCGGGTGACGTTCACCACGCCGTCCGCCGTGGCCTTCGCGCCCGCGACCGACACGGTCGCGCTGCAGTCCGCATCCGGATCCACGGTCGCCTCCACGAGCTTCACGTACCGCGCCGTCGACGGCACCGACCGCCAGCTGGCCTACGTGCTGAAGTACTGGGAGCACTACAACCCGGCGTACGAGGCGCTGCCCGACGACGACTGCGTGGACTTCACGAGTCAGTCGCTGCTGCAGCGCGGCTGGAAGCAGCAGGGCGACTGGGTGCACGCGGCGGACATCCTCGATGCTGGGCCCGCCTGGCGCAGCTCGACGGCCTTCATGAGCTTCATGGAGGACCACCCCGAGCTCGGCACGCCGCTGACGGACCAGCAGCGGTCGAAGGTGAAGGTCGGCGACGTGGTGCAGTTCGACTGGGACCGCACCGGCGACCGCGACCACACCGGCGTCGTGACCCGGGTCGTGAAGTCGAGCGACGGCCACATCGAGATCGACTTCGCCGGCCACACGAACGACTCCGACTACCGGAGCGTCGACACCGCGGTCACGAAGGATCACCCGGGCGGCGTCGCCTACTACTGGTCGCTGAAGTAGCCCCACCCCGCGCGACTGTTGCCACTTTCTGCGACCTTGAGCGCCTCAAGATCGCGAAAAGTGGCAACACCCACGGTTCGAGTCAGTGGCCTCGGAGGTCCTTCAGCCAGGCGCGGGCCTGCGCGTAGACCTCGTCGTCGTGCGCCTCGGCGGCGGCGACGGGGCGGCCGTCCGCCCGCGGGTAGGAGCCGAGGAAGAGCACCCGCGGGCTGAAGCGGCGCACGCCGAGCAGCGCATCCGCCACCCGCTCGTCGTCGAGGTGCCCGTCGAGGTCGATGACGAACCGGTACCGGCCGAGCTCGTCGCCGATCGGCCGCGAGTGCAGCAGCGACAGGTTCACGCCGCGGGTCGCGAACTGCTCCAGCAGCTCGAGCAGCGCACCGGGCCGGTCGCTCGGCAGGTCCGCGACGATGCTCGTCTTGTCCGCTCCCGTGGATGCCGGTGCCGGCATGGATCCCGACTTCGCCACCAGCACGAACCGCGTCATGGCGTTCGGGTTGTCGCCGATGTCGTCCGCCAGGGTCGCCAGGCCGAACCGCTCCCCTGCGGTGGGGGTGGCGATCGCGGCCTGCGCGAGGTCGCCCTCGTGCTCGGCGAGGAACTGCGCGGCCTGCACGTTCGAGGCCGCGGGCAGCTGCGTGTGCGACGGCAGGTTCGCGTGCAGCCACGCGCGGCACTGCGCGTAGGCGACCGGATGCGCCGCCACGGCGCGCACATCGGCGAGCCCGACACCGGGTCGAGTGACGAGCGCGAACCGCACCGGCACGAGGTACTCGCCCACGATCCGGAGGTCGGGGATGGAGGCGAGCGCGTCGAGCACCGCGGCGACGCCGCCCTCCACGGTGTTCTCGATGGCGAGCATCGCCGCGATCGAGGTGCCGCCGACCACGTCGTCGAGCGCCTCGCCGATGTTGTTCACGGGCCGCCAGGTCGCGCCTCTCGCGGCCGTCACCTGCCCGAGCGCGACCTCCGTGAAGGTGCCCGCGGGGCCCAGGTAGCTGTAGGTGGAGTCCGCGGCAGGCACGGGCTAGAGACTATCCAGCGCCCCGGGCCAGGATGAGGGCATGACCTCCCGCGCAGGCACGCCGGCGACCGCATCCGACCTCATCGACGTCGAGGAGCTGCTGCACGCCTACTGGCACCGCCACCCCGACGTGTCCGACCCCGAGCAGCGCGTGGTGTTCGGCACCTCTGGCCACCGGGGCAGCTCGCTGAAGACGGCGTTCAACGACGACCACATCGCCGCGATCACGCAGGCGATCGTCGAATACCGTGCCGCGCAGGGCATCACCGGCCCGCTGTTCATGGGACGCGACACCCACGCGCTGTCGGCGCCCGCCCAGACCACCGCGCTCGAGGTGCTGGTGGGCAACCAGGTGCGGGTGCTGATCGACGAGTACGACGGCTTCACCCCGACGCCCGCCGTGAGCCACGCGATCATCCGCTACAACCGGGCGAACGGCGGCGACCCGAACGACCAGGCCGACGGCATCGTCGTCACCCCGAGCCACAACCCTCCGGCTGACGGCGGGTTCAAGTACAACCCGCCGCACGGCGGACCCGCCGACAGCGACGCGACCACGTGGATCGCGAACCGGGCCAACGAGCTGATCGAGGGCGGCCTCGCGGACGTGCAGCGCGCCGAGCCCTCTGCCGTCGAGGGCTACGACTTCCGCACCCACTACGTCGAGGACCTCGCGAACATCATCGACATCGACGCGATCAAGCAGGCCGGCGTGCGCATCGGCGCCGACCCGCTCGGCGGCGCATCGGTGAGCTACTGGCAAGCCATCGCCGACACCTACGGGCTCGACCTCACCGTCGTGAACCCCGAGGTCGACCCCGCCTGGTCGTTCATGACGCTCGACTGGGACGAGAAGATCCGGATGGACCCGTCCTCGCCGTCCGCGATGGCCTCCGTCGTCGCCCGCGCGGGCGACTTCGACATCCTCACCGGCAACGACGCCGACGCCGACCGGCACGGCATCGTCACCCCCGACGCCGGGCTGATGAATCCGAACCACTACCTCGCCGTCGCCATCCAGTACCTGTTCACGCACCGCCCGCAGTGGTCGGCGGATGCGGCGGTCGGCAAGACCCTCGTGTCGTCCTCGATGATCGACCGGGTCGCCGAGTCCATCGGCCGGCGGCTCGTCGAGGTGCCGGTCGGCTTCAAGTGGTTCGTGCCGGGGCTGATCGACGGATCCGTCGCCTTCGGCGGCGAGGAGAGCGCCGGCGCGAGCTTCCTCCGCACCGACGGCACGGCCTGGACGACCGACAAGGACGGCATCCTGCTCGCCCTGCTCGCGAGCGAGATCCGCGCCGTCACGGGCCGCTCGCCGAGCGAGCTCTACCGCGACCTCACCGAGCGCTTCGGCGACCCCGCGTACGAGCGGGTCGACGCCGCTGCCACGAAGGCGCAGAAGGCCGCGCTCGGCAAGCTCGACGGCGACGCGATCGAGGCGACCGAGCTGGCCGGTGAGCCGATCACCGCGAAGCTGTCGAAGGCGCCCGGCAACGGCGCTGCCGTCGGCGGCGTCAAGGTCGTCAGCGAGAGCGCCTGGTTCGCGGCCCGGCCGTCCGGTACCGAGGACGTCTACAAGATCTACGCCGAGAGCTTCAAGGGCCCGGAGCACCTGAAGACGGTGCAGGCCGAGGCGAAGCGCATCGTCGACGCCGCGCTCGGCTGAGCCATCAGCGGTAGCTGGGCGACGGCGGGAGGCCGAAGAACGACTCCAGCGTCGGGGCGCCCTCGGCGTGGTACGCCGCGGCGAGCGGCCCACCGACGTAGCGGTAGTGCCACGGCTCGAACTCGATGCCGGTGACCTGCTCCTGGCCGGCCGGGTAGCGCAGCACGAAGCCGTACCGCCAGGCGGATGCCGCCAGCCAGCGTCCCTCGGGCGTGCGGGCGAAGCAGGGATCCAGGTCGCAGCGCCCGCTCGCGGTGCCGATGTCGATCGCGAGGCCCGTCTGGTGCTCGCTGTAACCGGGCCGTGCGGTCAGCCGGTCGGCCCCGGCGACACCGATCCGAGAGATGTCCCCGTCGTAGATCGCGCGCTGGTCGCTGTAAGGGCGGTAGGTGCTGTTCGACGCGAGGTGGACTCCCGCTCGCCCGGCCACCGCGAACATCAGCTCGACCGCGCGTGCGGCGGCCTTCCGCAGCACCGGCGGGTTGGTGTGGGGCACATCGACGGCGGTGAGGTCCGGTGGCACGTAGGAGGCCGGACGGAGGGGCCGCAGCTTGTCGACGATCACCCAGAGGCTCGTGGGGGCGTCGATCGACTGCGCCGACCGGTCGAAGGAGGACGACACGGACGGCGTCGGGGACGGCGCGGGGCTCGGAGCCGTCGTGCGGATCGCCGGCGCCCGGGTGGCATGCGCAGGGGCCGACGGAACGGGCGTTCCGCAGCCCGCGAGCACGACGGCGAGGCCGACGGCGACGAGGCCGGCGGCGGTCCGCGACGACCAGCGCACCCCCGCAGCCTAAACAGGGACCGGGTAATCCTCTGCGAGCGTCGCCGTGTTCGCAGGAGTGCTGTATTTTGCAGGCTGCGCAAAATTCGGGCGAGGAGTCCCATGACGACCACGAATGCCCCATCCGCGAGCGGTACCGGCGCCGGCGTCGTCATGACGCACCGCCAGATCCTCTTCATCATCTTCGGGTTGATGAGCGGGATGTTCCTCGCGTCGCTCGATCAGACCATCGTCGGCACCGCGATCCGCACGATCTCGGACGACCTGCACGGCCTCAGCGAGCAGGCGTGGGTGACGACCGCCTACCTCATCACCTCGACGATCTCGACCCCGATCCTCGGCAAGCTGTCCGACATCTACGGCCGCCGCCCGATCTTCCTGACGGCCATCGGGATCTTCCTCGTCGGCTCGCTGCTCGCCGGCACCGCCTGGAGCATGTACTCGCTCGCGGTGTTCCGCGCCGTGCAGGGCATCGGCGCCGGCGGCCTCATGTCGCTGGCCCTCACGGTGATGGGCGACATCCTCGCGCCCCGCGAGCGCGCCAAGTACCAGGGCTACTTCCTCGCCGTCTTCGGCACGTCGAGCGTCATCGGGCCGCTCGTCGGCGGCCTCTTCGCCGGTACCCCCGAGATCCTCGGCATCGCCGGCTGGCGGTGGGTGTTCCTGATCAACCTGCCGATCGGCGTCTTCTCGCTGTTCATGGTGAGCCGGTTCCTGCACCTGCCGAAGCGGCACGGCAGTGCCGTCATCGACTGGTTCGGGGCCGTCTTCGTGATCCTCGCCCTCGTGCCGGGCCTCGTCGTCGCCGAGCAGGGCCGCACCTGGGGCTGGACCTCGTGGGGCGCCTGGCTCTGCTACGGGCTCGCGGCGATCGGCGTCGTCGCGTTCATCATCACGGAGCGGCGGATGAAGTCGAACGCGCTCATCCCGCTCATGCTGTTCAAGAACCGCACCTTCGCGGTGGCGACGATCCTCGGCGTCCTCGTCGGCTTCGGCATGTTCGGGGCGCTGCTCACGGTGCCGCTCTACCTGCAGCTCGTGCAGGGCCTGAACCCGACCCAGTCGGGCTTCGCGATGATCGCGATGGTCGCCGGCCTGATGATCTCCTCGATCATGGCCGGCCAGCTGATCTCGCGCACCGGCAAGTACAAGGTCTTCCCGATCACCGGCACGGGCATCCTGCTGCTCGCGTTCTTCTACATGACGTTCGTGACGGCGGACCGACCGCTCTGGTGGGCGCTGATCGGCATGTTCGGCATCGGCCTCGGGCTTGGGCAGCTGATGCAGACGCTCACGATCGCGAGCCAGAACACGGTGGACACCCGCTTCATGGGCGTCGCGACGAGCGCGTCGACGTTCTTCCGGCAGATCGGCGGCACGGTGGGCACCGCGGTGCTGCTGTCGGTGCTGTTCACCCGCATCCCGGACACCATCGCGGGCGCCTTCAAGAACCCGGACGTCGTGAAGCCGGCGCTCGACTCGGCCCTGAACCCGGCGGTGTCGAGCCTCTCGATCAACCACGGGATCATGACGCAGATCTACGACGCGATCGTGAAGCCGATCATCGCCGCGCTGCCACCCCAGGTGAACCTGGCGAACGCCGCCCAGCGTCACCAGGTGGTGGACCAGGTCGTGGCGAGGATCACGGCCGGCGGCACGAGCGGATCCGGCGGGGGCAGCGCGACGGGTGCGCTGAACGGCGACACCTCGTTCCTCACCACCGCGACCGACGCCTTGAAGCAGCCGTTCCTCGTCGGCTTCTCGGAGGCGATGGTGACCGTCTTCTGGGTGGGCCTCGTGGTCGTCGCCGTCGCGTTCGTGCTCAGCTGGTTCCTGAAGGCCCAGCCGCTGCGCAACAAGTCGGCGCTGCAGGAGGCGGCCGACCGGGCGCACGAGGGCGGCGCGATGGTGGCGCCCGGCGGCCCCGAGGATGAGGCCGAGCCCGAGCGCGAGGCGGAGCCGACCGGCGCCCGGGCCCGGATCGCGGAGCCCGGCACCGCCTGAGACGAGCAGGCCGGACCGCGTGCGCTCAGGGCACGCGGTTCAGCCACTCCTCGGTCGAGAACTTCGTCCGCACGAGCTCCTCGGCCTGCGCCAGCTCGTCCGCGGTGAGCTCCCCGCGCTCGGCGCCGGTCAGACGGATGAAGGTCTCCTCCATCCGCTCGAGGATGGCGGCTCGGGGGAGGCCGGACTGCTTGCGCAGCGGGTCGACGCGCTTCGCGGCGCTGACGGTGCCCTTGTCGCTCATCTTCTCGCGGCCGATGCGCAGCACCTGGACCATCTTCTCGCCGTCCATGTCGTAGCTCATGGTCACGTGGTGCAGCACGGCGCCCCCGCCGAGGCGCTTCTGCGCGGCGCCGCCGATCTTGCCGAGGGGCGAGGAGATGTCGTTGAGCGGCTGGTAGGTGGCGTCGATGCCGAGCGACCGCAGGGCCTGCAGCACCCAGTCGTCGAGGTAGGCGTACGACTCCGCGAAGGACATCCCTGCGACGAGCTCGCCGGGCGCGTAGAGGGAGTACGTGACGACGCTGCCGGCCTCCATGAACATCGCGCCGCCGCCGGAGATGCGTCGCACCACGTCGACGCCGAACCGCTTCGCGTTCTCGAGGTCGACCTCGTTGCGCAGGGACTGGAAGCTGCCGATGACCACCGCGGGCTCGTCCCACTCCCAGATCCGCAGGGTGGGCTTGCGGCGGCCCGCGCCGACCTCCTCCGTGAGCACCTGGTCGAGCGCGAGATGCACGGCGGGACGCACGGCCGGCGGATGCAGCAGCTCCCACGAGAAGTCGCGCCAGCCGGCCGCGCGGCCGATCGCTCGCCGCACGGCCGTGCCGACGGAGTCCGGGGTGAAGCCGAGCAGCACCGCGCCGTCCGGCAGGGCCGCGCGCACGGCGCCGGCGATCTCGGTGGCGCTCGACTCGACCGGCAGCCCGGTCACCGCGGCGTCGACGGCCTCGAGCGCATCATCCGGCTCGAGGAAGAAGTCCCCCGCCAGGCGGAAGCGGGCGATGCGCCCGTCCTCCACGTCGAAGTCGACCACGACGAGCT
Source organism: Amnibacterium sp. (assembly GCF_036559085.1). GTDB lineage: Bacteria > Actinomycetota > Actinomycetes > Actinomycetales > Microbacteriaceae > Amnibacterium. The sequence continues at coordinate 17,123 of NZ_DATBTU010000077.1, forward strand.
TGCCGCCCGGCACCTTGTATTCGCCGTGCAGAGCCTCACCGTGCATCAGCGCCCCTTCCGCGTCAGGACGTGCCCCTCGATCCAGGCCACCAGGTCCGCGATGACCTCGTCGCGGTTCGTCTCGTTGTAGACCTCGTGCCGGGCGCCGTCGTACACGATCGTGGTGACGTCGGTGATCCCGGACCGCTCCCGGTAGGCCTTCGCGAGCCGCTGGGCGCTCCGCCCGCCGCCCAGGGTGTCGTCGCCGCCCACCTGGATCAGCACGGGCAGCGCCGAGCCGAGCCCCCGGGCGGGGCGCCCGATCAGGCGCAGGGTGTCGCGCACGCCGAGCAGCTTGGACGTCTCGGCGGGGAAGGTGAGCGGATCCTCGACCCACCGGCGGGCGACCTCCGGGTCGCGGCTCAGCCACTCGGCGCCGGTCGAGCCGAAGGACGTGTGCTTGCGGTTCAGGTCGCCGCCGTCCATGAACCCGGGCAGCCGGTACGCGGTGCCGGAGAGCACGAGGCCGTCCGCGTCGATCTGCCCGTGGTTCAGCGCGATCTGCGCCATCAGGGATCCCCAGCTGTGGGCGAGGACCACGAAGGACGCGTCCGGGAAGCGGTCGCGGGTCTGCCTGCTGAACTCGGCGATCGCGTCGATCGTGGCCCGGAGGCCGCCGGGCCCGAGGTGGCCGAGCCTCGCGGTGTCGCTCCCCCACTGGCCGACGCCGGTGCGGCCGTGTCCGCGGTGGTCGTCCGCGACGACCGCGAACCCGGCGGCGTTCAGGTCCGCGGCGAGCGCCGCGTAGCGGCCGGCGTGCTCGCCGATCCCGTGCGAGATCTGCACGACCGCCCTCGGATCGGGGACGAGCCACTCGTGCGTCTCGATCCGGATCCCGTGGGCGTCGACGAAGGTCACGGGAGCATTCTGGCGGTCGCCGTCACCATGTGAGCGCCCTCCGAGTCCCGCCTGTCGGTCGGCCGACACCTGCCGTTTGCATACGATGCTTATGCAATCGGAGGCGCGGTGAGCTCGAGTACGACCAGGACCGGCATGTTCCGCTCGCTCCGGGTGCACGACTACCGGATCTGGGCGGCCGGCGCGCTCGTCAGCAACGTCGGCACCTGGATGCAGCGCACGGCGCAGGACTGGATCGTGCTCACGCAGCTGACCCACAACGACGCCTTCGCGGTCGGGATCACGATGGCGCTCCAGTTCGGCCCGCAGCTGCTCCTGCTGCCGATCACGGGGCTGGCGGCCGACCGCATCCCGAAGCGGACGCTGATGATGATGACGCAGGCCGCGATGGGCCTGCTTGCGCTCGGGCTCGGTGTGCTCGCGGTGCTGCACGTCGTGACGCTTCTCGAGGTCTACGGCTTCGCCTTCCTGCTCGGCTGCACGGCGGCGTTCGATGCGCCGGCCCGGCAGAGCTTCGTCTCCGAGCTCGTGCCGCCGGAGCACCTGACGAACGCCGTCGCCCTGAACTCCGCCTCGTTCAACGCGGCGCGGCTCATCGGACCGTCCGTCGCGGGCCTGCTCACCGAGGTCGTCGGACCCGGCTGGGTGTTCATCCTCAACGCGGCGAGCTTCGCCGGCGTGCTCGCGTCGCTGGCGCTCATCCGCCCAGGCCGGGCGGGCGTGACCACGCCGCGCGGCCGGGGCGTCACCGACTTCGTCGCGGGCTTCCGCTACGTCGCGTCGCGCCGGGATCTGGTCGTGGTCTTCACGATGATCTTCATCATCGGCACGTTCGGGATGAACTTCCCCATCTACGCGTCGACGATGGCGGTGCTGTTCCACCAGGGCGCGACCGGCTACGGCCTGCTGTCCACCGCGCTCGCGATCGGTGCCGTGGCGGGCGCGCTGCTCGCGGCGCGGCGCACCGAGCCGCGGTTCGGGCTGATGGTGGTCGCCGGGGTGCTCTTCGGCGTCGGACTGATGATCGGGGCGCTGGCACCCAGCTTCCTCGTGCTCGCCATCGCCCTGCCGCTCGTCGGCGTCGCGTCGCAGACGTTCATGACCACCGCCAACGGCACCGTGCAGCTCAGCGTCGAGCGCTGGGTGCGCGGTCGCGTGATGGCGATCTACATGGCGATCTTCATGGGCGGCACCGTGATCGGCGCGCCCGTCATCGGCTGGATCGCGAACACCCTCGGACCGCGGGAGGGCATGGTCGCAGGCGCGATCGCGGGTCTCGTGTCCGCCGGGATCGGCACGGCGTGGATGGCCAGAGGGCGCCGGACCGCGCAGCAGGCCGCGACCCAGGGGTGACGGTCAGGCCGGCAGGTCCGCCGCGGCCGTGAGCGCGCCGACGAGGCCGGCGTCCTCGAGCGCGGGCGGCACGACGAGCCGGGCGACCGCGCCGGGCTCCGAGGCCCCGTCGCGGAGGGTGTAACCGGCGTCGAGCCGCGGCACCTGCCGCCGCACCTCGTCGAGCAGGCCCGGCGCCTTCAGCACCCCGCCGCCCATCACCATCCGGTCGGCGCCGATCGTCATGAGGACGACGCCGACCAGCTGCGCGAGGTAGGAGCCGAGGATCTCGTGCGCCTCGGCACGCCGGTCCGCGGGGATCGAGGACGAGTCGACGCCCCACCGGGCGAGCACGGCGGGGCCGGACGCGAGGCCCTCGAGGCAGTCGCCGTGGTACGGGCAGGTGCCGGCGAAGCCGTCCTTCGGGTGGCGGCGGACCAGGAGATGCCCGAGCTCCGGGAAGCCGTTGCCGTGCACCGGCATGTCGTGGACCACGAGCCCCGCGCCGATCCCTGTGCCGACGGTCGCGTACGCGGTCGTGCGCGCGTCCGCGGCGGCGCCGTGCCGATGCTCCCCGAGCGCGGCGGCCACCACGTCGCTGAGCACGACGTGCGGCACCCGCGCGGCCAGCGGGATCCGGCCGAGCAGGTCCGTGTCCTGCCAGCCGCGCTTCGGGGTGCTCGTCACCCAGCCGTAGCGGGGGCGGTCCGGCTCCACGTTCACCGGGCCGAACGAGGCGACGCCGAGCGCCTCGAGCGGCTCGCCGACCTCCGCGAAGTAGGCGTCGATCCGCGCCGTCGTCTCCTCCGGCGTGGTCGTCGGGAAGCGGCGCACCTCGAGCGGCTCCCCCGGCGCGTCCCGGTGGGCGATGCCGCAGACGACCTTCGTGCCGCCCGTCTCGACCCCGGCGATCACCGGTGGCCGCCCGTGAGCCCGGCGGCCACCTCGGCGGCGGCGTGCAGCCAGGCGCGCTGCGTGCGGGGCGCGAGCGCGCTGTAGCGGATGCGCCCGCTGTGCAGGGCGTCATCGAATGGGATGGTCACCGCCGAGCGGGCGAGGCTGCGGAACCGCAGCGCCACCTCGCGGGCGTCGCCGTGGCCGAGGTCGGGGTCGGACTGCGACACGACGACGGTGGCGTTCGCGGCGAGCGCCGCGGCCCGGGCGTCGCGCTCCGCGAGCTGCTCGAGCAGCAGCGCGCCCGCCTCGGCGTGCTCGCCGAGCGCGGTGGTCGCGATCACGAGGGCGTCCGCCCGCTCGATCATCTGCTGCCAGCGCTCCGCGGACTCGTCGTTGCCGGAGTCGAGGAACAGCAGCCGGTAGTACTTGCGCGCGACCTGGTGCAGCGCGTCGAACTCGACCCGCGTGAGCCGCTGCTGGTCGGCCAGGATGCGGGGGTTCGACCGCAGCACGTCGTACTTGTCCTCGCGCTGGTGGTGCACGAAGCGCAGCAGGTCGGATGCGGATGCCGCCGGCGCGAGCAGCTCGGCCGCGTGGGGGAGCAGGTCGTGCACTGTGGCGTCGTGGGGGTCCTGCTCGGTGCGCCAGCCGAGCGTGCCGCGGGTCTCGTTGTTGTCCCACGCGAGCACTCCGGCGCCGCCGTAGCGGGCGAAGACCGCCGCGAGCAACGCGGTGGTCGGCGTCTTGTTCGCGCCGCCCTTGCCGTTCACGATCGCGACGGTCCGAGATGCGGGCAGGTGGCGGCTCACCGCGCGCACGTCGGCGCGCTCGGCCAGCTCCTCGGCGGAGGGCTGCACCCGGATGCCGAGCGCCGCAGCGGTGCGCCGCCATCCGCGGGTGGGTGGGCGGTGATCGTCCTCGTCGGCGAGGAAGGACTCCCGGGAGGGCCGATCGTCCGCGGGTGCTGCGGGCGGCGCGGGTTCGGCGGCGGTCTGCTCGGCCGCGAGCGCCGCGGGCTCGGGCGGGATCTCGCGCTCCGGAGCCGGCGGGGCGGCCGGCGCGTCGTCGGGCCGCGTGGAGGTGGGACGCTGCACGGGGGAGGGCTGCGTGTTCAGCGTCGGGCGGGGTGCGGCGCGCTTGTGCTTGGCCGGCCGGACAGGCCCCGTCGTCGTGGGGACGTCGTCGGTCGGCTTCGGCTCGCCGCCGGTACCGGTGTCGGTCATCCTCGCCTCCCGTCGTGTCGCGGATCCGTCCTGCACCCAGTATTCCGTGGGCGGGCGGGGCGGCCCGTGCACCGGGGGAGGGCGCGGGACGACGTACGCTCGGATCGGCTCCGCCGACGCCGGCGCGGCCGATCCTTCAGGAGGATGCGATGCTCGACGTCATCACCCGACTCGCCCCGGACCTGCTCGACTACCACGAGGGCTGGGCGCTGCAGCGGGAGCTCCACGCCGCGGTGGTCGCGGGCGCCGAGGGGTCCCTCGTGCTGTGCGAGCACGAACCGGTGTTCACGGCCGGGAAGCGCACGGTGGCGGATGAGCGTCCCACCGACGGCACACCGGTCGTCGACGTGGACCGCGGCGGCAAGATCACCTGGCATGGGCCGGGGCAGCTCACCGGCTATCCGATCGTGCGGCTGCACGAGCCTGGGTCCCGGGAGCCGGTTCCGGAGGGCCGTACGGCGCGGCCCTCCGGCCGTGCGACGGGGGTGGACGTGGTCGCCTTCGTGCGCGACCTCGAGACGATGATGATCGCCGTCGCCGCCGACTTCGGCGTGACGGGGGAGCGGGTCGAGGGTCGCAGCGGCGTCTGGGTCCGCACCGCAGGCGGCTGGGACAAGATCGGCGCGATCGGCCTCCGCGTCCAGGAGGGCGTCACGATGCACGGCTTCGCGCTGAACTGCTCGAACGACCTCGCGCCCTACGCGGCGATCGTGCCCTGCGGCATCCGCGACGCGGGCGTCACGTCGCTGTCGATGCTCACCGGCCGCACCATCACCCCGGCGGATGTCGTGCCGTCGGTCCTGCGGCACCTCGACGAGGTCCTCGTCGCGCCGGCGGTGGCCGCATGAGCCGCCCCGTCGCGCTCCCGTCGACCGGCGCCGACCCGCACGTCGGCGAGGGCCGCAAGATGCTCCGCATCGAGGCGCGCAACGCCTCGGTGCCGATCGAGCGCAAGCCCGAGTGGATCCGCACCCGCGCGAACCTCGGCCCCGAGTACCGGGAGCTGCAGGGACTCGTGAAGGAGGAGGGCCTGCACACCGTCTGCCAGGAGGCGGGCTGCCCGAACATCTACGAGTGCTGGGAGGACCGCGAGGCCACCTTCCTCATCGGCGGCTCGCAGTGCACCAGGCGCTGCGACTTCTGCCAGATCGACACCGGCAAGCCCGCCGACTACGACACCGACGAGCCGCGCCGCGTGGCCGAGTCGGTCGCGCGGATGCGGCTGCGCTACGCCACCGTCACCGGCGTCGCCCGCGACGACCTCCCCGACGAGGGCGCGTGGCTGCACGCCGAGACCGTCCGGGAGATCCACCGGCAGAACCCGGGCACCGGCGTCGAGATCCTCGCCACGGACTTCTCCGGCAACCCCGACCTGCTCGCCGAGGTCTTCTCCTCCCGCCCCGAGGTCTTCGCGCACAACGTCGAGACCGTCCCGCGGATCTTCAAGCGCATCCGGCCGGCGTTCCGCTACGAGCGGTCGCTCGGCGTGATCACCCAGGCGCGCGACGCGGGCCTCGTGACGAAGTCGAACCTCATCCTCGGGATGGGGGAGGAGCCGCAGGAGGTGCTCGAGGCGCTCGAGCACCTGCACGACGCCGGCTGCGACATCATCACGCTCACCCAGTACCTGCGCCCGACGCCGCGGCACCTGCCGGTCGCCCGCTGGGTCAAGCCGGAGGAGTTCGTCGACTTCAAGACCGCCGCCGAGGAGATCGGCTTCCTCGGGGTGCTCGCCGGCCCGCTCGTCCGCTCGTCCTACCGCGCCGGACGGCTGTGGGCGCAGTCGATGGCGGCGAAGGGCCGGCCCATCCCCGAGGGCCTGCAGCACCTCGCCGACGCGACGCTGGGGTTCGCGCAGGCGGTCGGCTGACGGCTCGGCGGTCGCGCGCCGCCGGCGCGTTGCGAGGGTGTTACCGCCTCGAGACCCGCGGCGGGCGTGCGGGGCTCCCCCGGCGTCGTGCCGGCACGTAGCATCCCCGCCATGCAGCCAGGCCCCGACCGCTACGCGCGTGCGCTGACGGCCGGTCTGCGCAGCGGTGCGCTGTGGTACGCGACCCTCACGCTGGTCATGTCGACGGTCGCGATCGCCGAGGTGCTGCTGCCCGAGAACGGCCTGGCCGGGGTGGTCACCCCGGCGATCGGCACGGCGGTCGCGGCGGCGGCGGGTCTCGCGCTCGGGCTGCGGATCCCTCGGCGCCTGCGCCGGATCGTCGCGGTTGGCGCCTTCCTCGTGATGGAGGCCGGCTTCGCCTTCTACCTCGCGACCCTGCACCTCTCCAGCGGGCTCGACCAGACGACGGCGTCGTTCGGGTTCTCGCTGTTCAAGATCGCGCTGATCGCCTACTGCGTGAACAGCGGACGCCGGTGGGCGCCCGCCGCCTTCAGCATCGCGGTCGTGATCGTCTGCGAAACGCTCTGCGCGGTGCTCGGGCCCCGTCTGGGCTACGCATGGGGCTTCGACGGCGCGGAGTTCGGCGCGCTCGGCATCGTGGTGCTCGCGAGCATCGGGTTCGCCGTCGCCCGGTACCGCGCCGAGGCGCCGCGGCGCGCGTTCGCGAGGGCGGCGGACGAGGACGCGCTGCTGCACACCCGCGCGATCGCGAGGTCCCGCGCGGCCCGGGTGGTGCACGACACCGTGCTGAACGACCTCGCGGTGCTCGCGACGAGCGAGCCGGGCCCGATCGCCCCTGCGCTGGCGGCGCGGCTCTCCGCCACGCTCGAGCTGCTCGCCACCCCGGACTGGGACGAGGCGCCGGCCCTCGCCGCCGTGCCGCGCCCGGGCGGCGCCGTGGCCGCGGCGGTCGAGCGGGCCTCGGCCGCGGGCATCACGGTGCGGGTGGACGGCGAGCTGGCCGCTCTCGACGACCTGCCGCCCGAGGTGCACCACGCGCTCGGCGGCGCCGTGGACCAGTGCCTCTCGAACATCGTCCGCCATGCGGGCACGGACGCGGCCGAGCTCACCGTGCTGCCGGAGACCGACGGGGTGTCCGTGATGATCACCGACGACGGCGCCGGGTTCGACGAGGCGTCCGTCGCACCCGATCGGCTCGGCCTCGCCGGCTCCGTCCGCGCCCGGATCGAGGACGCCGGCGGCACCGTGCGGGTCTTCGCGCGGCCGGGCGTCGGCACCACCGTCCTGCTCACCGTCCCGCGCACCGCGACGCCCGGACTGATCGGTTCGGACGCATGATGCAGCTCGAGGACACGCTGCAGCAGCAGGATCCGCTCGACGCGGCCGAATCGGGACGGCTGTTCGCCATCGGCGGCGCCTGCCTCGCGCTGCTCACCGCCATCGGTGTGACCGCCGTCGAGGCGGACGAGATCGCGAGCTGGCCGCTCGAGATCGCCGCGATCCTGCTCGTCGCGCTCGCGGGGGCGGCCGCGACGGTGACCGCGAGTCCCTTCCGCGCGCCGTTCCGGCTGCGCAGCCACGTGCTCGTGCTCGGGGTGTCCCTGCTCGCCTTCCTGCTCGACGAGCTCGCACAGCTGGGGGCGAACGGCCTCGTGCACGACGACTGGGGCCTCGTCACCGTGCCGATCTTCCTGTTCGTCGTCGCGGGCCTGCGGCCGCCGCAGGAGGTGCTCGCGGGCGGCCTCGTCGCCGCGGTCGTCGTCGGGGTCACCGCGGCGGTCGTGTCGCAGTTCGTCGCGCTGCAGGTGCCGCCGTTCGCGCGCGCATCCGTGGCGATGACCTCGATCGTCGCCCCGGCCTGCGCTGCCGCCGCCTTCGCGCGGGCCGCGCTGCGCCGTCTCGCCCGAGACCCCGGGCCTCGCGCCGGGATCACGACGGTCGCCGACATGGTGCGCCTGTCCGTGCAGCAGGAGACGATCGCGCGCCTCGAGGCCGAGGTGGTGCCCCTGCTCAGCGAGATCATCGCCGACGGCGAGCTGCACGACGCGGACGGCCGTCGCGCACGGGTGCTCGCCACGGGCCTTCGCGCCGCGCTGCTGGCCGACCTGCGGCGGGACTGGCTGGCCGAGGCCGGCTTCGCGGTCACCGACCGGCAGGGCTACGCCGAGCGGATGAACCAGGAGCAGCGGACCGCCATCCGCAGCCTCGTCGCGGCGCTGCCGCTGCTCGACCCCGACCGCCCGGGCATCGCCGTGCTGGTCGGCCAGGACCTCGAAGCGGTGCTCGAGCTGACGATCCCTGTGCGCATCCGTCCGCCGCGGGCGGCGCTCGCCCCGGTCATCCCGGTGCTGCGCACCGTGCTCGGCCATGTGGACCTGCGCAGCGACGACCACGCCGTCGTCCTCGTCGCCGAGGTGCCGGTCGAGCGCTGACGGCTGCCCTCGGATCCGTGCGGTCTGCAGGATCCCGGATCGTCTGCAGGTTCGAACCACGGGGTCCGGTCCTGCACACCGCGCGTGAACCTGCACTCGGGACGGGCTCAGTTCGCGCTCGGCCCGATAGGGCAGGCTCGGAGGCCGACCGAGGAGCGACGTGACCGATCCCCTGACCCCGCCGCCGTCCGAGGCCGGTGTCGCCGGCGAGCTGCGGCATGACATCACCGTCGGAGACCGCCCGCTCGTCGCGTGGACGAGCCGCCCCGGCAGGTCGCTCGCGAAGGGAGCCGAGGCCGCCTCGCACCGGATCGGCGCCCACGGCGCACTGGTGGCGACGCTCGCCGTCGGCGTGGTCGTGATCTTCCTGCTGGCCTTCCTGGCCTCGCGCGTCTACGACGCCGTGACGGAACGGGACGGCGTCGCGGGGTTCGACAGGCCCGTGCTCCAGGCGGTGAAGGGCCTGCGCTCCCCCGTGGCCGACGGGATCGCCGGCGCCGTCGCATACGGCTTCGGGCCGATCGGGATGCCGATCCTCGCGCTCGTCGCCATCGCGATCCTGGCGCTGCGCCGCCGGTCGTGGACCCCCGTCATCCTCGTGGTCGCGGCCGGCGCGGGGTCGCTCGCCATGACGATCGCGGGCAAGGACATCATCGACCGGCACCGCCCGCTGCGGATCGACGCGATCCCGCCGTTCGAGTCCTCGCCGTCGTTCCCGAGCGGGCACACCCTGAACGCCACGGTCATCGCCGGGGTCGTGGCCTACCTGATCCTGCTGCGGCGCAGGACCGTCGCGGGTCGCACGGCGACGGTCGTCGCCGCGGTCGTGATCGCCGTCGTCGTCGGGCTCACCCGGATCCTGCTCGGCGCCCACTGGTTCACCGACGTGCTGGCCGGATGGCTGCTCGGCGCGGCCTGGCTCGCGATCGTGATCACCGCCCATCGGCTGTACCTCACGGCGCGGGTGCGGGGCGCTCCGGCCTGAAGACCACCCTCGGAGCCCTCCCCGGATCCATCCGGAGCACGTTCAGCACGCTGTCGATGATGGAGGTATGACCACCTACCCGCCGGTCCCGAGGACCGGCCTGCAGGACGCCCCCGAGATCACGCACCGGCACGGTTGGTGGTGGAAGGGGCTGCTCGCCGGGCTCCTGCTCTGGGGTCTCAGCATCCTCGTGACGGTCGTCACGCTGAACGCGAACCTCGTGCCGACCCTCATCCTGGTCGGCAGCTTCCTGGTGCCGTTCTCGGTCGTGCTGTTCGCGGCGGAGCGGATCAGCCGCAGCTTCACGGTCACCCACCTCATCGTCGCGTTCTTCGTCAGCGGCGTGCTCGGCGTGCTGGGCGCCTCGCTGCTCGAGTCCCGGCTGCAGGCGACGCCGCTGCTCTACTTCGGGGTCGGCCTCATCGAGGAGGCAGTGAAGGCCGTGCTGGTCATCGTCGTCGGACGCAGCCTCGTGCCGAAGACCGCCCGGCAGGGCGCCCTGCTCGGCGCGACCGTCGGCGCCGGGTTCGCGGCCTTCGAGTCCGCGGGCTACGCGTTCAACGCCGCCATCACCCAGCAGGGCATCAGCCTCGCCGGGCTCCTGCAGTCGGAGGCCCTGCGCGCGCTGCTCACCCCGCTCGGCCACGTGCTCTGGACGGCCGTGTTCGGGGCGGCGCTGTTCGCAGCGGCCCGCGACGGCCGGCGCTACCGCTTCACGATCGGCGTCATCGGCGTCTTCCTCGCCGTCTCCGTGCTGCACGCCCTCTGGGACTCGATGAGCGGCATCGCCTCGATCCTCGCCGTGGTGCTGACGGGCAACGCCGTGCCGGCGCTCGAGTACGGGATGCTGCG
>NZ_DATBTU010000078.1:0-22024 GCF_036559085.1 Amnibacterium sp.
GCCCGGAGCAGGCTGAACGGCACCGCGCCCGCGGTCACCATCCGCTCCTGGGCGAGCTTGCCCGCGTAGTAGCCGGCGTCGACCCCGTCGATCCCGACGATCGAGAGCGCGACGTGGTGCCCGATGCCGGCCCGCGCCTCGGCGGCGAGCAGGTTCCGGGTCGTCGCCTCGAAGTAGGCGACGGCGGCCTGCTTCAGCACCGACGGCGTGTTCAGCACGTCGATCACGACCTCGGCGCCACGGAGGGCGGCGTCCAGCCCGAGCGTGCTCACGACGTCGACGCCACCCCGGCGCGAGAGTGGCACGACCTCGTGGCCGCGCTCCTCCGCCGCCCGCACGACGAGGGAGCCCACCGTGCCGGTCGCTCCGGCCACCGCGATCCGCATGCGTCGATGCAACCGCATCCGCCGCCGGAGGGCCAGGATCGAGGCTGTGGGCGACCCCGACGACCTCCGCCGTCGCCTGTACCGGCCGGATGCGACGCCGGAGGACCTCGAGCGGTACCGGGCCGCGACCCCCGCCACCGAAGCGGATACGCCCGCTCCCCCGCGCGCGCCGGCAGCCCGCCGCGCGTCGATCCTGATCGCCGCTGCCCTGCTCGCGGGCTGCGCCCTCGCGGCGGCCGCGATCGGCACGACGACGCACCCCAAGACCGAACCCACCGCCACGCCCCGCAGCGCAACGACCACCGCTCCCCCGGGCAGCACCCTCGCCATCCCGGCCTCGGACCGCGCCGCCTTCGTCCGGTCGTTGCGTGCCGGCCGTTCGATCGGCCTGCTCCCCTACTTCCTCGGGCATCCGGATGCGCGGCCCGCCGTCATCCGCACGGTGTCCCGCGCCGACTCCGAGGAGCACTTCGGCGAGGGCAGCGCCGTCATCGCCCTCGACCCGTCGGGTGCGGCCGCAGGGGGCGGCCGCATCACGCTCGTGCTCACCGTGGATCGCTCCGTCACCGCAGGCCTCGTCCTCGACCACGTCGACGCGCGGAGCCCGCAGGGCGAGACCGTCAAGCTCGATCAGGATCCGGTGCACGCCGATCCCGGCCTGCCCGTCGTGGTCAGCCTCGAGTACCAGGGCGAGGTGCCCAACATCGTCCGGCTCACCGTTCCGTCGGGGGTCCACTGGGACCTCGTCGCCGACTTCACCGACTGATCGAGCCGGGTGCAGAATCGGGGGGACGAAGGAGTCCTCGGATGCGCCTCGACGCCGAGCGGACGGCGTCGACCCGGGAGGTCGACGCCCTACGGCGGCGCCTGTACGCGCCGGATGCGAGCGCCGAGGACCTCGAGCGCTACCGCGCCGCCGAGCAGGCGGACTCCGACCTCGCCGCGGTGACACCGGCGTCCGAAGCCGCTCCCGTTCGACGAGGTCGGCTGCTCGGCGTCGGCGCCGTGCTCGCCGCCCTGGGTGTCGCAGCAGTGGGTCTCGCGGTGGGCACGCGGCCGCCGGCCGTGGCGCCGTCGCTCGCGCCCGCCGCGTCGGCGGCGGCACCGGCGCAGGCGCTGATCGACTACGAGGCCCTCGCCATCCCCGCGGCCGTGCGGACGTCGTTCGTCGACGAGGTGCGCCGCGGGCATCCGATCGGCCTGCAGCAGTACTTCGACGACCACCCCGCGCAGCAGCCGCGCCAGGTGGTCAGCGGGCTTCGCGAGAACTCGGTGGAGCAGGCCGGCACCGGATCGGCCCTGCTCGACATCCCGCCGGCGGGGGCGGCCACCGATGGCGGGCAGCTGACCCTCGTGCTCACCGTCGACCGCCCCACCACCGCGCGCTGGTCGCTCGTCGCGCCCGGTAACCGCGACGACGGCGACTGGGTCGCGCTCGACGCCGTGCAGGGGCGGCCCGGGCTGCCCGCCGTCGCGAGCCTCCCCTACACGCCGCTGCGCCCGACGCGCGTCGCGATCACCGTGCCGGCCGGCGTCCGTTGGGACCTCATGACGATCTTCACGGGATGACCGCGAACGGGGACCTCGACGACCTCCGGCGTCGCCTCTACACACCGCACGCCACCGCCGAGGACGTCGAGCGCTACGCCGCCCTCGCGCAGGAGTCCGCGCCCGAGGGCGCCGACCAGCCGCCCGGGCCACCCCGGCCCCGCGTCCCGGTCCGGCTCGTGCTCGGCGTCGGCGCGGCAGCCGCGGTCCTCGCGGCGACCGCCGTGCTCTCGGCGATCCCGCATCCAGCCCCGCAGGCGTCAACGGGCGCGACGCCGACTCCGACTCCGGCGCCGGCCCCGGGCGTGATCGCGGCGGCCGCCGACGAGCCCGTGCTCGCCGTCCCCGCATCCGCTCGGGCGCCGTTCATCGCCCGCCTGCGCTCCGGGCGCCCCGCTCGGCTGCTGCCCTACTTGTGGGCCCACCCCGGCGACGTGCCCTCGGCGGTGCGCACCGGCGCGCGCGGCGACCCCGAGGAGCACTTCGGCACGGGTCCCGGGATGTTCGGTGTCACGCCGGCGGCCTCCGCGCAGCACGGCGGGCGCCTCGTTCTCGCCGTGACCGTCGACCGTGCCACGACGGTCGACCTGCAGGTGGTCCGCGCGGACTCGGGGATGCAGAGCTTCATCGAGCGCCTCGACGGCGGCGCGCCCGCGACGCCCGGGCAGCCGGTGGTGCGGACCGTCGTCTATGACGGCGAGGCGCCGACGATCGTCGAGGTCACCCTGCCGAAGGGCGTGCACTGGGACGTCGTGACGGCCCTCACCGACTGACGGGCGGGACCGTCAGAACGCGTCGCCGGTGCGCCAGGCCATCTCCTGCAGGAGGAACGTGTTGCCGTCCGGATCGGCGAAGCCCGCATACCGCACGCCACCCCCGACGTCGGTGATCGAGCCGACCTCGACTCCGCGCGTCTGCAGCTCCTCCCGCGCGCGGTCGATGTCCGCCACGACGAGGTGCAGGTTCTTCACGGGAGCCCCGGACGGGTCGTAGGAGAGCAGGCCCTCGCCGAACCCGAGGGAGCACGCGGAACCCGCAGGCGTCACCTGCACGACCCGGATGCCGGGCCCCGGCCGCACGTCGACGTCGAGCGTGAACCCGACCGTGTCGACGTAGAACGCCTTCGCGCGGTCCACGTCGGCCACCGGGAGCAGCACCAGCTCCAGCTTCATGTCCATCCGATCCTCCGATTCGTCCTGTCAGATGCTGCGGTGGTCCTTGACCGCCTCGGCCATCTCGTCGAGGTTCGGCGCGAGGCGGGCGTCGACCGCGACCGGGTCGGTGCGATGCAGCTCCTGCATCCCGCGCCGCGACGGCAGCGCCGTGTTGATCTCGTGCTCACCGCGTTCGAGTGCGGCGAACAGATCCGCGACGACGTCCTCGACGGGCCGCCGGCCGAAGCCGAGCGGCTCCCCCGCGGTCGACGACGCCATCATGTCGGTGGCGGTCGCGCCCGGGTAGAGCGTCGCGACGTGCACGCCCGTGCCCCACAGCTCCCGCCGGAGCGCGTGGTCGAATCCCGCGAGGCCCGTCTTCGTGGCCGCGTAGACGCTGTAGAACGGCAGCGGCAGCAGCCCGATCCCGCTCGAGATGCCGAGCAGGATCGCGCCCCGCTCCGCCGCCTTCAGCGCCGGCAGGGCGGCGCGGGTGAGCAGCACCGGGGCGACGAGGTTCAGGGCGAGCATCGCCCGCGCGTCGGCCTCGTCGATCGTCTCCAGCCGCCCGGCGCGCACGTTGCCGGCGTTGTTGACGAGCAGGTCGAGCCCGCCGCCGTCGAGCGCGGCGTCGACGACCCGCTGGGGTGCGTCGGCCTCGGTCAGATCGAGGGACAGGATGCGCGCGGATCCGCCCGCGCGCCGGACGTCCTGCGCCGTCGCCTCGAGGGCGGAAGCGTTCCGCCCGACGAGCAGCAGGTCGGCGCCGCGCTCGGCGAAGGCCAGCGCGATCGCGCGGCCGATGCCCTTCCCGCCGCCGGTGATCACGCCGCGGCGACCCGTCAGGTCGAGGGTGGCAGGGGTCGTCTCGGAGCCGCTCATCGCCTCACTCTGACACCCATCCGCTGTTCATCCGCACGACGCAGGGTGGATTCCATGTCGATGGCCGAGCCCCTCATGCCCCACCCCGAGCAGCCCGATACGGCCGCGGACGAGCTTCGGGACGCGCCCGTCCGCGAGCCGCACGCGGAGCCCGCCGAGGCGAACGACACCCTCACGAGCGCCGGCCGTGCCCATGAGGGTGACGAGACCCCGCTCCTCCCGGGCGAGCAGCCCTAGAAGCTGACCTGCTTGCGCACCTCGATCGCGCCGATGTGCGCGGTCGGATGGGCCGCGGCGAGCGCCAGGGCCTCCTCGCGGCTGCCGACCCGCACGCGGTCGATGCCGGCGATCTGCTCGGCCCACTCGGCGAACGGGCCGTGCGCGATCAGCGTCTCGCCGCCCCGCTTGCGCACGATCGCGCTCGCCTCGGGCTCGTCGCGGAGGCGGTAGCCGCCGAGCGTCACGCCGCGCCGCTCGACGTCGCGGACCCACGGCGTCGGGTCGCCGGTCTCGCGGGTCGCGGTCTTGAGCAGCTCGGGGTCCGGCACGTGCAGGAACAGGTAGTCCTCGCCGTCGGTGCGGGGCTCGGGCACGTCGGTGGCGTCCTCGACGAAGTCGGGCCACACCTCGCGCACCTCGAGGGCGCCGAACTCGGCGACCGGATGCCGCGACGCGTAGTCCGCCGCCTGCTCCAGGCTGTCGGCCTCGAGCAGGTCGTACCCGGCGATGTACTCGGCGAACTCGGCGAACGGGCCGTCACTGACCAGGGTGTCGCGGTCGCGCACCCGCACGACCTTCGCCGCGGCCGTCTCCTCGATGGGGCCGCCCTCGACCCGCATCCCGGTGCGGGAGCCCTCGTCGACCCACGCACTCGGGTCGGCGTCGCTCTCGGGCACGGGCAGCTCGGGGTCGACGCGGACGAGCATCACGTACTGCATGGATTCCTCCTCAGGACTCGGGCGCGGTGCGCGCCTTCACCCTGACGACGATCGACCCCGCTTGTCGAGGACAATTCGATCTCGTGCCGACCTTCGATCGCTACGGCGTCTTCGCGCCTGTCTACGACGTGCTGTCCGCGGAGGCCCCGCTCTACCGCGCCGGCCGGCTGGCGGGCATCCGCGTGCTGAAGCCCGAGCGCGGCTCGGTCGTGCTCGACCTCGGCTGCGGCACCGGCCTCAACCTGCCGCTGCTCGCCCGCGCCGTCGGCCCCACCGGCCTCGTGCTCGGCATCGATTCGAACCCTCGGATGCTCGCGGTCGCCCGCCGCCGCATCGCGAAGTACCCCGTCGGCCGCGTGCAGCTGCTCGAAGCGGATGCGACGACCCTCGACCCGGAGCGCGTCCGGCGGATGCTCACGGCGGCGAAGCGCCCGCCGCTCGCGGACGGCCTCTTCGCCAGCTACACCCTGAGCGTGATCCCGGAGTTCGAGGCCGCCTGGGACGCCACCGTGGCGCTCGTCACGCCCGGCGGCCGCCTCGGCGTCGTCGACGTGCAGCCGCCCCGCGCCGCGCCGCTCCGGCCGCTCGCCGCCGTGCTGCCCGTCGTCTTCGGCGGTGCCGACCTCGCGGCGCAGCCGTGGCGGCTGCTCGAGCGGGATGCGACCGACGTCGTCCAGCACACCCTCCGCGACGGCCACGTCGTGATCACCGCCGGCACCCGCCGGGAGACGGTCGGCGCCCTCCCCCTACGCTGAAGGTGCACCGTCGCACCACCTGGAGGATCCATGCGCGCCGCCACCCTCACCCGTACCGAAGCCATCGAGCGGGCAGCGCTGATCGAGGTCGAGCGCTACGACGTCGAGGTCGACCTCACCGGCCTGGTGGATGGTCCGGCCATCCGCTCGACGTCGCGGATCACCTTCACCTGCCGCACCCCCGGCAGCAGCACGTTCGCCGACGTCGTCGCGGAGGTCGAGCGCGCGACCCTGAACGGCGCCGAGCTCGACCTCGCCACGGTCGCCGACGGCCGGCTCCCGCTGACCGGCCTCGCCGAGCGCAACGAGCTCGTCGTCACCGCCGTGCAGTCCGACACCGGTGACGGCCAGGGCGTGCTCCGCACGGTCGACCCGACCGACGGCCTCGTCTACCTCTGGACGACGTTCGAGCCCGACGAGGCGCGCCGCCTCTGGGCCTGCTTCGACCAGCCCGACCTGAAGGCCGTGCACCGCTTCACCGTGCTCGCGCCCGACTCCTGGACGGTCACGAACAACAGCGCCCCCGAGACGATCGAGCCCGAGGGATCCGCCCGCCGCTGGACCTTCGCGCCCACCCCGCGCCTCTCCACCTACGTCACCGTCGTGAACGCCGGGCCCTTCCATCAGATCCGGCGCACCGTCGACGGCTACGACCTCGGCTTCTACTGCCGGCAGTCGCTCGTGCCCTTCCTCGAGCGCGACGCCGACGAGCTCTTCGACCTCACCGCCCGCGGCCTGGCCTGGTTCGGCGAGCGCTTCGCCTACCCCTTCCCGCAGCAGCGCTACGACCAGGCGTTCGTGCCCGACATGGGCGGCGCGATGGAGAACTGGGGCAGCGTCACCCACACGGATGCGTTCCTCTACCGCTCCACGCCGACCTTCCGGCAGCGCTCCAGCCGTGCCAACGTGGTGCTGCACGAGATGGCCCACATGTGGTTCGGCGACCTCGTGACGATGCAGTGGTGGGACGACCTCTGGCTGAACGAGGCGTTCGCCTCCTGGGCCGCCACCTGGGCGATGGTCGGCGCGACCGAGTTCACCGACGCCTGGGCCACCGACCTGCTCGACTCCAAGCTCTCCGGCTACCGGCAGGACATGGGCCCGGCGACCCACCCCATCCGCGGCGTCGTGAACACGGTGCTCGAGGCGATGGCGAACTTCGACGACATCACCTACGACAAGGGCGAGGCCGTGCTGCACCAGCTCGCCGCCTACCTCGGCGAGGACGCCTTCGTCGAGGGCCTCCGCGCCTACTTCGCCGCGCACGCCTTCGGCAACACGGTGCTCGACGACCTCATGTCGGCGTTCTCCGCCGCATCCGGCCGCGACCTGACGGGCTGGACCGCCGACTGGCTCGACCGCGCCGGCACCGACACCCTCACCCTGACCGGCTCGACGCTCCTCGCCGAGGCACCTGACGATGGCTCCCCGCGCCCGCACCGGCTGCGGATCGCCGGCTATGACGCCTCCGCCGACGGCCTGACGCCCACCGGCACCGTCGAGGTCGAGGTGACCGGTGCCGAGGCCGCGGTCGTGCTGCCCGAGGGCGACGTGTTCCAGGTGAACGCCGACGACCTCACGTTCGCCGCGGTCCGGACGGATGCGGACTCCTTCGCGACGCTGCGCTCCCACGTCGCGCAGCTGCCCGACGCCCTCTCGCGCACGCTCGTCGTCGCGACCGCCTGGGACATGCTCGTCAAGGGCGAGCTCGCCGGCGAGGCCGTGGTCGACGTCGTCGCCGAGGTGCTCCGCGTCGAGACCAGCCCCGCGGTCGTCGAGGGCCTCCTCGCGCTCGGGCTCGCCGCAGCCGAGCAGTGGTCGCCCCTCGAGCGCATCCCGGCCCTCATGGCGCGTCTCGCGGAGGTGAGCGAGGCGCTCCTCGCGAACCCCGAGCACCAGCAGCCCGCCGCACGCACCCTCGCCGCGACCGCCACCGAGGACCGCCAGCTCGACCTGCTGCGCGGGCCGGCAGAGCAGGACATCGACCTCGCCTGGCGGGTGCTCGCCCGCCGCGCCGAGCTCGGGCAGTACGACCCCGCCGCGGTCGCCGAGCTCGAGCAGCGCGACCCCGACCCCGACGCGTTCGCCGCCGCCCTCGCCGTGCGCGGCTCGCAGGCGGATCCGGCCGCGAAGCAGGAGCTGTGGCAGGCGATGATGATCGACCGGCGCATCCCCGCCGGGCCCCCGCGGGGCACCGCCGCCCGCCGCTTCTGGCGCCCGCTGCAGGCCGACCTGCTGCACGACTACGCGAACCAGTACCTCGACGTGCTCGACTCGTTCGCGGACGCGGGGATGCTCGGCCAGCTCGGCATCATCCGCGGCATGTTCCCCTTCGCGGTCGTCGAGGACGCGTTCCTCGACCGCGCCGAGCAGGCCGCGACCGCGGCGGGCGTCAACCCGACGGTGCGCACCACGCTCCTCGACGGCGTCGACACCGGCCGCCGCATGCTCCGCGCCCGCGCATGAGCGTTCCGGCGCGCCCCCTCCTGATCACCGGCGCCCGGATCGTCTCGGGCGGCACGATCACCGAGGACGGCTGGGTGCGCTTCGAGGCCGGCCGGGTCGTCGCGCGCGGCACGGGCACGCCGCCCGCATCCGACGGCGAGGTGCTGGACGCGGGCGGCCGCATCCTCACGCCCGGCTTCGTCGACGTGCACGTCCACGGCGGCGGCGGCGCGGACTTCGTGGACGGCGCGGAGGCGATCGCCGACGCCGTGCGGATGCACCGCCGCCACGGCACGACCCGCACGGTGCTCTCCCTGGTCAGCGCGCCCGTGGACGAGCTGGTCGCGACCCTCCGCACCCTCGCGCCGCTCGTGCGCGCGGACCCGCTGCTGCTCGGCATCCACCTCGAGGGCCCGTTCCTCAGCCCGGACAACAAGGGCGCCCACGACCCGGATGCGCTCACGGCACCGACGCCCGAGGCCGTCGACGCGCTCCTCGCGGCGGCCGACGGCACGATCGCGCTCGTCACGATCGCGCCCGAGCTGCCCGGCGCCATCGACGCGATCGCGCGCTTCACCGCGGCCGGCGTCCGCGTCGCCGTCGGCCACACCATCGCGGACCTCGCCGCGGCCGGTCGAGGCTTCGACGCCGGCGCGAGCCAGCTCACCCACGCGTTCAACGCGATGCCCGGCCTCGCGCACCGCGCGCCGGGCCCGATCGGCGCCGCCCTCGAGCGACCCGAGGTCGTGATCGAGCTCATCGCCGACGGCCTGCACGTGCATCCGGTCGTCGTCGCGGCCCTGTTCCGGATGGCGCCCGGCCGCGTCGCGCTCATCACCGATGCGATGAGCGCCGCCGGGTTCGGCGACGGCGACTACCGCCTCGGGCCGCTGCAGGTCACCGTGCGGGACGGCGCCGCACGGCTCGCGAGCGGCAGCCTCGCCGGCTCGACGCTCACCCTCGACGCCGCGATCCGCACCGTCGTCGACGCCGGCATCCCGCTCGAGGACGCGGTGCTCGCCACCACTGCGACGCCGGCGCGGGCCCTCGGGCGGCCGGAGCTCGGCGTGCTCGAGCCCGGCTTCCCCGCGGACGCCGTGCTGCTCAGCGACGCGCTCGAGGTCGACGCCGTCTGGGCTGATGGGAACAGCATTTCCTGAGCCCGAACTGGGGAGTCGACAGGAGGCAAGGGCATCCGATCGAATCGGGTGCGGCTTGGGGGCAGGCCGATACCCATCTCCTGAAGGACGCCCCGCATGCCCGCACGCCGGTTCTCGACGATCCTCGTCGCCCTGGTCGCCACCATCGGGATGTGCGCGGCCGCCACTCCTGCTGAGGCGATGCCGCTCTCCGCCGCGTGCGCGCGCCCGTCGGCCGCGTCCGGCCACCTCCGCGGGATCGTCCGCCCGACGCACGCCGCGACGCAGTCGACGTGCCACCGCTTCGCCTCGTTCGCCGACCCGACGGTCGCGGGCGGTGGCCGGCCGCCCCTGCTGAAGCACGCCGGCATCGTGATGGGCGCGGCCGGCACCGGCACCATCACGGTCACGCCGATCTGGTGGGTCCCCGCCGGCTACTCGATCCCATCCGGATATCGAGATCTCGTCGAGCAGTTCATCGGCGATGCCGCCGCCGATAGCGGAAAGCCGACCAACGTCTTCTCGCCGATCACCGAATACACCTCGGCCGCAGGCAAGCACATCCGCTACGACCTCACCGCCTCGGCGTCGTTGACCGATACCACCGCATTCCCCGCGGACGGCTGCACGCCGGATTCCGGCGCCGGCTACTCCGACGGCGTGGCCTTCTCGGCATGCGTCTCGAACGCCGGCCTCGGCGCCGAGGTGACCGCGCTGCTCGCCCGGAACGCCCTCCCATCGGACACGTCCCACCTCTACGTGGTGATGCTGCCGAAGCAGGCCGAGCTCTGCGGCGACGTCCGCAACGCAGCGCAGGGCGGCGACTGCAACGTCAGCCCCTCCGGTGGCGACTTCTGCGCGTTCCACTCCTGGACCTCCGCGCCGGCGGTCTACGCGGCGATGCCGTACGAGCAGGCGAACGGATGCGTCACCGGCGAGGCGCCGAACGGCGTGCCGGACGGCGACAACGTCGTCAGCCCGCTCAGCCATGAGATGAACGAGGCGATCACCGATCCGACCGGCGACGGGTGGTACGACGACGCGAACTACGAGAACGGCGACGAGTGCGCCTGGATCTTCGGCGCCTACACCGGCCCCGCGGGCGGCTACTACAACCAGACCATCAACGGGCACCACTACCTGCTGCAGCTCGAGTTCTCGAACGAGTCGTACGTCGCCGGCGGTGACGCCTGCATCGCGCAGCGTCCGCTGCCGACCGCGTACTTCGTGCAGCCGGCGCCTGCGCTGCCCGGTAAGGCGATCGCCTTCAACGGCACCGGCTCGCACGACCGCACGGTCGCCCCGATCGCCTCGTACGCCTGGAGCTTCGGCGACGGCGGCACCGCGACGGGCGCCACCCCGAGCCACACCTACTCCTCGGCGGGCGGCTACAAGGTCACCCTCACGGTCACGGATGCGGACGGCTGGACGGCCGGCGGATCCCGCACGGTCGTCGCGGGCTTCGCGCCGGGCTCCCCCGCCGCGAGCGCGGCCCAGGCGGGCTCGTCCTCGGCGACGCTGAAGTGGTCGGCACCCGCGAACCCGGGCACCGCCCTGATCACCGGCTACACGATCGGCCGCGACGGCACGGACACTGGTGGTCGCGGCGCGTGGAGCAAGACCGTCTCGGCGTCGACCCGCTCCTACCGGCTCGTCAGCCTGGTCGCTGGGCGCAGCTACCACCTCACGGTGCAGGCGATCTCGGGCGCGGGCGCCGGCGCGATCACGAAGGTCACGACGCCGATCTCCTCGGCGATGACCGCGCCCGCCGCAGCGACGGTCGTCGAGACGGCCACAGGCTCCGCCCGGATCGGCTGGTCCCCGCCGACGGCCACGGGCGGCACGCGCATCACGGGTTACAAGGTCAGCCGCAACGGCGTCGACTCGCACGGCACTGGCGCCTGGTCGACGACCGTCGGCCCATCCGTCCGCTCGTTCACGATGACGCGGCTCGTCAGCGGCAGCACCTACACGCTGTCCGTGCAGGCGGTCACGTCGTCGGGCACGGGCTCGTACGCGTCCGGCCAGGTGCGGATGCAGCCCTACCTGACCGCGCCGCAGCGCGTCGCGGTCGCCCAGCACTCGCCCGGCACCGCGACGATCACCTGGGCCGCGCCCGTGACGCTTTCCGGCCAGACGATCGTCGGCTACCTCGTCTCCCGCGACGGCACCGACTCGGTCGGGACCGGCCCCTACCTGGCGAAGGTCTCGGCGTCGACGACCACGTTCACCATGACGCGGCTCGCCACCGGCACCGCCTACACGCTGTCGGTGCAGGCCCTGACGGGCGGCGCGGTCAGCCCGACGGCCGGCAGGAAGGTGACCGTCACCTCCTAGGCGACCACGGTCTCCGGCGGCACCACCATCACCGGGGCGCGGCTCAGCAGCATGCTGCTGTGCGTGACCGGCCGCTGCTGCGCCGGCGCCGTCCCCTCCCGGCCGAGCACGAGCACCATCGCGGTGCGCGACTCGGCGAGCAGCACGTCGGTGGTGCGCCCGCGGACGATGCGCGGCACGACCTGCAGCTTCGGATACGCGGCCCGGACGGGCGCGAGCACCGTGTCGAGCAGCTCGTGGTACTCCTCCTCGTCGTGGCGCCGGAACCCCTCCTCGCCGGGCAGGGCGCCGAACCCGAACAGCGGCCGCGTCGGGTAGAGCGCCACGAGCCGCTGCCTCCGTCGGGCCGCTTCGGCGGCGGCCATGAGGGCGACGCAGGGCGCGTCCTTGTCGCCGGTCACACCGACGACCACGTCCCGGCCGCCGGTGTAGCTGCTCGGCACCACCGCCACCGGCCCGGTCGCGTGCAGCACGACCCGGTACGCCTTCGAGGTGCGGTGGCCGCGCCGCAGCTGCTCGTTCCCGCGGCCGCCGAGCACGACGAGCCCGGCCGGCGAGGAGCGGTCGGCGAGCACCTCGACGACGTCGCCGCGCTCCCGCGAGACCTTCACCTCGATGCCCGGATGCGCCTCCCGGATCCGCTGGGCCGCCTCCTCGGCGTCCCGCTCGGCCGGAGCGCGATGGCCGCCGGGCTCCTCGACCTCGACGATCTCCACCGACTCGGCCTTCGGGTTGTGCCGGACGCCCCAGTCGAGCGCACCCGCCGCCGCCGCCGACCCGTCCCATCCGACCACCACGCGTCGCGCCATGGACCAGTCCTACGCCGCGTCCCGCGCCCTGTCTACGGTCGACCTGCGAGCACCTCGAGGAGCGCGGCGCCGACCGCCCGCGAGCTGCCGAACGTCGCGATGTCGGCGTACCGCCGGTCGGGCGACGGCCAGCCCATGTCGACCACGACGACGGGCCTCCCGGTCGCCCGGAGCCCGTCGACGATCTTCCGGGCGACCGGATGCCGGTGGTTGTCCCGCCCGATGACGATCACGCCACTGCCGCCGGCCGGCACGTCGACCTCCACTCGCGGCCACTCCGCGAACCGCCGCGCTGCGACGCCCGCCGGATCCGCCTCCGCCGCCGCGAACGGTCCCCACGCCGACCGCCCGACCGCCATGTTCGGCTCCGCGTCGAGCCGCACCACGACCCAGTCGTCTTCTTCCGCGAGCAGCCGCGCCGCCTCGGGCCTCACATCGAACGTCACGGCGATCCGCGCCGCGGACACCTCCGGCTCCCCCGCGACGCCGGACACAGCCCCTCGCAGCCCCCGCACCCGCGCTGCCGCATCCGCGAGCCGCTCCGGGTCGAGCTCCCCCGCCGCCACCGCGGCCACGATCGCGTCCTCGATCGCCCCGACCTGCGCATCCGTGTTCCTCGTACCGATGCAGAGCAGGTCGGCGCCTGCGGCGAGTGACCGCACGGCGGCTGCCGGGATGCCGATCTCGGCGGATGCGCCGGCCATGTCGAGCGCGTCGCTGACGATCACGCCCTCGAAGCCGAGCCGCCCGCGGAGCAGGTCGGTGAGGATCGCGCGACTCATCGTCGCGGGCGCCGCGGCGTCGAGCGTCGGCAGCACGATGTGCGACGTCATGATCGTGGCGACGCCTGCCCCGATCGCCGCGACGAACGGCAGCAACTCGCGTGCCTCGAGCGTCGACAGCGGCACGTCGACGACGGGCAGCCCGCGGTGCGAGTCGACCGCCGTGTCGCCGTGCCCCGGGAAGTGCTTCGCGCACGCCGCGATCCCCGTCGACTGCAGACCGCGCACCCACGCGGCGGTGTGCCGGGCGGCCGCCGAGGCGTCGTCGCCGAAGCTGCGCGTGCCGATCACCGGGTTGTCCGGGTTCACGTTCACGTCCGCGGACGGCGCGAAGTCGAGCGTGCAGCCGGCCGCTGCGAGCGCCAGCCCGATCCGCCGCGCCGACGCCTCCGTCGCCGCGAGGTCGTCGAGGCGTCCGAGCACCGCGTTGCCCGGCTCCGGCGACCCGTCGCGCACGTGCAGGCGCGTGACGTCGCCGCCCTCCTCGTCGATGGCGATCACCGCATCCGCGCGTGCGGCGCGGATCGCGTCGGTCAGCGCGCGCAGCTCATCCGGGGTGCCGATGTTCTCCCCGAACAGGCACACACCCGCCATGCCGCCCGCGATCCGCCGCGCCACCCACTCGGGCAGCGCGGGCCCGACGAAGCCGGGCAGCAGCACGGCCGTGGCGTCTCGCCGCAGCCCCTCCTCGTCCACCCGGATGCCGCTACTTGTCCGAGCCGATCACGACCCCGCCGCTCAGCGCCCGCTGGAACACCAGGTAGACGATCAGCACCGGGATCACCGTGATCACGACGGCGGCGAACAGCGCCCCGAAGTCGATGGAGTAGCCCGCCGTGCCCGCGAACGCCGCCATGCCCTGGGTGAGCACGTACTTCCGCAGGTCGGGGTTCAGCGCCACCGGCAGCAGGAACTGGTTCCAGAGGCCCACGAAGTTGAGGATCGCGAGCGTCGAGATCGCGGGCGTCGCCATCGGGACCATCACCGAGAAGAAGGTGCGCCACTGCCCTGCGCCGTCGATCGCCGCCGCCTCCGTGACCGATTCGGGCAGCGATCGGAAGAACGGCACCATGAAGAACACGGTGAACGGCAGCGCGAACGCCGCGTAGGTGATCGCGAGGCCGGGCAGGGTGCCGAGCAGCCCGATCCCCTTCAGGATGAAGAACAGCGGCACGATCGCCAGGAAGATCGGGAAGGTGAGCCCCGCGATCATCAGCAGGTAGATGAACCGGTTGCCGAAGAAGCGGAACCGCGCGAGCACGTAGGCGCACATCGAGCCGAGCACCATCGTGATCACGAGGGCGCCGCCGACGACGAAGAGGGTGTTGACGAAGAAGCTGCCGATGCCGGCCTTGGTCCAGGCACTCACGTAGTTCTCGAAGTGCAGCCGGTCCGGCAGGCTGAACGGCGAGTTCAGCACCTGGCTGGTCGTCTTGAACGACGACATCACCGTCCAGAGGAACGGCAGGATCACGACGACGGCGCAGACGATGAGCACCGCCTGCGACACCCCGCCGGTGACCCGTTCGCCGGTCGGGACGCTCTTCCGGCGCGACCGGGTGAGGACGGCCGGTGCTGCGACTCGGAGGGTCATCGGGTCACTCCTCGGTCAGGTCCTCGCCGCCGGTGACCCGGTCGACGAGGAAGACGGCCGCTGCGAACAGCAGGGTGATGACGGCCAGGATGACGCCCATCGCGCAGGCGAGGCCGAACTGGCCCTTCGTGAACGCGGTCTTGAAGAGCTCCTGCGAGATGACGAGGGTCGAGTCGTCGGGGCCGCCGCCGGCGTTCAGCGCGGCCATGAACACGAACGCGTCGAGGGCGAAGATGCCGGTGTAGATGATCGACGTGCGGATGGTCGCCCGCAGCATCGGCACCGTCACCCGCAGCATGATGCGCAGCCGCCCGGCGCCGTCGAGCCGAGCGGCCTCGAAGATCTCCGCCGGCAGCGCCTTGATCGCCGCCACGAAGATGACGACGTAGAAGCCGACCGAGGCCCAGATCATCACGAACATCGTGGCGACCATCGCCGTGCGGGTGTCGCCGAGCCACGGGTAGGACGCGAAGCCCTTGAGCCCGATCGAGGTGAGGATGCCGTTCAGCAGCCCGTTGCTCGGGTCGTAGATCTGCCCCCACATGATGCCGACGGCGATCGCCGGGATGATGTACGGGAAGAACAGCACGATCCGGTAGAACTCGCCGCCCCGCACCCCGCGCACCGGCCCGCTGGAGGATCCGCCGATCGTGACGAGCGTCGCCAGCGCCATGGCGATCGTGATCACGACGATCGGCAGCACGAGCACGAGCGTGACGCTGTTGCGCACCGCCGTGACGAACGTGTCGTCGTTGAACGCCTTCACGTAGTTCGACAGCCCGACGAACGTGAAGGAGGTGTCGAAGCCGGTCCAGCTCGTCATCGAGTAGATGACGGCCTGGACGAACGGCGACAGCACCAGCGCGACGTAGAGCGCCAGCGGCACGCCGAGGAACACCACGGCGAACGACACCTTGTCGAAGGTGAGGTTGCGCTTCCGCCAGCGGGCGGCCCGCGAGGGGCCGCCCGCCGTCGGAACCGTGCGGGCGATGGTGGTCACGACACCTTGACCTTCTGGACCGAGCTGTCGTTCGCCACCTTGTCCGTGATCGCCTGGAGCTTGCTCGTGAGATCCGCGACCGAGGACTTGCCGGAGAGGAAGCTGTTCCACACCACGAGCTGATCCTGGTTCATCCCGTACAGATCGACGAAGTTCCACGAGAACACGTTCGTGCCCGCGCCGTCGAGCAGCTTCGCCTGCGAGACGAGCGCCGTCGATCCGAACCCGTCGGCGGGCACGGTGCCCTTCACGATCGTCGGCGTGAGCCGGGTCTTCGCGAAGTTCGTCGCGGCCTCCTGCGAGAGCATCGCGCGGAGCAGCTCCTTGCCACCGGCCGCGTTCGCGGACGTCGTCGGCACGATGAACGGCTCACCCGCGGTGGAGTGCATCGCCTCGTACGGCTTCGACGGGCTCGACGAGACGACGAGCTCCGGCGCACCGGTCATCTTGAAGCCGGCCTTCGTCTGCTTCTTCATCTCGTTCTCGATCCACGACCCGGACGGGTAGAGCAGCGCGGCCTCGTCGTTCGACCACTGCGCCTGCGCCGCGGTGAACTGGGTGCCGGCGCCGCCCGGCTTGACGTAGCCGGCGTCGATGATCTTCTTCATGCCGGTGAAGACCGACTGGATCGCCGGCTTCGACCAGCACTTCGGCTCGAGGTTCTCGAGCGCGAGGCGCACCTCGTCGCCGCCCTCCTTGATCGCGGATGCGATGGCGAGGGTCTGGTAGTAGGTCGCGGCCTCCTTGCCCCAGACGAAGAGGTACTTGCCCTTCGCCTTCGCCTTGCCGCCGAGGTCGTACGCCTCCGCCCAGGTCTTCGGCACGGTCCAGCCGTTGGCGTCGAACAGGGACTGCGAGTACCAGAGCGCGTAGACGGTGAGCACGTAGTTGAGGACGAGGAACTTCCCGTCCAGCGTGCCCGGCGCGGTGACCCCGGTGTAGAGGGTGTCGGCGATCTTCTTGCCCTCGTAGTTGTTCGAGTTGATCACGTCGGAGAGCTCGGAGAGCTGGCTGCGGATCGTGCTGATGCCGATGGCGTTCGCACCGCTGTTGTCGATGAGGTCGGGCGGGTTGCCGGCGACGAACTTCGGCTGCAGGGACTGCGCGATGTTCGTGATCGGCTGCACGGTCGCCTTGACGCCGAGCGGCTGCTTGGCCATGACGGCCGCCGCGAAGTCGACGTAGTCGGTGCCGTAGCCGCCGTTGAAGATGGCGGCCTGCACGGTCGACTTCTGCTTGACCCCGAACGGGTTCTTCGCCGACTTCGCCGCGCCCGTGCCGCTCGTGGAGCTCGTCTGGGCACCCCCTGCCGCGCAGGACGCGAGCGTCCCGACGAGCGGGGCGGCGAGCCCGGTGACGATCGCGGCGCGGAGGAACGTCCTCCGGGCCATCATCGGCTGTGACTGGTTGTCCACGTTGACTTCCTTTCTTGGTGTGTCGGGCGGATGCCCGCGGTCAGGCGAAGCGGGAGATCCCGTAGCGGGTCTCGAGCTCGACGTTGTGCTCGTCGCCGCCGGGGATGTTGGCGGAGAGGTAGAGGGGGGCCGGCTCGCCGGCCTGCACGAAGCGGTCGGCGACCCCGAGGGTGAGCACCTGGGCGATGAACGCCGCGGTGATCGAGGAGACGGCGCCGGCCGGCACGTCCGCGCCGATCGTGATCGCGGCGTCGCCGTAGGGCGCGAGGTTGTCGATCGTCACGTCGGCGATGTCCTTGAGTCGCTGCCCGCTGGAATGCTTCGGCTCGACCTGCATCGTGTGGTCGAGCGACGTGACCGCGATGACGGGGTTGCCGGCGCGCTTCGCGGCGAGCGCGAAGCCGACGATGGAGCCGTTCACGCCCGAGTTCGAGGCGATCAGCACGACGTCGTGCGGGCCGACCTCGGCGATCTCGAACAGCCGGTCGGCGACATCCGGGTTCCGCTCGAGCTTGGCGCCCTTCAGCTCGGACACCGGCAGGTCGCCCGCGAGGGCGAGGTCGCGGAGCGCCACCTTCTTCGTCGGCACGAGCCCCCCGGCCCGGCCCGCGATCTCCATCGCGAAGGCCTCCGAGTGCCCCGTCCCGAACGCGTACGCCACGCCGCCGTTGCGCAGCGCCTGCTCGATGAGGTCGATCGCGGCGTCGAAGCCGCCGTCGGCCGCGATCGCCTCGAGGCGCTCGAGCCGGTCGCGGACCGCGTCCGCGAAGGCGTGGACGGCGACGGTCGTGGATTCGGTCATGCGGGAGTCCTCCGGACGGGGTCGGTGGCGCCGTCGAGGCGCGCGCTGCGGGTGGGGCGGGTGGCCGGGCCGCTCGAGCGGTGCGGGGCGACGGCGCCGGCGGATGCGGCGAGGTGCCGGCTGGTGCGCTCGAAGTCGACCTGCGCGGTCAGCACGTAGAGGAGGTCGCCGATGTAGACCTGGCTGTAGTACGCGGCGAGGTCGTCGGGCTGCAGGAAGCGCTCGAACGCGGAGGTCTGGATGACGAGGTCGGCGCGCTCCGCCAGTGGCGAGGCCGGGTCGTTCGTGACCGCGACCGTCATGCTGCCGTGGCGGCCCGCCTCCTCGAGCATCGTGATCGTCTCCGCGGTGCGGCCGGTGTGGGAGTAGCCGATGGCGACGCAGTCCTCGGTCTGCAGCACCGCGCTGGTCAGGCCGGCGTGCACCTCCGACCACACGTTGCAGACGACGCCGATCCGGTACAGCCGCCCGGCCAGCGCCTCGGCGGCGAGGGCGCTGCTTCCGACGCCGTAGAGGTCGACGTGCCGGCTCCCCGACAGCGCCTCCGCGAGGCGGCGCAGCTGCACGAGGTCGATCGACGCCGCGGTCTCCTGCAGCGAGCGGATGGTGCCGGCCAGCAGTGTGCTCCGCACGTCCTCGGCGGTGTCGTCGGGCCCGAAGGCGCGGCCGATGTCGACGTGGTCCGGTGGGCGCACCGACGTGCGTCCCAGCTCGGTGGCGACGCTCATCCGCAGCGCGATGAAGCCCGTGTACCCGATCTGCCGGCAGAACCGCGTGACGGTCGCCGCCGATGTGCCGGCGCGCTCCGCGAGCTCGTTCACGCCGAGGTCGAGCACGACCCGCGGGTCCTCCAGCACGACCGACGCGACACGTTGGCTCGCCGCCGGCAGGTCGTCCCAGCGGGAGCGGATCCTGTTGTGCACGGCGGATGCGTCGACGCGCTCGGCGGGTACCTCGGGCACTGCTTCGGTACCGGCCACGTGAGAACCCGTTTCTTCTCGAGGCGCCATCGCCTGAGATCTGGTTTCACTATAGGGTCCAGTCGTGTTGCAACGGGGTAACGATGCGTGAGTTTCTCGCCGTCGATGCCGGAGGCACCTCGACCCGGGCCGTCGTGGTCGACGAGACCGGCCGCTGCCTCGGGTTCGGGCGCTCCGGTGGCGGCAACCCGACCTCGCGCGGCGTCCCCGGGGCCTCGGTCGCAGTGCAGGCGGCGATCGCGAAGGCGCTCACCGCCGCGCCCTCCCCCGCATCCATCGAGCTGGTGCTCCTCGCCCACGCGGGGGCGGGCGTCGGCTTCCACGCCGAGGTGCAGCGCGGCATCGCGCCCCTCGGCGTCCGTGCGCCGGTCGTCGCCGCCGGCGATCTCCTCGCGCTCTTCGCCTCCGGATCGCCCGCACTCGACGGCGCCGCCCTGATCGCCGGTACCGGCGCCATCGGCGGCGCGATCCGCGACGGCCGCCTCGATCGTGTCGTCGACGGCACCGGCTGGCTGCTCGGCGACGCCGGCTCCGGCTTCTGGATCGGCCACCACATCGCCCGCGCCGTCGTCGACGACCTCGACGGCGGTCCCGTCACCCGCCTCACCGGGGCGCTTCTCGCCGGCCTGGCACTGGACGACGACCGCACCCTCGTCAACGGCCGGCCCGTCGTGCTCGGCCGCCTCGTCCACGCCCTCTACGACCTGCAGCCGGTCGAGCTCGCCCGTTTCGCCCCGCTCGCCTTCGCT
This sequence comes from Amnibacterium sp., assembly GCF_036559085.1. Classification (GTDB taxonomy): domain Bacteria; phylum Actinomycetota; class Actinomycetes; order Actinomycetales; family Microbacteriaceae; genus Amnibacterium. The sequence goes on from NZ_DATBTU010000078.1 coordinate 19,716, forward strand.
CTCGTCAACGAAGACGCGGTGGCGACGTCGATCCTCCGCGACTCGGTGAGCGCCCTCGCAGCCTTGCTCCGCCGCGTCCGCTCGTTCCAGGCCGACGGCCCGCTGGTCTTCGGCGGCAGCGTCCTCGTCGAAGGCGTCCTCCGCCTCTCCCCCGAGCTCCAGGCACCCCTGCTCGACGCCGCCGACGGCGCCGCGCCCATCGCGGTCGCCGACGGCCTCGTGGGCGCCGCGGTCCTCGCGCTCCGCGGCGGCCACATCGAGGTCGACGAACCGCTCTTCACCCGTATGCAGTCGAGCATCCGCACCGCCGCCACAACCCCGCGCCCCTGACCGACGCGCCGCTGCCGCCCCGCCCCATCGCGCCGTTCCGGAGAAACCGAGCGACACGCCGGGCCCAGGCGCCGAGAGGCGGCGTGTCGGCCAAGAACTCCGGATCCGCGCGATGAGCGGAGGCGCGGGTGCCGGCTGGAACCCGGCGAGGAGCAGGATGCGCTCATGGCAGGTCAGGTCGAGCCCACGATGGTGCCGACGTCACTCGGCTCGGTCGCCGTCCACGTGCTCGGCGCCGGACGGCCGACGGTGCTCTGGCACTCGATGTTCGTCGACGGATCGAGCTGGGGCTTCCTGATCCCGGCGCTCCTGCGCGGCCGGCAGCTGCTCATCGTCGACGGGCCGGGCTGGGGCCGAAGTGACCGGCTCCGCAGGACGGTCTCCGTCTCCGACTCCGTCGCCGCGGCCGTCGAGGTGCTCACCGCGCTCGCGCCGGGCGCCGCCGTCGACTGGGTCGGCAACGCGTGGGGCGGCCACATCGGCATGGAGCTCGCGGCCACCCGACCCGAGCTGGTCCGCAGCCTGGTGGCGATCAGCGCACCGACCCGGCCGATCGACCCCGCCTTGCGGCGTCAGATCCGCCTGCTGATCCCGGTGGTGCTCACGCTCGGGCCGATCCCACCGGTGCAGCGGGCGATCCTCGAGGGCCTCCTCACGGACGAGTCCCGCACAGACCCGCAGTCCGTGGGCGTGGTCGCCGACGCGCTCGCCCTGGCCGGACGCCGAAGTACGGCCCGCACAGTGCGCTCGTTCATCCTGAACCGGGTCGACATCACGGACCTGCTGCCCCGGATCGAGGCGCCGGCCCTGTTCGTCGCCGGCGACGACCGAGGCGACTGGACCCCCGAGGAGGCCGAGGCCGCCGCCGCCCTGGCCCCGTTCGCCCGCGCGGCGGTCGTGACCGGGAGCCGGACGCTGGTCCCGATCGAGCGGCCGGCCGAGCTCGCCACGTTGATCCGCGAGTTCTGGGCGTCCCTCGAGACCCCGGGCTGAAGCCTCCGACTCAGGCGGCGAGTTCGACGGCGGGCAGGGTGATGCGTTTGCGCCCGAACGGTGAGGTCCAGATCATGGTGCCGTCGTCCTGGAGCTCGGCGCCCCACCCGCGTTCCTTCAACAGATGGTGACTCCGGCACAGATGCGCGAGGTTCTCGGCGTTCGTCTCCCCGTCCCAGGCCCAGGGGATCGTGTGATCGATGTCACACAGGTCCGCGTTGCGGTCGCAGCCCGGGAACCGGCACCGCTCATCCCGCAGCTGCAGGAACCGCCGCAACCCCGGCGGGACCGCGTAGTGCTCCTGCCCCACCTGCACCACCGTGTCGGTGCCGGGATCGACCAGCACCCGGAAGAGGCTCGGCGCCTGGGCGGTGAGCCGACGCGCGGTCTCGGGGTCGATCGGCCCGTAGCCCCGCAGGGAGCCGGGCTCGTTCGACTCCCCCAGCAGCGTCATCACCGGGACGGTGACGTGCACCTGCGGCACGATCGTGAGCGCACCCCAGGTGCGACGGTCCCGGTCCAGGACCTGCCAATCCGTCGCCTCCGGCAGCACGTTCAGCAGCAGGTCCATCGCGACGTCGGCGCGGAGCTGGCCGATGCACCGGTCCTCGCCCTCCTCACCGTGCAGGGCGATCGCCGCCCGGGTCAGCCGGTCACGGATCGCGACGGCCTCCACCGCCGGGAGGTACATGTGCAGCCACGCCATGCCGTTGGCTCCGGGCTCGAGGGTCACGTCGCGCTCAGCACCCGCCTTCTTGTGCCGCTCCACCATCTCATCCGGGTTCATCCGGTCCACGAGCCGGCGCACGCGGTCCTTCGCCTGTCCGATCCCGGCACCGGTGATCAGGCGGATCGCCTCCGCCTCGAACTGCTCGACGAACTCGGCATCGACCTGCTTCGCGCCATCGACGAGCACCACGACCATCGGGCCGGTCCAGGCGCCGGTCAGCTGGTGCGCCGCGCCGACCACCGGCGGAGCGACCGAG
>NZ_DATBTU010000079.1:0-5393 GCF_036559085.1 Amnibacterium sp.
CAGGTCCGCCGCAACTGGAGCGCGATCCTCGCCGGCGTCCCGGATCTCGCAGCCGAGATGACCGACAGCGCGCTCCACCTCGACGATGTCTGGTGCGAGTGGACGATGTCGGGCACCCGGCGGGACGGTGCCCCGCATCACATGGTCGGGCCGGTCGTCTTCACGGTGCCCGACGGGCTCATCACCTCGGCGCGGTTCTACCTGGAGCCGGTCGAGACGGACGCCGGATCGGTCGACGCCGCGGTCCGACGCGCCGTCGGTGTCGCGCGATGACCACTCTCGTCGCAGGCGGCACCGGGCGGCTCGGCAGCATGCTCGTGGAGCGGCTGCGTGAGGCCGGGGGAGCGGTCCGGGTCCTGACCCGCGCGGAGTCATCGGCCGGTGCGTTGCGAGGTGCGGGCGTCGAGGCGGTGGTCGGTCGTGCCGAGGATCCGCGTGCCGCGGCAGCGGCGGCGACCGGCTGCTCGGCCGTGGTCGCGTCCATCAGCGGCTTCGGCGGCACCGCCGCGTCGAGCGTCCGGACCGTCGACGGCGCGGGCAACCTCGAGCTGATCCGGGCCGCCTCGACGGCGGGCGTCCGGCGGTTCGTCCTCGTGTCGAGCCTGACGGCGGCCCCGCGGGCGCGCCTCGAGCTCGACCGGAGCAAGGACGCCGCCGAGCGGGCGCTGCGGTCGACCGACCTCGACTGGACGATCGTGCGCGCTGCACCCTTCCTCGAGACGCAGCTCGCCGTGATGGGGGAGTCGCTGCCGGCGACGGGCCGGACCACGATCTACGGATCCGCGGAGGCGGAGGTGCGCGTCGTGCCGCTGGAGGACGTCGCGGCGGCCGTGCTCCAGGCCTCGAGTGGCGCGTGCGGCGGAGGCCTGATCGAGCTGCCCGGGGCGGCGACGTCCTTGCAGGCGATGTCCGAGGCCCTGCACCGGGCCGCGGGCACCGACGGGCGCAGTCGTCGCATCCCGATCGGCGCCCTGCGGCTGATGGCGGTGACCGCTCGCCCGTTCGCGCCGTTCCTCGCCCGCGCGGCGGGTGCCGCGGTCGTGCTGCACGACAGCGGGTCGAAGCCGGCGCGAGGGGGCGCGGTAGCCCGGATGCCGGCGCCGGTCCTCGACGCCGCCGCGCGCGCCTCGCTCACGCCGGCCGCGCTCGCGCGCCCCTGAGGGGGGCTCAGGCGCCGCCCATCCGCCCGCCGTCTGCTGTCCGCTCGGACGACTGCCGGCGTTTCAGCGGCAGCAGTTGTCCGCACGGACAGCAGACGCGGAGCTCAGGGCTGGAGGACGAGCTGCAGCTCGAGGTTGATGGTGACCTCGTCGCCGAGGGTGAGGCCGCCGCCCTCGACCGCCATGTTCCAGCTGATGCCGTAGTCCTTGCGGTTGATCTTGGTGGTCGCGCTGAAGCCGGCCTTCGTCTGGCCGTAGCCGTCCGTGACCAGGCCGCCGAACTCGCCCTTCAGGGTCACGGGCTTGGTGACGCCGCGCATGGTCAGGTCGCCGGTGAGCGTGAAGTCGTCGCCGTCGACCGTCGCGGCGGTCGAGCGGAAGGTCCAGGTGGGGTGCTCCGGGACGTTGAAGAAGTCGCTGGTGCGGAGGTGGTTGTCGCGGTCCTTCTGGTTCGTGTTGACCGAGGCGACGTCGATGGTGGCCTCGACGGTCAGATCGGCCGGGTTCTCAGGGGCGTTGACGGTGACGTCGAACCGCTCGAACGACCCGCGGACCTTGCTGATCGCGAGGTGGCGCACGGAGAACGTGATCTCGGAGTGAGCCAGATCGGGCTTCCAGGTGCCGGCGAGGTAGTTCGGGTGGCTGAGCTCAGTAGTAGTTGACATGTCACCGAACAACGGTGGTCGTGCGCGACCTATTCCCAGTCTGCCGGATCGGATTCCCACGAGGTTCCAGCGGCCGCGGATCCGCGGTCCAAGGTAGCGCGCCGCCGGCGTCGTCAGCGGGTGAGACCGCGCGGGCTCGGGGCGTGGGCACCCACCGAAGTGGGGGTCCGAGTGTGCGCTGGCGTGGCCGCACAGGCGCGAGGGGCCGCAGGGGTCTAGACATGACCGTCAGCGGAACGACGGGCGGCCCAGGACCGTCGCCGTGGAGAGGTGCAGTCATGGTGAACCCGTCGGCGGTCGCGGCCCGATGACCGACCCCTCGATCCCTGGCGCTGCGGCCGCCGAGCCCGATGGGCGGTCGGCGAGCCGCTCGGATGCCGCCGAGGGGGCCGCCCCCGCTCGGCCCGTGTCGACCGCGTCCCAGCAGCCGCCGGACCCGCAGGCCCCCGGCAAGCGGCGGGCGGCCTCCCGCGGTGTCGCGCTGGCGGCCCTCGCCGCGCTCGGCGTCGTCTTCGGCGACATCGGCACCAGCCCGCTCTACGCCCTGAAGACCGTGTTCACGATCGACAACGGGGTCGTGCGCGCCAACGAGTCGGACGTGTACGGCGTCGTCTCGCTGATGTTCTGGAGCATCACCGCGATCGTCTCGATCAAGTACCTCGCGCTGCTCATGCGCGCGGACAACGACGGCGAGGGCGGCGTCATGGCGCTCGCAGCCCTGGCGCAGCGGCTCTACAAGCACGCCGGTCGCGGCGCCGGCGGGCTCATCGTCGTCGGCATCGTGGGGGTCGCCCTGTTCTACGGCGACTCGATCATCACGCCGGCCGTCTCCGTCCTCTCCGCCGTCGAGGGCGTCGAGGTGGCCGCTCCAGGGATCGCCTCGCTGATCGTGCCGATCTCCGCGGTGATCCTGACGGTCCTGTTCGCCGCCCAGCGCTACGGCACCGGCAAGGTCGGAAACCTCTTCGGGCCCGTGATGGTGCTGTGGTTCCTCGTGCTCGCCCTCGCCGGGCTGTCGCAGGTGGTCCACCGGCCCGCCGTGCTCCTCGGGCTGTCGCCCACCTACGCCGTCGCCTTCGTGTTCATGCACCCCGCCGTCGCCTTCGTCGCGATGGGCGCCGTCGTGCTCGTCATCACCGGCGCGGAGGCCCTGTACGCCGACATGGGGCACTTCGGCCGGTCGCCGATCCGGCGGGCGTGGTTCTTCCTGGTCTTCCCGGCGCTCACCCTGAACTACCTCGGCCAGGGCGCGCTCGTGCTGCAGGATCCCGCATCGAAGGCGAACCCCTTCTTCCTGCTGTTCCCGGACTGGCTGCGACTCCCGGTCGTCGTCCTGGCGACCGTCGCCACGATCATCGCGAGCCAGGCGGTCATCTCGGGCGCGTTCTCCCTCACGCGTCAGGCGGTGCAGCTCGGCCTGCTGCCGCCGCTCACCATCCGGCAGACCTCGAAGCACGAGAGCGGCCAGATCTACCTGCCCGTCGTCAACGGGCTGCTGTTCCTCGGGGTCCTGGCCATCATGCTGGCCTTCGGATCGTCGGCCCGCCTGGCGACGGCGTACGGCGTCTCGGTCACGGGGGCGCTGGTCGTCGACACCGTGCTCATGCTGATCGTCGCGCCGCTGCTGTGGCACTGGCGGTGGTGGAAGATCGTCCTCGCCGCCGTGGTCTTCGGCGGGCTGGAGGTCACCTTCCTCTCTGGCAACCTCTCGAAGATCGCCACCGGCGGCTGGGTACCGCTGCTCATCGCGGCGGCGGTGCTCCTCGTGATGACCACCTGGCGCCACGGCCGGCAGATCGTCACGGACGACCGGCGGCGCAAGGAGGGATCCCTCGCCGATTTCGTCGAGTCCGTCCAGGTCCAGCACCTCCCGCGCGTGCCGGGGATCGCGGTGTTCCCGCATCCGAACATGGACAGCACCCCGCTCGCCCTCCGGGCGAATGTCGAGCACAACCACGTCCTCCACCGGCGCGTGATCATCGTCTCGGTGACCGTGCTGCGGATCCCGTACGTGCCGGCCTCGCGGTCGTTCACCCTCGACGACCTGGGCTACACCGACGACGGGATCAGTCACCTCTCGATCCGGTTCGGGTTCTCGGAGGAGCCCGACGTGCCGGCCGCGCTGCGCGCCGCGCGCAGGGCCGGCCTGCTCGACATCACCGCCGAGGAGCTGGCCCGCGCCTCCTACTTCATCTCCCGCGGCGCCCTGCAGATGAGCCGCAAGCCGAAGATGATGCGGTGGCGGCGCGCGCTGTTCGTCACGCTCGCGCACAACGCAGCCGACCCGGCAGCCCGCTTCCGGCTGCCGTCGACGCGGACCGTCACGATGGGCAGCGACGTCGAGATCTGAGTCCGAGGCGCGTGCGGGCCGATGGGCCCGTCCGGGACGCCCTACCGCTCGTCCCGGTGCTCCTCGGGGTCCGGCGCGGCCAGGGCGCGGAACCGCTGCTGCGCCCCTTGCTTGCTCAGCCCGTAGACCGCGCCGATCGCCTTCCAGGTGACCCCGGCGTGGCGGGCGCGCTGGACCGCCGCGGCCTCCAGGGCGTCGGCGTGCTCCCGCAGCCGTCGGGCGGCGTCGAGCCGCTGCAACGGATCCGTCAGCCGGTTCACCGCCTCTGCGGCGCGGTCGAAGCGCTTCATGGGGCTGTCCTCGGCCATGCACAGCAGCGTAGGTGCACCAGGATGGCTGTCAACGGTGGGTTGCCTTGCCTGTCAAGCGTTCGTTGACTACGCTCCTCGGCATCGCGGTCGACCGCGGCAGCACCCGGGAAGGAGGGCACCGTGGCGAAGAAGAAGGACAAGAAGAAGGACAGCAAGAAGAGCAAGAAGAAGGGCAAGAAGTAGCCCGACGAGCACCGCTCCTGGGGCACTCGCCTGATCCGCGCGCGGCGGACGGCGGGTGCCCCGCGTCGTCGATCGGGGCAGGACGGTCAGGCGATGAACGCGTCGGGGTCGTCGGCCGGGGTCCAGGCGTCGTCGAGGATCGCCTCACGGAGGGCGCCGTTCGCGGCCTGGAGCTCCGCGGCCGCGACGGAGAGCCGCCGCCCGATCTCCGCCGCCGCACGCCCGTGCGCGATCCGGGCGCCCGGGTCGCGGGGGTCGAGCGTGTAGCCGCGGACGGCGAGGGCGTCCGCCTCCGAGGCGAGGCGGTCGAGGTCCTCCTGGCGGGCGGCGGCGAGGATGCGCAGCACGGCGAGGTGGCCGGCCCGCTGGAGCAGCGCCGGCGTCGCCGAGTGCAGCGGATCGCCGTCGATCACCAGGCCATTCTGGCCGACTGCTGGTGGCCGCCCGGCGCCGGGTGCTGCAGGCCCGTCCCGCTGTCTGCTGTCCGCACGGACAACTGCTGCCGCTGAATCCCCGGCAGTTGTCCGTGCGGACAGCAGGCGCGGATGCCGTGGCCCGCCCGCTCATTGACCGCGGCCACGCTGAGGATCACGATGGCGGCGTGACGCGCAACGGCGAGCTGTTCACCGCCATCATCGACCGGGGCTTCAACCAGGGCGACCTGTCCGTGGCGGACGAGGTGTGCTCGGTGGACCTCATCGAGCACGAGTACCTCGCACCCGAG
>NZ_DATBTU010000080.1:0-16445 GCF_036559085.1 Amnibacterium sp.
CGAGCGGCGGGTGCGGGAACGGCTCATCCAGATCGCCGCCGAGGGCCGCAAGTTCGGCCTGTGGCTGCTGCTGTCCACGCAGCGGCCGTCCAAGATCCACGTCAACGTGCTCTCGCAGTGCGACAACCTCGCCCTGATGAAGATGACCTCGTCGAGGGACCTGGCGGAGCTCGGCCGGCTCTTCGGCTTCGCGCCGACGGCGCTCCTCGAGCAGTCGCCCGACTTCGAGCAGGGCGAGGTGCTCTTCGCCGGTGGGTTCACGCCGGCCCCACTGCTCACGAGGATGCGCAGCAGGCTCACCGTCGAGGGCGGGGCGGACGTCCCGATCCCGCTCCGCGTGCGGGAGCCGGAGCTCCTCCACGGGTGACCGCGGGCCCATCGCCGGCTCTCATCCCCCCGCCGCGTCGTCTCGTCCGAGGGGGGTGATGCCGCGTCCGGTGGGCCGCCCGCACCCTTGAGCCGCGATCGGGAGCGCCCGGTCACCGACACGATCTCGAGGAGACTCCCCGTGCCCCAGGCTGAGAAGAACCGGCTCCGCGACGCCGACGAGGAGGGGGTCGCCTGGCGGCGCTGGGGCCCGTACCTCAGCGACCGGCAATGGGGGACCGTCCGCGAGGACGTGACGCGCAGCCCGAACTCGTGGGCGGCATTCACGCACGAGCAGGCACGGTCACGGGCCTACCGGTGGGGTGAGGACGGCATCGCCGGCTTCTGCGACGACCGGCAGATCCTGTGCCTCTCCCTCGCGCTCTGGAACGGGGCGGACCCCATCCTGAAGGAGCGCCTGTTCGGCCTCACGAACAGCGAGGGCAACCACGGCGAGGACGTCAAGGAGTATTACTTCTACCTCGACGCGACGCCCACGTCGTCCTACGCGAAGATGCTCTACAAGTATCCGCTGCAGGAGTTCCCCTACGGGAGGCTCGTCGCGGAGAACGCCGCTCGCGGCAAGCTCGATCCGGAGTACGAGCTGGTGGACACGGGCATCTTCACGGACGACCGGTACGTCGACGTGGTCGTGGAGTACGCGAAGGCGTCGCCCGAGGACGTCCTCATGCTGGTGACGGTGACGAACCGCTCCGCCGAGCCGGCCGAGCTGCGCGTGCTGCCCACCCTGTGGTTCCGCCACACCTGGTCCTGGGCGGGCGGGACCGAGAAGCCCGCGCTCCGCACCCTGCCGACGCGCAAGGGCGTGAGCGCCGTGGCCGTCGAGCACTCCGAGCTCGGGCCGCGCTGGTGCTGCGTGGACGGTGCCCCTCCGGTCCTCATCACGAACAACGAGACGAACGACGAGCGGGTCTTCGGCACACCGAACGCATCCCCGTACCTGAAGGACGGCATCGACCGGTACGTCGTGCACGGCGAGACCGACGCCGTCGACCCGGGCGGCGTCGGGACGAAGGCCGCATTCGACTCGACGCTGAAGGTGGGACCGGGGGAGAGCGCCACGGTCCGGCTGCGCCTCACCCCCGACGACCCCGCCAAGACCGCGCCCTTCGCGGACTTCGACGCCGTCTTCACCGCGCGGCGGGCCGAGGCGGACGAGTTCTACGCCGACGTCACGAGCGCCGTCGCGGACGCCGGCGAGCGGGACGTCATGCGCCAGGCCCTCGCCGGGATGCTCTGGTCGAAGCAGTACTACGCGCTCGACGTCGACCGCTGGCTGGTCGAGCACGGGGCGGACCCCCTCGAGGCGAACCCCGACCTGCGCAACGCCGACTGGCGGCACTTCCGCGCCGCCGACGTCATCAGCATGCCGGACGCCTGGGAGTACCCCTGGTTCGCGGCCTGGGACCTCGCCTTCCACGCCGTCGCGCTGGCGGCGATCGATCCGGCGTTCGCGAAAGGACAGCTCGAGCTGCTGCTGACCCGGCGGTACCTGCATCCGAACGGGCAGCTGCCGGCCTACGAGTGGAACTTCGGCGACGTCAACCCGCCCGTGCACGCCTGGGCGACCTGGTTCGTCTACCAGCTGGAGCGGATGCAGACGGGGCGCGGCGACCGCGAGTTCCTCGAGGGCTCGTTCGTCAAGCTGATGAAGAACTTCACCTGGTGGCTGAACCGGAAGGACGCCGACGGCCGCAACATCTTCCAGGGCGGCTTCCTCGGCCTCGACAACATCGGCGTCTTCGACCGGAGCGCGCCCCTGCCGGGCGGCGGGCAGCTCGACCAGGCCGACGGCACCGCGTGGATGGCGCTCTACAGCCAGACCATGGTGCAGATGGCGCTCGAGCTCGCGGTCGAGAACCCGGCCTACGTCGAGCAGGCGCAGTCCCTGCTCGAGAACTTCATGTGGATCGCCGCGGCCACCAACCACATCGGTCCCGACGGCGTGGAGCTGTGGGACGAGGAGGACGGCTTCTTCTACGACGTGCTGCGTCACCCGGACGGCTCCGCGGTGCCGCTGAAGGTGCGATCGGTCGTGGGGCTGATGCCCCTGGCCGCGGCGACGGTCCTCGACGCGTCGGTGCGGGACCGGTTCCCCGAGGTGGTCGACGACACGTTCGAGTTCCTTGCAGCGCACCCCGCGGTCGACCACGCCCTGCAGGGGCTCCGCGGCGACGGCACCGGGCCGGTGCTGCTCGCGCTGTTCGACGAGCAGCGCCTCCGCCGCATCCTCGCGCCGATGCTCGACGAGGCCGAGTTCTTCAGCCCGCACGGCATCCGCTCGATCTCGAAGCGGCACCTCGACCAGCCGTTCGTCTTCGTCGTCGAGGGCCAGGAGTACCGCGTGGGCTACCTGCCGGCGGAGTCGGACACGGGGATGTTCGGCGGCAACTCGAACTGGCGGGGACCCGTCTGGATGCCGATCAACGCCATGCTGGTGCGGGCGCTGCTGAACCTGCATCGCTACTTCGGCGAGGACTTCACGGTGGAGTGCCCGACCGGATCGGGGGTGCAGATGAACCTGCAGCAGGTGGCGGCGGAGATCGGCGACCGCATCATGGCCGCCTTCAAGGAGGGGTCCGATGGCCGCCGGCCGATCCACGGCGGCAACCAGCTGCTCCAGACCGACCCGCACTGGCGCGACTTCTCGCTGTTCTACGAGTACATCCACGGTGACAACGGCGCGGGGATCGGGGCGAGCCACCAGACCGGCTGGACCGGTCTCGTCGGGGTGGTGCCCCTGATCTTCGCGCGGCCGGCGCCCGGGCGTCCCGGCCTGGGCAGCATCGGTGAGCCGGTGCCGGCGCCCGCCACCGGCCGGCGCGCCGCCCGCACCCTCGCCGGCGCGGCCCGGCGTCCGCGATGAGCTGGCCGGACCGTCCCGTCGTCTACGAGGTCAACACGGCGGTCTGGCTCGGCGAGGTCTCCCTCCGGGCCGGGCATCCGGTGTCGCTCGGCGACCTCGCGCCGAAGGAGTGGGACGCAGTCTGCCCCGCGGGCGTCGACGCCGTCTGGTTGATGGGCGTGTGGGAGCGCAGCCCCGCCGGGATCGCGGTGGCGCGCGCCGACGAGGGCCTGATGGCGTCGTTCCGCGACGCGCAGCCCGACTTCACGGACGCCGACCTGATCGGGTCGCCCTACTGCGTGCGCCGGTACGTCGTCGACGATCGCTTCGGCGGCCCGGCCGGGCTCGCGACCGCGCGGCGGGAGCTCGCCGAGCGGGGCTGCCGGCTGCTGCTCGACTACGTGCCCAACCACCTCGCACCGGACTCGCCGTGGGTCACCGAGCATCCGGAGCGGTTCGTCCGCGGCAGTGAGGCCGACCTCGCGGCGGACCCGGCGAGCTGGATGGAGGCGGGCGGCGCCGTGCTGGCCCACGGGCGCGACCCCTACTTCCCGGCGTGGCCCGACGTGGTGCAGCTCGACGCGTTCGCGCCCGAGCTGCGCGCGGCGACGGCCGCGACGCTCGGGGAGATCGCCGACCAGTGCGACGGCATCCGCTGCGACATGGCGATGCTGATGATCAACGCCGTCTTCTCGAGGACCTGGGGCGGCAGGGTGGGGTCGCCGCCGGCGGGGGAGTTCTGGCCGGAGGTGATCGGGACGCTGCGGACGCGGCATCCGGAGACCGTGCTGGTCGCCGAGGCGTACTGGGACATGGAGTGGGAGCTCCAGCAGCAGGGCTTCGACTTCTGCTACGACAAGCGCCTCTACGACCGGATGCTCGAGCTGCCCGCCCCGGCCGACCTCGTGCGCGACCACCTGCGCGCGGGGGTGGACTACCAGTCCCGGCTGCTGCGGTTCCTCGAGAACCACGACGAGCCGCGCATCGCGTCGAAGGTCCCTCGTGCGGTGGAGCAGGCCGAAGCGGTTGCGGTCGCGACCCTGCCGGGCGCCGCGCTCTGGCACGAGGGGCAGTTCGAGGGCCGCACCGTGCGGCCGCCGGTGTTCCTCGCGCGCCGCCCCGCCGAGGAGCTCGATCAGGAGCTGGCGACCTGGTACCGGCGGATGATCCAGGCGGTCGCCGCCGATCGCGTGCGGACCGGCGACTGGCGGCTGCTCGAGGCCACGGGCTGGGCCGACAACGCCAGCTGCCGCTCCCTGGTCGCGTGGAGCTGGGCGGGTGCCGACGGCGCCGCGCCGCATCTCGTCGTCGTGAACCTCTCCGCCGGGGCGGCCCAGGGGCGCGTCACCGTGCCGTGGCCCGACCTCGCCGGACGGCGTCTGCACCTGAAGGACGTGCTCTCCGGCACGGAGTTCGACCGCGACGGCGACGAGCTCGCCGGCCCCGGCCTGTACGTGTCGCTGGAGGCGTGGCAGTACCACGTGCTGTCCGTGGGGTGACGCGGCGGCCCGGTCCGGGGCCGATTCACCCCATGGGGAGGAGCCGCCGGAGCGGCGGCAGGACGACCCTCGAGGGTCAGGAGCAGCACCTTCCGAGGGTCGGCATCTTCCAGGGAGAGGGCAGGATGGACGCGCTGACGCTGCGACCGCCCTCGTCCCGCGATCCGGGTGCGGGATCGGTGATGGTCCCCGTGCCCTCCGGGACGCTTCGGATGGGGTCCGACGAGTTCTACCCGGAGGAGGGGCCGGTCCATCCGCGTCGCGTCGCCGCCTTCCTGATCGACCGCGGCCCGGTCACCAACCGGCAGTTCGCGGCGTTCGTCGCCGCCACCGGCCACACCACCACCGCCGAGCAGGAGCTCGACCGCGCGACGTACCCGTCGTTGGACGAGCGCAGCAGGCGGCCCGGGTCGAAGGTGTTCCATCCCACCCGCGGCCCGGTCGACGTCGGCGACTGGCGGCACTGGTGGGCCTGGGTCCCGGGTGCCGACTGGCGTCATCCGGGCGGCCCGGGCACGACGATCGACGAGCGGCTCGACCATCCGGTGGTGCACGTCTCCGCCGCGGATGCCGAGGCGTTCGCCGCCTGGGCCGGCAAGCGCCTGCCGACCGAGGCCGAGTTCGAGTGGGCGGCCAAGGGCGGCGGCCCCGAGACCACCTACGCGTGGGGGCCGGAGCGCGACCTCGACGGGCGCGTGATGGCGAACACCTGGCGGGGGGTGTTCCCGTACCGGAACACGGGTTCGGACGGCTGGGTCGGCACCTCGCCGGTGGGCGCCTTCCCGGCGAACGGCTACGGGCTCTCGGACATGATCGGCAACGTCTGGGAGTGGACGGCGTCCCCGTGGACCTCGACCCACCTCGCGGCGGCCGGCGAGATCGAGGACCCCGACGGTGCCGCTCGGCCGCTCTGGGAGATCAGCATGCGCCGGGCGTCGGACGACGCGCAGCCCGCGACCGGGGTCGCGCGCCGGGTGCTGAAGGGCGGATCCCACCTGTGCGCCCCCGAGTACTGCCTGCGCTACCGACCGGCGGCACGGCTCGGCCAGGCGGTGGACTCGCCGACGAGCCACATCGGCTTCCGCTGCGCGCTCTGAACGCGAAGCGGACGGCGACGGGCGAGCCGCGGACGAGGGGTCGGCCGCGCGACCCTCGCGTCATCGCCCTACCCCTAAGACGTTGTGGACGCGAGGGCCGCGGCCCGGCGCTCCCGGGGAATCGGGGGAGCGCTCCGGGCGTACGTTCCTGCGGGACAGATCGGGACGCCAGGTGCGGGCCGCCGATCGAATCCTCGGTCACAATCAAGCCACGCGCCGCCGACCGCCGCACCATCCGTCACGGGTGATCCCGCGGGCGACCCCGCTCGTCCCCGACGTTCATCCGGAACGAGTGAGGATGCGGGCCACCGGACCGGCGATCGTGCCCCTTGACGTGCGCCCGCGAGACCCCGGTGAGCGCAGCGCGGCTGAGCGGCGGGTACGGATGGCGGAGCGCACGGAGAACGCGGAGCCACGCTGGCGCCGGGAGCTCCTCCGCGACGAGCAATCGGCCGCCGCGGGGATCTACGGGCTCGTCGTCAGCGCGGGGGTGATGGGGACGGCGCACTCCGAGAGCGCCCTGACCATCGTCCTCGCCGCCCTCATCACGCTCCTCATCTACTGGTGCGCCGAGCGGTACTCCCGCGTGCTGGCCGAGCGGCTCGAGGGCGGCCAGCGGCTGCGCTGGAGCAGCATCCGCCTCTACCTCACCGACGGCTGGGAGATCGTGACGGTCTCGGGCCTGCCCCTCGCGACGGTGCTCGTGGCGCGCCTCCTCGGGGCGACGACGTCATGGGCGGTGACCGCGGGGCTGCTCTGCAGCACCTTCCTGCTCTGCCTCGCCGGGTGGGAGATCGGCCGCCGCGGGCGGTTGAGCGTGGGCGAGCGCGTGGCGTCGGCGGCCGTCGCCGGCGCGTTCGGCGGCGGGCTGATCGTGCTCGAAGCAGCACTGCATTGACGAGGCACCGGTGAGGGGATCCGATGAGCGTGCGTGATGCAGACGTGAAGGGGCGACGGCCGGGCGCGGTGCCGCCTCCCGACGGCGCGGGCTGGTACCGGTGGCGGGCCGTGGTGGTGGTCGCCCGGCTGGTCGTCGTGGTCGCGGTGCTCCTGCTCGTGTACATCGAGGCGCCGTGGGAGGGCCGGCTCGACCTCTCGCTCGGCGCCCAGCTGCTCGGCTGGCTCGCCGTGCTCGTCGTCGTGATCTGGCTGGACGTCCGGAGCGTGCTCCGCTCGCGCCGCCCGTGGCAGCGGGCGGCGGAGGGCGCCGTCCTCAGCATCGCCCTGCTGCTGCTGCCGTTCGCGTCCGCGTACGTCCTGCTCCAGCAGAACGACGCCGCCAGTTTCTCTCAGCCGCTCACGCGGGTCGACGGCCTGTACTTCGCCGTCACCGTCTTCTCCACCGTCGGGTTCGGCGACATCACCCCCGTGACCGAGACCGCCCGGGTGCTCGTGACGGTCCAGATCGTCGTGGACCTCCTGCTGGTCGGCGTGATCACGAAGGTGCTGCTCGGCGTCGCGCAGCTGCAGAACAAGCGCCTGAAATCGACGGAAGTCGACACGACAAGGCCGGAAGGTGACCAGCAGGAGAACTTCGGTGAGGACGAGGTGACCACCGAGTGACCACCCCGGGAGGGTGACCCGCTTTACGCCCACTGTGGGTGATGCCCGGTCCGCGTGACGCTGCGAGCGTCGGTTCTGCCGGTTCCGCAACTGGAACCAGGGGGAAGAGGGCAGTCGGATGGCCGGACGATGAGCACCGCGATCGCGCAGGACCGAGTCGGGGAGCCCGAGGTCCATGACGCCTTCCTGCGGGGCCGGTTCCTCCCGGCGCCGCAGCCCATGCCCCTGGTCCGGCGGCGTCGGCTGCTCGACCTCCTGACGGCCGCGGCCGCCGGACCGCTCACCCTGATCAGCGCCCCGGCGGGCGCGGGCAAGACGGTCCTGGTGAGCGACTGGGTGGCGAGCGGATCCGCGCCCGGACCCGTCGCGTGGGTGTCGCTCGACGCCGACGTCGACGTGCCCGGCGCGTTCTGGTTCGACGTGCTCACCGGGTTCGGCAGCGCGGGGGTCGACGTCTCCACCGAGGGCGCGGGGCAGCGGCCCGACCTCGCCGGGCGTGACCTGGCCGTCCGGATCGCCACGGCCCTCGCGAACCGCCCGACCCCGCTGGTCCTCGTGCTCGACGGCGCCGAGCACCTCACCTCGCCGCGACTGCTCGCCGAGCTCGACTTCGTGCTGCGCCACGCGCCCGATGCCCTCCGCGTCGTGCTCTGCTCGCGCAGGGACCCGCAGCTCGCCCTGTCCCGTCGGCGGCTCGAGCGCACGCTGACCGAGATCCGCTTCGACGACCTCGCCTTCACCGACGAGGAGGCGGACGAGCTCGTCGCCGGCCGCGACCCGTCGCTCGCTCCGGAGGAGGTCGCGAGCATCCGGCGTCTCGCGGGCGGCTGGGCCGCCGCGCTCTGCCTGCTGAGCACGGAGCGCCGCCCGCCGTCGGCCGGCGGATGGGAGGCGTCCGACGTCCTCACGTCCACCGAGCTGGCCGGGTACTTCCGCGCCGAGGTCCTCCCCGGGTTCTCGGCGCCCGAGCAGGAGCTGCTGCTCACGACGAGCGCGGTCGAGCACGTGACGCCGGAGCTCGCCGCGCACCTCTCCGGCCTCCGCGAGGCGGGGGCGGCGCTGCGCGCGCTGGCCCAGCCGCGCGCCTTCGTCCGCGCCACGGACGAGGACGGCGGGGGCGGCTACGTCATCCTCCCGCTCGTCCGTGACCTCCTGCAGGGGAAGCTCCTGCACGACTCCCCGTCCCGGTACCGCCGCATCCAGCGCCGCGCGGGCATCGAGCTCGCTGCGGCCGGCCGCAGCGAGGAGGCCACCCGCTCGTTCGGCCTGGCCGGCGCGTGGGAGGAAGCCGCGACGGCGCTGGTGGACGGAGCGCTGGTCGGAGCCCTGCTCGCGTCGGATCCCGACGACGAGCTCGCCGCCCTCTTCGCCCGGATGCCTGCGGCGACGCCCGGGCGCTGCGCCGCGGTGGTGCGGGCCGCCGTGGCGGTCATCGGCGAGGACCTGAGCGGCTGCGATGCTGGGCTCCAGGCGGCCGATGCGGCTGCCGGAGCACCGCCGACCCCCCGGTACGAGCTCGCACTCGCGCTCGTCCACGGCTGCCGCGCCGCGCTGGCCGGCGAGGACGGGCTGGCCGCCGTCGATGCGGCGGCACGCGCCTTCGCCTCCTCCGGTATCGCAGCGTTGAGCCGGCCCGAGACGCCGGCCCTGATCCACCTCGACGCCGGTGCGTCCCATCTGCTCGCCGGGCGGCTGCAGACCGCACGGTCGGCCTTCGCCGCGGCAGCAGGCACGCCCGGGGCAGGTCGTCGACCGGGTCTGCAGGCGCGCTCCTTCGGCGCGCTCGCCCTGGCGGAGGCGCTGCTCGGGAACCTGACCGCGAGTGTCGAGTCGGCAGGCCTGGCGCGTGCCCTTCGCGAGCCCGGGGCCCCGCCCTCGGCGGACGGCGAGCTCGCAGCCGCATGGGTGGCGCTCGAGCGCAGCGACCTCGCCGGCGCCCGGAAGCACGCCGACCTCGTCGAGCCGGAGCACGGGGCGGTGACCGCCGTGTCGCGGGCGCTGCTCGTATCGGTGCGGACCGCGCTGCGCACCGCCGACGGCGACCGCATCGGCGCACTCACCGACCTGGACGCGTTCCTCGGAAGCGCGAGGAGCATCGGCGTCCCGGTCTGGACCGCTGCCCGGCTGGACGCCGATCGGGTCGGCCTTCTGGTTCGTGCAGGCCGCCCAGGAGCCGCGGCCGAGGCGATCGCCGCGTCCGCCGAGGCGGCGGCGCGGGAGCCGGCGATGGTCCTCGCCCGTGCCCGGAACCGGCTCTCCGCCGGGCGCCCGGCCGAAGCCGCCCGGACGTCGCGCCGGGTCGCGGCGGACCCCGCGCTGCCACTCGACCAGCGGGTGCGGGCGCTCCTCCTCGTCGCCGCATCTGCGCAGGCGTCGGCGCACGTCTCGACCGCGATCGCGGCGGTCGACGAGGCTCTGACGCTCGCTGGGCCGGAACGGCTGCGCGCTCCGTTCGACGACGCGCCCGAGCTCGTGCAGCTGCTCGTCAGCGAACGGATCGGACGCGCGCAGCCGCCCTCGCCGCCGATGTGGGCGTCCAGCGCGCCGGTACCGGCCCGGCCGCCCGCAGCGCAGCCGGAGAGCCCTGCAGCGGCCCGCGGTGATGAGGCCGCGCTCGTGGAGCCGCTCACGCCGCGTGAGCTGGAGGTGCTGCGCTGCCTCGACGCGCTGATGCCGACCGAGGAGATCGCGCGGACCCTGTACGTCTCGGTGAACACCGTGAAGACGCACGTGCGCGCGATCCTGCGCAAGCTCTCGGCCGACCGCCGCTACGAGGCGGTCCGCCGGGCCCGCAGCCTCGGCCTCATCTGACCCGAGGTCTCCGCCGCACCCCGCACGTCGGCGCGATGGGCGGTTTCGGGCGCGATGGGCGTCCGATGACGCCCGTAGCTGCCCGAAGTGGCCCGTCGCCCGCCTGCAACCCAGGCCCGGGCGGGTTCGGCGGATGCGGGCGCGCGTGCCCGCCCGGATGGGCCGAAACCGCCCGCGCGCGGCACGCGGACGACGAGAAGACCGCCGCCGGACTCCCGGCGACGGTCCTCCCGTCCTGCCTGACTTCCCCGAGGGCCCTGCTCAGGCCCCGGGGTGGGCGGTCAGGCGAGGGCCTTCTCCTTGAGCCGATCGAACTCCGGCTCGGTGATGGCGCCGGTGTCCAGCATCTGCTTGGCCTGCGCGATCTGGTCGGCCGGCGACATGGTGTCCTTGGCAGCCACATCACGGATGTAGGCCTCGGTCTGCTTCTGCGCCACAGCCGCCTGCCGGGCACCGCGCTCCGCCATCCCGTTGCCGCGGGCGATCACGTAGATGAACGCCGAGAGGAACGGGACCAGGATCAGCACGATCACCCAGATGGCCTTGGCGAACCCTCCGAGGTCCCGATCCCTGAACAGGTCGGTCAGGATCGAGAAGAAGAGCATCAGGTACGCCACGAAGGCGAAGCTGATGATGATTGTCCAGACGACGTCTCCGAAAGACATGAGCTTCCCTTTCCGGGTGGATTGACTGCTTGCGCTGATCCTCTTCACCTGGGAGCGGGCGACGAACCATCAGAAACGGATGAGATCGCGCCCGGGACCTGCGTCGCCCGGCTCACCCGGGGTGACCGCTGTCGTCGCGGCCCTCCGTTCACCCTGTACGGGGGGGTTCCGCGGCGACGGAACGGCGTAGACAGCACGCGGACGGGTCAGGCCCGACAGCACCGACGTCCGCCGCGCCCCGCGGTGCGCGTCCGATCCTCCGGGTGGGTGCCCGACCAGGAGAAGGAGCCCATCGTGCCGGAGCTGATCGTCCTGGCGTTCGACGAGCAGGACCGAGCCGGCCAGGCCTACGCGAAGGTCCAGCGGCTCAGCGACGACGGCGTCGTCGACCTCGCCGGCCTGGCGCTCGTGCGGGTCGGCGACCGCGGCCGGATGCGCGTCGATGCGCCGGGCGGCGTCGGGAAGGCGCAGCTCGCCGCGGTTCGCGGCGGGTTCTTCGGCCTCCTGATCGGCCTGCTGCTCCGCTCGCCCGTCTTCGGCCTGGCACTCGGCGCCGTCCTCGGCGTGGTGCTGTCGAGGCGGGATCCGAGCGGGCTGGACGAGCGCTTCCGCAACCGCGTCCGGGAGCTGGCCGGGGCCGGCAGGTCGGCGGTGGTCGTCTACGCCACTCGGGTCGAGCAGCCGCGGTTCCTGCAGGAGCTCGAGCCGTTCGGCGGCACCCTGCCCGCAGGGGCCGAGTCGGAGGCCGACGAACCGGAGCTGGTGCGGGCTCTGATGGGGGGCTCGTGATGTCGGCTCGTGGAGGGGCCGGGGACCGGGTGCGCACATCCGAACACGAATCAGGACGGAAGTGGGAACGGTGACGACCAGTCAGATCGACGAGCTGACCGCGCTGCGGGCCGAGAACGCGGCCCTGCGGTCGCAGTTGGAGGAGATCGCAGAGGAACCCGTCGCCCAGCAGCAACGACGGCGGTTCTCGTTCCGGCCGCTCGTGGCGGTCGTCCTCGTCACGATCGGCGCGCTGCTCGCGCCTGTGGCGATCGCGGCCACCTTCGCCGCGCAGCAGGCGACGAACACGGACGCGTTCGTGGCCACGTTCTCGCCCCTGTCCGGGAACGCGGGCCTGCAGCGGCTCGTGGCCGACAAGACGGTCGAGGCGATCGACCAGCGCGTGAACGTGCCTCAGCTCACCGGCGACGCGTTCGACGCCCTCGCCGGGCTGAACCTGCCGCCACGCGCCCAGGCCGCGCTCCAGGGCCTCCGCGCGTCGGCGACGGCGGCGATCGAGGACCGCATCCGATCGACGGTGCAGGACTACCTGGCCTCGCCCTCGTTCGCGTCGCTCTGGACCCAGCTCCTGCGCACCGCCCACAGCCAGGCGGTCGCGACGCTGACCGGGCAGGGCAGCGCCGCCGTCGTGCTGAAGGACGACGGCAGCGTCGCGGTGCAGCTCGGCCCCGTGATCGCCGCCGTGAAGCAGCGGCTCGTCGCGCGCGGCCTCAGCTTCGCCGCCTCGATCCCGTCGGTGAACCGGACGATCGTCGTCGCCGACTGGAACGGCGGGTCGCAGGTCAGGAGCGGATACGCGCTCATCGTCGCGCTCGGCGCCTGGCTGCCCTGGATCTCGCTCGGCTTCCTCGCCGCCGGCGTGCTCGTGGCGCGCCGGCGGACGCGTGCGCTCGGCAGGGCCGCGGTGGCGCTCGCCGCGGCCTCGCTGCTGCTGCTCGCCGCCATCGGCATCGCCGGCGTGCTCGTCGTGCAGGCGCTCTCACCCCGGCTGCTGCCGTCCGATTCGGTGCGGGCCATCTGGGACGGGCTGGTGGCGTTCCCCACGGCCCTCGCCGTGGCGGTGACGGTCCTCGCCGTGTGCGTCGCCTTCGTCGCCTGGTTCGCGGGCAGCTCGCCGAGCGGCGAGCGTGTGCGTGGTGGCCTGCTCCGGGGGATCGGCACGGCGCGCGACGGCGCGGAGCGCCGCGGCATCACGACGGGGCGGTTCGGCCTCGCGCTCGGCCGCTGGCGCGTCGCCATCCGCGTGGCGGTGTCGGTGATCGCCGCCGCGATCATCCTGTTCATCCGCCCGGTGACCCCCGCGCTGATCATCTGGACGCTCATCGGAGCGCTCGTGGTGATCGGCCTGTCGGAGCTGCTGTCGCGACCCGCGCCGGTGCCTGTGCCCGTGGATCCGGTCGCGGCCTGACGCCCCCACCGCCGGGTTCCCGTTCCCACCATCGGGCGGCGTCCGCCTCGTCCTCGCCGGCCGCGCGTCGGCGTGGACGTCAGGTGGACGTCAGGACGGTTCGGACCGGACCTCGAGGATGCAGAGGCCCCCGTCGGCGATCCTGGCGAGGAGCCCGTACAGCTCGCTCTGGTCCCGGCAGTTGCCGATCAGCAGGGTCTGTGACGGGGCGAGCTCGAGCATGTTCAGGTCCGGGAACGCCGCCTCGAGCGTCTCGGACAATGCATACGGCAGACGGACCTCGTAGCGCGGCACTGGTACTCCCATCTCCGGTAGACACCGATGATGGGGGACCTGTGGCCGTGGCAGGTCCCCCCTGCAGAGTGAGGTCCACCGCCGGGCGGATGAGGTCCGCGCTCGAGGTCAGAGGAGGTTCTGCCGCCGGGCCGCGGCGATCGCCTCGGTGCGGCCGCTGGCCCCGAGCTTCATGTAGATGCTGCGGAGATGGGTCTTCACGGTGTTGACGCTCACGTTCCGCTTCGCGGCGATCGAGGCGACGGTCTGGTGCGCCGGCAGCTCGTGCAGCAGCTCGAGCTCCCGGGCGGTGAGCATCGGCGCGACCGGGTCCGAATCACCGAACCGGATGCCGGCGGCACGGGCGATCTCGACGACCTCCGCCGCGTACGGCTCGAGCGAGCCGAGGAAGCCGGCCTCCTTGACGAGGAGCCGCACGCCCGCCCCCTCCCGGTGGAGGAACTCCCGCGCGAGCCCGAACTCGGCGGAGTGCCGCAGCGCGGCCGAGAGGCGCTCCACGGTCTCGGCCTCCCGGTGCGTCTCGTCGGCCCGCTCGGCGAGCGCGATCCAGGCGTTGGCGATCGTCCCGGTGCCCCACGCGGCCGGCCGATTCACGAGCTGATCCAGGATCGCGTGCTCACCGGCGTGGTTGTGGGCCGGACCGGCCAGGAACAGGGCGAGCTGCCCGTCCAGTGAGCTCGGCCCGAGGATGTCGATGATCACCTGGGCCGCCTCGAGCGCGACGGTGCTGCCGTACAGCCGCCTCGCCCAGTGGACGACGGGGACTGCGGCGAACGACACGGAGCGCGGGTACCGGCGGCCCTCGTCGCGGATCAGGGCCATGAGCTGCGCGAGATGGTCGACCTGCTGCGCGGGATCGTCGATCTTCATGATCAGGGTCAGGATGCGGAACGGGAAGGTGACACCGAACTCGCTGCCGAGCGGGTCGACGGTGACGACCCGGTGCGCCGGGGCCATGTTCACCCGATCGCCTCGTTGGAAGGTCCGTGCCGCCGACAGCAGGATCGTCCGCGCCGATATCTGGTTGTAGGGCGGCGCGGTTTCGAGCGGCACCCGAAGCTGGCGCTGCTCGGCCGCGGCGGCGGTCCGCCAGTCCCCGTTCCTCGCGGCGAGCTGCACCTGCAGAAAGCACGCCAGGGCCTCGACCCACCAGTACCTGTTCCGTGACGCGCTGCCTTCGACGGCGCGGAGGGTGTCGATCGCGTCGCTCCGGCGGGTGAGGGAGCCGGTCCAGCCGGACGCGAGGTTCACCATCAGCGCGATCCCGGTCCCGCCGGCTGAGCCGCCCGCGCTTCCGAGGAAGGGCCGGAGGGCCCGCGCCTGCAGGCTCGCGGCCTCCATGTCGGTGCTGAGGAACGCCCGCAGGGCGACCGCGAGCGGCCGCCACTCCTCGGCCTCGCTGGAGGGCGCCTCCGCGATCATGCGGTCGATCGACGCGAGCTGCTCGGCCGCGCCGAGGCGGTCCGAGTACGCGGGCAGATCCATCGCGAGCCTCAGCACTGCGACGGGCAGCGTCTCCCGCGTGCCGAACAGGCTCCGGAGGGCGCGCCCGAGGACCGACGAGTGCCCTTCGAGCAGGAGGGGGAGTCCCGAGTGCTCGACCTGCGCGAGCACCAGCCGGAAGTCGTCGGTGAGCAGCGCCTGCTCGAGCGCCTGCTCGTGCTCGCCGTGGTCGGTGTACCACTCGGCCGCGGTCCAGTGGGCGCGAGCCGCCATGGTCTCGTTCCGGCGTCGTGCCTCCGCCTGCATGAACGTCAGCAGCACCGGGTGGTAGCGGAAGGTGCCGGCCTCGCGGTCCTCTGTGATCAGCAGGTTCTCGCGGCTGAGCCGCGACAGCGCCGCACCGGCGTCGAACCGGGCGGTCACCACCGCCGCGAGGTCCATCGGCACGATCGGCGCGACGGCGGCGCGCATGAGCAGGTCGGCGTCGTCGGCGTCGAGCGCGTCCACCACCCGTGAGGCGAGGTAGTCGGCGACCTGGTGCTGGTCGCCGCCGAAGCGCGCCACGCTCGCGCCCACATCGGGCTGCGACGCGAGGTACGGCATGGCGAGGGCGAGCCCGGCGGCCCAGCCGTTCGTGCGAGCGACGAGGGCCTCCAGATCGTCCGGCGTGAGGACGAGGCCGAACCGGGCGGCGAGCCGGCCGGCCTCCTCGACCGTGAACGCGAGGTCGTCGTCGTGCAAGCGGATGGGTCCGGGGAGGTCCCGCAGCTCGAGGAAGCTCGGCTGGTAGCGCCCGGCGAGCACGAGGCGGTGCCGATCGTGGTCGGCGCCCACGGCCTCGACCACGCCGTCGATCGCAGCCATCGCGTCGTCGGTGTGCGCGTCGTCGCCGAACCACCAGATCTTCCGATCGGGGCATGCGCGGTCGTCGTCAGGGGCCACGGCGAGGGCGGGTTCAGCCTCGCCGTTCCAGTCGATCCAGTGCACGGTGTCGCCGAGCGAGACGAGGTGCTCGGCCCACTGGTGCAGCAGCGTGGTCTTCCCGATCCCGACCGAACCCCACACCGTGATGACCTCGCCGCCGAAGCGGGCGCGGGTGAGCCGCGCGACCAGGCGCTCGCGGGAGAGGTACCGCGAGGGGCCTGACCCCTCGTCGGCCGGCTCGACGCCGAGGGCGTCGCCGCTTCGCGGCTGCGGCTCGGACGTCGTCCGTCTGCTGGTCATGACCGCCCCTCCCCTGCGGGTGCTGGCTGGTCTGGAGTCTAGGAGGGTGCTGTGAGGCAGGGCGAGGCCCTCACCCTGTTCGGGTGAGTACCGCTGCAGTGATGTGCCTCGTCTTCAGGCGGCCGTCGCGGGGACCGGGGGATCCCGCCCGATGCTGCGCACCATACGCGCTCCGGCGTGTTGCAGCGAGGTTCAGAGCCTCGTCAGGCCGTCGCCCACGATCACCACGCCGATCATCAGCATGATCACCGCGGTGGCGATCGGGCCGTACTTCGAGATGAAGGCCTCCGCCCGCAGCAGCGACGGCTCCATCCGGTCCGGGGCGATCAAGGTGGCGATGATCGGTCCTGCGACGGTCGAGGCCGAGATCAGGGTGTAGATCCCGATGACGATCACCGTGCTCGCCGGATCGAGGTGGTC
>NZ_DATBTU010000081.1:0-22357 GCF_036559085.1 Amnibacterium sp.
GATCGCCGAGCTGCAGGTCCGGCCTGTGACGGTGCCGCTGCCGCGGCCGTGGGGTCCTAACGTGCCCACGCTCACGTTCCTCGAGACGACGGTGATCGACAGCGACGGCGCGGAGGGCGTCGGGTTCTCGTGGACGCCGACGATCGGGGCCGCCTCGGTCGCGGCGATGCTCCGGCACGACATCCGCGACCGCGTGCTCGGGGAGGCCGTCGACCCCGTCGCGCTCTGGGAGCCGCTGTGGCGTCATCTGCATGAAGCCGGCGGCGGCGGGGTGACCACCATGGCCATGGCGGGGCTCGACCTCGCGCTCTGGGACCTCGCCGGGGTGCGTGCCGGCACGCCCGTGCAGTCGCTGCTCGGCGCGTCGGCCGACGCCGCCTCCGACGTCTACGGCAGCGGGGTGAACCTGCACCATCCGCTCGACGAGCTGGTCGAGCAGGCGCGTTCGTGGGTGGCGCGCGGCTTCCCGGCGGTGAAGATCAAGGTCGGCTCGTCCGATCTCGCTCGCGACCTCGCTCGCGTCGCCGCGGTGCGCGACGTCGTCGGCGACCGGCCGCTGATGATCGACGCGAACCAACGCTGGGACCTCGAGCAGGCGGTGACGGCGCTCGACGCGCTCGCGCCGTTCGCTCCCGGGTGGATCGAGGAGCCGTTGCGGGCCGACGATCTGGCCGCGTACGAGGCGCTCGCCGCACGGACGTCGATCCCGATCGCGTGCGGGGAGAACCTGTACACGCGCTACCGCTTCGAGGAGTTCGCCCGCTCGGGCGCCGTGCGCACGCTGCAGCCGAACGTCGTCCGGATCGGCGGCATCACGCCGCTCGCGGCCATCGACGCGGCGTGCGCCGACGCCGGCGTCGATCTCGCGCTGCACCTGCTCCCCGAGCTGAGCGCGCAGGTCGCGCCGGCGCTGCGGAACCCCTCACCGGTCGAGGTCGTCGACGGCGCGGAGCTCGCAGCGCTGGGCGTGCTCGCCACCCGGTCCCCGGTGGAGGTCCGGGAGGGCTGCATCCTTCCCGTGCCGCACGACGGCATCGGCATCCGGTTCGCCGGTGAGGGCGCTTGACCCGGCTCTCCCGCGACTGCTGTCCGCACGGGCAACTGCTGCCGCTGCAGCAGCCTCAGTTGTCCGTGCGGACAGCACACGCGTTGCGGCGGACGGCCGAACGGGCCTACTCGCTCGATGGTCGGGCGGCCGCGGCAGAATCGGCATCGTGACGGACGTCGAGCCGGGGGAGCGGCCGATGTGGGACCTCCACGTGCTCACCCTCGCCCTCGAGACGATGGAGCGCGAGCTGGAGACCACGACGGATCCGTCCGAGCATCGCGAGTTGACGGAGAACATTCGACGGCTCACCGCCCACATCGACCGGATGATCGGCGCCCGCCCCTCCCGCGGGTAGCGCTCGGCGACGGCGGATACGGTCCATCCGTGGCGGGAGATGCGGCGCTCGGCGACCTCCGCGGGACGCTGACCCCCTTCCGCGCCCTCGACGCGGTGCTGATCGATTACGCCCACACCCTCCGCGAACTCCTCGGCGACGAGCTCGTCGGCCTCTACCCGACCGGATCGCTCGCGGTCGGCGACTTCGACCTCACCAGTGACGTCGACCTGCTGGTCGTCCTCCGCGCCGAGCCCAGCGCCGAGCGTGTCGAACGGATCCAGGCCGCGCACCGGACGCTGCTCGCGAGGAACACCCGGTGGGTGCGGCACCTCGAGTACTCCGTGTTCCCGCTGCCGACGCTGGCAGAGAAGTCGTCGCCCTACGGTCCGGAGGGCCACGACGACGATCCCCGCCGGCTGCTCTGGTACTTCCCCAACGGCGGCTCCGACGTCGAGCGCTCCGATCACGACAACTCGCTGGTGACGCGGTGGACCCTCCGCTACCGCAGCAGGCCGGTCCTCGGGCCGGATCCGGCGACGTTCGCCCCGGAGGTGACTGCGGACGAGCTCCGCCGGGAGATCAGGAGCTCGATGCTCGGATGGCGCGACGCGTTCGGTCCGGGCTCGCCGTTCGACAACCGGTTCCACCAGGTCTTCTTCGTGCTGAACAACTGCCGTGCCCTGCAGGACCTCCACGAGGGCCGGGTCACCTCGAAGCGGGACGGCGTGCGGTGGGCCCTGCAGCACCTCGACGCCGAGTGGCATCCGCTCATCGAGTGGTGCTGGCGGGAGCGGCAGGACACGGAGATCTCCGTCCTCCAGCCCGCGGACCCCGTGGCGGTGCGCGAGACCGTCCGCTTCATGGCCGCGACGACGCGGCTCGCGGAGGAGTTCGTGCTCCCACCCGGCTGATGAGGCGCGCCCGGTCACCTCTGCGCGAGGCGCTCCACCTGTCCGGCGTGCAGGTCCGGCACCCAGTCGTAGACGGCCGAGGCACCGATCCGCGGATCGTCCGGCTCGCGGCCGTCCCGGAGCGCCTCCACGTAGGCGCGGTCCAGAGCGATCCGTTTCTGGGCGCAGCCGCGGCCGCCGACCGAGCCGTGGCCCGGGATGACCACGTCGACGTCCCCGGCGACCGCCTCGAGGAGGTCGAGGGCACCCAGGTAGTCGCCGATCGGGTCGGCGCCCATGCCGTCGAGCATCGGGACGAGCGCGTCCGAGAGCATGTCGCCGGCGACGAGCACGCCTCGGTCGGCGACCAGGAGCGCGGCGTGGCCGGTGGCGTGGGCGCGGTGCTCGAGCACGCGGACCTCGGTACCGTTCCAGGGGATCCGCGTCCCGTCGCCCGGCAGCGCCGTGATGTCACCGAGGAGGGCCATCGGCACCCGGTGGACGATGCCGGCCGGGATCATGCTCGCGACCCGTGCCTCCCATCCGGGTCCCGACAGCCGGGTCCGGACGAGTTCGGCGGCGTGGGCGGTGCCGTAACGGGGGACGTCACCCAGGCGCGCGTGCCAGAGCAGGTGGTCCCAGTGCGGATGGGTGGAGAAGCCGGCGGCGACGGTCCGCCCCGAGTCCTCGAGGTCCCGGGCGAGGCAGGCCAGCTCCTCGTCGAGGATCCCCGCGTCGATCAGGAGCACGCCGCCTCGGCCGTCCACGACCACGGCGTTGCTGCTGCAGAACTCGCTGACATGGACGCGCACGCCGTCAGCCACCGGTTCAAGCACGATGTCCTTCTTCTGTGTCGGACGATCTGGGCGACGACTCCATCCGCCCGCGGCCGCTCATGCGGCGAGGTGGAACGTGGTCGCGAAGCGGTCGAGCAGGTCCACCCGGCCGTGCCGCACCTCGACCACGCCGCTCTCGACGGCGCGTGCCGGCGCGAGCTCGCCCGAGATGAGGCGGCGGATGTCCGGCCCGGTCGCGAACACGAGGTCGGCCGGCCCGTCGCCCCGCTGCACGTCGAGCGCGGGCCCGTCGACGCGGATGAGCAGCTCGGCGGCGCCGACGTGGGCGCCGTAGGCGGTCGCCGGCAGTGCCGCGGCGACGTCGGCGCGGAAGGCGCTGCGGAGGTCCATCGTCATCGAGTCGGGCGTGATGATCTGCTCCTCCCGCGGGTCCCCCATCGCCTTGAAGCCCCACGCTCCGAGCGCGAGCACGACCGGCTCGAGCTCGCGGCCGTATGGCGTCAGCTCGTAGACGACGACCCGCGACCGCGGCGCCCGACGGAGGATGCCCGCCGCCTGGAGCTCCTTCAGCCGGGCCGCCAGGATGTTGCTCGGGATGCGGGGGAGGCCCGCCGAGAGCTCCGAGTAGCGGCGCGGGCCGACGAGCAGGTCACGGATGATGAGCAGCGCCCAGCGCTCGCCCACGAGCTCGAGGGCCTGCGTGATCCCGGAGTACTGCCCGTAGTCGCGGGCCGCCATGGGCTCAGGCCTGCTGAGCCATGTAGGCCGCCGGGCCCTGGGCCGCGGCGACCGGGTCCATCCAGCCGAAGTCGACGACGTTGCCGTCGGGGTCGGTGAGGCCCCGCTGGTACATGAAGCCGTAGTCCGAGGGCTCCCCGACCTCGGCACCACCGGCGGCGACGCCCGCGGCCACCGCCCGGTCGACGGCCTCCCGGCTGTCGACGAAGATCGCGGTCGCGGAGGTGGGGCTGCTCTTCGGGTCGCCGATGGGCAGCTCGGTCATGCTCTGGAAGTACTCGCGGACCTGGATCATGAAGTAGTTGTGGTCCTCCTCGACCACGACGCAGGCCGCGTTGTGGTCGGTGAACATCGGGTTGATGCGGAAGCCGACCGCCTCGTAGAACGCTTTGGCGCGGTCCAGGTCGGTGACGGGCAGGTTGACGAACATCATGGACATGGTGGCCTCCATCGGCTGGTCCCCGGATCGGATGCCTGATACTTGCAAAAAGCAAGTAGGTCGTCAAGGGTCGTCTCGTTTCTCGCCCGCGCGCCCGACCCGAGTGAGCCTCGCGTCAGCACGGTGACCCACTCCGCAGGCGGAGGCATGATGGCGGGCATGGGATCCACCGACGCGTTCCGTGCTGCCCGGGACCTCCTCATCCGCCACCGCGAGGACCACCCGCGGGCGACCGCCGAGTTCGTCTGGCCGGATGTCGGCGAGGCCTTCGAGTGGGCCACCGACTGGTTCGACGTCATCGCCCGGGACAACGAGCGGACCGCGCTCTGGATCGTCGACGAGCACGGCGGCGAGCAGCGCGTGTCCTTCGAGCGGATGCGGCAGCGCTCCGACCGGGTCGGCGCGTGGCTCGCGAGCCGAGGCGTCGCGCCCGGCGACCACGTGATGCTCATGCTCGGCAACCAGGTCGAGCTGTGGGAGTCGATGCTCGCGGTGATGAAGATCGGCGCCGTGATCCTCCCGACGACGACCGTGCTCGCCCCGCACGACCTCGCCGATCGCATCGGGCGCGGGCTGGTGAAGCACGTGATCGCGAACGCCGCCGATGCGCCGAAGTTCGAGGCGCTGAGCGGCTTCTCCCGCATCGTGGTCGGCGGCCCGGTCGGGGGCTGGGCCGACTACGCCGAGGCCGAGGGCTTCGACGGGCTGCCGCCGACCGTGGCGATCCGCTCTCCCGATCCGTGCCTCGTGTACTTCACCTCGGGGACCACGAGCCGCCCGAAGATGGTCGTGCACACCCGCACCTCCTACCCGGTCGGGCATCTCACCACGATGTACTGGCTGGGGCTGCAGCCCGGCGACGTGCACCTCGCCATCAGCTCGCCCGGGTGGGCGAAGCACGCCTGGAGCTGCTTCTTCGCGCCGTGGATCGCCGAGGCGACGGTGTTCGTCTACAACGCCGCGCGGTTCGATCCGGTCGCCCTCCGCGAGCAGCTCGACCGTGCAGGTGTCACGACGTTCTGCGCGCCGCCGACCGTCTGGCGGATGCTGATCCAGTCGAGGCTCGGCGAGCGGCCGCACGCGCTCCGCGAGGCGGTGTCGGCGGGGGAGCCGCTGAACCCCGAGGTCATCGCGCAGGTGCAGGCGGCGTGGGGCCTGACCATCCGCGACGGCTACGGGCAGACCGAGACAACCGCGACGGTGGCGAACACCCCGGGGAGCCCCGTGAGGAGCGGATCGATGGGCGTCGCGCTGCCCGGGGTCGCGATCGTGCTGGTGGACCCGCTGACCGGCGAGCAGGGCGGCGACGGCGAGATCTGCATCGACCTCTCGCAGGCCGCCCCGAACCTGATGGCCGGCTACCTCGGCGTGCCCGGCACGGGCGCTGCCACCGCGGAGCGCTACTACCGCACCGGCGACGTGGCGAGCCGGGACGCCGACGGAACGATCACCTTCGTCGGCCGCACGGACGACATCTTCAAGTCGTCCGACTACAAGGTGTCGCCGTTCGAGGTCGAGAGCGTACTGATCGAGCATCCCGCCGTCGCCGAGGCCGCCGTCGTGCCGGCGCCGGACGAGACGCGGCTGAACGTCGTGAAGGCCTACGTGTCGCTCGCGAACGGATGGGCGGCGGATGCCGACACGGCGCTCGCCGTGCTGCGGCACGCGCGGGAGCAGCTGCCGCCGTTCCAGCGCGTGCGGCGGCTGGAGTTCTTCGAGCTGCCGAAGACCATCTCCGGCAAGATCCGCCGTGTCGAGCTGCGGGACCGGGAGGCGGCCGCCGCGCGGGACGGGGTGACCCTGCCCGACGAGTGGCGGGACGACCGCTTCGACGAGCTCGGCGTCGGCCGCTGACTCAGGGAACCGTCCGCCCACCCCCAGGTGGCCCGAGCACGATGCCGGGATGAGCGACCCGCGCAGCAGCGATCAGACCGACGACGAGCAGCAGGCCGAGACCCTCCCCGACGGGTCGGGACCCGCGTCGAACACGGGCGGCGACACGGGCGACGACGACCAGTTCCAGGGCTGAGCGCCCGGCGCCGCCCGAGGCCTTCATCCCTCAGGCGTCCCATGTCACGAGTTGCCACTTCTGGCCCTGAAGGCAGTCCCTCGAGGGCGAGAAGTGGCAACTCACCTCTTGCGCGCCAGGACGCAGATCGTGAGTTGCCACTTCTGGCCCTTGAGGCGCACCCTTGAGGGCCAGAAGTGGCAACCCACCTCATGAAGGCGCGTGTGTAGGGCGTGCGTGACTCCACCCGTACCGCGGGACGCGGATGAGGGCTAGTCGGCCGGTGCGGTGAACCGGTAGACGTTGGTCGTCCGCAGCGCGAAGCCCATCCGCTGGTAGAGCCGGTTGGCGGCCTCGCGGCTCGGCCGGGACGTCAGGTCGACGGTGCGCGCGCCGAACTCGAACGCGACGTCGATGCCGCGTTGCACGAGCATGCGGCCCACGCCGCCGCCACGGACCTGCTCGTCCACCACCACGTCCTCGATCCAGGCGCGCACGCCGGTCGGGATGGCGAACACGGCGAGCGTGAGCATCCCCACGGGGCGCCCCTCGGCGTCCTGCGCGACGAGCAGGCGCGTCGCCGGCGACGACGCGATCGCCTGCAGGTCCTCCTGCGTGGGCTCGGGGCTCGACGTGGAGAGCTGCCGCACGAGCGCGCCGAGCACCGCCGCGAGCTCGCCGGACACCCGGTCGACCTCGATCACCTGATACGTCGCGTCCATCCGGCACACGGTAGCCGTGCGGCGGGACCGGGACCTGAGCGCCCGGGCACCTGGACGGACGAGGTCGCGCGCCCTTGGATGAGCCCGTGAGCGACTCCGAACGGCATCCCGGCGTCGACGCCTACGTGAACGGGCTGCCCGACTGGCAGCGCGCGCTCTGCGGGCGGCTGCGCGACCTGATCCACGAGGCGGACCCGGCGATCGAGGAGACGATCCAGCGCCGCGTGCAGCCCTACTTCGTGCTCGACGGCACCGTCTGCGCGCTGCTGGCCGCCAAGGACCACGTGAACCTGTTCCTCTACGACGGCGGCATCGTGCCGGATCCGCACGGCATCATCACCGGCGGCCACGGCAACACCACGGCCCGCACGATCGCGTTCCATGAGGGCGATCCGGTGCCGGCCGGCCCGCTCCTCGAGCTGCTGCGCGCGATCGTGGCGGACAACCGGGCGGGCGGATGGCGACGGCTGAAGGCGAGCCGATCCGGCTGACGCGACCCATTCCCCGGTCGGCATACCCCGCACTCTGGGGGCCTCGTCGGTCCCCCGATCCGGCGTCCCGTCCCCGATGCTGAACGCGGGGAATCGAAGGGACGTCGCAGTGACGAACGCATGGTGGGACCGGGGAGACCGGCGGACGACGAGGGCGCAGATCGCGATGCGCGCCGGTGCGGCGTTCGCCGCCGTCGCGCTGACGCTGTCCATCTCGTGGCCGGTCGGGATCGGCCTCGCCGTCGTCGTGTGCGCGATCGCCACCGTGCTGGCGAACCGGATGCTGCAGGCCGGCGAGCAGACCGCCGACACCGTCGTGGACCTGGCCGCCCTCCTCGCCTGAGCGCCTCGGGCCGCGCACACGGCCGAACACGTGCACCATTGACGGGCACGGCCGACGAGGGGATCCGCATGGTGGACGAGGTCGAGCATCTCGACGTCCTGATCGTGGGCGCCGGCATCTCCGGGATCGGGGCCGCGCACGCGCTGGCGACGCGGCGGCCCGGCACGCGGTTCGCGGTCCTCGAAGCACGAGCGGCGCTCGGCGGCACCTGGGACCTGTTCCGCTACCCCGGCATCCGCTCCGACTCGGACCTCACGACCTTCGGCTACGAGTTCAAGCCGTGGACCGACGTCAAGGTGATCGCCGACGCCGACCGGATCCTCGCCTACCTGCACGAGACCGTCGCGGAGTACGACCTCGAGCGGTACCTGCGGTTCCAGCGACGGGTCGTGCAGGCCTCCTGGAGCGGTGCGGAGGCCCGCTGGACGATCGAGGTGGAGCACACGGGCACGGCCGAGCGGAGCACGATCACCTGCGACTGGCTCTTCGCGGCCGGTGGCTACTACCGCTACGACCGGGGCTACACCCCCGAGATCGCGGGCCTCGACACGTTCGCGGGTCCTGTGGTGCATCCGCAGCACTGGCCCGAGGAGCTGGCTGCGCGCGGGAAGCGGGTGGTGGTGATCGGCAGCGGCGCCACCGCCGTGACGATCGTGCCGGCGCTCGCGCGTGAGGGTGCCGCCGTCACCATGCTGCAGCGCACCCCGACGTACGTGATGTCGCTCGCATCCGAGGACCGGTTCGCCGTGCGCCTCCGCCGCCTGATCGGGGACCGGCGCGCGCACGCCCTGCTCCGACGGCGCAGCAT
This sequence comes from Amnibacterium sp., assembly GCF_036559085.1. Lineage (GTDB taxonomy): Bacteria > Actinomycetota > Actinomycetes > Actinomycetales > Microbacteriaceae > Amnibacterium. The sequence continues at coordinate 8,622 of NZ_DATBTU010000081.1, forward strand.
CGCGATCCAGCGCACGCTCTGGGTGCTCGCGAAACGGCGCCCCGCGATGGTGCGGCGCTTCATCCGGAAGCAGACCGTGCGGCAGCTGCCGGAGGGGTACCCGGTCGACGAGCACTTCAACCCCCCGTACGACCCGTGGGACCAGCGGCTCTGCTTCGTCCCCGACGGGGACCTCTTCCGGGCGATCCGGGACGGCGGAGCGGAGGTGGTCACGGGCCGCATCGGAACCGTCACCCCGGGCGGGGTCGAGCTCGAGGACGGCCGCACGATCGAGGCGGACGTGATCGTCACCGCCACCGGGCTCGACGTGCAGCCGTTCGGCGGATTCCCGATGGTGGTCGACGGCGCGGACGTGCGGCTCTCCGACACCGTCGCCTACAAGGGGCTGATGCTGTCGGGCGTGCCGAACTTCGCCTTCGCGATCGGGTACACGAACGCGTCCTGGACGCTCAAGGTCGGCCTCGTCTGCGAGTACTTCACGCGGCTTCTCGACCATATGCAGCGGCACGGATACGCGGTCGCGGTGCCGCGGCTGCCGGATGAGGGCATGCCGACGCGGCCGCTGCTCGACTTCGGCGCCGGCTACGTGCAGCGCGCGCTCGACCGGCTGCCGAAGCAGGGCCCGGCCGTGCCCTGGGTCACCTCGTCGAGCTACGCGGACGATGTGCGGCTGCTCCGCCGGGGCCCGATCTCCGACGCCGCGTTGGCCTTCTCGGCCCGGCCGACTGCTACCGCGGACGTGGTGGCCGTGACGACCGCCGCGCGCTGACGCTCAGCCCGCGATCTCGCGGAGGGTCCGACGACCGGCTGTTGCCACTTTCTGCGGGCTTGAGTGCCGCAAGATCGCAGAAAGTGGCAACAGCCGAGGGTGTGGCAGGCGGGGGGGCCTAGCCCGCGATCTCGCGGAGGATGGCCCGCTCGGCCACGCGGCCCTCGGGCGTGGGGAGCAGCGGGTAGTTGTGCAGCGCTCCCTGCGCGACCGTGAGGCGGAAGCGGTCGGGGCCGAGGCCGGCGGCCGCGAACCGCCGCTGCAGCCGGAGCACGTCCGGCGAGAGGACGTCGCGGGTGCCCACGTAGGCGTGGACGGGCGCCACTGCGTCGACGGATCCGTTGACCGGGCTCAGCCGCGGCTGTCGGGGATCGTCGCCGTCGGCCCAGGCGCGCCCCGCCTCGATGAGGCCGATCCGGGTGAGCCACGGGTCGTCGGCCTCGACCGGGGGGATCGCGGGGTCCTCCAGGGTCAGGTCGACCCACGGCGCCAGCAGCATCAGCAGCCGGGGCTGCGGCAGGCCGGCCTCCTCGAGCGTCTGGGCGAGGCCGAGCGCGAGGCCGCCGCCGGCCGAGTCGCCGAGGATCGTCGTGGCCTCGGCGCCGACCCGGGCGACGAGCCGCCGGTAGGCCTCCGTCACGAACGGGTACGCTCCCCGGTAGGTGTGCTGCGGGGCGAGGCCGTACCGGGCCACGACCACCTGCACGCCCGCCGCCGCGAGCCGCTCGACGAACGTCCACTGCTGCGGCGCCATCGGGTGGATGTAGGACCCGCCGGGCAGGTAGAGGGCGGCCCGACCCGTGGAGCGGCCCCCTGGCCGCACGGTGAAGCAGGGGAACCCGCCCACCTCGGTCGTCTCCACGTCGTGCCGGCGACGCAGCGCCCGCGGCGGGGGCGCGTTCCGCTTCGGGGCCGCGATCGCCGCCTGCGCCCGCGCGACGGTCGCCATGGTCGGCCGCGCGGTCATCCGCAGGTAACGGCCGATCAGTCTCATCGCGATGCTCGCCATGCGCCCACCCTGCCGCAGTCGCGGCGCCGAACGGTCGCCGCCGCGGTGACCCCCGTGCCGGAGGTGGGCGCCCCGTCAGGCGGCGGGCGAGTCGGCGGTGGGCGCCGCCTGCGCCACGACGGTCGCGCGGAGGAGGTGCGTGAGGCTGTCGCGCACCTGCTCGAGCGTCTCGATCGGCACACCGAGCCGCTCCACGATCCGGCCCGGGACCTGCTCGGCGCGAGCGCGGAGCGCCCGGCCGGCGTCGGTGAGCTCGACGCGCAGCTCCCGCTCGTCCTCGGGGTTGCGTGCCCGGCTGACGAGGCCCGCGGCCTCCAGGCGCTTGAGCAGCGGGGTGAGGGTCGGTGGTTCCAGGAACAGCGCCGCGGCGATGTCGCGCGCGGTGCGGGGGCTGCGCTCCCACAGCGACAGCATCACGAGGTACTGCGGGTGCGTGAGCCCGAGCGGCTCCAGCACCGGTCGGTAGAGCCCGATCACGCTGCGGCTCGTCGCGGCCAGGGCGAAGCACACCTGCCGATCGAGCGCCAGCGGATCCTCGGTCACGATCGGCCAGTGTACTGGTTCGTGCACAAAGGATCGTACGCGAACGATTAGACTACGAAGCATGGCTTCCCGACTGTTCGCCTTCGCTCGACGGCTCGACAAAGGGCTGTTCCCCTGGATGGGGCCGGCTCAGCTCGGCGCCGGGCATGCCGAGGAGCCGTACCGGCCGCCGGTCGACCCCAGCTGCCCGGTGTGCGGCGGTCCGCTGCGCGAGCACACGGTGGCGCGCAACGCCGACCAGTACCACGCGACCCGGCTGCTCTGCCCGCCGCGCACGGCCTGACCCTGTTCGGTCGGCTTTGAGGGTGTCGGCGGTGCTCACGAGGATGGCGGGATGCAGGAACCCACCCTCTTCGTGCTCGCGGACCGACGGCTGAACGAGGTCGTCCAGCAGATCCGCGACGACCAGTGGTCGCTGCCGATCCCCGAGTGGATACGGCTCGCCTCCACGACGGACCGCTCGACCCTCACGCTGCGCGACCTCGTCGCGTACCACGCCTACGACGACGTCTGGGTGCCCGACATCCTCGCCGGCAGCACGATGGCGGAGGTCGGGCCCGACCGGTGGAAGGCCGCCGACCTGCTCGGCGACGACCCGAAGGCCGACTTCGCGCGGATCGTCGAGGCGGCCGTCGCCGCCGCGGAGTCGCTCGCGCCCGACGACCTGCAGCGCACCGCGCACCTCTCCTTCGGCGACTTCACGGTGCAGGAGTACTTCTGGCAGATCACCCAGTTCCGGATGTTCCGCGCCTACGAGTTCGCGGTCATGATCGGCGTGGATCCGACGATCCCGATCGAGCTCGTGCGGGGTGTGCGGGCGCAGCTCGAGCCCCACATCGAGGGCTGGCGGCGCATCGGCGTCTTCGCTCCCGAGGTGCCGGTGCCGGCGGACGCCTCGGAGCAGGATCGACTGCTCGGCCTCTCCGGCCGCGAGCCCCGGGCCTGAACCGGCCTCAGCGGTACCGGTAGAAGCCCTCGCCCGACTCGCGCCCGAGCTTCCCCTGGTCCAGGTACTCGCGCTTCAGGTACTCGGCGAAGGCTCCGGCCCGCGTGTCGCCCGCCGCGGCGCTCGCGCTGGCGATCGCGTACGGGGTGCGCAGGCCGATCACGTCGTAGATCTGGAACGGCCCGAGCGGCGCGCCCGTCGCGATCCGCCAGGTGGCGTCGATCGTCTCCGGATCCGCGACATCGCGGACGAGCAGGTCGGCGGCCGCGTTCAGGAACGGCACGAGCAGCGAGTTCAGCACGTAGCCGGGCTGCTCCTTCTTCAGCCGGATCGGCACCATCCCGATCTCCTCGGCGAAGGCGACGACCCGCTCGACGACCTCCGGGTCGGTGCGCGGCGTCCCCATCACCTCGGCGGTGTTCTGGGCCCAGATGTGGTTCGCGAAATGCAGGGCCAGGAAGCGATCGGGGCGGCCGGTGGCATCCGCGATGGCGCTCGGCAGCAGCGTCGACGAGTTCGTCGCGAACACCGTCGTCTCGGGCGCCGCGGAGGCGATCGAGGCGTAGACCGAGCGCTTCAGCTCGAGGTTCTCCGGCACCGCTTCGATCACGAGATCCGTATCCCGCACCGCCTCGGCGATGTCGCTGACGAAGCGGATGCCGTCGACCGCCCGTCGCGCGGCGCCCTCTGGGTCCCCCACCTCGCGGGTGTACTGCCCGACGATGGCGTCGAACCGTCCCCTCGCGATGGTCAGCGCCGCGTCGTCGACGTCGTAGACGGTGACCGGGAACCCGTGGTTCGCGGTCTGGAAGGCGATCTGCGCGCCGAGCACGCCGGCCCCCAGCACGGTGACGGTTCGGAACGACGACGGCATGGCACTCCTCGGGTCGGTCGACCCGTTCTACCGCAGCCCCGCTGCGCCACCGCTGACCAGGCTGCTGGTGCGCTCCAGGTGCGTGCTCCCTAGCATCACGACATGACCTACACGGAGTGGATCGACCTCGCGGGCCGCGTGATCGACGCGTCGGGGGTCATCGTCGTCGAGGCGGGCGTCGTGCTCGCGAGCGTCATGGCCGTGGTCCGGCTGGTGCGCCGGGAGACCCCGGTCTACGGGCCGTACCGGCGGTTCCTCGGCCGCTCGATCCTGCTCGGGCTCGAGCTGCTCGTCGCGGCCGACATCATCCGCACGGTCGCCATCACGCCGACCCTGATGAGCGTCGCGGTGCTCGGTGGCATCGTGCTCATCCGCACGTTCCTCAGCTTCTCGCTCGAGCTCGAGATCACGGGCCGCTGGCCGTGGCAGAAGGCGCCGGCGGCACCGGGCGCGCCGCAGGCCTGAGGGTCAGACGGACTGCAGCCGGGCCGGCTCGACCGCCGACGCCGTGGCGACGGAGCAGATGGCGATGACGCCCTCCCAGAGCCGGTCCGCGAGCGGACGCATCCCGGGCTGGTCCTCCTCGAGGTTCTCGATGAGGGAGGCCATCACCAGCGTCACGGCGCGGCGGGCGTCCTCCTTGGGGAGCCGCTGCTCGGTGAGGTCGGTGAACTCGCGGCGGATGCTGCCCAGCCAGTGGAACAGCTCGGGCTTCAGCTCGGGCCGGCGCTGCAGCAGCTCGTGCATCGAGTCCCGGTCGGAGAGGCCGCCGGAGCCGGCGAGGCCGTCCGCCACGAGCCCGCACAGGTCGCGTACGACGGAGCCGGTCGAGCTCGCGAGGAATCGGGAGCGCTGCTCCGCGCCGATCGAGAACTCGGGCACGCCGAGCGCGGCGGCCGACTTCGACGGGAAGTAGTTGAAGAAGGTGCGGGGCGAGACGCCGGCACCGGAGCAGATCGCCTCAACGGTCACGGCGCCGAGGCCGGACTCGAGCACGAGTCGGCGGGCCTGAAGATGGAGTGCCGTCCGGGTCAGGCGCTTCTTCTGCTCGCGCCATGGGAGCTCGTCGACGAGTCTCGCAGCATCGCGCACGGCGGGCCTTTCGAGATGAGGGATTGGGGCTGCGGCCGTGGACCCGATGAGGGGTCCACGGCCGCAGGGGGTCAGGATCGGGAGCCGACCGGGACCGATCCGGTGGGGGCCTCGAGTGCGCCCGCCTCGGCGGCGGCGCTGCCGGCCGCCACGCCGAGCGTGTCCTCCGCGTCCGCGTTGTCCGCCTGCTCCTGCAGGGCCGAGCGCTGACGCAGCGGCGGCACCTTGAAGAACAGGGCGATCACGAACGCGATCAGCAGCACGATCAGGCCGACCCAGTAGATCTGCACGGCCGAGGTGTTGAAGCCGACGAGGAAGGGCCTCGACAGCCGCTTGTCGGCGCCGTTCAGGAACGAGGTGTCGCTCGTCGTGCTGGTCGACGCCTTCGACGTGGTCGAGCCGGCCTTGTTCATCTGCTTCACGAGCGCCGGCACGACCTTGTCCACGTAGTAGTGACGTTCGGAGGCGTTCGACCAGTCGACGGTCAGCTTCCCGTTCACGACCGAGGCGTGCGCCTTGGTCGCGGTGGTGGCCAGGGCCTTGTCGGTCGCGCCGGGCAGTGCGGCGGAGACCTGCTGGTCGATCACGCCCTGGGCAGCCGAGGCGGGGATGGCGCCGGCCTGCACCTGGGCGTCCACAGCCGCCGTGACCTGCTTGGTCACGGCGCTCCTGACCCCCGACGTCACCTGCGTCGTGGCCGTGTCGAGGCCCTTCTGCACGTTGGTCCTGATCGGGTCGGCGATCTTGTTCCAGAGCTGGTCCATGATCGGTTTGTTCGCCGGCGCGGTCGCCACGGACGGCGTGAGCGCGGCGTCGAGCGCCGAGGTCAGGTTCGCCGTGTCCGCGGTCGCGCTGAGGATGTTCGCCGGCATCGTCGAGAACAGCACGGAGAGCAGGATCGCGGTCCCGAGCGTGCCGCCGATCTGGCGGAAGAACGTCGACGCGCTGGTGGCGACGCCCATGTCCCGGACGTCGACCGAGTTCTGGCTGGCGAGGGTCAGGGTCTGCATCAGCTGACCGAGCCCCAGGCCGATCAGGAACATCCCGATCATCATGTACCAGAGGGGCTTGTCGACCGTCATCGTCGTCAGCCACAGGAAGCCGAGCGCGGTGAACGCCGTGCCGGTGACCGGGAAGATCCGGTAGCGGCCCGTCCGCGAGACGATCTGGCCGGAGGTGATCGACGAGATCATGAGGCCGAGGATCATCGGCAGCGTCGCGAAGCCGGACTCGGTCGGGGTGAGTCCCTCCACGATCTGCATGTACAGCGGGATGGTGAGCATCGCGCCGAACATCCCGAAGCCGACGAGTACGCCGAGCACCGTCGCGGTCGAGAAGACCCGTGAGCGGAAGAGCTTCAGCGGGATGATCGCGTCGTCCTTCATGAGCGTCTCGATCACCAGGAAGGCGACGAGACCGACCGCGCCGGTCACGTAGCAGGCGATGGAGCCGACCGAGGCCCAGCCCCACTCGCGGCCCTGCTCGGCGACGAGCAGCAGCGGCACCAGGGTCATGACGACAGCGGTCGCGCCCCACCAGTCGATGCGCACGCGGCGGGCGGCGCCGAACCGTGGAAGGTGCAGGAACGCGAAGACCATCCCGAGGGCGATGAGGCCGATCGGCACGTTGATCAGGAACACCCAGCGCCATCCACTGATGAAGAGGATCTGGCTGGCGCCCGCGAAGAGACCGCCGACCAGCGGCCCCAGCACGGACGAGACGCCGAAGACGGCGAGGAAGTAGCCCTGGTACTTCGCGCGCTCCCTGGGCGCGAGCATGTCGCCCATGATCGCGAGCGGCAGAGACATGAGGCCACCCGCGCCGATGCCCTGGACCGCGCGGAACGCGGCGAGCATGAGCATCGAGGTGGAGAACGACGAGAGCACGCTGCCGAGCACGAAGACCGTGATCGCGAAGATGTACAGCGGACGGCGGCCGAAGAGGTCCGACAGCTTGCCGTAGATCGGCGTGGCGATCGTCGAGGTGATCAGGTAGGCCGTGGTCACCCACGCCTGCTGGTTGAGGCCGTGGAGGTCGTCGCCGATCGTGCGGATCGCGGTACCGACGACGGTCTGGTCGAGGGCGGACAGGAACATGCCCGCCATGAGCCCGTAGATCACGAGCAGGATCTGCCGGTGCGACATGACCGCGCCGGAGGTCCGCTCCGGGGCGGCGGTGGAGACAGCTGACAAGGGACGTCCTTCGTGGGGGGAACGGCGAGGAGGCGGCGCGCCGGCATGCGGCGTGCGTTGCAGTGAGTGCAACTTTACATGAAGTGCAACATATTCCCGACTCGAGGGAGGGATCCGTCCGGCGGTCCGTCCCGATGCTGGGAGGATCGGGACGATGGCCCTCCAGTCCGCTGCCGAACCCGTCGTGCTCGACACCGGCGCCGGCCGGTTCGCCGGGCTCCGAGAGCAGGGCGTGCTGCGCGTGCGGGGCATCCGCTACGCCGTCGCCGGGCGGTTCGAGCGTCCGCGCGCCGCGTCGCCAGAGCCGGGGACGACGCCCGCGATCGATCCGGCCCCGGCGTGCCCGCAGCCCGACTCCCGGGGCGACCGCATGCTCGGCGAGCCCTACCGCGGCATCCGCTTCGACGAGGACTGTCTGCGCCTGTCCGTGACGGCACCCGACGACCTCGCCCCCGATGAGCGGGTGCCGGTGCTGGTCTGGATCCACGGCGGCTCGTACGTGGCCGGCGGCGGGGACCTGCCGATCTTCGATCCGGCGGCGCTCGTGCGGGAGCAGCGGGTGCTCGTCGTCGCCGTCACCTACCGGCTCGGCATGCTCGGGTTCCTCGGCGACGCGGAGCGCGTGCCACCGAACCTCGGGCTGCTCGACCTGATCGAGGCGCTGCGCTGGGTGCACCGGCACATCGCCGACTTCGGCGGCGACCCCGCGGCCGTCACCCTGATGGGGCAGTCCGCCGGTGCGGATGCGGCGGCCCACCTGCTCATCGCCGGCGGCGCCGAGGGGCTCGCCGCCCGCGCGATCCTGCAGAGCGCGCCGTTCGGCATCCGGCGGAACCGCAGCCGGATGACCGCGCGGATGCTCGACGCGGTGGGTGCGATCGACCCCGCCGCCACCGAGGACCTGCTCTTCGCCGCGCACGATCGCGCCTACGCGGCGGCCGCGCGCTTCGGGCTGCGCTCCGGCATGCCGTTCGGGCCGCAGTACGGGGCCGAGCCGTTGCCTGCCGAGGACCGGGTGGACGCCGCCTGGCGCCGGGTCGCCGACCGGGTGGACGTGCTGGTCGGCTGGACGAGCGAGGAGACGCGGTTCTTCGGCTCGCTGAGTCCAGGGCTCACGCGCCTGTTCGGCCTGCCGGTCGTCGGCGGACCCCTCGGGCGCCTGATCGTCCGGCTCACGACCGACGCGGTGTACCGGCGCGGCGGCCGTGGCTTCGCCGCGCTGCTCCGCTCGGCCGGCGGCCGGGTGACCGAGTACGAGCTCGACTGGCGGCCCGAGGGCGGCGCCGCCGGCGCGGGCCACGTCGTCGACCTGCCGCTGCTCTTCCCCGGGCCCGGCTGGGCCCGCGCCCGGCTGATCGGGGACGTGGATCCGGCGGACCTCGAGGGGATCGGTGCGGGCCTCCGCACGGTCTGGGGCGCCTTCGCTCGCGGAGAAGCGCTGCCCCCCTTGCCGCCCGGCCCCGTGCACCTGACGATGCGATGACGCACGGATTCCTCGGATCCCGTCCGCAGGCGGCCCGGTTCCGAATACCGTGCACCATGCCGCTCTTCTCCCAGTCCGAGTCCGGGGTCCCCTCCACGGTGCAGGCCCGCTCGACGCTGCCCCCGGCGAAGGCGCTGGCGCTGATCGCACCCATCGACCTGCCGTCGGTGTTCCACCGCTGGGGACCGTTCCCGGCGGTCGTCTCGGTCCAAGGGCAGACGGGCAGCTGGGACGCTCCAGGCCGCTCCCGGCGCACCCACTTCTCGGACGGCGGGTCAGCCCAGGAGACGATGACCGAGTACACGCCCGGCGCCGGTTTCGCCTACGAGCTGCGCGACTTCACGGATGTGTTCGGCCGGCTCGTCGAGGGCATCCGGGGCGAGTGGACCTTCACGCCCGACGGCGACGGATGCGTCGTGCGCTGGACGTGGGAGTTCAAGCCGAGACCCGGCAGACGGCTGCTGCTCGCCGGCGTCGTGGTGCCGCTCTTCAGGCGGTACATGCAGCGGGTGATGGACGCCTCCGTGGCGCTCGCCGAGCGCGAGGCCCTTGCCGCGCGCTGACGCGTCCGCCGCCCCAGCGAACTCCCGCCGTCGTCCCAGCGGTCTCCCCGCCGTCCCGGGGACGCTCCGATCAGTTGCATCGGGGAAAGGGATGGCATGGTCGATCGCGTCGCCGACATCTGGGGCACCCGCACGGCCTTCGCCCGGGGGGAGCGGTGGCCGGTCCGGGTCGACCTGAAGCTCGCAGACGGGGTGGCGGAGGCGGACGTCGACCGCTGGGTCACCTCCGCCTGCGTGCTCTGCAGCAACGGCTGCGGGCTGGAGATCGCCGTCAAGGACGGCGAGATGGTGGGCGTCCGCGGCCGCGCCACCGATGTCGTGAACCACGGCCGGCTCGGACCGAAGGGTCTGTTCGCGAGCTGGCAGGGCGTGCGCAACGGCGACCGGCTCACGCGTCCGCTCATCCGGGTCGGTGGCGAGCTCGTGCCGACCGACTGGGACACCGCGATGAACGTCATCGTCGAGCGCAGCAAGCGGCTGCTCGCGGAGAAGGGGCCGCTCACCCACGGCTTCTACACGAGCGGCCAGCTGTTCCTCGAGGAGTACTACGCGCAGGCGATCGTCGGCAAGGCCGGCATCGGGACGCCGCACATGGACGGCAACACGCGTCTCTGCACAGCCACGGCGGCCGCCTCGATGAAGGAGAGCTTCGGGTCCGACGGTCAGCCGGGCAGCTACAGCGACATCGACGAGTGCGACGCGATGTTCCTCTACGGCCACAACATGGCCGAGACCCAGACGGTGCTGTGGATGCGCGTGCTCGACCGGCTCGCCGGCCCGAACCCGCCCCGACTCGTCTGCGTCGACCCGCGCGAGACCGAGGTCGCACGGCAGGCCGAGGTGCACCTCGCGATCCGTCCGGGCACGAACCTCGCGCTCATGCACGGCCTCGTCCGCGAGGTGATCGCGCAGGGGTGGATCGACGAGGACTACATCGCCGAGCACACCATCGGTTTCCGGGAGCTCGGCGACATCGTGCAGCCCTGGACGCCTGAGCGGGTCGCCGAGACGTGCGGCGTCGACGCGGAGGACGTGCGGCGCGCGGCGCGGATCTTCGGCACGAGCGACCGCGTGCTCTCGACCGTGCTGCAGGGCTTCTACCAGTCGTCGCAGGCCACCGCGTCGAGCTGCCAGGTGAACAACCTCCACCTGCTGCGCGGGAAGATCGGGACGCCGGGCAACGGCATCCTGCAGATGAACGGGCAGCCGACCGCGCAGAACAACCGGGAGGCCGGCGCCGACGGGGACCTCTCGGGCTTCCGCAACTGGGAGAACCCGGCCCACGTGCAGCAGCTCGCGGACCTCTGGGGCGTGCACGCCGACAAGATCCCGCACTGGGCCCCCCCGACTCACGCGATGCAGATCTTCCGCTACTGCGAGCAGGGCTCGATCGAGCTCCTCTGGGTCATCGCCACGAACCCCGCGGTCTCGATGCCGCAGGTCCCGCGCATCCGGAGGATCCTCGAGCAGGAGAGCCTCTTCCTCGTCGTCGAGGACCTGTACCTGACCGAGACCGCGCGCTACGCCGACGTCGTGCTGCCGGCGGCCGCATGGGGGGAGAAGCAGGGCACGTTCACCAACGTGAACCGCACCGTGCACCTGTCCGACAAGGCGGTCGAGCCGCCAGGGGAGGCGCGCAGCGACCTCGACATCTTCCTCGACTACTCCCGGCGGATGGACTTCCGGCGCGACGACGGCCGGCCCCTGCTCGACTGGACCTGCCCGGAGGACGCCTTCCGCGCCTGGCAGGAGTGCACCCGGGGCCGGCTCGTCGACTACACCGGCCTCTCCTACGAGAAGCTCCGCGGCGGCACCGGCATCCCCTGGCCGTGCAACGAGGAGCATCCGGACGGCACGGACCGGCTCTACGGCGACGGGAACTTCCCCACGCAGTTCGACCGCGCGGAGTCGTTCGGCCACGACCTGCTCACCGGCGCGACCGTCGGGCCGCTGAAGTTCCGGGCGCTGCAGGCGGACGGCCGCGCGATCCTCAAGACCGCGGCCTACTCGCCCGCGAGCGAGGCGCCGGACGACGAGTACCCGTTCCTCTACTCGACCGGGCGGACCGTCTACCACTTCCACACCCGCACCAAGACGGCGCGCTCCCGCCAGCTGCACAAGGCCGCGCCGAGCGCCTGGGTGGAGCTCTCCGTGCCGGACGCCGAGCGCCTCGGCATCGAGGAGGGCGACCTGGTGCGTGTCGCCTCGCGTCGGGGCGAGATCGTCGTGCCCGCCCGCGTCGGCGACGTGCGCGAGGGCATGGTCTTCGCCCCCTTCCACTACGGCTACTGGGACCAGGGGCGGTCCGGGCCGGGCGACCGGCCGACCGCCGCGAACGAGCTGACCGAGACCGAGTGGGATCCGGTGTCGAAGCAGCCGATCCTCAAGGCCGCCGCCGTGCGGATCGAGAAGGTCGCGGACGGCGTGGGGCCGGCTCCCGCGCCGACCACGACCGCGTCGCGGCCGGCGGACCCGGCGGGCGTCCCGCCCACCGTCGGCGGCCCCGAGGCGGAGGTCGAGGAGCGGCCGTGGATCACCGAGCCGCCGTCCGTCCCGGACGAGAAGGACGCGCGATGAAGCTGCCGGTCTACCTCGGCATGCTCCACCGGGCCGAGGGGGAGCTGGCCGCCTCCTTCCGCACCGTGGCCGACGGCCATGGCGACGAGCCGGATGTGCGCTCCATCTGCACCGTGCTCGCGAAGCAGTGCGACGCCCACGTCGAGGCGATGCGGCCGCTCGTGGACCGCTACGGCTCGCAGCCCGACGACGAGCCGGAGCGGCTGCACGCGGTCGCGCTGCCGGAGCCCCGCACGGGGCCGCTCGCGCTGCTGCGCGACCTCCAGGACGTGCACGTGCTCGCCTCGTTCGTCGACATGACCTGGACGCTCGTCGGCCAGGCCGCGGCGTCGCTCCGGGACGAGGAGCTGCAGCGGATCGTCACCGAGTGCGAGGCGGAGACGACCACCCAGGTCGCCTGGCTGACGACGCGGATGAAGCAGTCCGCCCCGCAGGCGCTCGTGGTCGCAGGATGAGCGGGATCGGCGCCGGGGGAGCGCCGCTCGGCCGCCTCTCCGGCGGTCCCCTGGAGTCGCGGACCTCGAGCCGGCCGACTGCGGCGCTCTACGCCGCGCTGCTGAGCCTCGCCGTCCTCGCGCTCTCGGGCGCCGTCGGGCTCGCGTTGAAGCAACCCTGGTTGTTCCCCAGCCTGGGGCCGACCGTGATGCTGTTCTTCCAGTCGCCCCGACAGCGTGCGTCCCGGCCCTTGAACACGCTCGTCGGGCACGGCGTCGCCCTCGTCATCGGGTACCTCTGCCTGGTCGTGTTCGGCCTGGTGGGCGCCCCGCCGGTGCCGTCGGCCGGGCTCACCGTGCCCTACCTGATCGCCGGCGCGCTCTCGGTGGCGCTGACGACGGGCATCCTGGCGCTGCTGGAGCTGGAGCATCCGCCCGCCGGCGCGACGACGCTGATCGTCAGCCTCGGCATCATCGCGACGCCGTTGGGGCTGCTGTCGATGGCGGGCGCGATCGTGCTGGTGACGATCGCGGGGTGGGTGATCAACCGCCTGCTCCTCGGACGACGCAGCTGACTCTCGGATCGGGTGCCGCCGAGCCGCTCCCTGCCCCGATCCGCGGCGCTCATGCCTCGTGAAGCATGCACGCGACCTGCGCATGCAGCGGCAGGACCATCCCGTCGTCGAAGCCCCACGCGACGCTCTGCGCGAGCGTCCAGCGCCGCACACGATCCCGGTCGAGGCCGAGCTCCGCGCTCATCCGGTCGAGGGCCGGCACGAGCACGGCCGGGTCGCGCCGCGCCACGTCCCGCAGCACCGGTGCGGGCCCGAGCTCCCGCTCCCCGGCGAGGGGCTTCGGGTCGATCACGAGCCACGGCTCGCGCTCGGCGGCGAGCACGTTGCCGGCGTGCAGGTCCTGGTCGAGGAGCACCGGTGCCCCCTGGCTGCGGGGCAGCTCGTCGAGCGCCTGCAGCGCAGCGTCGAGCACGGGGCGCGGCAGGGCCCGGCCGCTGCGCTCCCACTCGTCCTCGAGGCCGGCCGCCCACCCGGCGGCCTCGGCGGCGAGCGTCGTCACGCGCTGCGGCGGGGCGACCCAGAGGCGGGGGAGCAGTCCCGTCAGCACCGCGAGGACCGTCTCCGGCTCCTCCTCGAGCAGCGCGGATCCCGGCGAGCAGCGCTCGAGCAGCAGGGCCCGCCGCTCCGGGTCCTCGTCGAGGAGCCGGACCGCCCCGCGGCCGCCCCAGGCCCGCAGCGC
>NZ_DATBTU010000082.1:0-8048 GCF_036559085.1 Amnibacterium sp.
CGGTTGCCGCGGCAGCGGGAGACGCAGGTCATCATCGACGCGTTGGCCAGCCGCTCCTCGAGGCTCAGCACGGAGTCGCGGTGCTCGGGGACGCCGTCCAGCACCCGCGCCTCGCACGTGCCGCAGGTGCCCTCGCGACAGGTGGAGAGCAGGTTCGCGCCCGCTGCGTTGACCGCGTCCAGCACGCTCACGTGCTCCGCGACGGTGATCGTGCGGCCGGTCCGGGCCAGGACGACCTCGATCGGCCGGTCCGGGCCGTGCTCGACCGCGCGCGCCGCGAACCGCTCGACGACGACCCGGTCCTCCGCGCCGTGCCGCCGCGCGGAGTCCTCGAGCGCCGACAGGAGCACCTCGGGTCCACACGCGTAGACGGCGGAGTCCCCTGCGGGCATCCGCGCCCACACGTCGTCGAGGTCGTAGCGACCCCGCTCGCCGCTCGGCCACGCGTACACGTGCGACCCGAAGCGCTCGAGCAGCTCCGCCAGGTAGGGCATGCGGTCGCGGGAGCGGCCGAGGTAGAGCAGCCGCCAGTCCGTCCCCCGCTGCTCCAGCTCCTCGATCATCGGGAGCAGCGGCGTGATCCCGATCCCGCCCGCGATCAGCAGCACGAAACCCGCCGGGCGGAGCCGGAAGTGGTTCCGCGGCCCGCGGACGCGCAGCCGGCTCCCGACGCGGACGTCGTCGTGGACCGCGACGGATCCGCCGCGGCCCGACGGCTCGCGGAGCACCGCGATGCGGTAGCCCTCCCCCGCGCGACCGCAGAGCGAGTACTGCCGCAACGAGCCGTCCGGCAGCTCCAGGTCCACGTGGGCGCCCGGCTGCCAGTCGGGGAGCACGGTGCCGTCGTCGGGGTCGAGCATGAGCTCGACGACATCCGCCGTCAGCGCGCGGCGGCCGCTGACGACGACCGGGACGCTCAGCGCCGCCGGCGCTGCCGAGTCCGCCCGCGCCTGAACGGCGCGCGGCTGGGCCGCCACCGGGGTCCAGGCCAGCGGAAGCGCCACCATGCCGCGCCCCTCCGAGACGGCCGTGTGCTGCAGCTCCGCCGCCGGCACGCCGAGTCGCAGGTCGGGCAGCCGCTCGTGCAGCACGCCGAGCTCGATCCGCAGCAGCATCCGCGCGAGCGGCGCACCGAGGCAGGCGTGCACACCCTGGCCGAAGCCGAGGTGCGGCACCGCCCAGCCGCGATCGAGGTCGATCTCCTCGGGCGACGCGAAGCGCGACGGATCACGGGAGCCGGCCGCGTAGGCCAGGAACACCTGCTCCCCCGCCTTGAGCGGGACGCCGGCCAGCTCGGTGTCCCGGGTGACGAGCCGCTTCATCCCCGTGATCGCGGACCCGAAGCGGAAGAGCTCCTCGAGCGCCGCGGCCCGGCTCGCATCGTCCCGCTGGGCGGCGGCGTACCGCGCCGGATCGGCGAGGAGGTGCGAGAGAGCGGTGCAGATGAGGTTGGACGAGGTCTCGTGCCCGGCGAGCATGAGCCCCGGGAACATCGAGAGCATCTCGAAGTCCGTCATCGAGACGGCGCCCGAGTCCCGCTCGTTCCAGATGTGGCTGATGAGGTCGTCACGGCGGTCCTGCTTGCGCGCCGCCATGAGCTCGAGCAGGTGGTCGTGCAGGTCGAGGAGCAGCTGCGCCTTCTCGTCCGGCGTGCCCGGATGGTGGATGTCTCGAGGCCCGAGGAAGAAGCCGAGTGCGGCACCCACCCAGTCGGCGCGGTCCGGATCGATCCCGACGATGCGGCTGATGACGATCAGCGGCAGGGGAAGCGCGAACGCGGTCTTGAGGTCGACTGCCCCGTCCGCGGCGAAGCCGTCGACCAGGCGGTGCGTCTGCTCCCGGATCCAGGGCTCGAACCGTGCGAGGCGGCGGGGCATGAAGAAGGTGTTCACGGACGAGCGCAGCCGGTCGTGGTCGGGCTGATCCACCCCGATCAGGGTGCCGCGATCCGGCACCCGGCCCTCGAACCGCTCCCGCCACGGCGACGGCGCCCGGCCGACGGTGACCTCGGAGGAGAAGGTCGCCGGATCGTGCAGCGCGGCCACGACGTCGTCGTACCGCGTGACCATCCGCGCCTCGAAGACGTCCGAGTACGGGAACCCGTCCTGGCCGCGTACGGCGGCGAGGTCCTGGAAGATCCGCTCGGGATCGTGGAAGAAGGGGCAGCCGCCGGTGGCGGTCGCGGGCGCGAGGGTCATGGGTGCTCCGATCGGGATGGGGTCCCGCTGGAGGCGCACAGGCACAGGCGGGACCGCGTGGTCCGTCTGCTCGCCCGGTGCCGTGACGACCGGCACCGAGGGGGATTATTCGCCGTCGGCCCTTCGCCGTGCGCCCTCACCCCACCTGATGTGCCGCCGATCGTAAGCCCCCGCGGGCGCCGCCGGTAAGCGGAACGGGTATCGAATCCGCTGATGCCCGACATAGCCATCCCCATCTGGCCTGATGCGCCACGAGGAAGCAGCATGGGATCGACTGCCGACGCCGGCCGCTGAAACGGAGCGATGATGCCCCTCGACCACGACGTGCTCCCGACGTTCGCGCTGGTGCGCTTCCGCCGCGGCCCCGGCGCCGCCGCCACGCCCGGGGTGCTCTCGGACGGCCGCGTGCATCCGCTCGACCTCGCCGCGCTCGGCGTCGCCTCGCTCAACGACGTGTTCGAGCGGTGGGACGAGCTCGAGGCCACCGTGCGGGCCACGGGACGCGCCCAGGACGGCCTCGCTCTCGACGACGTCGTGCTCACCGCCCCGGTCGAGCCGCGCCAGGTGCTGCAGACTGGCGCCAACTACCGCACCCACGTGATCGACCTCGAGGTCGGGCACATGGCGAAGGACGACCCCCGCCCCGTCGAGGAGGTGCGCGAGGCGATCGGCCGGATGATGGACGAGCGCGCCGCGCACGGCCAGCCTTACTTCTTCCTCGGCCTCGCCCAGACGGTCGTCGGCGACGACCAGGACCTCGTGCTGCCCTCGTACAGCGACAAGCAGGACTGGGAGCTCGAGCTCGCCGCGATCATCGGCCGCACCGCCTTCCGGGTCTCCCGCGAGGACGCGCTCGACCACATCTGGGGCTGGACGATCATCAACGACATCACCACCCGCGACCGGGTGTTCCGCCGCGACATGCCCGCGATCGGGACCGACTGGTACCGCGGCAAGAACGCCCCCGGCTTCAACCCGACCGGCCCCTTCGCGGTGCCCCGCTCGGATGCGCCCGCGCCCGAGGACTTCCAGCTCCGGCTCGACCTGAACGGCGAGACGATGCAGGACGCCGGCACGACGGATCTGCTCTTCGACGTGCCCGCGCTCCTGTCGGGCGCATCGGAGACCCTGCCGCTGCTCCCCGGCGACCTGCTCTTCACGGGCAGCCCCGCCGGCAACGGCCAGGCGCGGGGGATCTTCCTGAAGCCGGGCGACCGGATGACCGGATCGATCAGCGGGCTCGGCACGCAGCGCGTGACCTGCGTCGCGGAGGGGGCCCGATGAACGACGCCCCCACCACCGACCCGGCGCGGCTCGACCGCACCGACCCGGAGACCGAGATCGCGCGCGCGGCCGCTGCGTACCGCAACTGGGGCCGCTGGGGCGAGGACGACCGGCTCGGCACCGCGAACCTGATCACCGACGAGGACCGGGCCGGCGCGGCCTCGCTCGTGCGGCGGGGACGCGCCTTCAGCCTCGCGCAGCGCTTCGACACGAACGGCCCGCAGAACGGCTGGCGGCGCCGCTCCAACCCCGTGCACACGATGCTCGACACCGGCAGCGACGCCGAGCTGGGCACGCAGGGCTTCCCCCACGGCCTCGGCGGCGCGGACGACGTCGTGTCCATGCCGCTGCAGGCATCCACCCAGTGGGACGGCCTCGGCCACATCTTCGACCACGGCAAGGCGTGGAACGGCCGCCCGGCCGGCCGCACCGTCACCAGCGAGGGCGACCAGGTCACGGGCATCGAACACATGGCCGCGGTGCTCACCGGCCGCGGCGTGCTCCTCGACGTGGGCCGACACCTCGAGGAGTCCGGCGAGCTGCCCGACGGGTTCGGCATCACCGCCGAGCACCTCGACGCGACGATCGAGGCCCAGGGCGCGACAGCGCAGGTGCGCCGCGGCGACCTGCTGCTGGTCCGGACCGGGCGCCTCACCCGTGCCCGCCGCGAGGGCTGGAACGGCTACGCCGGCGGCCCGAGCGCCGGCCTCTCGGTCACGACGGCGGGCTGGCTGCACGAGCACGACGTCGCCGCGGTCGCCACCGACACGTGGGGCTTCGAGGTGCGGCCGAACGAGTTCGACGAGGCCTTCCAGCCGCTGCACCAGATCGCGATCCCGAACATGGGCCTCACGATCGGCGAGCTCTGGGACCTCGACGAGCTCGCGGCCGACTGCGCCGCCGACGGCGTCTGGGAGTTCCTCCTCGTCGCCGCCCCCATCCCCTTCACCGGCGCCGTCGGCGCCCCCGTGAACCCCATCGCCCTCAAGTGACGGATGCGAAGGAGCATCGAATGACCGCAGTCCGATCCGTCGGCATCGTCGGGACCGGCTTCGCCGGTGCCGCCGCCGCGATCCTGCTCGCCGAAGGCGGCGTGCAGGTCGACCTGTTCGACGCCAAGGAGGACGTCGGCGCCCTCGGCTCCGGCATCACCATCCAGGGCAACGCGTGCCGTGCCCTCGTGCGCCTCGGCGTGTGGGAGCAGGTGCAGCAGCAGTCCTACCCGTTCGAGGAGCTCGGGCTCCGCGCGCCGGACCCCGCGGCCACCGTGATCGCCGTGATCCCGGATGTGAAGACGGGCGGCCCCGATCTGCCGGCCACCATCGGGATGTACCGGCCCGACCTCGCCCGCATCCTCGTGGAACGGGCGGAGTCCCTCGGCGCGCGGATCCACTGGGGCGCGAAGGTCGAGAACCTCACGCAGGGCGACGACGACGTCGAGCTCGTCTGGCAGGACGACGACGGCCTGCAGCGGCAGCGCTTCGACCTCGTGATCGGCGCCGACGGCCTGCACTCGACCGTCCGGGCGCTGCTCGGCATCGACGTGCAGCCGCGCCGCAACGGCATGGGCATCTGGCGCGCGTTCGTGCCGCGACCGAAGGACGTCACCCGCACCGACCTCGTCTACGGCGGCCCGTCCTACATCGCGGGCTACTGCCCGACCAGCGAGGACCGCATCTACGCCTATCTCGTCGAGGACGCGCAGGACCGCACGAGCCTCTCCCCCGAGGAGCAGGTGGCCACGATGCGCTCCCTCGCGCAGGCCTACCACGGCCCGTGGGACGAGATCCGCGAGTCCCTCGACGAGGACTCCCGGGTCAACTACACCTGGTTCACCGAGCACCTGATCGACGGCCCGTGGAACCGCGGCCGCGTCGTGGTGATCGGCGACGCCGCCCACAGCTGCCCGCCGACCATCGCGCAGGGCGCGGCCATGTCGCTCGAGGACGCGCTCGTGCTCAGCGAGCTGCTGCTCGCGGCCGACACGGTCGACGACGCGCTCTGGCAGCGCTTCTCGGAGCGGCGGCTGGAACGGGCCAAGACGGTCGTCGAGGCGTCGTCGCAGCTCGCGAACTGGCTGCTCGCCCATGACCGCGACGCCGATGTGCCGGGCCTCGTCCGCCGGGTCGCCTCGCTCGTGAGCCGGCCGGCATGAGCGGGCGGGAGGACCGCCGCCCGGTCGTCGACGCGCACGCGCACGTGCTGCTGCCCGCGCTGCAGGGCATGGTCGCCGAGCGCGACCCGGAGGGGTTCGCGGCGGCGCAGCAGCTCGACGGCCGCCGGCAGGGTCGGGAGTCGTCGGCGGTGTCCGGCGAGATGATCCGTGAGCGCTTCGAGCGACTCACGCGGCTCCCCCGCCGGCTGGCGGACATGGATGCGACCGGGGTCGACGTGCAGGTCGTCTCCCCGTCGCCGTCGCACTACTACCCCTGGGCCGGCCGGCAGCTCGCCGAGGACGTCGCCCGCGCGGCGAACCGAGCGACGGCGGAGCTCGTCGCCGAGGCGCCCGACCGGCTCGTCGGCCTCGGGCTCATCGCGCTGCAGCATCCGGACCTCTGCGTCGCGCTGCTCGACGACGCCCTCGAGCAGGGCCTCGCCGGCGTCGAGATCTCCTCGTTCGCGCCCGGCGTGGAGCTGTCGGATGCGCGCCTGGATCCGTTCTGGGCCCGCGCGGCCGAGACCGGAGCCGTCCTGTTCCTGCATCCGTTCGGCTGCAGCCTCGACGAGCGCCTCGACCGGTACTACCTCTCGAACACCGTCGGGCAGCCCGCCGAGAACGCGGTGGCGCTCTCGCACCTGATCTTCGGCGGCGTGCTCGACCGGCACCCGGGCCTGCGGATCGTGGCGGCGCACGGCGGCGGCTACCTGCCGACCGCGATCGGCCGCAGCGACCACGCCTGGCGCACCCGGCCCGACTCCCGGTCGTGCGCGGAGCTCCCCTCCTCGTACCTGCGGCGGCTGTGGTTCGACTCGCTCACGCACTCCCCCGTCCAGCTGCGGGCCCTGATCGACGCCGCCGGCGCCGATCGCGTGCTGCTCGGCTCCGACTACCCCTTCGACATGGGCAGCGAGGATCCGGTCGGCGCGGTCCGTGAAGCCGCGCTCGACCCGGAGATCGAGGACGCCGTGCTCAGCGGTACCGCCGCAGCCCTCCTCCCCGTCCCGGAAGGAGCCCGCTGATGCGCCTCGCCCGATGGCTGCAGGACGGCCGCGAACGGGACGGCGTCGTCGTCGGCGACCGGCTCGTGGAGCTGCCCGACGGCCTCACCGTGCTCGACCTCACCCGGCAGGGCCTCGCGAAGGCGCTCGAGCTCGGCACCCGCCTGGCGGCGGAGGTGCCCGACTCGGCACCGGCGATCGACGCCGTGCAGCTGCTCGCCCCCATCCGCCCGCCCGCCGTGCGCGACTTCGTGGCGTTCGAGGAGCACGTCGAGGGGATCGTGCAGAGCGTCGACAACTCGGTCGGCGTGAACCCCCAGTGGTACGAGGCGCCGACCTTCTACTTCACGAACCCGCACTCGCTGATCGGGACCGGCGAGACCGTGCTGCCGCCGGCGACCGAGCGGCTCGACTTCGAGCTGGAGGTGGGCGCCGTCATCGGCGCCGTCGAGGGCAGCGAAGGCCGCTCCCTTTCGCCCGAGGAGGCGCAGCAGCACCTCTTCGGCTTCACGATCTTCAACGACTGGTCGGCGCGGGATGTGCAGTCGCGGGAGATGCAGGTGCGACTCGGCCCCTGCAAGGGCAAGGACTTCGCCACGACCCTCGGCCCGTGGATCACGACCGTCGACGAGGTGCAGGACCGGTTCGACGAGGACGGCTTCCTCGACCTGGAGCTCACCGTGTCGATCAACGGCGAGGAGATCGGGCGGGACACCCTCGCCGACATGGGCTGGCCGTTCCGCGATCTCGTCGCCTACGCCTCGCGCAACGCCCGGGTGGTGCCGGGCGACGTGCTCGGCTCGGGCACCGCGGGCAGCGGATGCCTCGCCGAGCTGTGGGGGCGCAACGGCGGCCTCACGCCGCCCCCGCTGCAGGAGGGCGACGTGGTCACCATGAGCGCGGAGCGCCTCGGCACGGTCACCAACCCCGTGGGGCGCGCGGTCGAGGTCCCGCGGATCCCGAAGGCGCGACCTCGGCCGGGCTCCCCCGCCGCGCAGCGCCGACGGGCGGGCTGAGCTCGGGCAAAGCGGTCAGCCGGAGCTCGAGCGGTCCCGGTCCTCGATCACCCGTTCGCGAGCCGCAGCAGCACATCCGCATGGCACAGCTGGTCCAACCGGCACCAGCAGGCGAGGTCGTGGCCGGCGAGCCGGGTGCGGGCGAGCTCGATCGGGTCACCACCCAGACGGCGGAGCCAGGCCTCCCGCGCGGCTTCGACGTCCGCGGATGCCTCGTCATCGAGGCTCGCCAGCAGGCCCTGGTCCCACGCCCCTCGAACGGTGTCCTCGAACAGCCGGATGGCGAGGGGACGCCCGAACCGGCTGACCGAGAACGGGTTGCCCCAGCGCGTCGGCCGGGCGACGACGATGGCGCCCTCGGGCTTGCGCCACCCCTTGCGGCGCGAGAGCC
>NZ_DATBTU010000083.1:0-2546 GCF_036559085.1 Amnibacterium sp.
TCGAGCAGCTGCTGCTCGGAGAGCTGCGCGTGGGTCGTGGACGCCGGATGGATGACGAGCGTCTTCGCGTCGCCGATGTTCGCGAGGTGGCTGGCGAGGTTCACCGCCTCGATGAACCGCTGCCCGGCGGCGCGGCCGCCCTTCACCTCGAATCCGAAGACGGATCCGGGCCCCTTCGGCAGATACTTCGCCGCCCGCTCGTGCGCGGGGTGGCCGGGCAGCCCCGCCCAGTGCACGGAGTCGACGCGGGAATCCTGCGCGAGCCACTCGGCGACGACGCGGGCGTTGTCGACGTGGGCCTGCATCCGGAACGGGAGCGTCTCGACGCCCTGCATGAGCAGGAACGCGGAGTGCGGCGCGAGCACCGGGCCGATGTCGCGCAGCTGCTCGGCGCGGAGTCGCGTGAGGAACGCGAACTCGCCGAAGTTGCCCGACCACTCGAGGCCGCCGTACGTCGGCACGGGCTGCCCGAAGAGCGGGAACCGCTCGCTGTGCCACTCGAAGCGGCCCGACTCGGAGACGACGCCGCCGAGCGTGGTGCCGTGGCCGCCGAGGAACTTCGTCGCGGAGTGCACGACGATGTCGGCGCCCCACTCCATCGGCCGCGACAGGTAGGGCGTGGCGACCGTCGCATCGATCATCAGCGGCACCCCGGCGGCGTGCGCGACGTCCGCCAGGCCCTCCACATCGGCGACGTCGCCGGACGGGTTCGCGACGCTCTCGGCGAAGACGACCTTGGTGCGGTCGGTGATCGCGGCGGCGTAGTCGGCCGGATCCGACGAGCGGACGAAGGTGGTCTCGACGCCGAAGCGGCGCAGCGCGATGTCGAGCTGGGTGAGCGAGCCGCCGTAGAGCTGGGCGGACGCGACGACGTGGTCGCCTGCGCCGGCGAGCGCGGCGAAGGTGATGTACTGCGCGCCGAGCCCGGATGCGGTCGCCACGGCACCGAGGGCGCCCTCGAGGCTGGCGATCCGCTCCTCGAACGCCGCGACGGTCGGGTTCGCGAGGCGGCTGTAGATGGTGCCGTACTTCTGCAGCGCGAAGCGGGCCGCCGCGTCCTCGGCGTCGTCGAACACGAAGGCGCTCGTCTGGTAGATCGGCACGGCGCGGGCGCCGGTCACGGGGTCGGGGATGTTGCCCGCGTGGATCGCGCGGGTGCGGAAGCCGTACTCGTGATCAGCCATGCGTCGACGGTACCCGCGGCGCCGGACCCCTCCCGGCGGACGGTGACGCCGCGTGACTGCCGGTCCCCTCTGCGCACACGACGGAGTTTCCGCATTCGGCGCCTCCGAAATCGGCTTCTGACCGGATCGGCGCTCGATCTCTCCCTCGTTTGCGCAGCGGTGCCGGCCGGGCGCCTCCAGCGCCGGGGCTGCCGCGGCAGTGTCAGGCCACCGCGGCGGCGATGCGCGGATAGGCGGTGCCGACCGTCTCCTCGTCGAAGGGCTCCCCGGTCGGGTCGCCGTCCGTGCTCTGCTCCACGAGGTCACGGTCGAGGCCGCGCTCCTCGAGCAGGTCGAATGCCGCGTACTCGAGCTCCTCGTTCTCCACCGTGCTGCCGTCGAGGAAGTCGGCGAGGTCGTCGGGGTCCGTCAGGGCCGTCTCGACGGCGTCGCGGCCCTTGCCGATCAGCCAGCTGCGGAAGTAGCGGAAGCCGTCGTCGCTCATGCCGCCGGCGGCCACGTAGCCGGCTCCCCAGACCGCCCAGGTGTTCAGCCGCTCGTGCTCGGCCTCGAACGTGCGGACGAAGCCGAGCAGGTCCTCGTCCTCGATCGGGGTGAGCAGCGCGCGCAGCTCCTCGGCATCCGCGGTGGGGTCCGTGGGGGCGGATCCGGTGCGGGCGGACTCGATCAGGTCGTAGAAGCGATCGGGATGCACGCCGCGAGCGTAGGGGCGCGGCCGCCGCGGGGACCAGGTCCGAGGGTCCCTGACGCCGATGACGAGACGGATTCGAGACCTGGGAAGACGGGATCGCGCCGATTCTCAGCCCGCGAGCACCGCATCCGCAGCCCGGCGCCCGGACGCGAGCGCACCCTGCGACGACGGGGTCGCCCGCCAGTCGCCCGCGACGACGAGCCCGTCGGCGAGCCGCTCGGGGCGGCGCAGCGGGCTGCCGGCGGGGAAGTCGGGCAGCGCTTCCGGCACGCGCGTCACGGCGACCTCGTCCCAGCCGCTCGTGTCGGCGCCCCACAGCCGCGTGAGCGTCGATCGCAGCAGATGGTCGGGCAGCGGATCCGGGCCGAGGGACGACGAGGCGACGAGCGCCCGGCCGCCGCTGCCGTACTCGGGTGCCGCGTTCGACATCACGACGCTGTTCGTCACCGGGCCGTGCTCCGTGTCGAGCACGAGGATCGGGCGGCGCACCGGCGGCTCGTCGACGGCGTGCCAGACCGTCGTGACCGCGTGCATCCGCGGCGCGGGCTCGCCGATCAGCCCGGCGGCGCGCACCGGATCGGCGGCCACGACCACGGTGCCGGCGGCCAGCGTGCCGCCGCCCTCGAGGTCGACGGCGCCGGGCCGCACGGCCACGACCGGTGACCCGTAGG
>NZ_DATBTU010000084.1:0-4778 GCF_036559085.1 Amnibacterium sp.
TTGTTGAAGGAGGAGCGGACATGCAGGGTGACGCCGTGCCGGCGGGCGTATTCCACGGCGCGGATGTGCAGCACCTTCGCCCCGCCGGCCGCGAGCTCGAGCATCTCCTCGCTCGAGATCCGCCGGATGGGGCGGGCGCGGGGCACGATGCGGGGGTCGGCGGTGAAGATCCCGTCGACGTCGGTGTAGATCTCGCAGGTGTCGGCCTCGAGCGCGGCGGCGAGGGCGACGGCGGTGGTGTCGGAGCCACCGCGGCCGAGCGTGGTGATGTCGCCGGTGCCGCGGTTGAAGCCCTGGAACCCGGCGACGATCGCGATCGCGCCCTCGTCGAGCGCGCCGCGCACGCGGCCGGGCGTGACGTCGACGATGCGGGCCTGCCCGTGCTGCGCGTCGGTGATCATCCCCGCCTGGCTGCCGGTGAACGAGCGCGCGTCGTGCCCCATGCTGCGGATCGCCATGGCGAGCAGCGCCATCGAGATCCGCTCGCCGGCGGTCAGCAGCATGTCGAGCTCGCGCGGGGCGGGCAGCAGCGTCACCTGGTGCGCGAGGTCGAGCAGCTCGTCGGTCGTGTCGCCCATCGCGGAGACCGCGACCACCACGTCGTTCCCGGCCTTGCGGGTCTCGACGATGCGCTTGGCGACCCGCTTGATGCTCTCGGCGTCCGCGACGGACGAGCCGCCGAACTTCTGCACGATGAGGCTCATCAGGTCCTTCCGGATTCGGACAAGGGAGTCTATCGGCGGCCCGAGGGCGCGCCCCGCCCAGCCGGCCGTCGGCCGCTCCGGCCGGCTGATGCTGCAGGACGGCCTGCGTCGCGTCGGCGTGCTGCGCCGCCCGCAGCCGATCTGAGCCGGCGGGCCGCGGTCAGGCGGCGCGGAGGAACGGAATGAGCGCCCTGTTGACGGTGTCGGGCGCCTGCTCCGCCGGGTAGTGCCCGGCGTCCGCCGCGACGACGGCGTGCACCCGGGAGACCGAGCGCGACAGCGCCTCGGCGACCTGCCGGCCGCGGCCGAAGCGACCGGCGACGGCGAGGCCGGGGACCTGCAGGCGCCGCCGCGTCGCGCGGCGGACGGCCTGCGCATCCGCCTGCTCGGCCCGGTAGAGCGCGAGCGTGGTCTTCAGATGGTCGTCGCCGGCGTAGGCGCCCATGTAGGCGAACTGCGCGTCGAAGTCGAGCCCGGACGGGCCGGCGCTGCCGTCGAGGTAGGCGTCGACGGTGGCGTCGTGGCGGCCCGCGAGCAGCCGCTCGGCCACGCCCTCCGGGGCCTGGAAGAGCGGCAGGTGCCAGGTGGGGTAGGTCTCCGACTCGGTCGCCTCGACCTCGATACCCGGAGGCACGTCCTCCTCGACGACCACCGCGGCGACCCGTCCGGGCTGCTGCGCGGCCATCAGGACGGCGATCGTGCCGCCCCAGTCGTGGCCGACGACGGCGAAGCGCCCGATGCCGAGCGCGTCGAGCACGGCGAGCACCTCACCGGCGAGCGTCGCCTTCGAGAGGTCGCCGGAACCCGTGGAGTTCTCGCCGAGCCCGCGCGCCTCGATCGCGACGGCGCGGTAGCCGGACTGCGTGAGCGCGGGGATCACGTGCCGCCAGTGGAGGGCCGTGACCGGCCAGCCGTGCACGAGGACGACCACGGGTCCGCGACCCGTGTCCTCGACGTCGAGACAGGTGCCTGCACCGATGGGGACGAGCATGCGCGATTGTATGCGCGGCTCCCCCGCCGGGCGCCTGCGACGTGCGGTGGGTCCGCCGAGACTCAGTGGTCGACGAGCCGGCGGCCCTCGAAGGCGCGGCCGAGCGTGACCTCGTCGGCGTACTCGAGGTCGCCGCCGACCGGGAGCCCGGAGGCGAGCCGGCTGACAGGCACGTCCATGGTGCGCAGGAGCCGGGACAGGTACGTGGCCGTGGCCTCGCCGGTCATGTTCGGGTCGGTGGCGAGGATGACCTCCTGCACCTCGCCGTCCGCGAGCCGCTGCACGAGTTCCCGGATGCGCAGGTCGTCGGGGCCGATGCCGTCGATCGGGCTGAGCGCGCCGCCGAGCACGTGGTAGAGCCCGCGGTACTCGCGGGTGCGCTCGATCGCGGCGACGTCCTTCGGCTCCTCGACGACGCAGATCGAGGCGCGGTTGCGCCGCGGGTCGCGGCAGATGCCGCATCGCTCCTGGTCCGCGACGTTGCCGCAGAGGGAGCAGAACCGCACCTTCTCGCGCACCTCGAGCAGGATCTCGCCGAGGCGGCTGACGTCGAATCCGCGGGTCTGCACGATGTGGAACGCGATGCGCTGAGCGGACTTCGGGCCGATGCCGGGCAGGCGGCCGAGCTCGTCGATCAGCTCCTGGACGATCCCCTCGTACATCAGCCCACCTCACTCGGTGCCACGACGGTCTCCTCGAGGAAGCTCGCGCCGAGGATCTCACGCACGACCGCCTCGCCGTAGCGCTGCTCCGCCGGGACGGGCGTCGCGGTCGAGCGGGACGGCGCCGAGGCCGACGGTGCGGCGGCGACGGGGGCGCCGGCGGGCGTCCATCCGCCGGGCTCGGCGACCTCGGGAGGCGCCTGGCCGCCGTCGACCTTCGGCAGGAACTTCACGCGGATGCCGAGGACCGACAGGATCGCGGCACGCAGCACCTCGCTGGTGCCACCGCCGCTCGGGGCGGCCTGACGGAAGGTCTCGACGTCGCCGCGGCTGACGAAGGAGAGGGTGAGGACGTCGCCGTCGAGCGCCCGCGGATGCGAGGTGTAGACGACGGCCCACGCGCTGCGCTTGGTGCGCTGCACGGTCTCGAGGATCTCACTCCAGGCGTCGCGCACGTGCTGCAGCGTGACGGCGCCCGCCACCGGCGCGGTCATGGGGGCGACCACCTCGTCGGGTGCGGCCTCAGGTGCCCCGGCCCCTGCCACGGTGGGGGCCGAGACGCTGGGCGGGGCGACCGTGGGGGCGGCGACCGTGGGGACGGCGACCGTGGGCGGCGCGACGGTCGGCCTCGGGACCGCGGATGCAGCGGGGGCCGGCGCCTGGACCGTCGGTGCCGGTGCCTGGACCGACGGTGCCGACACGGAGGGCGCCGGCGGAGCGACCGTCTGCGCCGCGGGGCGGACGGCGGGGGCGGGCGGTGCGACGGACGGCTGGGGCGGCCGCACCTCGCCGGCCGGTCGCACCGGGACGGGCGCGGTGCGCGGAGCGGATCCCTCGCCGACCTCGACCCCGACTCGGCGCTCGAGCCGTTCGAGGCGCGCGATCGCGCCGCCGTCGCTGGCCGCGGCGGCCGGGACGAGCATCCGCGCGATCATCAGCTCGAGGTGGAGCCGCGGCGACGTGGCACCGACCATCTCGTCGAGCGCGTCGCTGACGGTGTCGGCTGCACGGGAGAGCTCGGCGGTGCCGAAGCGCTGCGCCTGCACGATGAGGGCGGCGATCTGGTCGGCGGGCGTGCCGCGCAGCACGGCGGCGGCCCCTTCGCCCGTGGCCGCGACGACGATGAGGTCGCGGAGGCGTTCGAGCAGGTCCTCGACGAAGCGGCGCGGGTCCTGCCCGGTCTGCACGATGCGGTCGACGGCCGCGAAGGCGCCGGCGGCGTCGCGCTCGGCGACCGCGGTGACGACCTCGTCGATCAGGGAGGTGCTCGTGTAGCCGAGCAGCGCGGTCGCGCGCTCGTAGACGACGGTGGTGCCCTCGGATCCGGCGATCAGCTGGTCGAGGAGCGACAGGGTGTCGCGCACCGATCCGCCGCCGGCCTTGACGACGAGCGGCAGCACGCCGGGCTCGACGGAGACGCCCTCGCTCTCGCACAGCTCGCCGACGTAGGCGAGCATCTGCGCCGGCGCCACCAGCCGGAACGGGTAGTGGTGGGTGCGGGACCGGATCGTGCCGATGACCTTCTCGGGCTCCGTGGTCGCGAAGATGAACTTCACGTGCTCCGGCGGCTCCTCGACGATCTTCAGCAGCGCGTTGAAGCCCTGCGACGTGACCATGTGGGCCTCGTCGAGGATGAAGATCTTGTAGCGGTCGCGGGCGGGCGCGAACACGGCCCGCTCGCGGAGGTCGCGGGCGTCGTCGACACCGTTGTGGCTCGCCGCGTCGATCTCCACGACATCGAGCGAGCCGCCGCCGCCGCGGCCGAGCTCGACGCAGCTGGGGCAGACGCCGCACGGGGTGTCCGTCGGCCCTTCGGCACAGTTGAGGCAGCGAGCGAGGATGCGGGCGGAGGTGGTCTTGCCGCAGCCGCGGGGACCGCTGAAGAGGTAGGCGTGGTTGACCCGGTCGGTGCGCAGCGCGGTGCGCAGCGGCTCCGTCACGTGGGACTGGCCGATGAGCTCCGCGAAGGTCTCCGGCCGATAGCGGCGGTAGAGGGCGGTGACCATCCCAGAAGGGTACGTGCGGGGTCGGACACCACCGGGCGCGTCGCGCGCCTTGTGCACAACCGATCGCCGCACCGCCGATTCCGGGCGCCTTCCGACATCCCGGGCGTCGTTTCGCGCCCGGATCGTCGGATCCCGCCCGGATCCGTGGACCTCGGCTCATGCCGGGCCACTTCGGACGTCGATGGGCGTCATCGGACGCCCATCGCGCCCGATCCGCCCGGTCCTCCGGCGTCGTCGCCGGGGGAAGAGAAAGGACCCCCCGCGCACCCGCCAGAGCCCGGTTGCCCTTGCTGCGTTTCCGCCCTGGGGGAGTTGGCCTGGATGGCGCCACGCGGGGAGCCGGCGTCCAGTGTACGAGGCGACGCGGCGGGCGGGCGACCCGCCGGGGGTGGGTGTCGGCGTCCCGCGGCCGGTA